>CBDUGK010000072.1:0-20014 GCA_965366875.1 uncultured Desulfobulbaceae bacterium | reverse complement strand
AGCTGCCCATCGACACGACGACAGGAAAATTGCTCGACGGGTCAATCGGCGAACAGACAACACTGATAATGAAAAGTATCGAGGCAATTGCCAGGGAGGCAGGGACCGGTTTGGACAATATTGTAAAAACCACCATTTTCTTAACCGACCTGGCTAATTTCCAGGAGGTTAACGCTGCCTACGGCGCCTTTTTCAGCGAAGCTCCCCCAGCCCGGGCGACCATACAGGTAGCAGCACTGCCGCTCGGAGCCAGCGTCGAAATTGAGGCAATTGCGACAATCGGCTAGCCCGGTTCGCCCTCCCCGGTCACAAATTGGAGATGTTGATGCCATTCACCGTGAAAGACATCCTGCAGCTGGAAGTGACTCCGGCCCTTGGCTGTACAGAGCCTGTCGCCATCGCGCTTGGAGCCGCTGCAGCCGCTTCACTGCTGCCGGCGGGAACAATTGATCATATTGAAGTCTGGGTCGACCCCAATATTTACAAGAACGGAATGGCGGTTATCATACCCTCTACCGGGGGAATGACCGGGCTCGACACAGCCTCAGCTGTCGGTGCCTTCGGAGGTGATCCCTGCCGCGGGCTCGAGGTTCTCGATACGCTTGATGAGCCTGCTCTTCTGAAAGCAAAAGCGCTGCTGAAAGAGAAAAAGGTTGTCGTTCACCTGCTTGAAAAAACCGGACTCCATATCAAAACGATCATAACCAGCGGACAGGATCGGGCAGAATCTGAAGTCAAGGAGCTTCACAACAATATTGTCGCTCTCAGCCTCAATGGCCAGCCGGTTGAAGACTCACCCCTTATTTCCATAAGCGCACGGCAACAGGGCAAGTCAGCCGTTGCACTGCTCGAAGAGTGGCTCATGGGGTTGACCCTTGACGACATCTACGAACTCCTTGATGATATTGACGATGATGACCTCGCCTATCTGAAAAAGGGCGTCGACTATAACGTCAGGCTGGCCGAACACGGGCTTAAATACGGCAGCGGGCTGGGAATCGGCAAAGCAATCGATCGGCAGCTCAAGCAGAAACTTCTGACAAAAGACATGTCAAGCTCCGCACGTATTCTCACCTCTGCCGCAGCAGACGCCCGGATGAGCGGCGTCAACCTCCCCGCCATGAGTTCTGCAGGAAGCGGGAATCACGGCCTCACCGCAATTCTGCCAATCTGGGCGATCAAGGATTTTGTTGACCAGGATGAAGTCACCGTCTTAAAAGCCATTGGTCTCAGCCATATCGTTACTGCCTATGTTAAAGCTCACACAGGAAGGCTTTCCGCAGTATGCGGATGTTCGGTTGCCGCCGGAGCAGGGGCCACCGCAGGAATCACCTACCTTGTCGGTGGTGATATAAAGCATATAACCGGAGCAATAAAGAATATCATGGAAGATCTCGCCGGAGTTATCTGCGACGGTGCAAAGGCGGGATGCGCCCTGAAGCTCAATACCGCGGCAGGAGCTGCCGTTCAGGCGGCCCTGTTCTCACTGCAGGGTATCAATGTGCAGGACACCGATGGAATTATCGGGTTGTCAACGGAACAGACTATCAGGAATATGGGTACCCTCAGCCACGACGGCATGATACAGACCGACAGGACGATCCTGAAGATCATGCGCGACAAGGAAGAAGAAAGAAAGTTGAAATCCTGATAAACCAGGCTGCTGGAATTGGATTGGAAGTTTGCCGCTGCCCAGACAGAGATAATGGTGGATATTTAGAATTATAATTTCCCTATCATTTCCGCTGCCAAGGTTTTGATTTTACTAAACTCATCATCAGCGGGTATCAGATTGATGCGAAAGAAGGAGAAATTCAGGGAAAGGGATCCCTTTTTAACATGCAGGGCCGCTATTCCCTCTTTCAATCCAAATTTCTGGTTTGCCTGCTGAATGGCAATGGCCGCCTCATCCCCGAGCCCGTCAATATTCTCTATCACGTAATTAGGGCCAAGTATGGACAAGGTTTCACGGACAGTGGTGACGCTCTTGCTCACCGCTATAACCAGTGCCGGGATACCCATGTTATCGAGATAGTTGCAGACAGTTTCCTGGCCAACTGACTGTTTTTCTGCTTTTAACAGGGTTGGAAAAATTGCAATCAGCTTTTCTGATGCAACCAGACTGCATGGGTCAATATTTTTCTGGTTCTGCGAGCACTCACCTGTATGCACGTCTGCCAAAACAACAAAAAACAATAGACAGCACAGATAAAAAATCCTTCTCATGACCTCAGTCTCCCTACCTTAAAAACCAGTGGAATAATTTTCCGGAGTTCCTTTGCTGATCTTTGTGCATGCCAGGAAATAGCAACAGAACTTCATCACCTGTTTCCCTGGGGTATCCTCCACCAGCTAAACTTCCCGGGGCCCTCTGAGCATCTGCGAAATGGAAACGTTACCGAGCGGTATGACGAGACTGTCGTAATCCCGATGATCATATTTTACTATCTCCGAACCTTCGTAACGCTTGAGCCTCAGATGATCTTTACTTCCCTCACTGTCTGCTGCATAACTCAACATTGCTGTGAGCGGCAGGAAAAGAAAAAGCCGGACAATTACCAGATACGAGGCGGTCTTCACCGTAATTCCTCCTCTTTGGCTATTGTGCTGTTTTCTCTTTCGTCAGACCTCAGGAAAGTCAAACCTTACGCGAGCTGCTCATGATACTTCCATATCCGACCCCAGCGAATATTACCTCTGCTCCATGCACCAATCATAGGCATTTTGAAACATTTTCATCCAGGGACTGACCTGGAGATGTTTCATCTCCTCGGGCAGCCAGTGGGCCTGCCAGGGGAGAAACGCCCGCTCCGGGTGAGGCATCAGCGCCAGGTGCCTGCCGTCCGGCGAACAGAGCCCGGCGAGCCCTTCAGGCGAACCATTGGGGTTGAACGGATACGATTCGGTCGGCAGGCCATCATCATCGACATAGGAGAGCGGGGTCAACTGCTGCTCCAGAATCTGGTCGCGCAGTGCTGGATCCGGGAAATAAAGCCGTCCCTCACCATGGTCAACATGAATGCCAAAAACCAACCCCTCCATGCCCCCAAGCATCATTGCCGGGCTTTTTCCTACCCTGACCGTCGTCCATCGAGACTCGAACCGGGCGGAAATGTTGCGAACGAACCGTGGTTGCCGTTCAGGTTCGATGTTCTGCCAGGGCACCCAGCCGATCAGTCCGAACAGCTGGCAGCCGTTGCAGATGCCGAGTGAAAAGGTGTCCGGCCGCTGATAAAAAGCGTCAAACTGCTTTCTGAGCATATCGTTGAACAGAATGGTCGCCGCCCAGCCTTTTGCGGACTCGGGAACATCACCATAGGAAAAGCCGCCGACGGCCGCCAGTCCGTGAAAATCATCAAGGCTTACGCGCTCCTGCAGCAGGTCGTTCATGCAGATATCCCAGGGCTCAAATCCTGCGGAGAAGAACGCTGAACTCATCTCCCTGTCTGAATTCGACCCCTCGTCGCGAAGGATCGCGACCCTCGGCTTCGTTTCTTTCTGCAGCACGTCCGCTGAAGTGGGGTGCGGCTCAAAGCTCAAATGGTAGCGGGGGCCCGTGCGTTCGAAGATATTTTCTTTCTCGTCCTCAGCACAAATCGCTTTCGTCTGCAATCGATCAAGCTGATAGCTTGTCTCTTCCCACCACTGCCGTAAAAGAGCCATTGACTCGTCGAGTACCGGCTCTCCGTTATAATTGATAGTAATCCGGTGTTCGAGCGAGCCTGAACCGATCCTGAGGACCGGAACATCTGCTGCCGACAGCAGCGACAGTACCTCATCACTTTTTTCAGATGAACATTCGACAACATAGCCGAGCTCCTCCGAAAACAGTTTCTCAACAGCTGACTCTGCTCCGTGCAGATTAATCCTGAGCCCGCAATTGCCGCTGAAGGCCATCTCCAGAAGGGTTGTCACAAGGCCGCCGTCCGAACGGTCATGACCGGCCCGGACAAGCCCTTTTACTATAAGGTCCTGGATCGCAATAAATCCGCGTCTGAGCAGATCCGGATCATCCATGTCCGCTGAACAGTCACCGATCTGGGAGTAAACCTGGGCAAGTGCCGAACCGCCCAGACGGTTTTTACCGCCGGAAAGATCGATAAAGAGCAGGTCTGATTCGGGATCCTTGATGTCCGGGGTGATTTTTCTCGTTATATCCGGCATCGGCGCATAGAGAGAAATGACCAGCTCCCGGGGTGATTTAACCGTTTCCCCGCCGACCATCGTTGCCATGGAAAGACTGTCTTTTCCCCCGTCGACGGCTATACCCAGCTGCACCATCACATCCCGCATGGCGACTGCTGCGTCACGGATTGCGGCTCCCTCACCCGGCAACTTCGGAGCCCACATCCAGTTGGCCGAGCACTTGATGCGCTCCAGGTCTTCCACGACTGCAGAACTCAGATTGGTAAGCGCCTCACCGACGGCCATGCGTGCTCCGGCGCCAGGATCAACGAGCATCTTAATCGACTGCTCACCGAGTGCAGTCGCCATCCCCGTCAGCCCGAAATGGCTCTGGGCTGCGACCGCCACGTCGGCCACCGTGAGCTGCAGCGGCCCACAGCATTGCTGCTGGGCGATCAAACCGGTAACTGCCCGATCGACCTTGCTGGTCAGAAACCGTTTTGATCCCACCGAGACAAGGCGCAGGACATCATACAGCGCATCTTTTACACTCAGGCCAGACGGCAGCGCCAGCGGTTTCAGGTACGCTTTGATCCGCCTGTCTTCAAATGTTTTCTGTGGTATGGAGCCAAGCAGTGTGTCAATCTCTATATCAACCGGGGTCGTGTCGTCCAGACTGTCATGCACCACGAAACGCAGGTCACCGGTCACTTCTCCCAGGACCTCGCAGCCGACTTTTTCCCGCTCGCAGATGGCTTTAAATTCATCTATATTTTCAGGGCGAATCAAGAATCCGGCCCGCTCCTGGTATTCCGCCACGTAGATTTCCAAAACGGACATGGTGGGATCGCCGACGCGTATATTGCGTATCTCGACACGTCCGCCGGAACGTTCGACCAGTTCCTTCAGGACGTTGGCAGGGCCGCCTGCTCCCTGATCATGGATGACATCGACCAGGCTCTGAGCGCCCATCTCATTGCAGGCCCTGACCACCCGGCTCATTTTCTGCTCCATTTCAGCATCACCGCGCTGCACCGCATCGAAGTCAAGATCGGAGGCATTCTCCCCCTGGAGCATGCTTGAGGCCGCGCCGCCGCCAAATCCGACCCGATAGGCGGGACCGCCCACCTGGATAATCAGCATTCCTTTTTTTTCCGGCTTTTTATCGGTCAACCGACCATCGATCTGGCCGAGACCGCCGGTAAACATGATCGGCTTCAGATAGGCCCAGCGTTCGCCGTTTTCCAGCCGCAGGTCAAATGAACGGGTGAATCCCTGGATCAGGGGTTCACCGAATTTATTGCCATAGTCTGAGGCGCCGTTACTGGCCTCTATCTCAATTTCGAGCGGGGTCGCCAGGTTATCCGGCTGGCTGCTTTCACCCTCCCATTTCAGCGGGTAACCAGGTATATTCAAATTCCCCACGCAATAGCCGGCAGTACCAGTAATGACAAAGGCACCCCGCCCCGTTCCCAGGACGTCTCGGATACGACCGCCGGTGCCCGTCTCAGCACCCGGGAAAGGGGCCACTCCGGTGGGGAAATTATGGGTTTCAACGGTGAGCAGCGGATGGTAGGTGGTCCGGGCTGAGATGAACGGAGATGGTTTGCCAGGCTTTTGAGGGACGATCGTCTGGATCTGGTACCCCTGGATAGCGCTTGAATTATCTTTGAAGGCAATAATCGAGCCATCCGGATGTGCCTCCAGGGTATCTGAGACCAGGTCAAAAAGTGTTTTTTCCTGTTCGACACCATCGATGACCTGCTTGCCTTTAAAAAAGCCATGCCGTGAGTGCTCAGAATTGGCATTATTGAGGTCCATAATCTCAACAATGGTCGGATTGCGCTTATGTCTTGTGACAAAATAGTCATAGTAAAATGTGCGGTCCCACTCATCCATCGAGATACCCGGAATCGTCGCCAGCGCATCAGGGCCGCCTGAAATCAGATCGACTTCATAGACCGGTTCAGGCTCCACTCCGGTCTCAAAACTCTTCAACACTTGACGATATTGGCACTCGGTCATGCGATCATGATGAGCTTCGACAAAAGATTCTATATCTTCATCTTCAGGTACGAGATATCTCCTGGAACGCTCTACACGGGTAATACAGGCAAGCCCCGTTGCCTGACATATTGAAACCAGGTTCGATGACCAGGCAGTGGCAAAATTAAGCCTCGGGCCGACTTCAACAACTTGCTCACCGGAAAGAAACGGGGTGTTCACCACACTGTCAATCAGGAATCCGTCGGCCAGGATAAGACGCAGACAATCATGCTCAGCCTGCGTCAATTGACGTGATGATTCAACGTTGAAACAGAACTCACTTCTCTCCTCAAGACGCCGGTATAATTGTGAAACAACAGCACTCATATGTCAACTCTCATTCTGGGATGATAGTGTTAAAAATGTAACTGTCAGGGGAACACTCGACACCACTGAAAGCAGCCGCCAGGCTCCGCTGCGTATTGGCTGCAAGACTAGCATTAAACGAAAAAAATATCCGCAGGAAAGTTGGCCCGGTCCAGTTTGCCTTTTCCTCATATCATGGTATCTTGTTTTTATAATTATTGTTTTTCTCTCCAATTCCACCGCTGCCCAGGAGGCCGATATGGCGAAAGAAACGTCTGGTTCTTCCCTGCTCTCTGCTACACAACGTGCGGAATGTAAGCGAATCGCTCAAAGTGAGAACGAGCTGCACAGCCGTCGGGCCAACACATTACTGATAATTGATAGTGGTTTAACCCACAGGGAAGCAAGTACAAAAACGGGACTGACTCTTGGCCAGGTCCGCTATATAATCAAAAGGTTCCGCAAACTCGGTCTGGCTATCTTCCCGCCACCTCCGATGGAGGAGAAAAAAACAAGGAAACAAAAACGTAAACCGAAGGAGGACAAGTCTGTGACCAAGGAATTAAAAAAAGACAAAAAGAAAAAAGACAAAAAATCCAAGAAAGAAAAAGAGAAAAAGAAGGGCGCTGAATCTAAAAAGAAGAAAGGGAAAAAAAAGAAAGATAAAAAGAAAGATAAAAAAAATAAAAAGTAAGGTTATCAGGGCCTCATCAGTGGACGGCCTGCCCGGCAGTTTGTCAGCCGGCTGTCTGCTGATCACTGATTGGAAGGACAGACATATCTCCATTCTCTGTCAGCGGATCAGCATGGGGCTTGTCTGAATCAGAAGAACAGAAAAAATCCTTCGAAAACTGGCGCATCCCTTTTCTCCTCCCAGCGTTCACGTCTAGCCCTTTAATTATCTGCTCGCCTTCACTAGTACTTTGTGGTATACAATCTGCGCGGTACATTTTGCTGTTTTCTCTGCTTTTAAAAACCCACCAGACACTCAGGAGAAATTGATGAAACAAACTATTTTACTCTTCACGCTGCTTGTCCTCATGTTCACCGCCAGCAATGCAGCCGCAAAAACATACGGTAATGGCGTCCAAACCCAGGAAGTCACCGCGGTGTCGGCAATTCTTGATAACCCCGACGCCTTTATTGGCAAAACCGTGCGAGTCGAAGGGATGATTCTTGAGGTCTGTGCCAAAAGAGGCTGCTGGGTCTATGTCGCCGGAGATCGCCAGGGAGAGAAGATCCAGGTAAAGGTCACCGATGGAGAAATTGTCTTTCCGATGAGCGCATCCGGTCGAATGGCTGCCGTCGAGGGAATTGTTGAAGAGCTGAAACTCTCCAGGGAGCAGATGATTCAATACATGCGGCATCTGGCTGAAGAAAAGGGACAGCCGTTCGATCCATCCACGGTGAAAGATGAGCGAATGATCAGACTTGTCGGCCTGGGTGCCGAGGTACAAGAATAGTAGCGAGCGCCGCCCGATGAAGTTGCGAACCTTGAATAACATCATTCACCGCGATCTTGGCTACCTCTGTTTCGGCTTAACAATTCTTTATGTTGTCTCAGGGGTAGCCGTCAACCATATACACGATTGGAATCCAACCTATAAAATCGAACACCTGAGCAGTCAGATCGATCTTTCGGGTGTTGACAGGACCGACAACAATGGTCTTGCCCTGACAGTTCTGGGTGCGCTTGGCGAGACTTCACCCCTGAAAAACATTTTCCGGGTTGACGACTCTACACTGAAGATTTTTGTGGTCAACAACAACATCACGATCGATATCGATAGCGGGCTGGTGTCTCAGGAAAAATCCAACAAGCGGCCCGTACTCTACGAGGCAAATTTCCTCCACCTCAATCACGCCAAAAAATGGTGGACATGGTTCGCTGATCTCTATGCGATTGCCCTTGGCATCCTGGCTATTACCGGGCTTTTCGTGTTACGAGGCAAGAAAGGTATCAGCGGACGGGGGGCGTGGTTAGCAGGTGCGGGGCTGCTCATCCCGGTATTCTTTCTCTGGCTCTACTCCTGAACATCAAGCCGCCATGGACTGAGCCCCGCCTTCCTGCTGGAATTTTCTCCCTCCGTTACAGTCAGGAGCAGGCTTAGCCAGGCCAGGTCTGTTGAAACACTCCAATTCGGCTGGGACGTGAAACGATTGACACCTGCCGGTACTGATATGACCTACCGACTCTCTGCCAATTACTCTGTTGTTTATACCTTTTAATTCTGCGGAAAACGGCAATGAAAAAGAGATCAATACTCGCACTGATACTCCTGCTGGTTCCCTTGAGTTTTGTCTGGCAGAGCAAGGTTCAGCCGTTTTTGGCTTCTCTTGCTGAGTCAGCCCTGGAACTGCAGCCACGAGACAACCGTTATCCGGTTCCAGATTTTTCACTCTCCAGCCTGGAAGGGGAGCTTGTCCGCTTGAGCGACTATCGCGGTTCACCAGTGTTGCTTGGATACTGGGCGACATGGTGAAGCTCGTGCAGGAAGGAGATGCCTTCCATCGAGGGGTTGAGACAGAACTACCGGGAAAAAAGCTTAAAAATCCTGATGATCAACATGGGTGAAGCAGAAGGGCAGGTCGAGTCTTTCATCCGTCGCAACAACTACTCTTTCAGCGTGCTTCTCGACAGCGAGGGAGAGGTTGCTCAGAAGTTCTCGGTATTCGGGATTCCGGCAGCTTTTATCATCGACAAAGAGGGCAGAGCCGTTTTTCGTTCACTGGGATATCGAAACTGGAATACAAAAAAAACACATGAAGCCCTGGACTCGATAATCGAGGAATGAGCATCAGGCCGGATACTTGCCCTCGATAAATTCCTTCAGGTGACCAATTTCAACATCCTGGACGGTGAGCAGCGCCTTGACAGCATCACCAATCGATACCAGACCGGCAAGCCTGCCGTCCTCGATAATCGGAATATGCCGGATCCTCTTCTCGGTCATGGTCGCCATCAACTCATCAACACCATCATCCGGCATGCCGACAATCACATCTTCTGTCATCACCTCGCTCACCTTGATGCCCGAGATGCCTTCCGGATGGCTGTGAACTGCCTTGAGCACATCATTGGGCGCAACGATACCGAGGATTGTATCATGTTTATCTACGACGACCAGCGATCCTATGCGGTTGGCGAAAAAGAGCGACATGACGTCAACAAGCAGGTTATCCGTATCTGTGGTGACAACCCGTGTTCCTTTTTCCGCCAGTATATCTTTTACTTTGACCATTTATGGCTCCTCTTTAATAATACAAATCAACACCCGTTCCTCCCATATCTTCGGAGCCCCTAGAGAACGACCGGGAAAAAGCTCATGGCGAATACCGAAAATGCAAGAATAATCGTGCTGATTGGAGCAAAGGTCATTCCAGCTATTTCAAACTGATCTTCGGGTTCTCTGAAGTACATCACGATAATAAGCCTCAGGTAATACCACATGGAGAGGATACTGCTGAAAATACCAAAAACAGCGAGAAAGATGAGGTCTGCCTCGATGGCCGAGGTAATAACATAAAACTTTCCCATGAACCCTGCTGTCGGCGGTATTCCCGCCATGGAAAGCAGGAAGATTGCTATTGCTGCGGCGGAATAGGGTCGAACCTTGGCAAGACCCTTGAAATCATCAAAAGAAACTCTTTTCTCCTCTTTTCCTCCAAGGTAGGTGAGCGCCGCAAACAGCCCGAGGGTGGAGACCGCATATGCGGCAAGATAGAAAAGAATCGCCCCTCCGGTAAACTCTTTTGCATTTACCGCGGCAACGGCAATGATGAGATAGCCGGTATGGACAATACCCGAGGCGGCCAGCATTCGTTTAAGGTTATCCTGGCCAAGCGCGATCAGGTTGCCGGCAAGCATCGTAATGACCGATATATAAAAGAGAAAGGTGATCCAGGAATCCCTCAGTTCGCTGTTCATTACCAGAAAATTAACAAGAACGGCGAAAACAGCGGTCTTCACAGCAGTGGCCATAAAACCGGTAATCGGCATGGGTGCACCGTCATAGACATCGACAACCCAGGCATGAAAGGGAAAAGCAGCCGCCTTGAAGAACAGTGCGACAAGGATGAAAAATGTGCCAACCACCATCGCCGGGCTGCCGACTATTCCGTTCTCTGCTATGGCGCCGGCAATCGTGCCAAATGTCGTGCTTTTCGCTCCGGCGTAGATAAACACGGTGCCCATTACAAAAAATGCCCCGGCAAAGGCGCCGAGCATCAAATATTTTAATACAGCTTCTGAACGGATGACGCTTTTCCTGTCATAGCCAACAAGCGTGTAGACGGCCAGGGACATGATCTCGATAGCGATAAAAACGGTCATGAGCTCTGCAGCCAGCGTCAAAAGAAGCATGCCGCAGACCGCAAACAGCATCAGCGAGTAGAACTCCAGCACAAATTCCTTATTCTGGGTGAAGTAGCTCTGCGCAGTTATTGTTGAGAAGAAACCGCAGGCAAGCACGATCAGACCGGCAACTTTAGTAAAGGTGTTGGCCACCATCATGCCATTGAAGATGTCGTTAAACGGGGTAATATCGCCGCTGTTGGAGACTGCGAGCTGGACGAAAAAAGCAAACCCGAAGATTCCCATGGTCAGTATGGACAGTGCTTCCTTTGAAAGGGTTCGAAAAGACGCCAGCAGCATCAGCAGGATCGCCCCAGCACCAACGACAATGAGTGGAATTATCACCATTAAATCATGCATAATAGATCACCCGAGATCAATCCTTTTCCTGGTTATATGAGATTTGCGGCGCACCCTTTCCCGTCAGCTCTGCGACCGTGCCACTAGATGCCTGCTGCTGATACTGCGCGATCTGGCGCTGGGCAGCTGGGGTGATTTTCTGGATGAACGGCTGCGGGAAAATACCCATAAAGATAATGAGAATGATAACCGGTAGAATGGTCAGGGTTTCTATCAGCGTCAAATCCTTGAACATGGCGGTTTTCTGATTGTTTTTCTCGAAAAAAACCCGCTGAAACATCCAGAGCATGTAACAGACCCCGACAACAAGCGCTGTACCGGCAAGAACAGCGATGGTGATATCAAACTTGACCGCTCCAAGGATAATCAAAAACTCACCGATAAAACCGCTGGTTCCCGGCAAACCAACCGAGGCAAGCATGGCGATCGCAAAAAACAGCGCAAAGACCGGCGCCTTGTAGGCAATACCGCCAAGATCCTCGATATTTCGGGTTTCCATGCGTTCTTCGATAATCCCCAGCAGCAGAAAGAGCACCCCGGTGCTGGTGGCATGGGCGACGACCTGGTACAATGTCCCTGTCAAAGCCTGGAGATTCATACAGAAAATACCGAGGGCAATGACTCCCATGTGTGAGGCCGAAGAAAACGCCAGCATGCGCTTGAAATCCTTCTGGGCAAGCGCCGTAACTCCACAGTAAATCATGCCGATGACGCCGGCATAGGCAAGTATCAATGCATAGTTCTGCATACCTTCATCAAAAATCGGCACGACAAATCTAATGGCGCCATAGATGCCGATTTTGGCCATGATCGCTGAAAGGACAAAGGTGGTTCCGACAGGCGCCTCGGTATACGCATCCGGAAGCCAGGTATGGAAGGGAAAAAGAGGAATCTTGATGGCAAAGGCGATCATGAATCCGATGAAGGCGAGTGTCGCTGTATTGCCCGCAAGCGACATCTGCGTCAGTTTTGCCATTTCAAAACTCCACTCGCCTGTCTGTGCCTGGTAAGCAACCCCCAGATAAGCTATTGAACCGAGCATCAACAGCGATCCTGCAATCGTGTAAATGGTGATTTTCAGCGTCGCCGACAGCCTGTTTGGACCGCCGTAAAAGCCGATCATAAAAAAGATCGGTAAAAGCATCACTTCCCAGAAGATATAGAAAAGAACCATATCACTTGCACAGATGGCGCCGATCATCGCTCCCTGTACAATCAGCAGGTTGCTGTAGTACCCCTTCTCTTTTGACTTGAACAGAAGGTAGACCATCGGGAACAACGCAGCGGCAGCCATCAGCACAAGCAGGCTGATGCCGTCAACGCCGAGGCTGTAGCTGATGCCAAGTGAATCAATCAACACTACTTTCTGGATAAACTCAAAGGTTCCGGTCGCGCCGCTGAATGAAAAAAACAGCTTCAGGCTCAGCAGCACCACAGCCACGGAAACAACGAGCCCAACACCCCTGGCCGCCTCTTTCCCAACCGGTACAAGCAGGAGCGTAAGCCCTGCCAGAAGCGGGGCAAAAATCATAACAGAAAGGATCGTATCAGACATCATTACTCCATTACAGATTCAATGACTGGGCAAGCAGCAAGCTCATAATGCTCAGCCCGATTACCATGTAGATGGCATACACCCTCACATAGCCGACCTGGACAAATTTGAAAACCACCCCAGCCATTTTATAGAGCCAGGCAGCCACCTTGATCGGCCCGTCGGTAATGTAGGGCTCGATAAAATAACTGATCACCTTTCCTGCCAGTTGGTAGGGGACGACAAGAGCGTAGTGATACACTTCATCCACGAAAAACTTGCGATAGCCGAACTGCTTAAAACCTGTGTAGGAGGGCTCCTGGGCACCTTCCCCGAACTTCCGGTAGGCGGCTCTGAATCCCAGGGCAAAGGCAGCAATGGAAATAAGCACGGCCAGCAGTTCAACGAACCATGAGGTATGAGGATGGTGCTCCACAAGGCTTGGCGCCAGCCACTGAGATACCTCGAGATCACCGCCGAAAATCCCCGGCAGATTCATAAATCCTGCAAACAACGCCCCCACCGCCAGAACGATAAGCGGCACGGTCATGATTTTTGGAGGCTCATGAGCATGATCAAAAGCCTCACGGTCACGTGGTGTTCCATGGAACACCACAAATATCATCCTGAATGTGTAGTAGGCAGTCAGGCCAGCAACGCCGACGCCGACAAGCCATATCCCATAGTGACCGGATGCCAGTGCCGAGTAAAGTATCTCGTCCTTGCTGAAAAAACCGGAAAACGGCGGACAGCCGGCAAGCGCCAGCGCTCCGACCAGCATGGTCTTGTAGGTAACCGGCATTTTTTCTTTGAGCCCGCCCATTTTCCAGATATCCTGCTGATGGTGAAGCGCGTAGATAACGGAACCGGCTCCAAGAAACAGCAATGCCTTGAAAAATGCGTGGGTGAAGACATGGAATATCCCGGCTGAATAGGCTGCAACCCCCACTCCTGCAAACATATAACCGAGTTGGGATACGGTTGAATAGGCCAGGATCTTTTTGATATCACGCTGGAACATGGCAAAAACCGCAGCCAGCAGTGCGGTACTGATGCCGACCCAGGCAACGACCGACCCGGCAACCGGAACGTGAGCATAGACAAAACTGAAACGGGCCACCATATACACGCCTGCGGTGACCATCGTTGCGGCATGTATCAGGGCGGAAACCGGAGTCGGGCCTGCCATGGCATCCGGAAGCCAGACATACAGGGGAATCTGGGCCGACTTACCTGTGGCACCGACAAAAAGGAGCAGGCAGACGGTTATTCCAAGCGCAGGTGTCAGGTTATGAGCATTGGCTCTCAGGGAGAGAAAGTCAAATCCATCAGCCCCGATTCCCCAGAAGAGAAAAGACATTCCCAGAACAAATCCGAGATCTCCGATTCTATTGACAATAAACGCCTTGTTTCCGGCGATGACATTATCACGGTCTTCGCTGTAGTAACTGATAAGCAGGTATGAGCAGAGTCCGACGCCCTCCCAGCCGACAAACATGACCACCGGCCCGTCTCCAAGAACAAGGATGAGCATGCTGCCGAGAAAGAGATTCATGTAGGCAAAAAACTTGCCGAAACTGCGGTCTTCGGCCATATAGCCGATTGAATAAATATGAATGAGTGAGCCGATCAGGGTAACGAAGACGAGCATCAGTGAACTGAGCGGGTCCGCCAGAAAGCCCATCGAAACATCGAGTTCGCCGACACTGAACCAGGTAAAGAGCTTCTGGCTCAGGATTCGCTCCTCCACCGCCAGGCCTCTGAGCGTAAAAAACACCCTGAGCGCCAGCAGAAAGGAGAGAATCGGGCCGATACAGCCGAGGATCCCAAAAAGCTTTTCCGAGACTTTCTTTTCCTGGCAGGTTGCCAGATGCAGGATTCCGAGAACAAGCGCACCGCCGAGCGGCAGAAGGGGAATATAAGCCAGGTATGTTGCAGTCTGTTCCATCAGGTCACCCCTTGAGCAGGCTGAAAACATTGGTGTCCAGCTTGCCTTTATGCTTGTGAAGAAGGATTACCACGGCCAGCGCCAGTGCCGCTTCAGCCGCTGCAACAGCCATAACCATCAGGGCCAGGACATGGCCATCCATGCTCTCGTGGAGACGGGCAAGGGTGACAAAAGCCAGGTTTGCCGCATTGAGCATCAGCTCGATGGCCATGAAAACGGTAAAAACGTTGCGGCGGGAGATTACCCCGAGTATGCCGAGGCAAAACAGGATAATACTCAAGGAGAGATAATTCAAAATCACTGCTTCACCTCCCTCTTGCCGGCAAGAACGACAGCACCGACCAGTGCCACCAGCAGCAGAATTGAGACGATTTCAAAAGGCAGCAGCCAATCCTTGAAGAGCAGCACCCCAACATCTTTTACCCCGCCGAATCCTCCTCCGACAATCACCGTATCCCCGCCCGGCAGCGACTTTACCGCCTTGAGCAGCAAAATGGTGATCGGAGCGATCACGGCAACCCCTCCGGCCAGATAAAACCACCTGCCGTTTTCCGCGGGTAAATCACTTTCCTGGATATTGAGAAACATGATAATAAAGAGGATCAGAGACATGATGGCGCCTGCATAGACAATCAGCTGAACGGCAAAAATGAGTTTGGCGGACAGAAGCGCATAAAGGCCGGCAAGAGAAATCAGCGTCACGACAAAACTCATGGCACCGTTCATCGGGTGCCTGAAGAGGATCAGTCCCAGCGCCCCCAGAACCGACAACAACCCGAATCCAAAAAACAAGAGTGTGGATATCATGTTCCTAACGAGCCCCCTTCTGGTAGTCCTGTTCTTCAAATGCCCCCGGCGTATCGAGCAGCTGTTCGAGCCCGATTACCATTGAGCCGCGGTTATTGCTGGTCACCGAGAATATTCCGGTATCCATTCGAATGGCATCCATCGGGCAGGCTTCCACGCAGTACCCGCAATAAATGCATTCCAGCAGGTCAATATCGAACCGGACCGGCAGTTTTTCTGATTTGTCATCGTGCCGCTCCCCGGCCTCGATCATGATGCAGTCCGACGGGCAGTTTGTCTGACACATGAAACAGGCGACGCACTTGACTGTTCCGTCATCATGTTTCGTCAACCGGTGCCTGCCCCGCCAGCGCGGCGAAATTTCCGGCTTCACCTCGGGATAGTGACGGACATACAACCGCGAGTTATCAAGCAGGTTCCGGAAGAAATGACCGAATGTGACAATCATTCCCTTGGCGACCTCAACCAGATACAGCTGTTCCAGAAAGGTCCGCCCTTTGCGTTCTACGACTCTGACTTTTGCACCCATGAGAATCCTTTTACCCAAACGAAACAATGACAGCGCTGGTGATGAATATATTTAAAAGCGCCAGCGGCAGGAGTTTCTCCCAGCCTATTTTCTGCAGCTGGTCATAGCGAAACCGCGGCAGCGTCCACCTGACCCAGATGTAGACAAAACACATCATCGTTGTCTTGATTAAAAAGGTGACAACCTGAAGCAGGGCCACCAGAATCCGGTCGGCGGCCCCACCGGCCGCAAAAAGCAGATAACCGACCAGCACCACCTCGAGCAGGACAACGGCCATCCAGATAATCGCCCTGTAGACGTTTGCCTCCCGAACCCGCGGGTCATTCGGCCGGTGATAATGACTGCGATTATTCTTTTTGATCCAGCCGGTGAAAAAATAGGTGATAACCGGGGTGACAATCATCAACAGGACGACTACTGCCCTGGCGTTGGCCACCAGTGTCTCCGTTGCCAGCCAGGGAATCTGGTAACTGCCGAAATACAGGGTGATAATCAGCGCACTCGAGACAAACATGGCCACATATTCCCCCAGGAAGAACAGGGCAAACTTCATGGCGCTGTACTCGACGTGAAAACCTGCAACAATCTCACTTTCCCCCTCGGCAAGGTCGAACGGCGTACGGTTGGTTTCAGCAAATGCGGCAATGATAAAGATAACCACGCCGAGCGGCTGCAGAAAAACACCCCACATCGGGATAAACCCGAAAAGCAGCTGTCCCTGATACCGCGCCATTTCCGTCAAATTGACCGTCCCGTACACGGCCAGCAGGCTGACCAGGGCAAGCCCCATCGGGATCTCGTAACTGATCACCTGGGCAGCCGCCCGGAGCCCGCCGAGCACGCCATATTTGTTATGGGATGACCAGCCGGCAAGGATAATTCCGTACACGCCGAAGCCGACAATCGCCAGGAACCAGAGGACACCGATATCCATCGGAACTGCCTGCATCACGTACTCCCTGCCGCTGATTGTCAGGATATCGGCAAAGGGAATGACGGCAAAACAGAGCATTGCCGTAATGAACACCAGCATCGGCGCCAGAATGAAATAAAACTTGTGTTTGATATGCCCAGGCACCACATCTTCCTTGAAGACCAGCTTTACCCCGTCGGCCAGGTTCTGTATCAGGCCGGCAGCCCTGAACCCCATGAAATTACAGCGGTTGGGACCAGCTCGATCCTGAAAAAAGCCAGCTCCGCGGCGCTCCATCCATACCAGCACCGCCACGAAACTCAGCGGCACAAAGACCCCGAATGCAACCCTGAGCAATACCATCAATACATCAAGTGGTGACATGGGAATCCTCGCTTTCTGCTAATTTTAATCCTTCAGCAGGAATCTGCTCCGGCCGGACATCAGAGAGCAGCGGAACCGACTGCCTGATACCGGGCCAGGAACGTGTCCAATCTGTTATGGCTCCTCCCAGCAACCTGGTGATTTCAACAATATCCGCCGGGTCTTCATTTTTATATACGGCCTTGCTGAAACGCTGCAGAACCCCGTCTCCATTAACCACAACCCCGTCGTATTCACTGTATGAGGCAGTCGGCAGAACAATTGCTGAAGAGGAGAAAGCCGGCAGATCATGGCTGCAGACCGCAATCGATTCGACAGCATCCAGGAGCTCTTTGAGATCATCATTGATATCAGTAAAGAGAAGATCGTTGTCAAAATTGATGAAGAGATCGCATTTCTCAAGGGCTGCGCTAAATGAATTTTTATCGCGTTCGATTTCAAGCAGATCAAGTCCCCTGCGGTTAGCAGCCTTGTCGTCGTTGATCAGATAGTCATCACCGCTTCCCGGTAGCAGATAGGCATCACTATAGCCTGAAAGATCCGCTCCATAGAGGTCCGCCAGCCGTTTTACCGCCCACATCTGGCCCAGCGTGGAATCAGGGGAGACGAGCATCAGCGGTGTTTTTGCCCGTCCCAGCCTGTCAAGGATGGCGCTGATCCCCTGTTCAAATGAGACCTCATTGCCATCGACAATCGTTTGGGTCTGGCGCTGATCGTTCTCCCGATGATAACTCAGCCGTCCCTCATCGCAGATAAAATAACCGTTGACCAGCAGGTTCTGCCGCGCCCTGAAACGATAGATGACATCATCCTTGTATTTTTCCCGGTGATGATCGATATAGATGCTGCACCCCCTGCTGCAGCCGTGACAGATGCCCTCGTCGCGTTTCAGAAACCAGGCGCGCTGTTTGAACCTGAAGTCTTTACTGGTCATCGCCCCGACCGGGCAGATGTCGACAATATTGAGGGCATAGCGGTTATCCAGCGGTCTGCCGGGAAAGATCGTTACCCGGGCAGCATCGGTCCTGTTGACAATGCCAAGCTCACCTGTTTTGGTGATCTGGCGGGTAAACCTGACACATCTTCCACAGAGAACGCAGCGCTCCTGGTCATGAACGACCCCGCAACCAAAATCCATTTTCTTTCCTTTGGTCACCTGGGGAACGCTCATCCTGCTGTCCTCAAGGCTGTAGGCCATGTAGTAATCCTGCAGGTCACATTCCCCGGCCTGATCACAGATCGGGCAGTCGACAGGATGATTGATCAATTCGAATTCGAGGATGTCACGCTGGATTTTTTTGATGTAATCGGTATCCAGCTGCACTTTCATACCCTGCAGCGCAGGCGTCTTGCAGGCGGGAACAAGGGGCGGCCTGCCGTCTTCGATGCCGACCAGACACATCCTGCAGTTTCCATCCGCTCCCAGCGCCGGATGATAGCAGAAATGCGGGATCTCTATACCTGCGACAGCAAGTGCATCGATAAGGTTCTTTCCAGACTCAACTTCCACCTCCTGCCCGTTTACAAAAAGTTTCACCATCTCAGCCATTGGTCATCCTATTCATCATGCGGATATTATTGAGCCGTGGCGCTATCAACTGCATAGGCCTCGAATTCATGTCGGAATTTAGTCAGATAACTGCGCACCGGCATGGTGCAGGCAGCTGAAAGAACACAGACGGTCTTCATCTCGATATTGTCGCAGAGCTCAACCAGCAGGTCGATATCATCTGTCGTGCCATTACCGGCAAGCAGTTTTTTTACGATCTTCAACATCCAGCCCAACCCTTCCCGGCAGGGAGTGCACTGGCCGCATGATTCGTGATGATAAAAAGAGATGAGATTTTCGACCAGTTTTACCATGTCTACCGTTTCATCAAGCACAACGATACCACCGGAGCCGAACATGGTTTTATGCTCGGCCATCGATTCATAATCAAGGGTTACCGTCCGGGCTTCTTCAACGGTCAGGACAGGTGTTGAACTTCCCCCGGGAATAATCCCTTTCAGTGCCCGTCCCTTCCAGACACCGCCGGCTACTTTTTCAATAACTTCCATGAGTCCAAGACCAAGCGGCAGTTCATACAGACCTGGTTTTTCAACATGCCCGGATATCCCGAACAAATGGGTGCCCGGACTTTTTTCCGTACCATACGTTCTGTAGGCTTCCGCCCCTTTTTCGATAATAAACGGCAGAGAAGCTATGGACTGGACATTGTTAATGATCGTCGGGGAGTCGTAAAGACCGACCACTGCCGGAAAGGGCGGCTTGCTCCTTGGCTGCCCCTTTTTACCCTCTATCGATTCAAGCAAAGCCGTTTCTTCGCCGCACACATAGGCACCAGCGCCTCTGTGGACGGTTACATCAAGGCGAAAATCGCGGCCTGCAACTTTTTCTCCAAGATATCCCGCCTCATAAGCCTCATCGATTGCCGTCTGCAGAATTTTTACCTGTGAGGTGTATTCGCCACGGATGTAGATATAACAATCATGGCAGCCAATGGCGTAGCAGCAGATAATGATTCCCTCAAGGAGCATATGGGGGTCGCGAACGAGAATATAGCGGTCCTTGAAGGTTGCCGGCTCGGATTCATCGGAATTCACGGCAAGGTAGACCGGCTTACCGTGGTCTTTCGGCAGAAAACTCCACTTCACGCCGGCTGGAAAACCGGCCCCCCCCCTGCCCCTCAGACCGCTGTTCTTCACTT
>CBDUGK010000071.1:0-20136 GCA_965366875.1 uncultured Desulfobulbaceae bacterium | reverse complement strand
TGCTGCGACGCCTGCCGGAACTGGTGGCTGCCGGGATAGATGCGATCAAGGTCGAAGGCAGAATGAAATCAATCTTTTATGTCGGCGGGGTTATCAGGGTGTACCGGGCTGCTCTGGATTATCTTGGCAGCCTTGAGCCTTCTGCCTGGGCACATCCGGATAAGATTCTGGTTCCAGAGGAAATGCTGCAGGAGATCGCCCGCACCGGGACGCGCGACAGTACCGAAAATTTCTTTGATGATCGCCCCGGGGGCTCCGCAATGCTCTATCATACCTCCCGTTTTGAGCAGGCTTACGAACCGGTCGCCGTTATCCGGGAGATACGGATGCAGCCGCTGGTAGAGGCACGAAATGTGCTGATCTCCGGGGAAAGCATTGACTACATGCAGCAATCGGTTGCCACCAGTCGGTTCATCGTTGAAAAAATGGAAAACGAGAGCGGACACGAGGTGCAGCGTGCAAATCCCGGAAACAGGGTGTGGCTGACGCTGACCGGAGACCGGGAACTACTGAAGAAAGACGGGATCTTCAGGCGCAGAAAGCCGGCCTAAAGCCATGCTTCTGCACCTGAAGCCCCCTTGGGATTTGTTTATTTCTTGCGCAGGATTTCCTGCTGCCAGAATGTCGGTCCTGTCTTGTGAACGGCATTGCCGCCGGAGTCGACGGCGACCGTTACCGGCATGTCTTCAACTTCAAATTCATAGATTGCCTCCATGCCGAGATCCTCAAAAGCAATTATGCGGGAATTTTTAATTGCCTTTGAGACAAGATAGGCAGCACCGCCCACTGCCATCAGGTAAACCGCCTGGTATTTTTTGATCAGGGCTACGGTTTCATCTCCCCGCTCAGCCTTGCCGATCATTCCGAACAGTCCTGCCCGGGAGAGCATCATTTCGGAATATTTGTCCATTCTCGTTGAGGTGGTGGGCCCTGCGGGACCGACAACTTCATCGCCGACCGGATCGACCGGGCCGACATAATAGACAAAGCGGCCGTTGAAATCGACGCCGTCAGGCAGTGTCCTGCCTTCATCCAGCAGGCTCCTGATGCGGTTATGTGCGGCATCGCGGCCGGTTAGAATTTTGCCGTTGAGCAGCAGCGTGTCCCCGGCTTTCCATGAACTGATCTGCTCTCTGGTGATGCCGTCGAGGTTAACCCGCTTGACATTTTCGCCAGCCGCCATTGGGATTTCCGGCCAGGCGTTAATATCGGGGGCTAGCAGCTGCAGCGGACCGCTGCCGTCAAGGCTGAAATGGATGTGGCGGGTTGCCGCGCAATTGGGAATCATCGCCACTGGAAGCGAGGCGGCGTGGGTTGGAAAATCCAGAATCTTGACGTCGAGAACCGTGGTAAGGCCGCCGAGCCCCTGGGCCCCGATGCCCAGGTCATTTGCCGCTTCATATATTTCGAGTCGCAGCTTTTCCAGTTCATCTGCCGGACCGCGTTCGATTAATTCGTGGATATTAACCGGCTCCATAAGGGACTCCTTGGCAAGACACATGGCCTTGTCGATGGTTCCGCCGATACCGATGCCGAGTATGCCGGGGGGGCACCATCCTGCTCCCATGGACGGCAGGGTCTTTTTTACCCAGTCAACTATCGAGTCCGCCGGGTTAAGCATCGCCATCTTGCTCTTATTTTCGGAACCGCCGCCTTTTGCCGCAATGTTCACCTCGACCCCATCTCCTTTGACCATTTCAACATGAACGACTGCCGGTGCATTTGTCCCCGTGTTTAACCGATGATCGCCGGCGGGAGGAGAAACGATTGATTTGCGCAGCGGGTTGGTCGTGCTGTTGTAGGCCCGTGCGACACCTTCGTCAACCATTTCCTGGATTGTCCTGTCGCTGTCAAAGGCGCTTTTCATCCCAAGTTTGACGAAAACAGTGATAATGCCGGTATCCTGGCAGATCGGGCGTTTTCCAATGGCACACATGCGCGAGTTTATCAGGATTTGGCCGATGGCATCTTTTGCCGCCTGATTTTCCTCTTTCTTGTAGGCCCTGTACATCGCCTCGACAAAATCAAGCGGGTGATAGTAGCTGATATACTGCAGACTGTCTGCGATCGAGCTGATAAAATCTTCGGTTTTGATTACTGCCATGTCTCGTTTCTCCTGTAGTATGCTTTGTTGATGGACAAATGATGCTTTAGGGGTCGTCTCTTTCAGCGCAGGCGAACCCGGTCCCGGTGGTAACCCGAGGGAGCAGTCGCATTGGGCATTACAATACCGTGTTTTCCAATGATTGTTCCCGGACTGGTTACCGAGTTACAGCCGGTCTGGGCATGGTCGCCAAGAATCGCCCCGAATTTTCTCATGCCGGTATCCAGCAGTTTTCCTTCGATCACGATATTGATAGTGCCGGAAATAAACCTGAGATTGGCAAATTTGGTACCGGCTCCGAGGTTGGCATGATTTCCAAGAATTGAATCTCCCAGGTAGGCAAAATGGCCGGCCTTGGCATCGTCGAGAAAAACTGAATGCTTTACTTCGGTCGTGTGCCCGACAACACAACGGTCACCGATAAGGCAATAGCCCCGCATGTAGGCTCCCTGGCGAATCTCGGTCAGGTTTCCGATGACTGCAGGCTCTTTGACCGTTGCCCCCCCTTCAATCAGGCTCGCCGTGCCGATTGCGATTCTCTTCCCGGTCAATACTGCTCCAGCCATGATCAGGGAAGCGCCGTCCAGTCTGCTGCCTTTACGAGAAATGACAAGGTTACCTTTACCAACGCCGCCATGGACGATTTCGCACTCCTTTGCCGGTATCAGGTTGTTGTCAAAGAGAACAACTGGTTCGACAAGCGGAATCCCATCGGCTATCGGCTCGAGTATCCCGGCTGGGTAGGGATATGAATCCATGTAGTCTTTCAGGTTGCCAAGCGCCGACCAGACCGGTTCAGAAGCGGAAAATATGGCTTTGTGCGCAAAGGTTGTCGTGTCAAACAATGATTCAGCGAGCAGCATATAGAGTCCTGAATTTGAATTGATGGTAAGATTACAGTTATGCTTGAAAATAAACAATATGGTTGAATTGCAGCAATTGATCAAGAAATTTTCAGGCAGGAGCTGCAAACCAGCAGAAGAGTCTTGACTTAAAGAATCTCAATGTTTAGGTTTTTCACGGTTTTTTCGGCTATTGATTTCGAAGTTTGCAGAACAATGGAGAGCTTTGGAATTGCTTTGAAATTTAACGATAATTTTTCAACCGCGTGAAGGTTGTGGAGGTGTAAGTGGAATTTAATGATTCGCTCAGCTTAGGCATGGACGATTTTTCCAGTAACGAGGATTTTGAGATACCGGATCAGCTGCCGATGATGGCGGTCAGGGATGTCGTTATCTTCAATTATATGATCATCCCGCTGTTTGTCGGTCGACCGGGTTCTGTCGAAGCTGTCAATGAAGCATTGAACTCAAACAAATTACTCATGCTCGTTACCCAGCGCGATGCGACCAAGGACAACCCGTCCACCGACGATCTCTATGATGTCGGCATGGTCTGCATGATCATGCGCACGCTGAAACTGCCGGATGGCCGCCTGAAGGTTCTTGTGCAGGCAATGTCCAAGGCACGGGTAATTGAGTATCACCGGATAGAACCATCCTACCAGGTGTCTGTTGAGGTCGTCGAAGACGAGGAGTGCGGTGAAATTACCGTGGAAGTTGAAGCGCTGATGCGCACCGTCAGGGACCAGACGGAAAAAATCATGTCTTTGAGGGGGATACTTTCTGCCGACCTGATGATGATTATCAACAATATCGAGGATCCGGGACGGCTTGCTGATTTGGTCGGATCAAATCTGCGGCTGAAAATCGTGGAGTCCCAGTCTATCCTGGAAGAGGTCAACCCGGTGAGGCGACTTCGCCTGGTCAGTACCCTGTTGAGCAAGGAGCTGGAGGTTTCAACCGTTCAGGCCAAGATCCAGAATGAAGCAAAAGAAGAAATGTCCAAGTCTCAACGGGAGTATATCCTGCGTGAACAGCTTCACGCTCTGCAGAAAGAACTCGGCGATACCGACGAGCGCACCCAGGAGATCGAAGAACTTGAGCAGAAAATCAAGAAAACCAAGATGCCCAAGGCGATCCGCAAGGAGACCAAAAAGCAGCTCAGCCGGATGGAGATGATGCATCCCGACTCTTCTGAAGCGACCATCATCCGCACCTATATCGACTGGATTCTCGATGTGCCATGGAAAAAAGGAACCAAGGACCGGCTTGAACTCAAGGCGGCAAAACAGGTCCTTGATGAAGATCATTATGGACTCGAACGGGTGAAAGAGAGAATCCTCGAGTATCTTGCCGTGCGTAAGCTTAATCGGTCAACCAAGGGGCCGATCCTCTGTTTTGTCGGACCCCCGGGAGTCGGAAAAACATCCCTTGGCCAGTCAATTGCCCGGGCGATGGGGCGCAAGTTTCATCGCATCTCCCTTGGCGGGATGCGGGACGAGGCGGAAATAAGGGGACACAGGAGAACCTATATCGGTGCCATGCCGGGGCGGATCATCCAGGGGCTGAAGACGGTGAAGTCCAATAATCCGGTATTCATGATGGATGAGATAGACAAGGTCGGTGCCGATTATCGCGGTGACCCATCCTCTGCGCTGCTTGAAGTTCTCGATCCGGAACAGAACTTTGAATTTTCTGATCACTACCTCAATTTGCCGTTTGACCTCTCCAAGGTTATGTTCATCACCACTGCCAACATGAGTGATACCATCCCGGGACCGCTTCTGGACCGGATGGAGGTGATCCGTCTCTCCGGCTATACGCTTGAGGAAAAACTGGCGATTGCCGACCGTTATCTTATACCCCGCCAGATCCGTGAAAACGGTTTGAAGCCTTCCAAAATCCGTTTGGGGGATGACACGATTAATCTGATCATCACTCATTACACCAGAGAAGCGGGTTTGAGAAATCTTGAACGGGAGATCGGCAAGGTCTGCCGCAAAGTGGCGCGGAAGATTGCCGAAGGTGGCAAAGGTCCCTATACCGTCTCTGCCAGAAACCTTCACAAATATCTTGGACCTCCCAAAATCATACCGGAGTCCGAGCAGGAAACGCTCGATCAGCCGGGATTGGTAACCGGGCTGGCCTGGACCGAGGTTGGCGGCGAAATATTGCAGATAGAAGTCAACCTGATGCCTGGCAAAGGCAAGCTGATCATGACCGGGCAGCTCGGTGAGGTGATGAAAGAGTCGGCGCAGGCGGCCTTGACCTATTGCCGCAGCCGCTCGGCTCACCTTGGTGTCGCTGAGGATTACTTTGACAAGACAGACATCCATATTCATGTTCCGGCAGGTGCCATACCCAAAGATGGGCCTTCCGCCGGAATAACCATGGCCACCGCTCTTTATTCAGCAATCTCAGGCCGCAAAGTTGCGCTAGGGATTGCCATGACCGGTGAAGTAACCCTTCGGGGCAGGGTTCTGCCGATAGGCGGTCTCAAGGAAAAAGCGCTTGCTGCCCTGCGTGCCCACATAACCCAGGTGATTATTCCTGACCAGAACAAGAAGGATCTGGTTGAAATTCCAAAAAATATCAGACAGCAAATGACGTTCTTTCCGGTCAAGGACATGGATGAGGTCATTAAGGTTGCCTTTGGCAAGGATATAAAACCGGGAAACCTGAAAGGATAATTGATAATTTGTGACCGGCAGCCAAGAAGAAAAGCACGCAACTGGTCAGAAGGGACCAAGGATCGCCCTCTGGACGATCCTTGGTCTGTTTCTCGGTTTCCTGTTGTCAGGGGCATGGTTTCTCTCCTATGTCCTGATCCCCGGCCCTGACGTTGACGAAGATTCGGTTATCGTCTTTATTCCTCAAGGTACTTCAACAAAGAACATTTCCTCTCTTCTCGCTGAAAAAAAGCTGATCTCCCCTGATTTCAGATTCCTGGTCCTGGTTCGGCTGATGGGCAAATCAGCGAATCTTCAGGCTGGAGAGTTCCGGCTTAAGACCAATCAGAGCCCTGTAGACCTGATAAAGGAACTCACGCATGCCCGCCCGGTGGAGCACAGCGTAACTATTCCGGAAGGTTTTAACCTTGCCGAGATTGCCGGACTATTCTCAGCAGGCGGCTGGGTTGATCAGGAACGGTTTATCGAAATGGCGCATGATGCACGGTTTATTGCGCAGCTTGGCCTGGAAGGTATCGACAGCCTTGAAGGATATCTCTTTCCCGACACCTATCGCCTCATAAGACCATCCAGAGGTGAAGCGGAAATCATTACAATGCTGACCCGGCGTTCACTTTCGATCTGGCAGGGGCTCGCCGCTAAAAACAACAGCGGCCTGGACAGGCATCAGGTTTTTACCCTGGCATCAATAATAGAAAAAGAGAGCGGCGCTGGCGAGGAACGACCGATGATTGCTTCGGTTTTTTTTAACCGGCTGAAAAAGAAGATGAAACTTCAGTCTGACCCAACCGTCATCTATGGGCTGGACAGCTCCAACACTGCCTTGACCCGGACAGACCTGAGGACAGCAACACCGTACAATACCTATGTGATTCCGGCTCTTCCGCCAGGACCGATCTGCAGCCCCGGGGCGCAGGCATTGCAGGCTGTTCTGTTTCCCAGCGACACGGATTATCTCTACTTTGTTTCAAAAAATGATGGAACACACTACTTTTCAAAATCATTACAAGAGCATAATCGTGCGGTTCGAAAATACCAGCGTCGCGGCAGCGGAAAACCCGGTCAATGAAATGATGGAAAAATTATCCACTTCTGCTATGCTCTAATTTTCGTCTGCCACGTGTTCCCCCTGGCGTAATTTTGGAGACAGATAGTGAAGGTCGCGTTGACTCAGATAAATCCGGTAATTGGTGATTTTGCCGGTAATTGTAAAAAAATCGTCGCCTATTCCCATGCAGCTGCTGAGCGCGGCTGCAGTCTGGTTATTTTTCCGGAACTTGCTGTTTCCGGCTATCCGCCGCTCGACCTGCTTGAGCGAAACTCATTCATCCGTGACCATGAGGCGGCGCTTGACCAACTGCTGTCTGAACTTCCCCGGATCGACGTGATGATCGGAGCTATTGAATCGAGGCAGGGCGGTTCAGGTAAACCGCTCTATAACAGTGCACTGGTCTGCCGTTCGGGGGCAATCATTCACAGGACCCGGAAGCGCCTGCTGCCCGCCTATGATGTTTTTGATGAAAATCGCTATTTTGAGCCCGGTGCTGCTCCTGAGATCTATGAACTGGGCGGCAAAAAATTTGCGATAACCGTCTGTGAAGACATCTGGTATGGGACGGTTGATGAATACAGGGTTGAACCGGTCAGGGATATCTTTGACCATGCATCCCGGCTCAACGCTCAGATTGACATACTGGTCAATATCTCGGCATCGCCCTATCACCGTGGTAAAACCAAAACAAGAAGTGGTATTTTTTCATCACTCTGTGTCGATTTCAACATCCTGTTTCTTTATGTAAACCAGGTAGGCGGCCAGGATTCCCTGCTTTTCGACGGTAACAGCTGTGCCTTTGACAACAGCGGCAGACTCATCGCCAATGCGCACCGTTTTCAGGAAGACATGATTATCGTCGACGTCGACAGCCTCGATGGCGACAGGCGTCTTGACGATGATGAAGGCGAAATTCGCTCAATCCATGATGCGCTGGTAATGGGGACAAGGGATTACGTACACAAGAGCGGCTTCAGTTCGGCTGTTCTGGGCCTTTCGGGAGGGATCGATTCGGCCTTGACGGCAGCGATTGCGGCGGAGGCACTTGGTGCCGAAAACGTGCTCGGGGTTGCGCTGCCGTCTCCCTACAGCTCTGCCGATTCGCTTGAAGATGCGCAGCGGCTGGCAACACGATTGGGGTGCAGATTTGAAACGATTCCAATCGGCCCTCTCTTTGATTGTTTTCGAAAGACCCTCGAGCAGCTGTTCAGCGGGCTCGAGGAGGATGTTACCGAACAGAATATCCAGGCCCGTATCCGGGGTAACCTGTTGATGGCGCTTTCAAACAAATTCAATCATCTGCTGCTGGCGACCGGCAACAAGAGCGAGATGGCGGTCGGTTACTGCACCCTTTACGGGGACATGAGTGGCGGACTGGCCGTTATTTCCGACGTGCCCAAGCAGCTGGTCTACGAGCTTGCCCACTTTGTCAATCGGCACCAGGAGATTATTCCGCAACGATCCATCAGTAAACCGCCGACCGCCGAACTTCGGCCGGGACAGTGCGACCAGGATGACCTGCCCCCCTACGAATTGCTTGACCGGATTCTCCAGCTTTATCTCGAGGAAGGTTATGGCCGTCAGCATATCATAGACCAGGGCTATGACCGTGATGTCGTCGATGATGTGGTCAGGAGAATCAGGATCAACGAATATAAGCGAAAACAGGCGCCGATCGGGTTGAAAGTCACCAGCAAAGCCTTTGGTTTCGGCCGGCGGTTGCCGAACGTTCAAAATTACCGGGGCTGATCACGACACCTATGGTCCGCATTCCCTTATCCCCACGGCAGGTTGTTTTCGTTCTTGCCCTCTCGGCGGTGGCCTGTTCCTTCGTCTATCTGGTCTACCGTGAATTTCAGATAAAGCGGCCCGAAGAAATATACATAACCACCTCGGGCAGGGTAGACATGTGCCTGTTCTGCCATACCACGGAGAAGCTCGATTCCGCCCACGACGCCAAGGTAATCGGCTGTACCCCCTGTCATCTTGGCGATCCGCTGGCCATTGATAAAGACAAGGCCCATGCCGGGATCATAAACAACCCCGGCGATCTGAGAGTGGCTGAAAAAACCTGCGGGGTTGAAGGGTGCCACCCCACGGATATCAAGAAAGTAAAAAATTCCCTGATGGCCACCAACCGTGGCATCCTGGGGACACTGCTCTACTATTGGGGAGAAAGCGAGTCCCAGGACACGGACCTGACGGTGGAGTCACTGATCGACTCTGGCCGGACATCTCTTGCCATTGACTATTATCGAAAGCTCTGCGCCACCTGCCACTTGTGGAAGCAGAAAAATGACCTCGAAGGGGTCGCACCATTTTTCAACGAGAAGGGCGGCGGCTGTTCAGCCTGTCATTTTGTGATGCCTGCCGGGCATGAACGTCCGGCCGTAACCGATCCGGAGGTCGAGGATCCTGAAGAGAAGAAGGATTTTGTTCACCCGCTGGTTACCAGCAACGTGCCTGATGTAAACTGCGTCCGCTGTCATAACCGCTCGGGTAGAATCGGGCTTTCCTACACCGGGGTCTTTGAGTCTGAGGGGTATGGTACGCCGTATGAGAGAGGTCGCCTGACAGCAAAGAAACTTCCCGGGAACCGCTTCTATCTTGACCTGGCCGATGACATTCACCACCGCCAGGGGATGAGCTGCATTGATTGCCACACCAGAGACGAGATCATGGGTGATGGAACGAGTTACGCTCATTATGAGGAGCAGCTGGAAATTTCCTGTGAAGCCTGTCATAGCAGGCAACCCGGTATGACGAGAAAAAACAACATGTTGACCAATGTGGAATTGCTGGACGAGGGCTATAAGCTGCACAGTAAAGTCGATGACAGGCTGTGGAATCTGAGACCCCCGAAGCCTGGAGTATGCGATTTTTCCGGGCATCGACGAGTTACCTGTGAGTCGTGCCATTCAACCTGGGTTCCGCAATGCTACGGCTGTCATGCCAAGCGCGATGAGTCCCTGACCCATCTCGACAAACTGAGTCTCCAGCAGACCCCGGGACGGTGGGAGGAAGGACGCTCCTATATCAGGTATCAGCAGCCGATGCTTGCCGTCTGGGCAGAAGAGATTGTCATCGTAACCCCCGGGTGTCAGGATATTGTCACGGTGGTTGACAAGGATGGAGCGCTGGAAAAAAGTTTTGATCGCTTCACAATGGCGGCAATAAATCCCCACACCACCCAAAAAGAAGGGAGAAGCTGTGAAGATTGCCACAGTTCAACAAGGAGTGTCGGCCTTGGTGAAGGAAGGCTTTTTGTTGAAGACGGACAGGTGCGGTTCACCCCCCTTGACCAGGGGGTGGAGAGTGCCAGCGGACAGACCGTCGGGTTTGACGCCTTTGTCGCTCTTGACGGGACACCGTTGCAGCATGGTTCCCGTGCAGACCTCAGACCGTTCAATGGTAATGAGCTCCGGAAGATCCTGCAGATCGGCAGTTGCGTCGGCTGTCATGATTCCTACCTGGATCCTGCCTGGAAAAACTATACCGAGCAGACACTATGCTCAAGGGTGGGAGCTGACGATTATTTTGCTGATGCAATCTGGCCGAAGGCGCCAGCAAAGCAGGAAAAAACAGAGATAAAAGAGGAATAATTATTTCAAGGGTAGAAGGAAATACGCAGGGCCTCAAAAAGCACCAGCTCAAGCTGCTGGAACGCATCGGATCCAGGCGGGTTCCTCGAGAACTGGTAATTGGTGCCGAGATGGCCCGGGCTGTCTGTGAGTTGTCGTTTGAGTTAAACCGTCAGATCGGGCTGCTGATTGATCGTTCGGGAAAGGTGGTGGCGATTATTGTCGGTGACTACAACAGGCTGGTGATCCCTCCACTGTCACACCTGCGCTCGTCCGGGGGAAGGCTCAGGGGAGTGAGGCTGGTTCATACCCATCCAGGCGGGGAGGATATTTCTGATGATGACCTGATGGACCTGCTTTTTCTCCGCCTCGACCTGATCTCGGTTATCAAGATTAGCGTCGATGGGCTGCCCGAGCGTCTCTACTCCGCCCATCTTCTACCGGCTGCAGTTGACGGTAAAAGCTGGGCATTTCTTGATCCGGTGCATCCAGCCCGGCAGCGGGATTCGTTTACCGAGATGATCGGGGCGCTGGAGGAGGAATTCAGCAGGAGCCGGAGCGGAAAGGGTGGACCGCAGAACCAGGACCGGGCAATTCTGGTGAGTGTTACAACCGAGTCACGCCAGAAGGCGGAAGGTTCGATACATGAGCTGGCGGAGTTGGCCCGCTCGGATGACATTCTGGTTCTTGACAAGGTGCTGCAGCGACGGAAACGGATTAACCCGCGTTTTATTCTCGGCAAGGGCCGTCTCACCGAGATCATTATCCAGGCCCTGCAGCTGGATGCAAACCTGCTGATCTTCAACCAGGAACTGAACCCCTCGCAGGTCCGCTCAATTACCGATTTTACCGATCTGCGGGTCATCGACCGGACCCAGCTGATACTCGATATCTTCGCACATCGGGCACAGAGCAGGGAAGGCAAGCTCCAGGTTGAGATGGCTCAACTGAAATATATGCTTCCCCGGCTGTCGTCACGAGATGATGCACTGTCACGACTGACAGGAGGAATTGGAGCACGGGGCCCGGGCGAGACGAAACTTGAGATAGACCGGCGGCGGATAAATGACCGGCTGGCACGGCTGGGCAAGGAGCTGCAGACGGTGGCCAAGGAACGCTTTCGAAGAAGAGCACAGCGGAGAAAGAAGGAACTGCCGGTCATCTCTCTTGTCGGCTACACCAATGCCGGCAAGTCAACCCTGTTAAACACCCTGACCAACAGCAACATAGCAGCTGAAGACAAGCTGTTTGCAACGCTTGACCCCACCAGCCGCAGGCTGAGATTTCCCGAAGAGATTGAGGTGATAATCACCGACACGGTCGGTTTTATCAACAATCTGCCGACGGATCTTCTGCAGGCGTTTAAGGCAACACTTGAAGAGCTTGAGGAAGCAGATCTGCTCGTGCACGTGGTCGATCTCTCCAATCCGGATTACCGTTATCATATCGACGTGGTTGACAACCTGCTGACGGAACTCGGCCTTGGCGCCATCCCCTGCCTCAAGGTCTATAACAAGACAGACCTCTTTGACTCTCCGGAAAGAGAACAGATGGGGATCGGAGCCGATGAGATTGCTCTGAGCGCACTTGACTCAACGACGTTCGGACCGTTTCTGGAGCGAGCCCAGCAGATGATGCGAAAGGTAATCGGGGGAGAAAATCAGGGTTGGAGATAGAATCCCAGCTCCTTCTCAAATGGCTGGTGACTGATGAATTCACAGCCGATATAATTGTCATTGACCACCTTGATCTCCACTTCCTTGCTGAGTCTCGTACTCTTGTGGTTATCAAGGACAAAATCGACAAGTGCCTTCTGACCAATGCGGATGCTGTGTTTCCCGGAAACGGTGAAACCGAGTCCGCCCCGGGAAACATTGTGAATTGAAGCGCTGCCGCCCCCGCCGCCTTCCGAGGTGATTCGATACATTCCCTGCAGTTCTGCCGATTTACGATAGTGTTTGCGAAATTCCAGGTAGGCCAGAAAAGACGTGTCGCAACTGCACCGTACTTTGATTGTCTGCTTTCTGCCGCAATACCTGGCAACGGGTATGCGTTTTGTCTTGCCGCAATTCGGGCAGCTGATCGTGGCACTGTTGTTGGTAACGAATACTTTTTCAGATCTTTGGGGCCGCCTGGCTGACAGTGCTTCGGGTATCATAAAGTCCTTTAAATTCAGGATTGTTCAATCATCTTGCAACAGAAAGACTCTTCTCTTTAATGTTACCTAATCCAAAAAGAAAAATCCAGAAAGGCTCAATAAAAACATTACTTTTGTAGGGGAAAACAGAACTGTGGCGGTCGATCCGATACGGATCTAATCGTAGATAATGACGCTGTATCGCTCAAGGAGTTTTTCGGTTCGGGTGTCGAGCTGGTCGGCAATTTCGTGGATGGCATACTTTTTCCCGCATTCATCGCAGCGCATCTGAACAGCGCCGCAGCTTCTCAGCACTTCAAGTGAACCGGAACATTCAGTGCATTTCATGGCGCTTCCAACAACTCCGCTCTGGTAAAAAGAGCTTTTAACGGGTAGCCCTTTTCAGCAAGGATCGCTGTTCCACCCTCCTGCCGCTCAACAACGGTGACAACCAGTCCAACGGTAAAACCGGCTGCCTCGACCCGTTCAATAACCTTGAGCAGTGTTCCTCCGGTCGTCACGACATCCTCGACAAGGGCGACCCGGCAGCCTGGTGGCATGTTTTTCAAACCCTCGATATAGTTGCCGGTACCGTGTCCCTTGGCTTCCTTGCGTACAATAAAGGCGGGGATAGGGGCTTTTTCCAGAAAACTCACCATTGACACCGCCGTAACCAGCGGATCGGCGCCCAACGTCATACCGCCGACAGCCTGGATAGGAGACGATTCCTTCTGGATGAGGTCGAAGAGGAGTTTGCCGCAGAGGTATGCGCCTTCACCACTGAGCGTTGTCTGTTTGCCGTCAATATAAAAATCAGACGTTTTTCCGGAGGTCAGCGTGAAAGTCCCTTTCCGGTATGATTTTTCCAGTAAAATTGATTTTAAGCGTGCTCTGTTATCCATGAATTCTGTCCATTGAACCTGAAACTATCTCTTAATACGATGGTGCCTGCGGAGAATCCGGACAATCCTACCTGTTTTTTCAAAATGATAAAAGAAAAAACTCGCCAAACTAAAAATACTAATGTTATCCTGTAGTATTATTAGCTTTATATTTGCCTTGATAATAGAAACACTCTCGTTCAATTTAACGACTGAGGTATGAAAAATGTGCGGTATTGTTGGATATGCAGGCAACAGGAGGGTTGTACCCGTTCTGTTGGAAGGGCTGAAACGGCTTGAGTATCGGGGCTATGACTCTGCAGGGATCGTCTATCATCAGAACGACGCGCTTATCAAGTACCGTTGTCAGGGAAAGCTCTCCGGACTCGAGGCAATTGTCGATGAAGCGATCATCGCAGATGCCCACATCGGGCTGGGGCATACCCGCTGGGCAACCCATGGCGCTCCGACAACAGAAAATGCCCACCCGCATGCTGACTGCAGTGGGAGACTGGTTGTTGTCCACAACGGCATTATCGAAAATTATCATTCTCTGAGGGAAGAACTCATTGCGCAGGGACACATATTCACCTCCGAAACCGATACCGAGGTGCTGGCGCATCTCATCGAGCAGTACCTGGAATCTGACCTGGTCGAAGCGGTGCGCAAGGCGCTTGGAAGAGTGGAAGGCAGCTATGCACTGGGTGTATTGTCCGCCGATTTCCCGGATATGCTCATCGCCGCCAGGAACCAGAGCCCGCGTGTTCTTGGTGTTGATGAAAACGGCGGCTCGTTTCTCGCCTCAGATATTCCGGCATTGCTGCCCTATACCAGGCAGGTAATTTTCCTTGAGGATGAAGAGCTGGCAATCCTCACCGACACCAGTCAATCGGTTATCTCACTGGTGACTGGAGCTCCGGTCTCAAAAGAGATCAGCACGATTGACTGGAATGCGGCGATGGCTGAAAAAGGTGGCTATAAGCATTTCATGCTGAAAGAGATCTACGAGCAACCCCAGGCAATCACCAATACGGTCAGCGGCAGAATTAACCTTGAGACCGGTGAGGTGGTGCTGCCTGAGATGAAACTTACCAGCGAGGATTTCAAGGCAATCGACCGCATCTTCATCGTTGCCTGCGGCACATCATGGCATGCCGCCCTGGTGGCAAAATACTGGATCGAAAAATATGCAAAAATTCCGGTTGAAGTGGATATTGCCTCGGAGTTCAGGTACCGAAGTCTGATCATCAATGAGCGTGTCCTGACAATAGCAATTTCCCAGTCGGGAGAGACCGCAGACACGCTTGCCGGTATCCGGCGGGCAGCAAAAATGGGCTCCCGGGTCATTACCATCTGCAATGTGGTCGGCTCGACCATGACCCGCGAAGCCGACGGTATCCTCTATACCCACGCAGGACCGGAGATCGGTGTGGCGTCAACCAAAGCCTTCACCTCCCAGCTCGCCGCTCTCTACCTTTTTGCGCTCTATCTCACCCAGGTAAAAAACACGCTTTCAGCCAAAAAGCGCAAAGAGCTTGGCCAGAAACTGATCCTGCTGGCCAAGACGATAGCGCAGGAACTGCCGAGACTCCGTGAGCAGATCGCCGGGATGATCGAATCGTTTTACGACTGTCGTGATTTTCTCTTTGTTGGCCGTGGGGTGAATTTCCCCATTGCCCTGGAAGGTGCGCTCAAGCTCAAGGAAATATCCTACATTCATGCCGAAGGCTATGCGGCCGGTGAACTGAAACACGGACCGATTGCACTGATTGACAAGGACATGCCGGTTTTTGGCGTGACCCCGAAGGACAGTGTCTACCAGAAAACGATTTCCAATGTCGAAGAGATTAAAGCGCGGCAGGGACGGCTTATTCTGCTCGGAACTGCCGGGGACGACCACCTGGCCCGTTTGACTGATGATGTGATCTACCTGCCGGCGGTTCATGAGGACTTGAACCCGATTTTGTATACGATTCCTGCCCAGCTGCTGGCCTACGAGATTGCCACGCGGCGGGGATGCGACGTCGATCAGCCCCGTAATCTCGCCAAGAGTGTCACGGTTGAATAATGGTAACCCTCGGCATCGATGTCCTGCTCGCCGGACGCTTGCCCTGGAAGGAAGGGCAGCGGGCCGGGCTGCTCTGTAACCAGGCATCGGTCAACCGGGATCTTGTCCACACCAGGATGCTTTTAAAAGAGCTGCTGGGTGCTAAGCTGAGTTGCCTGTTTTCTCCCCAGCACGGCTTTTATGGTGAGAAACAGGATAACATGATCGAGTCAGCCGATGGTATCGATGAGGCAACGGGCGTGCCCGTTTTCAGTCTCTATGGCGAAACAAGGCGGCCGACCGAGGCGATGTTTTCTCACCTGGATGTGCTGGTTGTCGATATCGTCGATGTCGGAACCCGCGTCTACACATTTCTCTACACGCTTGCCTACTGCCTCGAGGCAGCGGCGAGGTACGGCAAGAAAGTGATTGTCCTCGATCGTCCAAACCCGATCGGAGGAGAGGCGGTTGAGGGAAACATTCTCAATACGGACTATTCGTCATTTGTCGGACGCTATCCGCTGCCGATGCGCCATGGCCTGACCTTTGGCGAACTTGCTGATTACCTGAACCGGGAGTATGCGCTTGCTGCAGACCTCGATGTCGTGCCGATGCACGGCTGGAAACGGTCCATGTACTACCGTGATACCGGGTTGAAATGGGTTTTTCCGTCACCCAACATGCCGACTCCTGAAACGGCTGTCGTTTATCCCGGTCAGGTCATCTGGGAGGGCACGTGCGTCTCGGAAGGGAGGGGGACCACGCTGCCGTTTGAGCTGGTTGGTGCCCCATGGTGGGAGCATCGGCCGATACTGGAAAAACTCGCCGAGACCGAACTGCCGGGCTGTTTTTTCAGGCCGCTGGTCTTCGAACCGACCTCCGGGAAACAGGCAGGAAAGCGGTGCACCGGCTTTCAACTCCATGTTACTGATCACCTGATCTTTAAGCCCTACAGGACCAGTCTTGCACTGTATCAGGCTGTTTTCCTGCTCTACCCGGCGTTGTTCGAGTATAAGCAGCCGCCCTACGAGTACGAATACGAGAAGCTGCCGATGGACCTGATCCTGGGAGACCGCAGCGTCCGGTTAAAAATTGAACAGGGAACACCGCTTCAGGAGCTCGAGGACGGCTGGCGTGCGGAGCTTGATCTGTTTGATCAGCGGAGAAGAGGGTATTTTATTTATTAACAGGCAAGGATAGCGAGTTTTATGAAAAAAGAATTTGTGCTCGAAGAGCTGGCAAATCTTGTTGATGGGGATATAATCGGTGACAGAAACATGATTGTCAGAGGGTTCGGCCCACTCGACACTGCCGGGCCCGAGGATCTGTCATTTCTTGCCAAAGCCTCAGGAAGTGAACTGGTTGTCCAGACATCCGCCGGAGCGCTCATCGTCCCGCAGGAGATCGAGGAGTCCGCCGGAAAGAACCTGATCAGGGTGAAAAACAGTTATCTGGCGGCGGCAATCATTCAGAACCATATGCTGCAGGAACCCTTTCATGGATCGGGTATTCACCCCAGCGCAGTCATCGGCAGCACCACTGCCATTCCCGAACAGATATCGGTTGCAGCCAATGCGGTTATCGGCGACAATGTCGTTCTCGGGGAGCGGGTCACCATAGAGTCGTGTGCGGTTATCGGTGACAATGTAACAATCGGAGAAGACTCTTTGATAAAAGCAAATGTCACCATCGGTAAAAACTGCGAACTGGGGGCACGGGTAACCATCCATTCGGGTACGGTCATCGGCAGCGACGGCTATGGTTATGCTGCAGATGCTCAGGGAAAGCACATCAAACGTCCCCAGACCGGTGTTGTCAGGATCGGTGACGATGTGGAGATAGGCGCAAACTGTTGTGTCGACCGGGCAACGTTTGGTGTAACCAGGATCGGATCAGGAACAAAAATCGATAATCTGGTACAGGTAGCGCACAATGTGGAGATCGGTGAAAACTGTCTGCTGGTCGCCCAGGTGGGAATAGCCGGCTCGGTGATCCTTGGCCGCAACGTGGTTTTCGGTGGAAATGCCGGGGCTGCCGGGCACCAGCGTATCGGCGACGGGACCATGGTGGCGGGGAAGAGTGCGGTGCATGGCGATCATCCTGCCGGCTCAATGCTTGCAGGAACCCCGGCAATCCCGGCCCGGACCTGGTTCAAGGCCGCCTCGTTATTTGGCAAGTTACCGGAGATCGTGCGCGATATGAGGAGAATGAAAAAAGAACTGAACAGGCTTGCAAAGCTGCAAAATGACAAGGATTGAGGAATTGTGATATGGAAGATATGGCAGAAATCAAAGATATTGATGTTCTGGGGATCATGCGACTGCTGCCCCACCGGTACCCCTTCCTGCTGGTTGACCGGATTACCTCTCTGTTCCCGAGGGTAAGCGTTGTCGGTATAAAAAATGTGACCATGAATGAACAGTTTTTTCAGGGCCATTTCCCCGGACGGCCTGTTATGCCTGGCGTGTTGATCCTTGAAGGCTTGGCGCAGGCAGGCGGCTGCATGGCCTACCACTCGTTTCCGGAAATGATTGGTGATAAATTGCTCTATTTTGCCGGGATAGACAAGGCACGTTTCAGAAAACCGGTGGTTCCCGGCGATCAGCTTGTCTATAAACTGGAACTGATAAAGCATAAACGTTCCGTGATGGTGATGGAGAGCAAGGCTTTTGTGGACGACCAGCTGGTAACCGAGGCGACTCTGATGGCAAGCTTTGGCTAGCAGACTGAATCCTTGCACAAACAGGCAGAGGCAACTATTCAAGATTAATTTCTAATACGTATAAACTATGACCATACATCAGACGGCAGTCATTGATCCTTCTGCCGAACTTGACTCGTCCGTACATATCGGACCCTATGCCGTTATCGGTGCCGATGTTAAAATCGGTGCAGAAACGAAAGTGGAGCCCCATGCAGTTGTCAGCGGACCTTCGACCATTGGCGAGAGAAATCTGATCGGCAGTTTTGCAACGGTAGGGGGAGCCCCGCAGGACCTGAGTTACCGGGGTGAGCCGACCGAGCTGATCATCGGCGATGACAATCAGATAAGGGAATATGCGTCAATACACCGGGGTACCCCGCGGGGTAAGAAAAAGACGGTAATCGGTAACAATAATCTGCTGATGGCCTACATCCACATCGCCCACGATTGCGTGATTGGAAACAATGTCATCATGGCCAATGTGGCTACGCTCGCTGGTCATGTCGAGGTCGGCGACAACGCCTCGATCGGAGGCCTTGTTGCTGTTCACCAGTTCTGCCGTATCGGAACATTTTCCTATATCGGCGGTATTTCAGGGCTGGGGCTTGATGTCCCGCCGTATGTTATTGTTGCCGGTACCCGCAACAGAACGAGGGTGTCGGGTATTAATAAAGTGGGCCTGCGCCGAAACGGATTCAGCAGGGAGACGATCAGCAAGCTCGACGCCACCTTCAGGATCATCTATCGTTCTCCAAACCTGCTGCTCAAGGATGCGCTTGTTCTGGCGCGCCAGGAGTTTCCAAATTGCAGTGAAGTTGCGCAGATGATTGAATTCTTCGAGACCTCCAAACGGGGCGTCGTCAGGCGTACCAGCGAAGATTAGGCCCGGTAATGAAAAAACAGGAACATGGCGGTATCGGCATAATCGCCGGAGGCGGGCAGTTTCCGCTGCTGTTTATCGAGGCGGCTCATCGTGCAGGCAGGCAGGTCTATGTGGTTGCACACCGAAGCGAGACAGACGAAAACGTCGCCAGGGCGGCCGATAAGGTGTGCTGGGTCAAGCTTGGCCAGCTCGGCAAGATTATCAATTTTTTCAAGAGTCACGGGGTCTCGGAAACGGTCTTCCTGGGAACGATAACGAAAACACAAATTTTCAGGGACATCCTGCCGGATCTGAAAGGCTTGACCCTCTGGAATAAAATCGATATAAAACAAGATGATGCCATCCTGCGGGCAGTAGCTGCGTCCCTTGAGAAGGAGGGAATTTCAGTCCTGGAGTCGACGCTGTATCTCGCCCATCTGCTCTTTCCCAAAGGCGTTCTGACCCGGAAGAAACCAACTAAAATTCAGCAGCGTGATATCGAGTTTGGCTGGAGAAATGCACGAGCCATCGGCAGGCTTGACATCGGCCAGTGCGTGGTTGTTCGTGAGTGTTCGGTCATGGCCGTCGAGGCAATTGAGGGCACTGATGAGGCAATCCGGCGCGGCGGAAGACTGGCAAAAGAGCAGGCGGTCGTTGTCAAGCTGAGAAAACCGAACCAGGATTTTCGTTTTGATCTGCCCGCCACCGGGCTTGGCACCATCGAGACCATGCAGGAGGCGAACTGCAGTGTGCTGGCGGTTGAGGCAGGCCAGTCATTGCTGTTTGATCGCCGGGAAATGATAGCGGCTGCGGAAAAGGCGGGAATAGCTGTGGTTGGAATCGAAGAGTTGCCTGACGGGAAGCTCGATTATCAGCGCTGATGAGTCTCTTGCCTTCCAGACAGCATAACCGTATCTTCCAACATTCTCTTGCAATCGTTTCTTTCTGGGGAAGCCTATGCAGGCCATGATACTTGCGGCAGGATTTGGCACGAGGCTCAGACCTTATAGCCTGGTAAAGCCAAAGCCGCTTTTTCCCGTTCTCAATATTCCGCTGCTGCGGGCGACCATCGATCGTCTCAGATCGTGCGGATTTTCCTCGATTACCGTCAATTGTCACCATCTCAGCGAACAGATCAGAGAGGAAGTAGCGGGCAGAGATGGCGTTTTCCTTCAGGAAGAGGACGTTATCCTCGGCACCGGAGGTGGTCTGCGACAGGCCCTGGATAACCTCGATG
>CBDUGK010000070.1:0-21096 GCA_965366875.1 uncultured Desulfobulbaceae bacterium | reverse complement strand
GCGCTCATATGGCTGGCATGACGCTGCATCAGTATCATTTCTTCCTCGAAACGAAAGAAAATGATAAGTGTCACCATCGATGACAGTCCAATGATAAAAAAGGCCAGAATGACAACCATCGGGCTGTAGGCCAGATCAAACGCCGGATGCACGTTATAAATAACCGCGATCAGCCCCACAAGGATCAGCGCAAAAGCGACGATCCGTTTGTAAATATTCGCATACCCGAAGAGAAAACGCTCCATGCAGAAGGCGAACGGGACAAACAGGGCGATATAGAAGAGAACACCGAAGAGAACGTCTTTCTGCGTTTTTTCTATCTGGTCATAGACGCGGTCGGCAAGTGCCAGCGCTTCAGCTGCCGATTCCCTGAACTGGGTGTAATTGAGTTCCTCAAGGTTCTTTACGCTCGCGGCAAGAGCTGCGAGGCCACGCTGCTGGAGCGTGTTGATTCGTTCATCATAGATTCCATGCGACTCGAGATTGATAATTCGGGGTGCAAGCAGTGTCCAGCCATCAAGCGCCGCCCTGTAGATGGTATTGTTTATCTGCGGGTTTTCATTCACCGGATAGCCGAAACCGAGGGGATTCTCACTGCTGCCGTTGGTGAGAATCAGTCTTCGGGTGAGCACGTTATCCGAGAGTGTCAGCTTGAGCCATGATCCGGGCTCGAGGTAGATCGATGAAATAATCGATTCACGGGTATCAATTCTGCTGTACCAGTAGCGCTGGGGCGGGGCATCACGGCGCCCGTCATAGAGGTAGAGCTTGGTCATGAAGTCAAGGCTGCGAGGCTCGAGCAGATCGAATATGGTCGTTTCCCTGCAGGCAAACATAATCAGGCGTGTTTTCATCGCCCGGCGCAGCATCTTGATACGATAATTATTTTTACCGGTTTCTTTCTTGTCTATTGCCCAGATGACCTCTCCGCTTTCGTCGTCAAAGCGATAGCCTTCGATAATCAGCTTGTCGAGTACATTCTTGGAATCGGCAACGCCTTTGTAGATAAACGTACCGGTGCTGTTGACGCTGGCGTATAGTTTGGCGATGCCCTGGTAGGAAAGCAGCGTCGTCCTGTCGGCCGGGAAATCGGCAAACAGTTCCCCCTGCAGGAGCAGATTGGCTTTGCCGCTCAGGCTGGAAAAGCCGTTGCGGGGAAAATGGTCTGAATGCAGAGCGGTTGCGGCTGAAGCAGCCTGAACCATGGCGACAAGGAGCTGTAACTGGTCGTCCAGATAGGACCAGTTTATTTTCTCTGCACTATCCCATGGCGTACCCCAGAGTGTCCTGCCATCGCCAACGGTAACAAGGCTGACACCGATATAGCCTGCAAGAGAGGCGACCTCACCACCCAGAAACGGCTTGTCGAGAAAATATGAATCCCAGCTGCGGAAACGATCCGGCCTCAGTGAGTCGAAATAGCGTGCGGAGTTGACCGGTTCGGGTGATGAATCTTTGAAAACATCACCAATGACACTGAAGATCCCTGTCCGGTTGATACGGGTTCTGAGCCGGTAAAGCCAGCCCCGGTGAAAGCCGCCAATGCCCTCACCATGACTCGACAGGTGCAGGGAGAGGACAGCTTCGATGGTAAAATCCCGGGTCAGCTGTCTGAAATCCAGGGCCGACTCGAGCGATTTCAGCTGTGCTTCGCTGTCAAAAATGCGCCGCTTCATGGTCTTGACTGTCTGGGGCAGCAACTCTCTCAGAATCTGCTGTTCACTGGCCGACAGGTCATCAAACGATGTGCGCCAGCTGAGCTTTCTCAGGGCAAAGCGCTGGGCGGCAAGCGCTTCAATCTCCTGCTTGTTCAGGCTGGCGCTGTCTTTCTCAAGCCTGAGATTCATCAGCTTCCTTGACATGAGGTCAACCTGTAATTTCAGATCGCTGCTGATCGCTTCCATCAGCATTGTGTTGCGTTCACTGTCCTGCTCCAGCGGAAAAGTCAGGGTTTCGAGCAGCTCGATGACATCCTTTGACTGCCGGTTGATTTTTCTCAGTTCGCGGCGAAAATCGCGCAGCCCCTTGGTTCGTTCCTGCAGGCTCCAGATCAGGTCGCGCATGCCGTGAAGAGACTGAGCGTGGCCGCTGGTGGCAACGAAAATCATGGAGCGCTGCGGCGGGTTTTGGGAAAAATGTTCGGCAAGTTTCAACAGGTTTGCAATCGATACCGCCTCATCGGCACCTGGTGATTTCCCGGCAACAAAGGTGGTACTGTCGTAAAACGCTTCAATGATAAGCAGCTTTTCTTTCAATTCCGGGCTGGTTCCCTCGATCAGGCAGTAGATGTTTTGATCCACTGCCTCCTCCCAGGATATCTGGGAGCGCACTTCAACCCTGTCCACGATGAGGCCGTTATTTGCCTCTGAGATCGCTCCGAACAGGTCAAGCGCTTCCTCCATTTCCATCCAGAAGCAGGGAAACTGGATCGGTGAAAGTTCTTCTTTCTCTTTAAAAAAGCTGTTTGAGGTTGTTGCCTTGCGATCAAGAAAGATCACCGCCTCCGCTCCAAGAGAAGCAGCTGTCAGCCAGTTTCGGCCGGAGTCGAAGTCCATCAGCAGGATTGCGCCATTGATCAGCTTTCGGTCCAGCTGTTCCAGCTCTCCATCGCCCACATAATAGAGGGGGCCCTGGAGAAAACTGTTGATTGACTGCGGCGTAATACTGTTGTTGAAAAGAGGGGTGAGCGCTGCGGTTTTCGAGCCGAAGGTAATCGAGGCGGCCGCTGCTCTTCTGACCGGGATCGGGAAATGGTAGGTTTGAGGTGTAAGGCCGAGCCGGAGAAAGGCGTTGGAAATATATTCTGCCGCTTTTTCATTGCCGCGGGTGCCGCTGCTTCGGTCCTGCAGGCTGCTCAGGTCATGAATGATTCCTTCAAGCGACAAAGGCTCCTGAGCACGCACCTGTGCGGCAGCTGTCAGCAGGCAGAGCAGTATCGGGATGATCAATGCTGTTGCTGCATGTGAGAGCAATCTTTTCATGATGTGCGCCTGAACCGGGCCGGCTAGGCCAGTCCGCCGGTTTTGATATCCAGTTCCGAACGTTCCTGGACTTTGTCGACTCTGCCATCGCGAATCCAGACAACCTGATCGGAAACATTGAGCATCTTATAGTCATGAGTGGCTGAAATGACGGTTACACCCCGTTCAAGGCTCAGCTCCTTGAGCAGGTTGATAATGTCTTCGCCGGTGGTTAAATCGAGATTGCCGGTCGGTTCATCGGCAAGGATAATTGACGGGCTGTTGGCCAGAGCCCTGGCAACGGCGACACGCTGCTGCTGCCCCCCTGACAGCTCCGAGGGTTTATGAGACTGCCGGCCCTCAAGGCCGACCTGTTTCAGCAGTCCCATGCCGTGTTCGACAGCGGCATCATTTGAAACGCCGGCAAAGGTCATGGGCAGGGTAACGTTTTCAAGTGCAGTCATTACCGGAATGAGATTAAAGGTCTGAAAAATATAACCGATTTTTCGGCAGCGCAGCCAGGCGAGTTCGTACGCATCGAGCTGGGCGATATCAACTTCATCGATGAAGACCTTCCCGTCGGTGGGCTTGTCAAGTCCTCCGATCATGTTGAAGAGCGTGGACTTTCCAGATCCGGAGGGCCCCATGATCGACACGTATTTTCCCGTTTCAATCTCCAGATCAATTCCTTTGAGAACGTGAACAACAATTTTGCCAAGATCAAAATCTTTGGTAACCCCGCTCACTCTGACGATATTCTTGACTGACATTGACTTTTCCTTGTGAAAAATATCCTTGTTTCTTTATTGTTCCACTCTCATTGCCTCCACCGGCTGCATGCGCGCTGCAAGAATTGCCGGATAGATAACGCCCAGAAGGCTCAAGGTCGTACCGGTGATAACAGCCATGCAGAGCGAAAACAGGATTGCTTTGACAGACGCATGGGCGAGGACCTCGACGCCGAGACCGAGCGCAGAAGATAGTGCGGCAGCGACAGCTCCAAGCAGTGCTCCGGAGACCGATCCGGCAATTCCCTGGATGAGCGCCTCAAGGATGAAGAGCCTGACGATAAAACGATCAAGCGCTCCAAGGCATTTCATCGTGCCGATTTCACGGAATCGCTCGGTGACCGACATGAGCTGGGCATTGATGATACCGACGATGCAGACCATCAGGGAGAGCGTTACTATCCAGCGCTGCTTGGCTGAGCTGCTGATGCTTACCGTTTCAGGGGTGGCATCATATCCGGCAGAGATGAGCTTCTGATATGATTCTACCGATCCCGAGCCCAGAAGCCCCTGGGCGAAATCGTTGCAGATACTCATGTAACTGAGAAAAGCAACGGCAAGAACCAGGCTGGTTGTCGTCACCAGTGAACGAAAGAAGCGGACGCGGATTGACTGGTAGGCGATTTCAACCGATTTTTTGAACGGTAAAGCGATCAGGCGCTTCATAGTAAAAATCTCCGGCAGAAGGAGACGAAGACCACAAGCATCAAAAGGACACCGGGATTATTGCCTGGCTGCAGCCGCACAGTCGCCTGCCGCCACCTCTGATACTATCCGCATCGATGGATCTTTGTCAACGATATAGAGCAGAAGCGGATGCAGGGGGGATTCACCGCTGGTTATAAGAGGTCTCTGAAATCTACCGGGGTGAGGGTTCCGTTTTGCTGGATTATGTCAAGCAGTCCTTTCAGAAGCGTGAAACTCTTGTCGCTCATGCGCTGGTGATGGATCATGAAGCCGATCGCACCATTTCCTGCAGCCCTTTCAAGTTCAGCACCCATCGCCAGATGAGAGCTCACTCCGTCACGCTCTTTTCTGGTATGGAGGTCAACATTGACCGGCAGATCAGGCAGTGGTGTATCCGGGGGGTGCGGGCTGCTCCGATCGGTTGACATTGCCTTGAATCCTGCCTCTTGAAGCTCGATCTCTGTTTCCCTGCTGCAGCGGTTCCAGGGCGGTGTGAAAAACGGTGAAAAATGATTGCCGAGCAATTCCTGGAGCCTGTTGCGGCCGTTGATGATATCCTCCCTGATTGCTGCTGCAGAACGATCCGAACCAAACTCGCTCTTTTTCCCCGAACATTGATGATTACGGTGCTGCCAGCCGTGCTGATGCCAGCACCAGAGCGCTGAACCGGTGTCGCATATCCGGCTCATCGCTGACCATCTGGGAACGGTCAGCCAGGCAGGCACGACAGCCAGACAGAGAGGGATCTGGTAACGCTCGAACAGTGCCATCAGCCTTACAAAGGCGTTAGAGATAACGCCGATATCGTCTGCTCTGAAAAAGACCGGGACCGGGGAAGGATCATGTCGCGCCCGAAGGCCGTCCTCAAGGCTCTGCCGCAGCTGAGCCAGCCGGTTTTCCGGGTAATCGGGACAGATTTCGGCGGGCGTCTTGTTCATTTGCAGCAGTACTTTTCAATAATAGCCGCCGTACGGGCAGCTCCGTCCAGTTGGGCGGAGGCGATAAATCGCGGCATCTCCAGCATTGCTTCGATACCGTCTGCCAGCGTTTCGGCAGCGAGGTCAGCCTGTTCCAGCAGTCTGATGTTTCCACAGGAGCCAATCCTGGATATTCTCATCCGCTGTTCCCGGTTCTGGTTAAACGGGTACATCAGTGCCGGAACCCCTGCTGAGAGTATATTCATGGACGTATTATACCCGGCCATTGAAACTGACAGGTCGGCTGCTGCAAGCCAGTCAACGAAATGCTTGCTGAATCGTTCAACCCGTAGGTGTCGGCTGCGCTTTGCACATAATTTCTGATACGCTGCCTCCGCAAGATAAGGGCCTGTAAACACCTGCAATTGTACTTTTTTTCCCCGGGCAGCCAGTGTGTCAAGGCTGCCGACTGTTGCTTCAAGCAGTTCCAGGCCGACACTACCACTGCCGATACTGGCAACGATCAGCCGCTCATCAGGGTCAAGATCCAGTTCCATCCGTATTCTGTCTCGTGCGCCGGCTGAGGGACGCGGAGATATGAAACCCGTGTAGTGAATATCTGTGGTGATGGCCTCAGTCCTGCCGAATGTCTGCTCAAGGGTGACAAAATCCGGATCAGCATGGATCAGCAGGCCGGAAAAAAATTTGTTCAGGGTATCAACAGCACGCTTTTCAAATTTTTCCCTGCCTTCGCTTTTTTCAACCAGGATATCACGCACGCTGCAGAAAACAGCGCAGGTGCCTCCGGAAATCAATTCCAGCAGTGGATCCAGTTCAAATCTGAAATTTTTCCTGCCGAAAGGGTACAATTCAATGATCAGACAATCGGGCCTGCAGTCAGCAGCAAAGGCAAGCAATTGCTCACGCCGCTGCGCTTTTACCTGCTCGAGCGGCCGGTTGTCGCACGGGGTGAGTCTGTTGAATCCGGCATCCATTTGAAGCCCGGGGAGCTGCAGGGTCGACAGTGACGGGTCACCGACATCAACGTCCGGGCCGCCGAGAATCATCGTCACCTGATGGCGATCGGTAAGGGCGCGGCAGATTTCCAGACTGCGGTGGAAGTGGCCGATTCCAAGAACATGCTGGCAATAATAACAGATTCTCATGAATTATCCGTAAACGTCACATTTCTGCTGAGAATCGAAAAGCTGTCGTCCCGGTAACCGATGGTGTGAAAACGGTTGTTATGGATGATTTTAGGCTCTTCAGGAAGATAGTCTCTGTCGTCAATATAATAGAGCAGGGATTTGACCACGCCGAGATGTGAAATGATCAGCAGCTTCTCGCCCGGCCACTGCGCGCCGGCACGTTTGAGCGAGTCGAGAACCCGGTGAAGGAGCTCCTTTCTGCTCTCGCCTCCGGGTGGCCTGAAGTCCCAGCCGAGGTGGATCAGTTCTTCGAGTTGCCCGGGGCTGTCGTTTTTTATCTGTTCAAGGGTTCGTCCTTCCCAGGTTCCCCAGTACTGTTCACGCAATCCTTCATCGCACGCTATCGGTACGCGAAGCGTTTCATTCACCAGTTTTGCCGTCTCCCGTGCCCGCTGGAGGGGGCTGACAATGATTCGCTGCCAGGATATGGTGGAGGCTGCAAGATAGCGGCCCCATTTTCTGCACGATGCGATTCCTTCAGCGGTGAGGGATGAGTCACCGCTGCCCTGGATGCGTTTCTCCCTATTCCAGACAGTCTGCCCGTGCCGAAGCAGGCCGAATATCGTTGCAGCTGGCTGGGAAGATTGCGGGCGTGTTTGCATTACTGTGTTTTTTTCTCAACTGGCAGCAGGGACGGCTGCGTTGACGTGAAAACGGCTGCCAGCTCTGTTATCAGCTTTTTGTTGTCGAAATGGTCGTGCACGAATGTTCTCCCCTCTCCGATGACCCGTTCCCGAAGTCCGCTGTCCGTCAGAAGATGGAGAATGGCTTCAGCAAAGGCCGCGCTGTTTTGCGGCTCAACGGTGACACCGGTTCTGCCGTCTATCAATAGTTCCGGAAGCGCTGAGACATTTGTTGAAACGGCTGGAACCCCCATCGCCAGGCTTTCGACGAGAACGTTCGGGATACCGTCGCGATCCCCGCTTTCTGCTATTTCGCAGCCAAGGACGAAAAGATCGCTGCGCTTGAACTGTTCAAGGACTTCGCTATGGGGTTTGGTGCCAAGCAGGCGGCAAGAGGATTCCAGGTTGAGCTTCTTGATCAGTGCAAGGATCTGCTCACGATCATCACCGTCTCCGATCAGGCTGTGCTGAAACAGTACCTGTTGATCGGCCAGGATCCTCAGAGCATGGTAGACGGTCGGCAGTCCCTTTTTTTCGGTAATTCGTGCCACGGTCAGCAACCGGTATGGCGGCCGGCAGGCGATGGCCTGCTGACTGCCGTTGAACAGAGAAAGATCAATGCCATGATAAATACAGTGAATTCGGGGTGTGCTTCCGGCCCCGATAGCTTCCAGGTATTCCAGGTTGTGTCTGGTGCAGGTTACAACAAATGAGGCCTTGGCCATCTTTTCTCTGAGCTGATCCGGGTGCGATGTGTAGATGTCCTTGGCATGAGCGGTAAAGCTGAACGGCAGCCGGGAGAGGTGGGCTGCGAACATGGTTACCGAGGTGGGGGAGTGGGCGAAATGTCCATGCAGGTGGATGATGGCCGGATTTGCGGCAAGGTGTTTTTCCGCGAGATAGCCACCCTGGAAGAGATGTTTAAAGGTCGCGCTCTTTCCGGTACGCCGAAATCTTCTCGTGGCAAGCCCGAGGGCTGATCTGTAGAGGCCCGGTTTGCGCACTGCAGAAAGAATATTGGGAGCGATAAGTCTGGGCAGATCGAGCAGGAGATCTGTCGGCAGATAATCAACGGCCGCCCGGATCTGCTTGACCGAGTCGTGGCAGAAGTTTTCCCGGGGCTGACGCATCGGGAAGAGGTGCATCCTGAATCCGAGCTGCTCAAGAAGAAGAATTTCGTTGGAGATAAAGGTCTCAGATATCCGGGGATAGCCTTTGAGAATATAGGCCAGGGTCGGTTGTACTGATGATATCATTGAGCAGCGGCGGGTAATGATGTCTTTATCAGGGCGGCTGCCTGGATCCGGTGACGTTCTGATTTGAAATCTTCAAGCCTGCTGTGCATGGTGTCCAGGCCGGTCAGCTTAAAGTTGGCTCGTTTTTCTGCAGATTCGCTGTTGTTGTTCAGGAGGCTGATCATCTTTTCACGAAGGAGCTGTGGAGTGACATCATTCCAGGGGATATAGTCGATCAGTTTTCTTGCCTGCAGACACTGGGCCCTGATCAGCTGCTCCTGCCGGGGTGTTTCACGCGGAATGATGAGCGCCGGTGTCTTCTGGGTGAGAATCTCGCAGACGGTGTTGTATCCTCCCATGGAGATGATCAGGTCAGCGGCCTGCATCAGTTCTTCGAGCCGTGGGTGGAACGGCAGGGTCTTGATGCCGTATTGCTTCGCCCGTTTGCGGATTTTCTGGCGCTTTTTTTTGGGCATGAACGGGCCGGTAATCATGACCGTTTTAAACGGCAGTGATGCCGGGAAGTAGTCGTGCATCGAGATATAGTGTTCCAGGACCTCAAACCCGTCTCCCCCGCCGCCGGTTGTGACCAGAACAAATTTGTCGTCAGGCATAATCCTGAATTGCCTTCTTATCTTTTGCCTGATGCTGCCGCTCTTCTTCGTGCGCGGGATGTATCCGGTGAAGATGATCTTTTCATGCATCTCCTCTGGTATCTCATAGAGATCAACCGGGTTATAGATATTCCTGTCGCCGTAAATCCAGATTTCATCATAGAGCTTTACCAGGTGGCTATAGACGTTTTTGTCCTGCCAGTCCTTCTTGATGACCGCGGGATCGTCAAGAATATCCCGCAAGCCCAGGATTATTCTGGTGTTTGGCTCATCTGTCTTCAGCCACTGAAGCGTCGGCAGCACTTCACGCTTGAGTCCGAGCGGCTCTTTATCAACAATAAACAGGTCTGGTTTAAAGGCCTGCGCGGTGGCAAGTATGATATTTGTGCGGATGCTCAGGGCCTGCTCGTCATCAATACGGATAGAAAGAGAGCGGTATTCGTCGTTGGTTTTTTTTATCATTCCCGGAATTCTGACAAAATCAACCTGGCTTGGAAATGAAAACCTGCCGGCCAGCGGCGATCCGGTGAGGATCAGAATATTGGTGTTGCGGTCGCGAAGATGATTGGCAATGGCCATTGTCCGGCGAATATGCCCCAACCCATAGGTATCATGAGAGTACATGAGGATATTGTATGCCGGTGCACTGTTAGTCATTTCAAGGATGGTGTTGAAAAAATGTTGTGCGCAACGCTGTCCTGTTTTGAAAAGAAAGAAAAATCAGTAATATTCTACTCATCCGAGAAAGTCAAGGCAGAGGTTTTCCTGTCGCCGCGAGATGGAGTGCGGCAGAAAACGAAAAAGAGCCTTACGGATGACCGCAAGGCTCTTTCTGGTGAGATATGTGAGAGAGGTTAAAAGCTCATGGTCAGCTGGTTGCTGATCATAATAATGGAATCGACATCCGTGTAGGCATCGGACTGCTTGAACACATCGCCTGCGTCCATGTAGCCGAAATGTACCTCATAGGCCAGTGAATTGAAAAAATTGTAGACCACACCGATATTGGCTTCCCAGCTCGATTCGGTGGCCAGAGCAGCATCCGCGTCCCAGGTTCCTTTTGTCACGCCGATGGCCCCATAGAAGGCAAGACTTGGCGTGGCCAGATACTCAGCGGCAACCGCGAAGCCGTGAGGAGCATATCTACTGGTCTGTGGTGAGAGGGTGTCGATAAACGGATCCCCGATCAGGATATCTGAGGCATTGCTGGTGATCATCAGCGGCTTGAAGCGCGATGATTCAAAATGCAGGCCGCTTTCGGATTCGGAAACAGCATCTGTGTCAAAAGAGAATCCCGTTATCCGGTAGTCTCCCGTACTGCCCAGGTCAGCAGCCAGCAGGGAGGAGCCGCAGGCAGACACGAACAGGAACGTCATCGTTATGAGCAGATGACGATATGCATTTCTCTGAAGATGAGTCATTTGGATTGTTATATACATGTACGTATTGGTTCCCCCTGCAACAGCAGAGTACAAAAATTTTTACTTATCTACATAGTGTGGGTTATCGCGCTAAAAGTCAAGAATAAATTATCAGGAGATAGAATGATAATGAAAATAATCTGATCTCTTTCCAGGCCGATCATGAAAGCTGAATATCTGAAAGGGAAGCGGCTGGGATTAACGAGCCCGTTATCGTGCTGTACTTGCCAGGGTTCAGCATATGGTATATAGATAGTCTGTCCTGTTGTAAACAGAAATCATTATAACAATCATGGGGTGAACATATGCTTCGGTTTCGTCTTGTGCTGGTCATCGCGGTGGCGTTTTTTCATTGGCAAACAGTTTCTCATGCCCAGAATAATCAGGATGTTGTAAAAATTGCAGTGCTTCCGCTGCAGGGCATCGAGGATGGGCAATACCGTTACCTGAACAGTTCCGTCAGGCAGATGCTGATCTCACGTCTGGCCGGTCGGCCCGGATTTCAAATAATTGAATCCCCATCCGTGGCGGAGCAACCTCAATATCTCAGGGATCAGCTCAGATCCGGAAAATTTGAAGATGTCCATGAAAAGATAGATGCCGACATTCTGCTTGATGGAACGCTTTACTCGCTGAAAGATGGAATACAGCTGAACTTGAGTGTGCACTCTTTTGTTCCCGAAGCAGGCCAGATGAGTTATTCGGTAAAAACCGAGTCGCCGGATGGAATACTTGCGGCGATTGCAGATCTGGCGGCCCAGGTCGCTGACTCGCTGTCCGGCTCCGGGGAAAAAACGGTGGGAGAAGGGGATGACAAGCTGGCATCGACCGGGCTGAGCGGTTTTCAGACACCCCATCCCGAGCGCGATTATAAAAAGGGCCTTTTTTCCGGTGCGACGCTTTTCGATGGCGAAAAGGATGGGCAGTTCCAGTCCAAAGGTGTTCGCAAAAGCTCGACCATATCATACACCATTGAGACGGTCGCCCTGGGGGATCTTGATGGTGACGGGGTCAATGAACTGGTTGTTGCCTCGCGCAGTAAAATCCGTGTTTTTCATTTTGCTGACCGCCGCTTCCGGGAAATTGCCGGTTATGATCTGCCTCCGCAATACAAAATTCATGTTATTACTATAGGAGACCCGGGCAGCGCCGGTGAAATGAGGCTCTTTGTCTCTGCCGACAAGGGAAAGCGGCCCTCATCCATGATCCTTGACTGGGATGGCTCTGAGAAATTGCAGCTGATTCGGAGCGATATTGGCTACTATATCAGACCGCTATGGTGGCCGGGCAGAGGCGTTATCCTGGCCGGCCAGGACGACAGTCCCAATATTTCCGACAATTTTCTTGCTCCGGGGGTATTTGAGCTGAACGGAGACTATACCCGGGAAGATTTACGTAAGGGCCCTGCGCTGCTGCTGCCCGCAGGAACCAACCTGTTTGATTTCATTGTCGCCGATCTCAATGGAGACAAGGAGATGGAGACAATCATCATCGACGACCAGCAGAAACTGCTGGTCTATGATTCCGGCCTCAATCTCAGCTGGGTCAGCAGTGCCAATTACGGCGGCAGCAAACGATTTTTCGGCCCTTCCATCAGCCAGGCAGACAACCAGGATCCAGCTGCGCAGCGGGAAGAGGTGGCCAGCCTGAGGAAACTCATCTATATACCGGGCCGCCTCGATCTCCAGGATATAACCGGGGACGGACTTCCGGAAGTTGTCGTCTCGACAAACACTGTGGGGATCGATAAGTATTTTGAAAATCTTCGCACCTATGACGGCGGTGCCGTTGCCTGCCTGACCTGGAGGGGCGGCGGGCTGATGGAGCTGTGGCGGACCAATCATATAGAAGGCTATGTTGCCGATTATGGTTTTGACTCGGAAGGCAGCATGGTTGGGGAAAACCGTCTGGTCCGGCTCTATGTCGCGCAGATCCCGGACAGCACAATTTGGGAGCTGGTGCTGCCGGGCAGGGACGACAGCAGGATACTGGCCTATGAAATGACGGTAAAAAAGGCGCAGCCGTAGGCAAACGCATCGCGGACGGCAAAAATTCGAACCGAACAACGCTTTATTTGTACCAGTTTTTAGACAAGATCATTTTTTATAAGGAATATTCAGCGGTTCAAGGTGGTATAAAAATTTATACCATGGGTAAAAAAAACTTGACAGGCGGGTTGCAGCGTTATATAAGTTGAGCATAATGATTTTCTGTTCTTTTGCTCATGCAGGTTTTGCCTGGAATGATGAGAGCAGGATTGGGGGAAGTTAAAACTGCATGCCCTGAACAGTTCAGGGTTATAAAACGCAACCTAGGAGAAAAAAAATGAAAAAATTTATTGCTGCAGCCGCTGGTCTTCTGCTGACCGGCGCACTGGTAACCACCGCTTCAGCTGCTGTGTCCTTCTCTGGCGATGCTCGTCTTCGTGGCTACTACGAGAAAGATTATGATTTCGGTGCAGTTCCGGCAACCAACGAGAAGAAAGTGTTCACCAACTCACGTTACCGCGTGAAAGTACATGCTGATGCCGCCGGCGGCGCCTATGTCCGTGCCCGCATCAAGATCTCTGACGGCACCCACGGCACTGATCCGAGTTCCAAGACCGGCGTTACATCCGACTACATGTACCTCGGTGTCCCGATGGGTCCGGTAACGATCGAAGGTGGCCGTATGCCTGCCAACGTTACCACATTCTTCCTCTGGGATAGAAGGTATGACATGGTCGTCGGCAAGTGGTCCAACGAGATGACTGCAATTGAAGTCTGGTACAACAAACTGCTCGAGTCTGGTGACCTGATCGACGATAACGATATTACCGGATTTTACGGTCTGCTCAGGCAGAAGTTCGCAGGTGACTGGGGCTTGACCCTCGCCGGTGCGTACGTCGTAAATGATGTCGAGGACGACATGGATGGTTTCACCGGTACCGTTGAAGTCAGCGGACCTGCAGGACCTGTTTCCCTGACCGCAGCTTTTGCATACCAGGAAGCAGAACTGGGCGGTTCTGATGATGACGGCTACGGCGGATACATTCAGGGCGGCATGAACTTTGGTGCAACCACCGTAACCCTGAACGGTGGCTGGGCGCAGGACGGTTATGCAGCTGATGACGACTTTGGTTTCATCATGATCGGTGGCGCATCTTCCATCACCCCTGGCGGTCCGTTTGAGACCCTCGGCGGCGGCGGCGACACCACCTGGTTTGGTGGTACTGTCGGATTCAAAGCATCTGAAGCGCTGAGCCTCACCGGTATTCTCGCTTATGCAACGATTGACGATGTCGGCGATGGATTTGAGATCTCCGGTAGAGCCAAGTACATGATCTCTGACGGTGCATCTGTACAGTGGGATATCGGTTACCTGAACTGGAGTGATGACGCCGACAGCGGCGACGACGAGGAAAGCCCGTTCGGTACCGCTCTGACCTTCGAAATCTCCTTCTAATTGTTTGACTGATTAGATAAGAGCTTTGATTTAAAAAGAGCCGGTCCTTTTGGGGACCGGCTCTTTTTTTTTAATCATCCCGCGGGCGGAAACGAAGACCGTCCGAGCCCGGCTTGAGTGACGGCGGATACGGTATGATAACGTTTTCACCGGGGAAATTAAACACCCCCCAGTCCAGCTTGGAATACCAGATTCCGATGACTGACCGCTCAGGGTCAAGGATGTAGGCGCCCTGGTATCTCCCCATGTAGCTTCTGGCGAAATTGGTATCGTCCCTCAACCGATCCAGTTCTCTCACCCAGGTTTTAAGCTGTTCCGGTGTCAGCGCTACCGGTTTCCAGAACTGTGACTGTACCGTATATTTCTTGTCGATTCCCATGATGGTGTCCGGTTCCAGAGAGACACCGTAATAGAAATAATTGTAGTCTGGAACCACTTCAGAGGACCTGAAAATGCGGGTCACCTCATGGTTCTCACGGATTGTTCCCCAGTTGCCGGTTCCGACAACACAGGAACTTGAAATAATGAGCAGCGACACGGATACAAACAGTACTATCTTTTTTTTCATTTTTACCTCCAGCAATGATATAGTTCACCAGAAAAAGTATGGGCTCACAGGGGCATCGTCAAGAATTTTGTCTTGAAACAGGCTTAGCCTTGGCCGACATGGGGATGGCTGTGCAGCCGTTATGAACAGTATTGAGCAGGAGAGCTGTGTCAATCATGATGAGATGCCAGGGGGCCTGAATCGATGCCGGAAGGCCAGCCAGAGCAGCAGATGAAAACAGCATATCGATGGCGTGTATTCCTGCTTGTCACCGCCGGTGTTTTTCTGTCGACCATGGACAGCAGCATGGTCAATGTTGCCCTGCCGTCAATCATGCGTTCGTTTTCAACGCCTTTGATTCAAACCCAGTGGGTCATCCTGATCTACCTGCTGACCATAACCGTGACCCTTCTCTTCTGGGGGATCAGCGCCGACCATTTTGGGTCGCACGTCATTTATATGGCAGGAATTACGACCTTTACGCTCGGCTCAATCTGTTGCTCACAGGCTCCGGAACTCTGCTGGCTGATCGGTTTCAGGTTTCTCCAGGGGCTCGGAGCGGCAATGATGATGTCTGCCGGTCCACCACTTATCCGTGATGTCTTTCCGCGCAGTTCGCTCGGCAAGGCGCTCGGGCTTGTTGGAATTGCCACCTCGATGGGATTGATGAGCGGTCCGGTTGTCAGTGGTTATCTGCTCAGCAGCTATTCGTGGCGGGCGATTTTTCTGGTGACCGTGCCTGTCGGCATTATTGTGCTGCTGCTTGGTTTCACTGTGCTGCTGAAAAAGAATACTATTTCCGCGCCCGGCAAAAGCAGACAAATGGACTGGAAAGGCGCATTTTTCTGGGCGACCCTGATCACCTCGATTATTCTTTATGCTCATTATCTCCCTTCGTCTTCACTGGAGCTGAAGATTACGGGATTCTTTCTGCTGCTGCTGTTAACCGTCCTGTTTGTCTGGTCGGAAAAAACGCGCACCTCGACGCTGCTGCCGTTACATCTGTTTGCAAGAAATTACTATCATATCGGCCTGATTACCGCGGCATTTTCTTTTGCCACCCTCTTTGTGGTGCTGATTTTGATGCCCTTTTATCTCGACTATGTGAAGGGCTTGCCGACCGATCTGATCGGTCTCGTGATGATGGCTGTGCCGGTGACCCTGTTCGTGGCCTCACCCATTGCCGGATCCCTCTATGATCGATTCGGCAGCAGGTATCTGACCACCGGTGGCCTGTTGCTCCATTGCGCTGCCCTTCTGCTGCTTACTCAGCTGGAAAGCGGGACAACGCTGGTCAACATTGCCTGGAGACTGGCCCTGCTCGGCCTGGGGCAATCCGTTTTTCTTGCACCAAATACCGCATCGTTGCTGAGCCGCGGCAAAGACAGTGATGCAGCGATCACCTCCGGGCTGCTGGCCACCTCGAGAAATCTCGGAATGCTCGTTGGAGCTGCCTTTGCAGGTATTGTTTTTGCCGCCTGGTTCGGTTATTTCAGCGGGGGAACTGAATTGGGAGATTATCGTCCGGAACAGGTGGGGTCGTTTCTCCGGGCGTTTCGTTATACGCTTTTCTGTACAGCACTCTTTTCGCTGGCTGCCGCATATATCTCCTGGAAGCGAGATCGTTGACGAGCATTACTTCCAGGGCAAGCGGACGATAATTTTTAAACCGGAAGGATTATTCTGCAAAATGGACAGTTGCCCGCTGTGCTGTTTGATAATCTGTTCAACAAGTGTAAGCCCGAGGCCGGTTCCATAGGTTTTCGTGGTATAAAACGGATCAGTCACCCGGGAGAGGTCTTCAATCGCACTGCCGGATCCTGAATCGCTGATTGCAATAGAGACATAATCCTCGTTGTAAGCGGCAGTTATCTTGAGGGTGCCGCCATTGGTCATTGCTTCAACTGCATTTTTGAACAGGTGGAGAAACAGCTGCTGGATTTTTTCGGCATCAATTTCAATTTCCGGATCAGGACCGGTGAGGTCCAGCGCGTAGGAAATATTGTTCTTTTTCATGGCTCCATAATAGACAATGACACTTTTACGAATGAGCGGGTATAAAGGCTGCCGGCTTTTTACCGGCAGGCTTTTGCTGACGAAATTGAAAAGATCGTTCAGGGTTGTTTCCACCTTGGCCGCTTCGTTGGTCAAAAGGTTCAGGAATTTTCGCGTTTTTTCATCCGTCAGGCGGTTGGCGAGCAGCCGCGAGGTGCCGCCGATGGAGGTGATCGGGTTGCGAATTGCATGCACCAGCTGGGCGGACATGTGCCCGAGGGCCGAATAGCGTTCTGCTTCAATGAGCATATCCTTGCTCTTTTCAAGCTCATTGGTAACGAGCTCCAGCTCATTAATTTTCTGCTGCATGTCCGCGTAAAGTTTAGAGTGCTCGATGGCAAGGCTGGCCTGTCCTGCAAATATTTCAAGGACCTCTATATCTTCCTCACTGATTGGCTGCCTGGTAATAAAATTGTCGGCGATCAGCACGCCAAGCGGCCGGCGTGGAGAAAAGAGCGGAACAATGGCAAAACTGTCTTCCCTGAGTGTTTCAATGAGACTGGCGGGAACGTTGACAGAGGCACTGCCCTTGTTGACGACGATGGAGGTTCGGTGGTCACAGGCGTAGATAAAAGGATGATCATGAGCCGAGGCGGGGATGGTAAGCGACCTGATTATTTCATTGACGATGATGTCACTGTCCGAATCGTCCATGAGGGGTTTCTGGAACATGTCTTCCAGGTGGATGTTGTTCCTGCTGATATCGTTCCAGATTTTTCCGGCATCTTCCCTGTTTCCCGGTCCGATTGCATGTCTTCCCTGCAAAATTTTCTGCTCTTCGTCAAACAGGGCCAAAAACGCACGATTGAAACGGAGCCCCTCTTCCGATGTTATGCCGATGAGGATCGTTTTTAATACCTGATTGAGCTCCAGCGCATTGAGATAGGCACTGTTCATTTTCAGGCTCAGCTGGTGGAGGAATCGTGCCCGGAAATTTCTGCGCTGAAGTTCCTGCTGATATCGACGGTTCTCAATGGCAAGCCGGCGTTTCTTCAGGGTTTGCCTGACGGTGTGGTTAAACTGCTCACTCGTGACCGGCTTTGTCAGGTAATCGTCAGCTCCCTGTCGCAAACACTCAAGTGCCACCTCTATATCCGTTACGCTGGTAACCATGATCACGCCGAGGTCCGGATGATCGCGGGCGAGCTCCTCGAGGATCGATTTGCCGTCACGTTCCGGCAGGCTGATGTCAAGGATGACCAGTGCGACCGGCTGATCGTGAACAGCAGCAAATAACTCTGAACCGCTGTTTACCGAAATAGCACTGAGTCCTTTTTTTGACAGGAAGGTCTTGAGAAGAAGGGTGATCTCGGGAGAATCATCGACGATAACGATAATCTCGTTACTGCCGAGCAGCGGGCCTCCGTTCAAATTATTTTCAGCGGTCGAAAGCAGGTCAACCATGGCATCTGTACGTAAAAATCATGCTGATGGGTAGTCTTGGAGGTTGCAAGCTGTTATAACCACACGGCAGGCAGTCTCGACAAAACGGACTGCGTACTCTCCTGAGTATATGACCATTTTACTGGTTTGGTTGAAAAATAAAAATAAAAATCGTATAAACTGTTCTTCCGGTCTGCCTCTTGCGCGGATACGGTAGTTTTTAAGAATTTGTCATTTTTGATAGGTATCAAGAGGGAATCCTCTGTGAAACAATTTTTCTCAACCGCTGGTCCGCTGGCAGCTCATCTGGAAGGCTATGAGCTGCGGCCTGGCCAGGTCCTGATGGCCCAGTCGGTGGCGGACCTCTTTGCCGCCCCGGAGCATGGAGTCCCTGGTCATCCCGGATATGCCAAAATACTGATGGTTGAGGCGGAGACCGGGATCGGCAAGAGTCTTGCCTACCTTGTTCCGTCGGTACTCTCTGGAAAGCGGATTGTTGTCTCGACGGCGACGATCAATCTCCAGGATCAGCTGATTGACAAGGAAATACCGCTTATCGAGAAACTACTCGGCGAAAAAATTTCAGCACTCTGCGTGAAAGGCAGGCAAAACTATCTGTGTTACTATCGCTGGTATCAGCACCGGAGTTCACCGCAGCTTTCCCTCGTTGATGACGAGCAGTCCGCTAGAATCGAGGCATGGCTGGAAACAACCCAGAGCGGTGACCGCTCGGAACTTGACTGGCTCGCCGACCGCTCACCGTTGTGGCCTAAAATTTCTGCTCATTCCTACCAGTGTCTCGGGGGAGAGTGTCCGGAGGCTGCTCTCTGTTTTCTTAACAGGCTGCGAAAAAAGGCAGGGTCTGCACGTATTTTGATTGTCAACCACCATCTTTACTTTTCTGATCTGGCATTGCGGCAAAACGGCTATGGAGAGCTGCTGCCCAGGCATGAGGCGGTTGTCTTTGATGAAGCGCATCACCTGGAAAATGTGGCCACCTCTTTTTTCGGCACCAGCCTCAGTCAATATCAGCTCTACGATCTGATCGGTGATATTCTCCAACAGGCGGATATGGATCTGCCCGCAGGGGATGCCGACAAAATCATCGGCATGGCGCAGGCAATGAAACAGCGTGTTGAGCACTTTGCTGCGCTCTTCCCGGCCAAGCGGGGGCGTTATAATCTCCTGGAACATGTCAGGGAGCTCAAGGGCTGGCCCGGGGAGGTTCAACTGCTTGGCGATGGCCTGAGACGCATGGCTGATGATCTGTCTCTTCAGGTCGCTCACGGTGATCACTGGCGGGTATTTGAGGAACGTGCCCGCGACCTTCGGCAGAACCTGGACTTTGTCGGTCTTGCTGATCATGAGGAAGCGTCAGGCAGCCACGTCTACTGGTATGAGCGGCGGGAGCGTGCCGTTTCGCTTTCTGCTACCCCAATCCATATTGGCGATGATCTCAGGCGTACGCTCTACTCGATGGTACCAAATTGCGTGTTGACCTCGGCTACCTTGTCGAGTGGAAGCTCATTTGATTATATCCGGGGGCGCTTGGGGCTTGACCGGGAGATCGAGATGCTGCAGCTCAAATCTCCGTTCAATTACCAGAGTCGTTCCATTCTTTACCTACCTGAAGACAGTTTTCCAGAGCCATCGCAGAGCGAATATGATAAAGCGTTGTGTGAGCGTGTTGAAACGCTTCTTAATATAAGTCGGGGCCGGGCGCTTGTTCTGTTTACAAGTTTTAGGGGGATGGATCTCGTTGCGGACTACCTTCAGGAAAGACTGCGGTACCCGGTTCTGGTGCAGGGAACTGCTTCCCGCAGTCAGCTGCTGAAGCTTTTCAGGGAACAGACCGAATCTGTTCTACTGGCAGTCGCGAGTTTCTGGGAAGGCGTCGACAGACCGGGGAAATCATGGAGCGCGGTGATCATCGACAAGCTGCCCTTTGAGGTTCCCACTGACCCGGTGGTTCAGGCCCGCATGCAGGCAATCAGCAACGAAGGCGAAAACCCTTTTTTCCATTTTCAGGTGCCTCGTGCCGTTCTCACCCTGAGGCAGGGGGCCGGTCGGTTAATGAGGTCAGTGCAGGATTGTGGTATGATAGCGGTTCTGGATATACGGCTGTTCAGTAAACGTTACGGCAAGATATTTCTCAAGAGCATGCCGCCGTCGCCGATAATTCGGGAAATAGACCGTGTGCAATCTTTTTTTACCGACATGGTTGATGACAATGAGCAGCAGAAAGACGTGAGAACCTGATGGAGCTAAAGGAACTGATAGCCGCTGAGGCAGGGGCAATTAATCGTGTCATGCGCGAGGAGATAAACGCTCTTGGAGCCGCGCTTGACCCGCTGCTGGCGGAGATACTCGATTACGGTCTTTTCAGCGGCGGCAAGAGGCTTCGTCCACTGCTGACCATCGTAAGCTCGCGTTTGTCGGGGCGGGATGACCAGGAGCTTTACCGCCTGGCCTGTGCCTTTGAATATCTTCATGTCGCAACGCTGTTTCATGACGATGTTATTGACCGTGCTGAAAGTCGTCGCGGTAAAGTCTCGGTAAACAGGCGCTATGGGACTGTCGAGGCAATTCTGGCCGGGGATTTCCTTCATGCTCATTCCATGGGCATTGTCGGTAGATATGCCGGCGCCCGGGGGTTGGACATTTTCACCGGTGCCACCAGGGGAATGGTTGACGGTGAATTTGTTCAACTGAGAAACAGCGATAACTTCAACCAGTCCGAAGATGACTATTTTACCGTTGTCATGGGGAAGACGGCGCTGCTCATCGGTGCTGCCTGTGAGATTGGAGCCCTGTTTGGCGGAGCGGACGGGAAGAAACAGTCGGCATTGAAAAGCTATGGCATACATCTTGGCTGTGCCTTTCAGATTGTCGATGATCTTCTTGACTATCTCGGAGACGAGAGCGTCACCGGTAAAGGCGTCGGCAATGATCTCAGGGAAGGGAAGATGACACTTCCTCTGATCATCGCATTGAAGAAAGCCCATACTGCCGAGCGCAATCGACTGCTTGCCATTCTGAAACAAGGGATCGATTCAACAGCTTATTTTCCTGAAGTTGTCGAGTTTATAAATACCTACGGAGGTTTCTCCGGTGCCCGTAAAAAAGCGGAAACAATCGTTGAGCAGGCACTTGAACCCCTGTACCTGTTTCATGGAGAAGAAAACCAGAAAAGTCTCGGATTTCTTCGGGAATT
>CBDUGK010000069.1:0-22203 GCA_965366875.1 uncultured Desulfobulbaceae bacterium | reverse complement strand
TCGGGATTGTATTTAAAGTCGCTCTCTATGGAAGTGTCAAATTCCAGCAGCTTTTCAGCAGAGCTGGAGATAAGGTTCTGGTTGCTCCAGCGCGTCAGGTAGTAGTTTATCATTTCAGGCAGCCGGGTAAAGACCGTCTCGTCAGGCATTGGGTCCACGAAGCTCGATTCTTCAAGCCGTTTGCCTGACAATGTCTGGGTCTGGTAAAACGATCTCAGAAATATCAGTTCAGGCGGCAGTGTTGCCCTCAAGCCGATTTTTGTCAGGAGTCTGAGGATGACCCTGACACTCTTTTTGCCGGTTCGGGCGACTGTATAGGGCACATATATTTCTTTTGGGTTCTTGAGATTCAGGTGTGCTTTTATTGTCAGAATCAGCCGGGACAACTCGACCGGCTCACTGTCCACAAAGTGATAGGTTTTGCCGCTGAATTCCTCCCGGTTGTCGAGCATGTGGTGGACCAGGTAGGGCAACTTCCGTGAGTTTGAATATGAGTGGATAATTCCTTTCCTGGTAAACAGAAAGGGCATGGACTGATCGGCGATGGCAAAAAGCAGGCGCTGAAATCCCTGGATCTTATGATCGTGATTCCCATAGGCAATTGACAGCCTGATACAACTGTAATCAAGGCCTTCATTTTCTGCCATGTAGCGCAGCGTCCGTTCCGCCATCAATTTTGATTTTGCATAATTGCTCAACTGTGCCGACATCTCCACCTGGTCATCCTCGGTAAGGTCAGTGCCTGCAGGAAGTGTGGCCGCCGAGCTGAAATGGAAATAGGGGATGTTCAGTGCCGCAGCAGCGCGGGCGATATTGACGGTGCCGATATAGTTGACCTCGAAGGTCAATTGAGGGCCGGCATCAATGTTGGTGATCGCCGTGTTTATGATGAAGTCAGGCTTGAGTGACAACAGATAATCACGGATATCCTGACAGTTCCTCAGGGAAACTTTCTTGCTGCTCGGCGCTCTCATGTCAACGATTCCCGGTTTCTTGGACTTGAAATAGTTGACCAGTGTACCGCCGATGAGGCCGGACCCTCCGAACAGTACGCCAATCAGGGGCCTGTCGATATTTCGGTTTGTATCGTTGAGCATTGTGACCTCTCGTTGGGGCAGACAGCTGCACGTGGAGTGATGATAACAGGTAGGCTGAACTGGTCAATGATTAATTTCGCCCGCTTGATCAAGCAGGGCACGCTTGTGCCGGGGAATACGGGCATGGGTCTGTTCAGTCAAGGAGAAAATTGCGTTCCACTACCTCTTCAATAACAATGTCGGGTTTGAAAAGTGCTGATATTTCCTCTATGTTGCTCTGGTCGTAGGCTTTCCAGAGGTAGACGGCCCGGGCAAAGTTCTCCGTGAAAAACGGTTCAAGCCCGACAAAAAATGAGTCCCTGAAAACCACTGCTTTGAGCTCTGCCTGAGAACATTTTGTTGTAAATGAGGATCTCTGCTCTTCCGCCGACAGTTTGGTCAGGGAAATATCAAGCGGAGCTTTGCTGGAACAGCTTGCAAATGGCGACAGTTTTCGGAATGATTCATCAAAGGGCTCAAAATCAAGAAGCATCCTGGTCAGGTCTCCGCAACGGTTTTCCCTGCTTGTGCATTTTCGGGTCTGCAGCTCGGTGAAAGGGTACTCCTTTCGCATCGAGATTGAAGGAAAGAGTTGTTCGAGTTTTTCAGCAATGACCAGATAGGCGGCAAATGCCCCAGGTGGGGTCCAGTGGGTATCGCTTTTGTAGAATAGCGGTTCTTGCTTGTGTCTCTTCAGCGCCGAGGCAAGATCAAGCAGTTCATGCGTACTGATTTCCGGGACTGCATCGATGAATTGCTGCAGTTTACTTCTGCCCTGAAGCCTCTGCCAGGAATCCATGACAAACTCAGGATAAACACTCTCTTTGTTTGGAGCAACGACCAGTAGATACTTGATGCCGCGCTGTTCAAGCCATTGTTTTTTTGTCTGATATTCTTCCAGGCGGCGCTTCAATTGAGTGTCTGATAGCTGCAGTCTGCCGGCAAAATCAAGCAGCATCTCCGCGTGTCCGAAATAGAACCAGTTGTCGATCCCCTGGTGAGCAGTGTTTTCATCGCCGGCAGTGCCGAAACGCTTCCTGATTTCTCTCTGGTAGCGATAAATGAGAAAATCCCGAAAGCCGAAGTGATCGTCGAGATAGGCTTCGATGTCGGCAAAATATGCATCTGCCTGGGAAAAAGAATCGGGCAGTGGTGGAAAAGAGCTCAGCAGCCGTTTTTCGGTAAAGGAAAACACCATCTTTTCGGAGCCAAGCATCCTGGCTGCCGGGGCTGCGAGGAAACCGATGAACAGGAAGATGAGCAGTGCGTTGTAGATGGTTCGGATGTGCTTGGCGGTCATGTCCCTAAAACCTGAAGTAGATGAACGGGTTATAAACTCCTGCTGCCAGGCTGATCACGGCAAAGTAACTGATGGCTGCAAAAAAGAGCAGCTGTGCCAGGTGAACGGAGGCGCTGACCGCAAGCTTGATTGCGCCGGACCATCTCTGCAGCAGCGTCTGTTTCAGACGGCGCAGGCACGGGTAGAGGGGAAGGGCCAGCAGTAATGCCATGGAGATTTCAAAACGGGCCTTGCTGTCCAGGTATAGAGAGAGTATCGATGGGTCAAAACCTGTCTGACTCCCGCCAGCCATGATGCTGATATACAGGATCGCTTCGGATAATGTGTCACTTCTGAAAATCACCCAGCCAAGCATCACCAGCAGGAGCGTGAGCAGGATGCGGAGTGGTGACCACAATCTGCCGACGAGCGGGCCCAGAGGGGTGCGCTCCAGAACAAGAAAGAAGCCATGATAGAGTCCCCAGGCAACAAAGGTCCAGCTTGCCCCATGCCAGAAGCCGCACAGTAAAAAAACAATGAGAAGATTGATGTAGGTGCGGATAGGCCCGGACCGGCTGCCACCGAGGGGAAAATAAAGATAATCTCTAAACCAGCTTGACAGCGATATATGCCATCTCTGCCAGAATTCCCGAATGGATTTTGAAATGTAGGGATAGTTGAAGTTTTCCGGGAAATGAAACCCGAACATGCGGCCAAGACCGATTGCCATATCTGAATATCCCGAAAAATCAAAATATATCTGCAGGGTATAACTCAGTGCCCCCAGCCAGGCAAGGGATATGGTGAGTTCTGTCTCCGGCAGTATAAAGATTTTGTCGGCAATGGCTGCAAGGGGATTGGCCAGAAGGATTTTTTTTCCCAGCCCGAGCAGGAAGCGTTGAATACCCTCTGCCAGATCGTTCATTGTCGTTGAACGGTTTTCGATTTCGTCGGCGATTTGATTATAGCGGACGATGGGACCGGCTATCAGTTGAGGAAACAGGGAAATATAGAGGGCGAGATTGATGATGTTTTTTTGCGGGAGCTCCTTCCTGCGGTAAACATCGATAATATAGGAAAGTGCCTGGAAGGTAAAAAAAGAAATTCCAATTGGCAGCCGAACCGGCATAAGTTCCAAGGCAGGCAGGTTCCAATACGAGAGCATCAGGTTCAGGTTCTCGGTTAAAAAAAGTGCATATTTGAAAAAACCGAGAATAAGGAGGTTCAGTGCAACAGGGAGGATGAGAAAAAAACGGCGGCTGGCAACCGTTCTGCTCCCTGCGATAAGAAGGCCGCCGCTGTAGTTGATGATGATCGAGGTCACCATGAGCAGCACGTATACGCCTTCTCCCCAGCTGTAGAAAAAAAGACTGGCGGCAAGCAGTAAAAGGTTACGTGTGCTTTTTCCTGACAGTTGGTAGAGCAGCAGAACGGTCGGCAGAAAAAAGAACAGAAAGGTGATCGAGGAAAAAACCATGGAGCTTTCTCATGTTTATTGACAGGATGAGCAGTTGCGTGTTGTCTGGCAAGGCAATATATTGGTAATGGGTTGCTACTTCAAGTCAAGAATTGATCCCGGGCTGCAGATCCTGCAGGCTGAAACTGGCTGTGCTGCGGTTAATCGCTTGATCAACCGGCAGCTCGTGCCTGGAAAAAAAAAGGAGTGTTTTGATGGTTACTTACCTCTATTGGCTGTTCATCTTTCTTCTCTGCGGCATCATTGTTTATGGTGTGGGTGTAAAAGCGAAAAACTGGAAGTATGGAATTTCCATTGCGCTGACTATCCTGCTGGTAGGATGGACCGCCTACTATTTTCGTTTTCAACAGGTTTTTGTCAAGCGATATGGCGGTGTGATGACTATTGAGGTGCCTGACGGGCAGCATCACCTCGCGGCAACCTGGAAGGATGACAACCTGTGGATAGAAAATTTTGATCCGAAGACCAACACCTGTATTTTCAGTGAATATTCGAAGGGAAACCTGCTGCAGGGACGGGTTACCATAAAAAACTGCAACCCCCTTACGCCAGGCCTCTAAGGCTGCTTTTTTTGTTCGCTGAAACGCTCCCCGCTCCAATTCTGCCGGACACCATCCCGCCGCAGCCACCGCTGAATATCAACTCCTCACTGTTTCACCGTCACCTGGTGAAACAGTGAGAATTACTGGCTTTCAATATAGACTATCTTACGTAAAAAACCTGTTTCCCCTGTTTTTTGACAAGCCGCCTGAAGTGGTTCCCAGGGCGATAACGCCCCGGTAAAGACTTCATTAACAGGCTGTATTTCTGTTTCTATTGTTGTTTTTCTGGTTTACCGAAAACAAAAATTGATTATCTTATAATGTGCTAGGTATTTGACGCGATTTTTGGTTGACTTAAACGTAAAGGTAAAGTATAAAGTTTGCACAGGCAGTACTGTTTTTTTGATAACGTGAGGACGGTTGGCCCCCGATAATCTTCTTCCAGCAGGAGATAAAATGGATTTTCTGTCATATCAGTCAATTCCGGCAATACTCAAGGAAAATGCAGGCAGGTTCGGTAAGCGGACCGCAATCAGTTACAAAAAACAGGGTACCTTCCTATCCCTCACCTATGAAGAGTTCTATGAACGGGTGCTGATGCTTGCCAGGGGACTGTGCAAGGTAGGGATGCAGCCGGGGGACCGGGTCGCAATCCTTTCAGAAAATCGTCTCGGCTGGGCAATCTCAGATTTCGGCATACAGAGTGCCCGTGGCATCACCGTGCCAATATATGCAACCAATACCGGTAAACAGGCGGCATATATCATTAATCACTGCGAGGCAAAGATTGTTTTTGTTTCCACCAAAACTCAGTATGAGAAACTTCTTTCCATCCGTGAGCAGATACCGGGAGTGGAACTGGTCATATCCTACGAACGCTTTATGGGGGACCGTTCATTCCCCGTTTATACGCAATACCAGCTCTCCGAGGTCGCAACGCCCCTCACCGGGGAGGAGCAGAGCCAGATAGAAGAGCAGATCGATCAGATTACCCAGGAAGACATCATAACGGTCATCTATACATCCGGTACCACCGGCGTACCCAAAGGGGTGCTTCTAACACACTACAATATCATGTGTAATAGCCAGTATGGCCTGAAAAAACTTGGGGCTCTGGCAAAAAATGAAACGTTTCTCAGCTTTCTGCCCCTGAGCCACGTTCTCGAGAGGACGGGCGGCTATTACGCAACATTGTTGAGCGGTCACCATATTGCTTTTGCTGAAGATGTCAGCAAGGTCATGGAGAACATGGCTGAGATACGACCGACCTTCATGGTCAGTGTCCCGCGGCTTTTTGAGAAAATATATTCGCGGATTCACGAGAATGTTCACCAGTTGAGCCCCCTGCGCAAGAGTCTGTTTCACCGGGCGCTTAAAATCGGTAGAGAATATGTCAACAAACGCTATATCAGCAAAGAACCGGTGGGCCTGCTCGGTTTGAAATACCGTTTTTTTGATCGTCTGGTATTCAGGAAAATACGGGATCGTTTCGGGGGTCGACTCAAGGGGTTTATCTGCGGAGGTGCACCGCTTGACAAGACAATCAACGAGTTCATGTGGACTATCGGCATTCCGGTTTATAACGGTTATGGCCTGACCGAAACGAGCCCTGCACTCACCTTGAGCAGTATTGACGAGGTACGATTTGACTCGGTCGGCAAACCACTTGAGCGAACAGAGCTCAAGCTTGCCGCTGACGGTGAACTCCTCGCCAAGGGGCCGCAGGTGATGAAGGGGTACTATAAAAATGATCAGGCAACCGAGCAGAGTTTTGAGGACGGCTGGTTCAAAACCGGCGATATCGCCAAAATTGACGATGAAGGGTTCGTCTATATCATTGATCGGAAAAAAGAACTGATCGTAACGGCGGGAGGCAAGAACATCGCACCCCAACCGATCGAAAACGAGCTCAAACTTGATAAATATATTTCCCAGGCCATCGTTTTCGGGGACCGGAAACCCTATCTGGTGGCACTGCTGACACCAAACATTGAACGGTTGATAGATTTGAGCAGGGAGGAAAATCTTGATTATCTCGATACCGATGAGCTGGTGAAAAGCAGCCGAATCAAGGAACTGTTTGACGGCAGGATCAGGGAGATCAACAAGGGGTTCCCGCCTTACAGCACCATAAAATATTTCGCGCTGGTTGCCCGCGAGTTTTCTATTGAGGGAGGAGAACTTACACCGACGCTGAAGCTGAAAAGAAAAGAGATTTATTCGAAATACAAGGAGATGATCGACGAGCTTTACAGCGCCAACGGTAACGGTATCGTTCTTCAGTCTACAACCATACATGGAGAAGAAAAATGAGGCAGATAAATCGGGTAGCGGTACTTGGCGCCGGAGTCATGGGCGCGACGATAGCCGCCCATCTGGCAAATGGCGGGCTGGATGTCCTTATGCTCGACATTGTCCCCCGCGAACTAACCGAGCAGGAAAAAGCGAAAGGCTTGACGCTTGAGGATCGGACTGTGCGCGACCGCATTGCCCGTGAGGGCTTGCAGGGTTTGATGAAGATGAAGCCGGCACCGTTCTACCTGAAAAATTATGCTGAACATATCGAGGTCGGGAATTTGGAAGATGACCTCTCCAGGCTGGCGGATTGTGACTGGGTCATAGAAGTTGTTGTCGAATATATGCCAATCAAAATTGAGTTGCTGAATAAAATATCCCCTCATCTTTCTCCAGGAGCGATCCTGACCACAAATACCAGCGGACTCTCAGTAAACGAGATGGCCGAGGCTCTGCCTGCCGAGCTGCAGAAAAATTTTCTGGTTACCCACTTCTTTAATCCTCCCCGCTATATGCGCCTGATGGAGATTGTCCCCTGCGCGGCAACCGATCCGGCAACAGTAAAAGGGATGGCTGAATTTTTGAGCAGAAGGCTGGGCAAGGGCATTGTCTATGCAAAGGATACCGCAAACTTCATCGGCAACCGCATCGGCGTATATGCCATCTATAAAGGTATCGAGCACATGCAGGAGATGGGGATGAGTGTTGAAGAGGTCGATTCTATCGCCGGACCGGCAACGGCGCGGCCGAAGAGTGCCGCCTTCAGGACAGCCGACCTTGTGGGCATTGATACCCTCGCCCATGTGGGCACAAACTCCTATGATCAGCTGCCGGACGATGAGCAGCGGAATGTCTTCAAACTGCCCGGTTTCATGGCTCAGATGATCGATAAAAAAATGCTTGGCAACAAGAGCGGGCAGGGTTTTTACAAAAAAGAGATGGTCGACGGCAAGCGCCAGATTTTCTATTACGATTACCAGAGCGGGGAGTATAAGGCGCTTGAGAAACCGAAATTTGTTTCAGTCCAGTCGGTTAAACAGATTGACGATCCCCGTCAGCGCATCAGGACGCTGATAAACGGTACTGACAAGGCTGCCGAGTATGGTTGGAAAAGTATTCGGGATACGCTGCTCTATGCATTCAACCGAATACCTGAAATCGCCGATGATATCGTCAACATTGATAATGCGATGAAATGGGGGTTCAACTGGGAGATCGGGCCGTTCGAGATGTTCGATGCCATCACCGTTAAAGCGTTTGTCGAACGGGCGCAAAGCGATGGCCTGACACTTCCGGAGACGCTCGTAACTATTGATTCATTCTATCGCTTCAACGATGCCGGCCAAAAAGAGTATTTTGATTTACTCAGCGGCGGCTATCAGCCGGTTCCGGTCAAGCACGGGGAGATCCGGCTCGAGTTGCTGAAAAAGAGCGGCAAGGTGATAGAGAAGAACAGTAACTGTTCCGTCCTCGATCTCGGTGATGGTGTTTTCGGTTTTGAATTTCATTCAAAGATGAATGCCATCAGCGGCGACATACTGGCAATGACCCACAAGGCGATCAGGCGGGCAGAGGAGGAGGGCATCGGCCTCGTGGTCTCCAATCGCGGGGCCAATTTTTCGGTCGGTGCCAACCTGATGCTGCTTGCCGTGGCTCTTGCCGAGGGGGCGTTCGATGATATCAATATGGTCCTGAGAGCTTTTCAGAAGGCGACCATGGCGCTCAAGTATGCCAGGGTTCCGGTGGTGGCGGCGCCGTTCAACATGACCCTGGGCGGCGGCTGTGAGTTCTGCCTGCATGCAGACAGCATCAATGCCCATGCCGAAACATACATGGGCCTCGTGGAGATCGGTGTCGGCCTGTTGCCGGCCGGCGGCGGAACAAAGGAGATGTGTCTGCGCGCTGTTGATCTGGCGCAACAGTATGAGACCGATGTACAGCCGTTTATCTTCAAAAATTTTAAGCAGATCGCGATGGCCACGGTATCGATGGGGGCGGCTGAACTGCCGGCAATGGGGTATATGCGCTCCGGTGACAGCATCAGTATGGATACCGATATGCTCATTGCAGATGCCAAGAAGAAAGTTCAGGCACTTGCTGCAAACTATCGTCCGCAGCGTCGGCGCACAGCCATCGCTGTACCGGGGCGGAATGTGGCTGCAAGCATAAAAAGCCAGCTCTGGAATATGAAAATGGGCGATTATATCAGCGAATATGAAGCAGAGATGGGCGGTATCATCGCCGATGTTATCTGCGGCGGAGATCTGAATCCGGGAACCCTGGTATCTGAAGATTACCTCCTTGCACTGGAACGCGAGAACTTTCTGAAGCTTTGCGGCAACAGGAAAACGGCTCAGCGTATCCAGCATATGCTGAAAACAGGTAAGCCGCTGCGCAATTGATCACCTAGGAGCCTGTCGGAGAATTGCTATTTTTCTCAGATCAAGGAATTGCAAGAAAATTAAGAGGAGCCATATGTTTGATATTGCGAGCATTAATTAGATTGCAATAACGCCGAGATGGGGAATAAGGGCTTTTTCCGGCAGGCTCCTAGGAAAAGACGACTACAAGAGGGGATAAAAAATATGAAAACAGCCTATATCCTGGCCAGCTATCGAACTCCGGGCTGCCGCGCAAACAAAGGAAAATTCAAGGATATGCGCCCCGACGACCTGGCCGCCCTGGCAATCAGAGGTCTTGTGGAACGCACCGGGATCGGGATGGATACAGTTGACGATGTGTATCTTGGCTGTTCGTTTCCCGAGGCTGAGCAGGGAATGAATATCGGTCGTGTGGCTGCGATGAAAGCGGGAATGCCGGTGGAAGTTCCCGGCCTGACGATAAACCGTTTCTGCTCGTCCGGACTCCAGAGTATCGCCACAGCTGCCGAACGGGTAATGCTTGGGTTTGCAGAATGTATTGTCGCAGGCGGTGTGGAATCCATGTCATGCGTGCCCCTGGGTGGGCTGAAATACAGCGCCAACCCTGCTCTGGCTGCAGACTGGCCGGAGGCATACTGCTCAATGGGCATTACCGCAGAACTTGTTGCTCAGAAATACAGTATTGACCGGGAGTCCATGGATCGGTTTGCCGCCGGCAGCAACGCAAAGGCGGCAAGAGCCATTGAATCGGGTACGTTTGCTGACGAAATCATTCCCGTCGAGATCGAGAAGGATGCACTGGTCGATGGGAAGATCAGGAAAACAAAAGAACTCGTTACTATTGACGATGGCGTCAGACCGGGGACAACGGTTGAGACCCTGGCCGCCCTCAAACCGGCCTTTAAGACCGGGGGTCTGGTAACTGCAGGAAATTCCTCCCAGATGACTGACGGGGCTGCTGTATCGCTGGTAGTTTCCGAGGATTATCTGAAAAAAATCGGCGCTGAGCCAGTGGCACGCTTCCTGTCGTTTGCCGTCAAGGGTGTTCCTCCTGAATTCATGGGTATCGGACCAATTGCAGCAATCCCGGCCGCCTTGAAGATGGCTGGGCTGAAACAGCAGGACCTGCAGCTGATAGAGCTCAACGAGGCGTTTGCAGCTCAGGCGCTTGCTGTTATCAAGGAGTTAGGTTTGGACCTGGATATCACCAATGTGAATGGCGGCGCCATTGCTCTGGGGCATCCGCTCGGCTGCACCGGTGCCAAACTGACGGCGACGCTGCTGCACGAAATGGGCCGCAGAAAATTGCGCTATGGCATGGTTTCGATGTGCATCGGCGGCGGCATGGGAGCTGCAGGAATTTTTGAAAAATTATAAGGTGATCATAAGCGTGCGAGGGGGAAACAAATGGCTGAGACAATGATGAAAGGCGGCGAATACCTGATCGCAGACTGTGTCTGTGAGGATATATTTACTCCTGAGGATTTCAGTGATGAACAGCGGCAGTTTGGTGAGACCACTGAACTATTTGTCGAAAAGGAGATTGTTCCTCACCTGGAAGAGATTGAAAATCAGAATTTTGATCTGGTTGTCGAAGGCATGCGTAAATGCGGTGAACTTGGCCTGCTGATGATGGACGCTCCAGAGGAATATGGCGGACTTGAGCTTGATAAGGCATCCTCGATGCTGGTGGCCGAGAAAATTTCGGTAAGCGGGTCCTTCTCCGTTGCCTATGCTGCTCATTCAGGCATAGGTACACTGCCGCTGATTTATTACGGCACCGACCAGCAGAAGGAAAAATACCTGGAGAAGATAATCTCCGGTGAATGGTGTGCTGCCTATTGCCTGACTGAGCCCGGATCTGGCAGCGACGCGCTCGGCGCCCAGGCATCAGCACTATTATCTGAGGATGGCAGCCATTATATTTTAAACGGCACAAAGCAGTTTATTACCAACGGCGGGTTTGCAGAGCTGTTTACCGTCTTTGCTAAAATCGACAAAGAACATTTTACCGCATTTCTTGTCGAAAAAGATTTTGAAGGGCTCGTCGTCGGGCCGGAGGAGAAAAAACTCGGCATAAAGGGATCATCGACCACGCAGATCATCCTGGACAATTGCAAGGTGCCGGTAGAAAATCTGCTCGGAGAGGTGGGAAAAGGTCATAAAATAGCCTTTAATGTTCTCAATGTCGGCAGATTCAAGCTTGGGGCAGGGGTAACAGGGGCCGCGAAAATGGCACTCGTTACCGGTATCAAATATGCAAACGAGCGGAAACAGTTTAAACGTAAGATCAGCAGCTTTGGTGCTATTGCCGAGAAAATTGCCGATCTGACCGCTGATCTTTTTGCTTCTGAATCTCTGGTATACCGGCTGGCAGGACTGCTGGACAACAAGCTTGCCACCATTGAGAAGGGAATTGACAATTATTATGTCGAATACCTGAAAGGAATTGAAGAATATGCTCCTGAATGCGCGATATCAAAGGTATTCTGCAGCGAGGTCCTGGCCAGAACCGTTGATGAAGTAGTCCAGATTCACGGAGGCTATGGCTATGTCAGTGAATATCCGGCAGAACGCTATTATCGTGATGAGCGGATTAACCGGATCTTTGAGGGCACAAACGAAATCAATCGGTTGCTGATTCCCGGCATGATCCTGAGGAAGGCGATGAAAGGTGAACTGCCGCTTCAGGCTGAAGCGATGAAAGCCTTTGAGTCCTTGATGACCCCGAGCTTTGAAGAGCTGGATGAATCACTTCTGTTTGCGGCGGAAAAAGCGCTGATCAAGAACTTGAAAACGCTTTTCCTGATCCTCTCAGGGGTCGGCGTCCAGAAATTTATGGACAAGTTAGCCGATGAGCAGGAAATCCTGATGGCTGCGGCTGATATTGCTATCCAGATTTTTGCCCTCGAGAGCACAGTGCTGCGTGCTGAAAAGCATTTCAGCGAGGCAAGTGAAAAAAGGCAGGAACTGCTCAGGGCAGCGGTCAGGGTGTTTGCCTTCAGTGCAACTGAAATCGCAGGCTCGGCAGCGAAGAAGGGAGCTTTTTACATAGAGGAAGGAGATACCCTTACCATGATCCTGTCAGGAATCAGACGATTTGCAAAATATGATGCAACCGGACTGCTGAAGGCAAAACGGCTGCTTGCCAAAGCAGCCTGCGAAGAAGAAAAATATCTTTTCTCATAATCAGTACACTCTGTCCGGGAGCCTTTTTCGCGGGTTCCGGGACAAAAGGGCAGGTTACATGGCTTGGTTGTTTCCCGGCGTGACATGATACCGACGCAATATACCGTAGACACACCCTATATGGTCGGTCCGGTACATTGTTACACCATCGAGATACATGGTGAGCTGGTACTGTTTGATACCGGCCCACCGACTGACACGGGAGCGCAGTTTCTGCAAAACCACATTGACCTTGAACGTCTCAGGCATGTTATCATCACCCATTGTCATATCGATCATTACGGCCAATCATACTGGCTTGAGAAACACAGTGATGCGGCCATATATTTACCCTATCGGGACATCCTGAAGGTCAGAGGTCATGAAGAACGAGTGGAGAAGATGTTTGACCTGCTCTCGGGTATGGGCTTTGGCGATGATTACCTGGACACCTTACGTGAATTGTTTTATCAAAATGTCATCTTTCCACCGTTTCCCGACACGTACCTGACAGCTGAACACGATATTCCGGAGACGCTTGACATTGAAATACTGAGCTGTGCCGGCCATTCCCAGAGTGATCTCGTCTACACCGGCCGTAACTGGGCGATTACCGGAGATACGCTGCTCCGTGGTATCTATCAGTCGCCATTGCTGGACATTGATCTTGAGGCTGGGGCCCGGTTCAATAACTACCAGGCTTACTGCCGCTCACTTCTGAACCTGGCAAAACTCAGAGATAAAACGATCCTGCCAGGCCATCGTCAAAGAATAGAGAGCGTTGATGCAACCATCCACTTCTACATTTCAAAAACATTGTATCGGACCGTGCTGCTCCAGCCTCATATCAGGGACTACTCCGTCGCCCAGGTTATTGATCGTGTTTTTGGCAAACAGATGACCGATCCGTTCCATATCTACCTGAAGGCCTCCGAGATAATGTTCATGAAAGATCTGCTCGAAAATCCGGAAACACTGCAAACGGCGCTTGAGCAGATTGGTTTGTTTGAGAGAGTTAAAGATAATTTTGAGCGGGTCTTCTCCTGACCCGATATCACCAGCGGGAGCACGTTCATGAAAGGTTTTGACATCCTGCCGGTACTCACCTCGCGGGCAAAAGGTTCACCATTCTGGCTCTGGGTTCTGAACAGGGCATTGGGTCGGACGATACCGTTCAACCGCCCCCACGGTTTCGAACTCCTTGAGATCGGTGAGAATGTGATCAAAACAACGGCTTCATACAAGCGTGCTAATCACAACCATGTCAGGGGGATACACGCCTGTGCAATCGCCACGGTGGCCGAGTTTTCTGCCGGCTTTCTGTTACTGACAAAACTTGATCCGAAGCGTTATCGGTTGATCATGTCGCGGATTGAAGTTGAATACCTGTATCAGGCAAAAGAGCGGATTTTTTCTGAGAGTTTTTTAGCACCTGAGGTGTTGGCTGAAGTGATTTACAAACCGTTGCAGGAAAAGGATGCTGTCACCATTACCCTGGGGAGCGATGTGAAGGATTTCTCGGGAAATGAGATAGCCGTTGCTTCTACCTGCTGGCAAATCAAACGATGGGACCAGGTTCAAACGCAACGTTAACATGATTGCCGGCAGCAAAGAAGATTGGCCCTGAAAAAACAGAACGACCGGGTGAGGTTAAGGAGATGCTATTATGTTGCTGAATCCCAAGGCATATTCTACAGATTACCAGGATCCATGTTTCCAGGATCTTGTTGACAAAACCATCAACTTTTTTGAAACCAAAGGGTTGAAACAGATAAAAAAAGACGATCAGTCCATGGTGTGGTATGACGATTTTCTGACGTTTGTAAAACAGGAGAAGGTCTTTGCCATTCTTCTGACCCCCGGCAGATATGGAGAAGGAGATAAACGCTGGGACATGAGGCGCCTCTGTCTGTACAACGAGATACTGGGATTTTACGGACTGTGCTACTGGTATGCCTGGCAGGTAACCATTCTCGGCCTGGGACCAATCTGGATGGGAGAAAATGAAGAACTGAAACAGCGGACAGCCCGCCTGCTTGATGATGGAGGCCTTTTTGCCTTCGGGCTTTCAGAAAAAGCCCATGGTGCTGATCTCTATTCAACCGAGATGACCCTCTCAGCAGAGGGTGCCGGCAGGTACCGTGCGAATGGCTCCAAATACTATATCGGCAACGGTAACTGTGCTGCGCTTATTTCAACATTTGCCAAAATGGCAGACAGTGGTGAGTATGTTTTTTTTAGCGTTGATCCATCCCGTTCCCAGTACGAATGCGTCAAGAAGATAGACACCTCCGGGGTGCGCCAGGCATATGTTGCCGAATATGTCTTACATGATTATCCGGTCACTGAGGCGGATATTATCTCTCGTGGCAAACCTGCCTGGAACGCTTCACTTAATACTATCAATATCGGTAAATTTGAACTTGGCTGCGCCTCAATTGGAATCTGCTCACATGCCTTCCACGAGGCCCTGAACCATGCCTGCTCCAGGAACCTCTATGGGCGATTTGTCACCGACTTTCCGCATGTTCGCCGGATTTTTTGTGAAGCATATGCGCGGCTCGCCGCGATGAAACTGTTCTCCTGGCGCACTGTCGATTATCTGCGGGCTGCATCCGACGACGACCGCCGTTATCTGCTCTTTAACCCCGTTGTGAAAATGAAGGTCACCGGTCAGGGGGAAAAGGTTATCAGCATGCTGCACGAGGTGATAGCCGCCAAAGGGTACGAGCAGGACACCTATTTTGAAATGGCTATCCGTGATATAGGTATGCTTCCTAAACTCGAAGGTACCGAGCATGTCAATATGGCACTGATCATTAAATTCATCCGAAATTACTTTTTCGACCCTGTCGACTATCCGGGTGTCGTTCGGAGCACAGAAATTTCCGATGATAGCTATCTCTTCAACCAGAAGACCGGAGGGCTTGCGGAGATAACCTTTCCAGACTATGAGCGAGCCTATGAGTCCATTTCTTCAGCAAATGTTGCCATCTTCAAGCAGCAGGTTGAGCTTTTTAAAGCAATCCTGACAGAGGCGCCGCCAAGTCGCGAGCAGAGGGGTAATGTCGATTACATGCTTGCCGCAGGCGAACTCTTTACCGTGATTGTTTATGCCCAGTTAATCCTGGAAAACAGCAGGATATATGAGATCGACTCAGACCTTCTCGAACAGATATTTGCTTTTCTGGTAAGAGACTTTTCCGCCTCTGCGCTGCAGATGGTGTTACATTACCAGAACAGTAGAGAACAGGAGGCGTTTTTCAAAACAATGCTTAAAAAGCCGGCAATAGACGAAAAATGCAGCACTCGGCTTTGGGAACAGCAGGTCTTTGCCTTCAAGGATCAGTATCGTATGAATGAATAAAAACAGGGAACCGGGATACAGAAAACTATGGGACATCATTCCGACACAAGGGATACTATCGTACCACTCATCGACCGCTTGAACAGGTACCCGATCGGTCTCCCCGACAGCAATCAACTCAGACAGATTCTGGCGATTCTTTTTTCAGAAGATGAAGCCTTTGTGGCCTCACGTTTTCCACTCCAGGAGGCCTCGCTGTCAGAATTAATCCGGGCCACGGGATTTACCGAGCATGCTCTCGTTGAGGTCCTTGAAAAAATGGCTGATAAAGGACTGGTCATGGACCTGTCCTATAACGGAAAGATATATTACCTGCTGTTGCCCGGTTTAATTGGTTTTTTCGAGTTTACCTTCATGAAACAGCGCCAGGATCTCCCCGTTGAGGAATTGGCTCAACTGATGCATGAATACCTCTTCGAGGATCCTGAAAACCTGATGGGAAAGGAAATGTTTGCCAGTAAAACACCGCTGACTCGCAGCCTTCCCTACGAGGAGCACATTCCTGTTAACTCGGTGGTCACGACCTATGAGAGTGCACGGCAGATCGTCCGTGAAGCCGGCTACGGCGCCATAGGAATGTGTTACTGCCGACATAAAAAGGAGCATTTGAACCAATCCTGTGACAAGAATGCACCGACACGGGAAATCTGCATATCTCTTGGCAATGCTGCGCGTTTCATGGTCCGGCGCGGGTTTGCCCAGGAGCGAAGTGTCGAACAGCTGCTGCTTGTTCTCGACAGAGCTCGAGAACTCAACCTGACCCACATAACAGATAATATCCGCTATAAACCATCCTTCATCTGCAACTGCTGCTCCTGTTGCTGTGAACTCCTTGGCGGTGTCATGCGTGGTTTTCCACTCGGAGTGGCGAAAGCAAGCTATACGCTTGAAGTTGCAGCGGAGACCTGCCTTGGCTGCGGATTGTGCAGTAAGGCTTGTAATGTCGGGGCGCTGGCTATGGCAGCGCGTGAGGACAGCAGCTCGAAGCAAATTGCCCGGGTTTCCGAGGAAAAATGTTTAGGCTGCGGTGCCTGTATTTCAGTCTGCAAAACCGGTTCATTATCCCTGGCCCCGAGAGTACGGTCTGAACCCCCGGCAAGAAAACGTGATTTATTTGCCAGGATTCTCAAAGAGAAAAAACGACTGACCCCCTTTGTCATCGAAAGGGTCAAAAAAAAGGTGATGAGTGTTGTGGGGCTTCGCAGATAGCATTCAGCTAAAGAGCCGCTGCAGGGCGAAGTAGAGCAGGGGGAGAAAAATTCCCGGCAACAGATTGCCGATCCGGATCGAGGTGATTTTCAGCAGGTTAAAGCCGATGGCAAGAATCAGCAGCCCGCCGACCGAGGTCATCTGGCTGATCGTTTCGGGTACCAGGTAAGCTTTCAGAAATACAGCCGTCATGGTGATCATTCCCTGGTAGATGAATACCGCCAGGCTTGAAAAGAGAACGCCGAGTCCGAGCGTCGAGGCAAAAATGATCGACGTTACCCCGTCCAGCACTGATTTTGCCAGCAGCGTCTGGTGATTGCCGGTAAGACCGCTCTCAAGTGAACCGACAATAGCCATTGAGCCGACACAGAAGACGAGACTTGCGGTGACAAAGCCCCGGGCAAATGAACTCTGCTGGCTTGACTTCCGTGCCACCTTGTGTTCCAGAAACCGTCCCAGTTTTTCCAGTTTGGCCTCTATTTTCAGAAATTCTCCAACTACGGCACCGAGAATCACCGAGAAGATGACAATCATCATGCTGTCTGAGGCGAGTGCACCCTTCAGCCCGATCAGGACGACACAGAGCCCTACCCCGCTCATGATTATGGTCTTGTAATTTTCGGGAATTCCCCGGTTCAGAAGGAGCCCTAGAAGACTCCCGGCTATAATTGCCAGAGCATTGACGATTGTTCCGAACATGTTGATTGTTCTCTGTAATTTTCAGCCTGTAAGACAGTTTCAGGGGGAGTTTCTGGTGCAGCAGAACCTATATACTATCAGAACCCTTTTGCAAAGCTCTATTTGGCCAGGTGACACAGCAGGCCTGAGAAAGGCAGGTTTGTTTGACCGATTTTTCCTCCGGCCGCAGCAAAGACCGGGATTTCCGGAAGGTGCAGCGTGGCTAACGGGACGAACTGTCGCTGCTGAGAAAATCAGTTATTCGCACACGGTAACTGACAATATCTCGACGCAAAGATGACAGGCTGGCCATCTTGGCGTCGACCATGGATACATGGCGGTCGAGAATTTCAATGAGTTTCGGGGCTATGGTGTGAAAATCCTGTTCGTTTATATCAAAAATATCGGAGAGCTCATGGATCTCCTTGAGTGATATGCCGAGGCCTTTCAGCTTGAGGATAAATTTAAGTCGCAATATATCATCTTTATTGTAGCTGCGGGTTTCTCCACCGACACGCTCAGTCTTGCCCATCAGGCCAATTTCTTCGTAGTAGCGAATGGTCCGGGTTGTAATGCTGAGCTGTTTTGCCAATGCTCCAATCTGAACGGAACTGCTCTGTTTCTGTGTCATTTCTTTCTTGTCGATATCCAGAGAACAATTAAGTGATCTGCACGCTGTCCACAGCTTTGCGAGGCAGTCAGCGGAGCACTGGGTAAGCACGGGGCAGGGTTTACCTTTACGTAATATACGAACGCAACATAGCATGAGAAAAGAAGAGCTGTCAATTAAAATATCTCTTAACCTTAATAGAGATTGGAAGTAATTTGGGAAGATCTCTGCTGAAATGATTTTGTCTTGACCTTTACGTAAACAAAATTTATAACGAGCAGGTAATGTTTGCTTATCCCCGCCGTGGAATCATGGTATGCTGGTTTATTGATTCTCATTACAAGAGACGAGGAGAACAGGATGGAATTCACCCGAGAGATCTACTGGAATGTCGGTCATGGCGCCTTGACCCTTGTACCGATGTATCTGCTGGTTATTGCAGCGATCACTGTTTTGGCAAGGGCTTTTCTCAAAAGAGTTGCGGTCTATAAACAGGGGCAGCCGCTGACCAGAACAGATAACCTGGCGGCACGGGTGGGCGATCTGTTCAAGAATGTTCTGCTGCAGAAAAAAGTTATCCGGGTTGCCTGGCCCGGTCTTTTTCACGGGCTCTTCTTCTGGGGATTTTTCCTGCTGTTTATCGGTACGACGCTCATTGTCATCCAGGCCGATTTTACCGATCTTCTCTTTGACTACGTTTTTCTGAAAGGAACCTTTTACAAGCTCTTTTCGATTACACTTGATGGAGCCGGTGTGGTGGCCATCATCATGCTTGGTGCTCTTTTTTTCAGGCGATATATTCTCAAACCAGAGGGGCTTGAAACAAAGCGAGATGACGCCATAATGCACGGCCTGCTCTTTACCATCCTGGTGACCGGCTTTGTCATCGAAGGAGCCCGTATGGCGGTTACCGAACTTGGCTCTGAGCTTGCAGCCTGGTCTCCGGTTGGTCTGCTGGTTGCAAACATGATGGCAGGGATCGGGGAAGAGGGGCTGCGCCTGGTGCACAGGATCACCTGGTGGTTTCACCTGCTGCTGGTGATGGGGTTCATTATACTCATCCCTTCGACGAAGTTTCGCCATATTTTCACCACCAGCGCAAATTACCTGTTTGCGGATAGAGGCCCCAAGGGCAAACTGGTAAGCCTGGATCTTGAAAATGAGGATGCCGAGAAATTCGGGGTGAGTGAGCTTTCCGACATGACCTGGAAGGATATCTTTGACGCTGATGCCTGCACCCTGTGCAAGCGCTGTCAGGATCGCTGTCCCGCCTGGAATACCGAAAAACCGCTCTCTCCGATGAAAGTGGTCAACCAGATCGGCGAGCTTGCTTTTGGAATTTCAGAGGCAGACCTGATCACCACCGTCACCCGGGATGTGCTCTGGTCATGCACGACCTGCATGGCATGCCAGGAGATCTGTCCGGCAGCAATCGAGCATGTCCCCAAGATAATCGACATGAGGCGGAGCCTGGTTTTGATGGAAGGTGAATTCCCGGGCGAAGAAGTGATGGCGGCCATGGAGCAGACCGAAGTCAACGGCAATCCGCTGGGCATGGGGTATGCGTCTCGCGGCGACTGGGTCAACGGCCTCGATGTTGCGCTGGTGACTGAAAACAGTGATGTCGATATCCTCTATTTTGTCGGCTGTTACGCTTCCTTTGACAAGCGGAACATCAGTGTTGCCAGAAGCTTCATCAAACTGTGCCAGGCGGCAGGCGTCAAGGTCGGCATTCTCGGCAAATCGGAGAAATGCTGCGGCGAGCCAATGAGGAAGATGGGAAATGAATATCTCTATCAGACACTGGCGATGGAAAATATTGAACTGATTAATGGTTCGGGGATAAAAAAGGTCGTTACCAGCTGTCCACACTGTTTCAATACCCTGGAAAAAGACTATCGGGATTTTGGCCTGGCTGTTGAAGTTGAATCGTATACTGTTTTCTTGAACAGACTGATTGCCTCGGGAAAACTGCAGATAAACAGTGAACCACTCTCCTGCACCTATCATGACTCCTGCTATCTTGGCCGCCACAACAACATCTACGATCCTCCCCGGGAGTTGATCAAAAGTGCCGGGGGCAACCTGACGGAGATGCGGCAGAACAGGGATGAATCGTTCTGCTGCAGTGCCGGCGGCGGCCGGATACTCGCTGACGAAAAGATTGGCGAGCGCATCAGTATCAAACGGGTGAAGATGGCTGCAGCTACCGGCGCAGATGTGCTCGTCTCCAACTGCCCGTTCTGCCTGAGCATGTTTGAAGACGGCGCGAAAGGTGCAGATATTGAGGATTCGCTGAAACCGCGGGATATAGCCGAAATTCTTGCCGAGCGTATCGCCTGAAAACTTGTTGCCCACGCACAGGAGACCTTGCCATGATAGAAAACATATTTGCTTCTCTCCCTGATCTGTTTGTTGCCCAGAGTACAAAAGCAGCAGGAAGTTATTATTTTTCACTGGAAGATATTAAAAAGACAGTAAAACTGACTCCAGAGCGCTGCCTGGTAGAGGATGGCAGAACGGTCGAAGATGCCGATTGTGTCTGCAAGACGAGCAAAGAACTTTTTGCCGCCATCTGGAATGACGGTTATCGTCCCGGAATGGCTGATTTTCTCTCCGGAAAGATCAAATCAAACGACCCGGCGGCCCTGCAGCGCTTTCTGACAAGCTTTGGCAAATCTGTGTAGGAACACCCAGGTTAAATGCTTGCCTACCATAAGGATAACGAGGCTATGACCTGCCTGACTGAGATAAAGATACGAGGCTACCATGCTGATTTTTATGGCCACGTGAACAACGCCCGGTTTCTGGAATTTTTTGAAGAGGATCGCTGGGCGCATCTGGAGTCGGCGCTTGGCCGGGGAGAAATTGCCCGGCAGGGACTGACGTTTCTGGTGGTAAATATCAACATCAACTACCGAAAAGCGGTGATGGTCGGGGCGGTGCTTCAGGGCTATACTGCCATTGAGCGCATCGGAAATAAAAGCGGTGTACTCAGCCAGAAACTGGTCTTCAAGGATTCCGGGGCAATTGCAGCTGATGCTCTGGTAACCTTTGTACTGACCGACGGGAGCGGCAGGGCTGTCCACTTGAGCCGTGAACTGCTCGCAGAATGGCTGCAATTTGAAGATCAGCCGACAGACTCCTAAAGGCCGCGCATATATTCAGGCTTCAGGCTGACGGCACCACGCAGCGCCTGGTCGATAAGGTCGATGGTTTTGTTCTTGTCTCTGGGCAGTCTTGCTTTGAGGGGGAGGTAATTTGATGCATGATTTGCATGGAACAGGCCGTTTGACAACTCGGTGTTGACCAACATGACTTTCAGCTCTTCAAGCATTTCCTCCGGTCCGGGCAGCTGCCATCTCCCTTCCTGCCAGTCGCGATGGAGCGGAGTGTTCGGGGTCAGCATCAGGCTGAGCGCCCCGACATACTCCGGGTCAATCGCCGTCAAGACCCGGCCGGTTTCCCTGCCGTGGACCGATGATCTTTCTTTCCCGGCTATGCCGAGCAGAACGGTAATCGAGAGCTTGATGCCGGCGGACCTGATTTTTTTTCCCATCTCGATCATGCGTGCAGAATCTGCCCCCTTGTTGATCTGCGCCAGGGTGACATCATCACCTGATTCAAGTCCCATGTACGCGATCAGCAGGCCGAGACCCTTGAGTTCTTCCAGTTCCGCGACACTTTTTTTTCTGATGCTTTTGGTATTGGCATAGAGACCGACTCGCCTGACCCAGGGAAGTTTCGTCCTGATTTCAGTGAGGATGCGGACAAGACGCTTCTGGGGGAGGATCAGTGCATCACCGTCGCAGAGAAACAGCTTGTTCTGGCTCCTGCAGTGAACAGCTGCGAAATCAATATCGGCGAAGATTATGTCATCGTCCTTGATGGAAAACCTGCTGTCTTTGTACATCCCGCAGAAACTGCATTTATTGTGCGAGCAGCCGGTTGTCACCTGCAGGAGTATGCTGTTTGCCTCGCTGGGAGGACGGAAGATATTGCCCTGATAATGCATGGTTCCCCGTGGGTTGAAATAATTGATGTGCTATTTGTACCAGACTTTATAATAAAGATAAAAAAGAGGAACGCAAGCGCCTTGTTTGGCCGCGATAGTGATGAGG
>CBDUGK010000068.1:0-22488 GCA_965366875.1 uncultured Desulfobulbaceae bacterium | reverse complement strand
CAGAGGGAGACTTACTCTCACTAAATGAAGTGGTAAGCACTGCAGCGGTGCCTATAAGCGTTGCCAATCCTATTGCTCCTGGAGTAAGAGACACAAAAGCGCTCCCACCGGATAGTGCCTGGGCAAGAACAATTTTATGGTTTGCATCTACTGTCTTCATACCCTCAGCGGTAGCAAAGACCATGCGGCCTTCAGTGACACTGATCTCGGTAGCGCCGTCACTGTCAACAGTAACGCTGCCTTTTACGACAGGTGAGCTAGAGGCGTTGTAAACCACTTCAGCGACAGTATAGCTTCCCTGGGGAGTGTAGAAAGCAATTTTCCGGGCGTTGCTGTTGATCACAAAGTCAGCGACACCTTCCTTTATATAAAGCCTGAAGGTATCGGTTTCATTTTTGACGGCGAGTTGGGATTTGTCTGCAGCTATTACGGAAATTCCCTCGGATTTCAGCATGCATTTTCCATCACAGACGAGCAGGGCACCATCTTCTATCGGATTCTGACCGGACAGCTTAGTGACAAGCGTATTGTCTTTGAATACCGAGATATTTCCATGACCGATACTGCCGCCGGCAAAAACCATATTCATCGTCGCCAGTGAGAGTGCTGCCGTCAATGCAACGGTTTTCAAAAAGGTCTTTTTCATTCTCATTCCTCACTCTTTATTAACATTATGTGACTAAAAATGACTATCCACACATTATAGCACACATCTCGGTCTAAATCCATCCCTTGTTCAATTGACACGTTTTTTTATGCAATTTTAGTTCCACAATCATATCGCTCCCATATTTACTCCGAGAGATCGAGTTGGGAGGACATCCCATTAGTGCGTGTCAGACCGGGTCAGACTGATCTCAAAAAGTTTCGGCCAGAATTTTCCGGTTACAAACAGCCGATCAGTTTCCTCATCATACATGATTCCATTGAGCTCCAGAGCACTAGTGCCTGAGCCCAAAAGCGTTCTCAAGTCTGATAGATCAAGCCAGCTCTCGACAACACCAGTATCCGGATTAATGATCGCAATCTTGTCCGATTTGTAGATATTGGCAAATACCCTGCCCTTCACATATTCCAGATCATTAAGATTTCGCACTGGCTGAGAATTATCCTGAACGGTGATCCGTCTCCTCTCAACAAGCGTCTGGGGATCGAGGAAATAGAGCATCGCAGAGCCATCGCTTGCAATCAGCTGGCTGCCGTCATTTGTGAGCCCCCAGCCTTCACGGCTGTACTCGTGGGTCTGCAGCAGCGAAAAATCATCCTTGCTGTAAACAAAAACAATCTTGTTTTGCCAGCTCAGCTGGTAAATTCTGTCCCCCATAACAGTCACACTTTCTGCGAAGATATCCTTTTCATAGTCAATCTGCAGTTCTACCGTTCCCGTTTTGTAATCGACCCTCCGCAGCGACGAGGAGCCATTGAGACCGGTCCCCTCGAAGACCGCTCCATGGTCCCACTCCAGCCCCTGGGTGAAGGCGGATGGGTCATGAGGATAACTGTTTATGACTTCGTAGGAAAGTTGTCCGGGGTAATCATTCGCTTTATGGAGACACCCCGCAGGACTACCCAGGAGAAAAACACAGATTATCGCGTTAAACAGGGTGGTTAACGGTGTCTGTGTTTTTTGCTCCATAATCGCCACACGATACAGAAGGAAAGGTTCACAACGATTATACGCGTCAACGTTTATACGGACAATTTTAAATTTTTATAAAAAGACGCGTTATAGAAGATACCGTATTTCCTGCAGGTACCATAGGTATCTTTGGGAATTGAACAAAAAGATGGCGTACTCCAGCCTTCTGAAGGAACGCAGACTGATTTCGTGTCTATGAGGTTCTGCTTTCTCTTACTGCTTGGTGATGTATTGCAATGTTTCGACAACCTGGTCGGTTGTGGTGGCCCAGGCCATTGCAGCACCATCGACTTCCTTCAGCGGATGAATGATATCCTCGCCATGAAGGGTGATATATGGTTTTCCGAGAGCCGAACAATAGCCGGCGTCAAAGGCGGCGTTCCACTGCTTATATTTATCTCCAAAGCGGATAATCACCACGTCGCTTGATTCTATCAGGTTCCTGGTGCGGATAGCGTTGATCTTGGCGGATTTGTGGTCTCTCCAGAACGGTTTATCCTCACTGCCGAGATGGTCCCCGGCGGCATCACTTGCCCCGTGATCGGTATCTGCCGAGGTAAAGGTAATATCAAGGCCGAGCTTTCGGCTGCCATTCTTTATAGCGTCGCGCCAGTCCGTATGTATCTCACCGGAAAGATAGACCGTCAAACTCATAATGTGTCCTGTTAATAAATAATGTGATAAGAGAAAAACCGATTGTCGAAAACTGTGCGGTAGACGATTACGCTTTTTCTACCTCTTTACCGCTGTCAAGGAGTCTGCTCACAAGTGATTTGATATAAGAGAGGTGCTCCTCCATGCGATCCCTGGCCTGCTGAGGGTCCTTGTTTTTTATTGCCTCAACAATTCTGCAGTGCTGCTTGAAAATATTATCGGCTTCATCATTGTAGTAGCACAGACCTACCGTCTCCTTGAGCAGGTCATAGATGGAAAACATCAGGTGTGTCTGTATCTTGTTATGGGTCGCCTCGGCGATCGTCAGGTGAAAATTGGCATCCTCGGTGTTCACCGTATCATCTTCCTGCAGCTTGATTCTCATCTTCTCGATGCAGTTATCCAACCGTGCGAGGTCTTCTTCATCTGCCCGCTCAGCGGCAAGTGCTGCATTGGCGGTCTCGATAATTGCCCGGGCATCGATCAGCTCCAGTGACGTCTTGATATCTTCTTTGAGAAGATGCCGCAACGGTTCGGTGATGTTGCTCGGTACCAGGGATTTTACTCTTGTTCTCTGGCGCTGGGAAACCTGGATAAAACCCATGATCGACAGCATGTTCAACGCTTCCCGGAGCGTCGGCCGGCTGACGTTGAAGACCTTCATCAGCTCGCGCTCAGGAGGGAGCGTATCTCCCGGCTTGAGTTTTCCACTGGCGATCAGGGTCTTTACCGGGGCGACCATCTGGGAGGATACTTTTTTTTGTTCGATCGCTCGAAAAACGTGATCTTCCATAGGCACGTGCAAACTACGTTAAATTTTAGCAGGGCAGTGCTGAATCACAGGCCACAGACCCCCCAAAAGGGTTCCATCCTGATTCAGAAAACCGCTTCATACCGACCCGGCAGCAAACGCCGGGACGGTATGAAAAAGGGTATCACTCTGCTGGAAGTATCCAGCAGAGACGTTGCTGTTTATGCGCCAATGCCGTGCTCAGCCATTTTTTTCAAGAGCTGATAACGATCACTAACTTCCTCTTCGATCTTCGCCCTGAGCCGCTTTGACTCCTCGGGGTTACTCTTCTCCAGAGAAGCAAAACGGTTCTCGGAAGAGAGGAATCCCTGCAGGCTTCCATCCGGTTCCTTGCTGTCGAGGATAAACGGATTTTTACCTTCTGCAATCAGCGCAGGATTGTAGCGGAATGTGGACCAGAAGCCGCTGTCAACCGCAAGCTTGGCTTCTAGCTGGGTCTTGCCCATTCCTTTACGGATACCATGTGCGATACATGGCGCATAGCAGATTATCAGGGATGGTCCCGGATATTTCTCGGCTTCGGTGAACGCTTTGAGCACCTGCTGCTTGTTTGCGCCCATGGAAATCGAGGCCACATAAGCATGGCCATAGGTGATAATCATCCGGGCAAGGTCTTTCTTGGTAATCTTCTTACCTGAAGCCGCATACTTGGCTATCGCTCCGGTGGGGGTGGCCTTGGAAGACTGACCGCCGGTGTTGGAGTAAACTTCCGTATCCATTACCAGGATATTGATGTCGTCACCAGATGCCATGACATGATCGAGTCCGCTGTAGCCGATATCGTATGCCCAACCGTCACCACCAACAATCCAGTGGGATTTTTTGGTAAACAGTTCCGGACAGCGCGCGATATCTTTGAGCAATTCATTGTCACCGCCATCTTTCAGCAGCGCTTTGATCTTGTCGCCGGCCTCCTTTGATTTGTCCGCATCATGCATACCGCCAAGCCAGGCGGTAAAAGCTTCCTTCAGCTCGGCAGAGATACCTGATTCCAGAGCCTTTTGCACTTTGGTTGCGAGTGCTTTCCGCCTGGTGTTATAGGCGAGCATCATGCCATAACCATACTCGGCAGCGTCCTCAAAAAGCGAGCTTGCCCAGCCGGGACCATGTCCGTCCTTATTGGCAGTGTATGGCGAAGACGGTGCAGAGCCGCCCCAGATTGAACTGCAGCCGGTGGCATTGGCAATTGTCATTCTCTCGCCAAAGAGCTGGGTGAGGACCTTCACGTAAGGGGTCTCTCCGCAGCCGGCGCAGGCGCCCGAGAACTCGAGCAGCGGCTGAAAAAGCTGGCTTCCTTTAACTGACTCACGCGACATGAGGTCTGTTTTAAAGGGAACACTCAGCGAGAACTCATGGTTCGGCACCTCGCGTTCGAGCTGCGAGGCGGTCGGCTTCATTACCAGAGCCTTGTTCTTGGCCGGACAGATATCCTCACAGTTGCCGCAACCCTGGCAGTCAAGCGCGTTGACCTGCATTCTGAACTGGTAGCCTTTCAGCGCCTTGCCGACGGCCGGAATCGTCTCGAATGTCTTCGGGGCACCGGCCAGTTCAGCTTCGGTTGCCAAGATCGGGATAATCGCCGCATGCGGGCAGACAAAAGAACACTGGTTACACTGGATACACTCGGAAGCGATCCATTCCGGAACATTCACGGCAACCCCGCGTTTTTCATAACGGGCCGTTGACGTCGGGAAGCTGCCGTCTACCGAAAATGCACTTACCGGCAGTTCATCGCCTTTCAGCGCCTGGATCGGCCGCATAACGTTGTCTACATAATCAGTTGTCTTGGCCTTTACGGAAATTCCCCCTGACGCCTGTCCCCAGGATTCCGGGACCTGAATTTCTACGAGATTGTCCAGGGTGTTATTCACCGCGTTGACATTCATCTTAACAATGTGGTCACCTTTTTTGCCGTAGGTTTTCTTGATGTCGGCTTTGAGCAACTCGATGGCTTTTTCAAACGGGAGCACATTTGCCAGTTTGAAGAAGCAGGTCTGCATGATCATGTTGATCCTGGTGCCGAGGCCCACATCTGAGGCGATCTTGATCGCATCAACGGTGAAGAATTTGAGCTTCTTGTCGTGAATTGTCTTGCGCATGTCACCGGGCAGGTTCTGGTCCATCTCTTCTGCGGTCCACGGTGAGTTGAGCAGGAAGGTTCCACCTTCCCTGATGCCCTCAAGAACGTCATAGATGTCCACATAGGTCGGGTTGTGACAGGCGACAAAATCGGCCTCGTTAATCAGATAGGTGGATTTAATCGGCACATCGCCAAAGCGCAGGTGGGAGATGGTAATTCCACCGGACTTCTTTGAGTCGTAGGCAAAGTAGCCTTGGGCATATTTATCGGTATTATCACCGATGATCTTGATTGCACTCTGGTTGGCGCCAACCGTGCCGTCAGAGCCAAGCCCCCAGAACTTCGCCCGGACATTACCCTTCGGCTCGCTCCTGAATCCCGGTTTTACTTCAAGGGAGGTATTGGTGACATCGTCGTTTATACCGACGGTAAAATGGTTTTTCGGCTGAGCGGCAGTCATATTGTCGAAAACAGCCTTGACCATCGGCGGATTGAATTCCTTTGAACTCAGTCCATAACGACCGCCGAGCATACGCGGAGGAGCAACACCTTTATCGATATAGGCGGTACAGACATCGGTATAAAGCGGCTCGCCGACAGAGCCCGGTTCCTTGGTCCTGTCTAGAACGGTGAGGAACTTTGTGCTCTTTGGAACGGCTGCCAGGAAAGCATCCGTGTCAAACGGCCGGTAGAGCCTGACCTTGACGAGGCCTACTTTTTCACCTTTGGCCGTCAAAGCATCAACAGTCTCCTCGATAGCTTCACAACCCGAGCCCATGGCGACAATGACTTTTTCTGCCTGCGGATCGCCGACATAGTCAAAAAGATTGTAGTGACGCCCGGTCATCTCACCCACTTTTTTCATATTTTTTGCAACAATGGCGGGGGCGGCCAGGTAGTACTTGTTACATGCCTCACGGTTCTGGAAGTAGATATCGGGGTTCTGGGCAGTTCCTCGGGTATTTGGCTTCTCGGGGTTAATCGCCAGTTTCTTGAATTCATGGTAGGCATCCCAGTTATAAAGGGATGCCATGTCATCATAACTGATCACCTCGATTTTCTGGATCTCATGCGAGGTCCTGAAACCATCGTAAAAATGCAGGAACGGTACCCGTGCTTCAATCGTTGACAGGTGGGCAACCAGGGCCAGATCCATGGTCTCCTGAACCGAGTTTGAGGCAAGAAGCGCAAAACCGGTCTGCCTGGTGGCCATAACATCAGCCTGGTCGCCAAAAATCGACAAGGCATGGGCAGACAGGGAACGAGCCGTTACATGGAAGACACAGGGCAGCAATTCACCTGCAATTTTATACATGTTCGGGATCTTCAGCAGCAGTCCCTGAGATGCGGTAAATGTTGAGGTAATAGCACCGCCCACGAGAGAACCGTGAACCGCACCGGCGGCTCCCGCCTCTGATTGCATCTGCTTTATATTCAGGAGTTCGCCGTGAATATTTTTTCTTCCTGCAACCGCCCACGAATCAGCGATTTCTCCAAGCGGGCTTGACGGAGTAATCGGATAGATGGTCGCGACTTCACTCATGCCGTAAGCAACGTGGGTAGCAGCGGTATTACCATCAATTGTCTGCATTGTACTCTTCATGAATTCACCTCAAAAAAATGGTTGTGTTTCCTAAGCCCGTCTAAACAGCGCACTGAGCTTTTCGGGATTTCTGTCTATTCGCACCAGATGAACAAACAAATCCGTAAAAGCAGCAGAATTCAACCGCCCTGTTCCGCAAGCTATGCAACGTAACAATTACCAAAAAAAAACCGAATTATGATCTCCTGCCATCTCTGCACTGCAATCGACAGCCATGTTTTTACCCATATTATCGAGGCTTAAAAGGAAAACGTTGAGTCCTTCAGCTCCCCGGCCCCGGCAGGAACACCATATAATCCAGCACCTGGACTGACCATGCGCCCACTAGGTATATTCAATAATGGACAATTGATCAAGCTCGTTGAATCCTGTCAACTGCGTAAAAAATTGATCATAAGTATCAGGTGACTTGAAAAACTGATATTTCAGTATCTTATCCTCTTTCCCCTGCTGCTGTCAGCGAGCCATGATCCGGCTGCTGGTGTTCAGAACCGGATCATGGTGATACAGGCTCTGTCTCAAGCTTGTGTCCCGTCCTCATGGCTGTGTGCAATAATCTCTGAAATATGAAACACCCTCGTTTTCAAGCCATGCCGCCTGATGCCAAATGCCAGCTGGATCATACAGGCGGGACAGGAAGTTACGAGAATATCGGCATTTGTCTTCTCGAGGTTTTTCATTTTCCTGTCGAGCACTTTCTGTGACAGTTCATAATGGGTAAGCGCGTAGGATCCAGCTCCGCCGCAGCACCAGTCTGCCTCGGCCATTTCCACGAATTCAACGTTGGGCATCTTTTTAAGGATTTCCCGGCCTTCACTCTTTATTCCCTGGCCGCGAACCGCATGGCAGGGATCATGATACGTCATGATAACCGGTTTGTCCGAAGCTGGTCCGGCAGTGGCTGGTTTTTGCTTCTTGTCAGCGCCATGGGGATCATAATAGGCCCCGACGGCCTCTTCCCCACTCCCTGCCTTGCCCTTTTCCTCCCCGCGGGTTGCCAGGAATTCAACGACATCCTTGAAAAGAGGCCTGATTTTTTCAACAAGCGCAAGGTTTTCCGGATCATCCTTGAATACCTTCTTGTACTCTTTCAAAAATGAGGCACAGCTTGAGCAGTCGGTGACAATCACGTCTACATCCGCCTCGGTGAAAATGTTGAGATTCTTCACAGCCAGTTTTCTGGTGTTCTCGAGGTCTCCATAGGACCATGGAGGCAATCCGCAACAGCAGTTATTTAAAACGGATACCGATTTACCGATTTTTTTCAGCTCCTCAAAGGTCGCTTTACCGGCCTTCACCTGGATCACGTCAACACCGCAGCCGACAAAATAGCCGATTTTCAGATCCTTTCCCTGCCCCTGGTAGACGCCCGGCTTGATCGTTCCCCGGAATGATTCCGTCGGCAGTTTCTCAACAATACCTTCCGCTTTTGGCAGGTCCCGGCCAAAAATTCTTAACAGACCCATGGCGTTGGCTAGTTTCGATGCACCGGAATTCTTGCCCAGCGCAGCTGCCCGCGCCGCGAGGTGCAGTCGTTTCGGATAGGGCAGCAGGTGCTCAAAGAGCAGCCGATGGGCAGGCTTTTTGCCGACATTTTCAAAATATTCCGCGCGTGCATTGAGCACCAGGTCGGCCGTCGGCACGGCACCGAAACAGTTTGTCGTGCAGGCGCCACAACCCAGGCAGGTAAAAAGCGGATCTTCCAGCTCTTTGCTCCACTCCACCCGCTTCTCGATAATTCCCCTCAGCAGCGCCAACCGTCCCCGAGCCACTCCGGATTCGTGCCCGGTCGCTCTGAAAATCGGGCAGGCAACATGGCAGAATCCACACTTATTGCATTTTGCTATCGCATCATAATTAGCTGACACAGTCATAATCTCAAACCTCTTATTTTTTTCGCTCGCAGAGCTTTATTCGTTCAACAGATTGAAGGCGTACCCCTTACACTCTTCCCGGCAGCGTTCCCGGTGAAAACAGACCGCTTGGATCAAGAGCCGCTTTAATCTTATGACTGAGCTTCCATTCTGCCCTTCCTGAACCAAACACATCATGTTTCGCTCGGAAATCCGCAGGAGCCTTGACCAGTTTGCCGTGCCCCTTGAGTTTCAGGAGCCGGGCATCAATTTTATTCCACTGTGCGGCATCAAGATTTTCAAACGCGCAAAAGATTCGGCCACAGGCAAAGTCGACCAGGCTGGCAGAAGGTTCAGCAATTTCAACAATATCTTCAGACAATGACGTGACGCTGGCAATGGCGGTATCTGCCTCGCAGACATAAGGCGCTTGCCAGATTCCGTCAAAGATATCCTTGAAGGGTCCTTCGATAACCGGATAATCTGCTTTCGTATGATCGGAAAGATTATTTTCTTTCATCCTCTCGATACAGCGATCAATCTGGTGATCAACCACCTCGCTGATCCCTTCGAAACCGATCATCAGTTTCCAACCACCGCTGTCCGGAACCGCTGTAACAAAAACCGGAAGTAGGTTCGAGTTGATGACAGACAAGGCCGCACCAGAACAATTTTCAAGACTGCCGACCGCCGATATCAGCCTGCAGGCATCGGGTCTGGCCGCCACCCTCCAGCTCGCCTCTGTGATAAAGCCAAGTGTTCCGGCGGAACCGGTCATCAATCGTGTCATGTCATAGCCGGCCACATTCTTTACAACTTTGCCACCGGCAGTAACCATGCTTCCACTGCTGTCAATGTACTGGAGTCCCAACAGATAATCCCGAGGAGCACCGTGTGCTGCCCGCTCAGGTCCAACTGCAGCCATCGCGATAATGGACCCGGTCGTCGAGTTGTCCTTGAAAAAAGGCGGCCGTATCGGCAGCCACTGGTTGTTTTCGGCAAGTTTTGCCTGCAGATCGGCAAGACTCATGCCGGAGCCCACGGTAATAAACTGGTTGTCGGGATCATATTCGATAACCTCGTTCATTTTCAGGCTGTCTACAACCACGGTTTTCGCTTTTTCAATATTGCCGACGCCATTGAAGGTGCCGCTGCCGGTCGGCCTGACCGGTTTTTTCTCTTCAGCGGCCTTCTTGATTGCGGCCATTGCCTCACCGACGCCGGATGCAGCAGCACCGCCCGAGCGCTGGAGAATCGTTGGCTTACTGTCGGGAAGTCGTGTCTGGCCCTTGGGCGGTAATGGAATGACCTTACCGGGATTCATCAGGTTTTTGGGGTCGAGTGCCAGCTTGACATCCTGCTGGGTGTTGAGATCATGCCCGGAAAAAACCATCGACATAGCCTCCTGCTTCTCGTGACCGATGCCGTGTTCACCGGAGATCGTCCCGCCAAGCTCAGCGCAGACGACCATGATGTCCCAGCCGGCTTTGTGCACCTGGATGACTTCCTCTTCATTACGCGAATCAAACATCAGCAGCGGATGCAGGTTGCCGTCACCGGCATGAAAGACGTTGCCGACCGGGCAGCCGTATTTATCTGAGATCGCCTTGACTTTCTCGAGTGCTTCCGGGAGCCGTGTCCGCGGCACGCAGCCGTCATTTACCAGATAATTTGGCGACAGGTTGCATATGGCCCCGAAGGCGCCGCGGCGCCCTTTCCAGAGAAGATTGCGCTCATCCTGGTCTTTGGCAATCCGCACTTCACGGCAACCGGTATCCATGCAGATTTTCTCTATTATTTCGGCCTGTTCCTTGAGACCGACAATCATGCCTTCCACTTCTATGATCAAAACCGCCGCCGCGTCTATCGGGTAGCCGCAGGAACCGCCCTTTTCAACCGCCTGAATAATGGTATTGTCCATCATTTCCAGGGTATTCGGCACAATTCCGGTGCTGATTATTTCTCTGACCGTGTTGGCAGCATCGGGTATATCATCGTAGATGGCGAGCATGGTTATGACCGACTCGGTCATTGGCGTTACCCGGACGGTAATCTCGGTAACAATGCCGACACACCCCTCACTGCCGACAACGAGACCACGCAGATCATAGCCGGGCGGGTCAAGAGCGGGGCCTCCGATCTGGACAATTTCCCCATCGGCCATGACCATCTGCATGCCGAGAATATGGTTGGAGGTCACGCCGTATTTCAGGCAGCGGGGACCGCCTGAATTTTCACCGACATTCCCGCCGATCGTGGAAACTTTCTGGCTGGCGGGATCAGGCGCATAAAAAGCGCCGAGCGGTGCCAGTGCTTCCTGCAGTTCAAGGTTGGTAACCCCGGTCTGCACCACGGCATACCGGCTTTCCGGGTAGATTCCGAGAATCTGGTCAAGCCGGGAAAGGCTGACAACCAGGCCCTCGCTGATAATCGTACCCCCGGAGAGATTAGTGGCAAATCCGCGGGCCACAGACGGTACACCGGCTTCATGCGCCGCCTTGAGCACTCCGGATACTTCTTCGGTGTTCGCCGGAAAGACGATAAGACCAGGCCGGCCGGTGACCAGCGAAGCGTCATATGAATAAAGCTCCAGGTTTGCTCCTGTCTTCGTTACATAGGAAGCACCGACGATCTCTTCCATCTTCTTTACAAAATTTTCTGTAATCATGTGGCTCCTCCACCAACTCCTGAACGTGGTTATTTCATCATCCTGTTTCGTTAATTTTCCCAGGCAAAATTCTATTTTATAAGTGGCTTTGTGCTCTGTTTGTGCTCTCTATTAATTTACTGTTTTATCCATGAGACGGCGACAAAAGCGCCGGTATCTTTCTTATCTTTGCGTCCCTGTTCTTCAAATTTTTTCGCCATCACAGGGTCATCATCTTTTTGAAAATGAATCGCCGTCCTGAAACTCGAACCCGCTGGTGCGATACGGAGCAATTCAGTCGGCGAGCGAAAGGTCATCCATTGAAAAAGTTCATGACCGTGCTCAGCCTTCTTTTTTCTCCGCTCAGCCCAGGGGCTGAGGCTGTTTAAGGAGGAAAGGACTATTTTTGCCCCTCTCCGAGCGACGCGATTGAGTTCGTTTACCGCCTGCTGTGCATCGGCGACAAATTCAATCGCGGTCATCGAGTAAACCTTGTCAAAAGAATTATCCAGGAAGGGCAGTGAGGTCATGTTGCCGGCAATTACGGTAAACGGGTGTCCGGACAGTTTCTTTGCTGCCTGCTGCAGCATTGGGAAGGATATATCCACGCCAACGATGCTTGCCCCACGCTCAAGGGCATCTTGCGTGAACACGCCGGTCCCGCAGCCGACATCAAGGATACGTTCCTCTTTCCGTGGTTCGAGCATTTCCAGAAGCAGCTCGCTCTCGAACTTTTTCACAAGCGAGCCGATCGGTGTCGTAAACCAGCTGTCGTAGCGCTGGGGCCACTGATCAAAAAGTTCCTTTTCAGCTTCGAGCTTACCCATCATTCTGAGCCCCTGTCGCACTGCAAAAACATATCTCGGTCATCCTCACCGAAGGCGCATGAACAGCTCATCTCGCTGTCAACGGCTGCTGACCGAACCAATTTTGCCGGCAAGCGTTGCATTCTTGTCTCTTCGGTCATCAACCTTCAAATCGATTAATACCCGCTGAGCACCCTCTTCGATCTGGGCATCCCGAATTTTTGTTACCAGATCGAATAATTCCTGAAGGTCGGGCACCTCGATGGCGGTCGACAGGCCGCCAACCTGGTAGGTATATCCCGATTCTTCGATAATCTTGATGCCTTTTTTTACATGACGGCCAAGGCTGACGCCTTCACCTATCGGATATACAGATAATTGGGCAAGAATCATAATCACTCCATACGACACAAGCGCAAAACGGGATTACCGGCACCAGGTGGTTGCCGGCAATCCCGTCTGTGTCGTCAGATTACTTTGTTCTGTCTTCTACTGCTTTGATTTCAGCCATGGTTCTGAGAATCTGCATCGCATTCTCATACACAGGGGTGTCAACCATTTTTCCAAGATAGGTTACCGCCGCACTTCCTTTGGCAATCCCTTCTTCCTCGAAAACTTTTTTCACGCCTTCGGCCCACTCGACACTTGCTGCCGACGGTGTGTAGATTTCATGAGACGGCACGATCTGGCCCGGATGGATGAGCATTCTTCCCTCATAACCCATCTGCCTCCCTTCCAGGGTGCTCTTCTTGTATCCTTCCTCGTCCTTGAAGGCAACAAACGGACAGTCGATAGCGACGCAGCCTGCAGCACGGGCGGCAACCGCAGTGTGGTAACGGGCATAGAGCTGCTCAACACCCTCAGAGGTAAGCTCAACTCTCATGTCCTTGGTGTAATCAACAGCACCAAAGATAAGGGAATTGACCCGCGGGCTCGCCGTTGCAGCCTCGTAGGCGTTGATCACGCCTTTGGCGGTTTCGATCAGCAGCTGAATGGCAACACTGCCCACTTTCATACCGCGACGCTGCTCGAGCTCTTCGAGTTTCCAGTCGAGTCTCTGGACGTTTGCAGCACTGCCGCATTTGGCAAGACAGACGCCGTCAAGACCCGGATGAACGATCGCTTCCAGATCGTCGTTGGTCATCTCGGTTTCCCAGTTATTGATCCTGACGTACAGGTACGGCGCTGCCTGACCGGCACGGTCTTTTTTCAGATATTCCTGGATTTTTTTGCGTCCAGTCTCTTTTTCCGCCGGTGGTACGGAGTCTTCCAGGTCAAGGGTGACAACATCTGCGACAATTGTCGGGGCCTTGCCGACCATTTTCTCGTTGTTGCTCGGTACATAGAATACTGATCTCATTACAGCCATGATAAATCCTCCTGATTTAGTTAATTCCGATAAGTTCTTTAATCTTTGGTGCTATTTCTTCCGGACTGTCAACCACGTAAGCTCCGGCTTCTGTCAGGGCCTTCATTTTTCCCTGAGCCGTGCCGCGCCCTTTCTCAACTATACTGCTGGCATGGGAAAATCTCATGCCCTCAGGTGCCCAGGCACCTGCAATAAAAACCACCAGCGGTTTGGTAAACTCTTTGTTGGCGACACATTCAGCTGCCTCTTCCTCAAGCGTCCCGCCAATCTCACCAAACACTGCAACTGCTTTTGTCTGCTCGTCCTGCTCAAAGTTCTTCAGCACATCGGCCATGGTCAGCCCAAGAACAGGCTCGGTACCGATATGCAGTGCGGTACTGATTCCAAGACCGGCAACTTTCAGCGCCCAGGGAACGGTTCCTGACTGGCCGCCGCTTCGTGAGATAACCCCGACCGGACCCGGCTCAAAAAGCATGCTTGCCCAGTCAACACTGCCGCCGAGCCAGCCCACAACCGCCTTACCCGGGCTGATCATGCCAAGGCTTCCCGGCCCCAGGAGCTTGACATCATGTTTCCTGGCATAGGATACCATATCGATGACGTCATGAATTGGAATCCGTTCAACCGGGGAACAGACAAACTTGATCCCTGCGTCAATCGCTTCATAAACAGCGCCTTTCAATGCCGGGCCGGGAATGAAGGTAACGGATGCGTCAATCATTCCGTGATGTCTGATCGCCTGTTTAACCGTGTCATAGACGGGAATGCCGTGCACCTCGGTTCCGCCTTTCCCCGGGGTTACACCGGCAACCACCTTTGTTCCATAGTCCTGCATGTACTTGGTGCGAAGAGAACCTTCACGCCCGGTCATGCCCTGGACAACTACCGTTGTATTTTCATCGAGTATTATAGACATATCTTCCCCTATCAGTCTGTACCATGCTTTGCTCTGTACTCCGCCAATCCCTTTATAGGGGCCTCAATCGTGATCGCTGAATTTCCTCTGAACCAGCAGGCATATTCACAGGCGAGACATTCCGTTCCCTTCCTGGCCAGGTCCTCCGCAGTCCCTTCGACAGCCGGTTTGCCATCCTTGAGAATAAGGATTCCCCTGCTGTAGGTTTTGCATGCTTCAACACAGGCATGGGTTTCACAGCCTTCACATTTTTCTTCATCAATGATGATTTTTATCGTTCTTTCAGAAAATTCCATCTATATCTCCCCTCTAGGCTGCCGCCTGATCTTTACGATACTCTTCCACCAAGGCCTTGACTCTGCCACCAATGAATTTGGCATCGTAAACATGCTCTCGGTCATATATTTCTACCCGGGCTCCCATATCGGCGAGACCTTGTTTCAGGATCTCCTGTGATTCTTTTTCCTTGTTGCCGCAGAGCAGCAGGACAACGGGAAATCCCGGTCGTTTGGGAAGCTCTTCCCTGAGCGCCTTCACAAGTCCATGGGCATGATGCCACTGTTCCTGGTTCGCCATCATAAAACCGGAAAGAAAATAGCCCTCGATACCAGGCTGGGACATGATCAGTTTGACGGTGCGATAGACCTTGGATGCCGTCGGGTTGCCGCTGGTATCGGCATAATCGGCAACCTTCAGGCCTACCTTGTTCAGCGCGTCCATGCCAAGCATTGCAGCTCCGCCGCCAATACCGTGATAGCCAACGTATCCGCCCTTGGCAACCTCTGCAGGAGAGGCCATTTCGGCAATATAGCTTGTTCCCCGGAAGTCACTGGCCTCAAAAGACCAGCCGATCAGGTCAAGATCGGTAGGCTCTTTAAGAAATTCCCGGCCGATCTTGATATTAAACTCCGGATGCCTGAAGACCGCCTGGTCGTCGGCTTCCATTCTACAGTCAGCGGCGTAGACTTTTCCGTCCTTGGTGAGAACGAGCGGGTTGATCTCCAGCGCCCGGCAGTCTTTTGCCCTGAAGACATTGTAGAGCTTCAGTATTACATCGGCAAGCGGCCTGATAGCGGCACCTTTTACTCCCATGGAAACAACCATGTCGAGCGTATCGTGCATCATCAGACCCTTGATCACATCAACATTGAGCGTTGCAATCCTGTCCTCGGGAACTGACTCGATATCCATTCCACCCTCGGGGCTGAACATCAGCACAGGACCCCGTACTTCCTGGGCAGAATTTATGATCAGTCCTGCATAGAATTCCTGGGCAATGGCGAGCTGCTCCTCAACGAGCACCTGCTTGACCAGCAGCCCTTTGATCTCCATCCCCAAAATCTGTTTTGCTGCCTCTTTCGCCTCTTCAGGCGTTGCTGCCAGCTTGACGCCACCGGCTTTTCCCCGTCCGCCTGCCAGTACCTGCGCCTTGACAACAACCGGCTTGGCGATTGCTCTGGCTGCTTTCTCGGCTTCTTCAGGTGTACTGACTGCAGTCCCTTCAGGAACCGGGATGCCAGCCTGTTTGAAGAACTCTTTTCCGCGATACTCTAGAAATTTTGCCATCTTTCCTCCGTCATCAATAATCTGTAATTAGAAGTCAGCACCCGTCAAATTCTGAACCCAGAGTGAAAAACGGGCAGGACAGATGCCTTTTATTTTCAGACCAAACTATTTCCTGGTAAGACCAGTTTAAAATGTCACGGAGAAGGACGATTGTCAAGACATTTCAAGCCGGTTTTTTCTTTTTTTCAACCAAACATATGCACATATGGGGTAGCCTCAAGATACCGACAGGTCAAATTTAAAAATCAACTCATAAACAAAACAGTTCAATTCTCAGCAATCAGCGATAGTTGGAGGTTGTCTGATGTTTCGGAACACCGGTAACCCGACCTGAAAGACAAGACTGTCCGGTACAAGGATCACCGTCGCAGAGTTCTCAGCAACGGATGGTACAGCGCCCGAAATAAGGATTACTCACCTCCCCATCGCTATCCCTTAAATAAAAATAATATTATCAAATAATTAGAATAATCCCCTGAAAATCATCACAGTCGATTATCAAAAGCTTCAAACATCAGCGAACATGACTCGGTGATCATTGCTTTTCACGTTTATGATAGGCTGTTGTACTCTTGTTTCAACCAGCAGAGTGACTGTTTCAATAATTAAAATCACACTCTTTATTTACAGATCCCAATAAATCACCGCCCGCTTTCCAATAGTAACGTGACCCTCAATTACTTCGAAAAACGATTGACAGTCTGCAGTAAAAGTTTTATCTAAAAGCACGCTGGTTTGACCAGACAAACAGGATGCGTATTGACGAGCATCTTTTGCCACTGTTTGCCTGATACACCTGCTGACGCTTGATGGCATCAGGTTGTAAGTGTATTCACCGTTTATCAGGCGCAATGTTCTCTGAAGCTGTTTTGAAGTATTGATTATTGCATGTTTTTTTGACTGGACGAGTGTCTGCATCCAGGACCTCCTCCAAAATTGTCCGGAGTTTCAACTAACAGCCTGATCAATCGACCAGATGATCGAGTTGTTGAAAATCACAAATCTCTTAGTAAAGGAGTGACATTATGCAGGAACAAGGACGGAAAAAAGACGAAGTCAAAGAAGTATCAAAAGACAACGGCCGCCGCAAGTTTTTGAAAACCGCCGCGACCGCCGGTGCTGCAGTCGCCGCAAGCACGGCTGTTGGTCCCTTTATTCAGACAGCAAAAGCAAAAACAACCGTGTGGAAATTTCAGACCGTATGGGATGCTGGAACCAGCGGATATACACTGTTTGAGAACTGGTGCAATGGCATGATAGAGAAGTCTGGCGGAGAGCTCGAGATTAAGCCGTTCCCGGCAAAATCCGTAGCAGCCGACAACAACGCGCTGTTTGAAGCGGTAAAAACCGGTGTCCTCCAGGGAATGATGCCTTTTACTCTCTATTGGGCCGGTAAAATCCCCGCCTCGGTATTTCTCTCCTCATATCCGGTTGGACCAGATCAGCCAGCTCAGTGGGACATCATGTTCGATGCACTCGGTATGAAAGAGATGGCACGGAAGATTTACGAAAAGCATGGATTGTTCTACGTATCACACGTCCATCACGATGCCAATATCATTCACTCCAAAAAGCCGGTTAACTCAGTTGCTGACTTTCAGGGCATGAAACTTCGTGTTCCAGGGGGCATGGTTGCCGAGGTATTCCAGTCATTTGGTGCCTCAACCGTATCCCTGCCCGGTTCCGATATCTTCCCGGCGCTTGAGAAAGGTACCATCGATGCCGCCGATTACGTAGGGCCTGCAGTTAACTGGGATCTCGGTTTTGCCCAGGTCACCAAGTATATCCTTTTTGGCCCTCCAGGCCTGATGTCAATCTATCAGCCGGTTGACCTGATGGAGATTACCTGCAACATTGGAGCATGGAAACGACTGTCGCCTGAGATGCAGAAATTGGTTGAAGAGCAGGTCAAAGTGCTCTCTTATGAACATTATATTGGTATCCAGAAACGCAATGTTGATGCGCTTGCCAAGTTCAAGGAAGCCGGCTGCATCGTCAATCGCATGAGTTCCGATGATGTCACAGCATTTCGTCAGAAGGCCATCCCGATCTGGTTCAACTGGGCCAAGAAGAGTCCGGAAGCAGCAGAGGTGCTCAAGCTGCAGCTCGACTTCATGCTCAACGACCTGATGGGATATATCACCCCTGAAGATATCAAGGGGTATACCCTGTAATCTGTCGACACGACAGTTTCAACTTTTTCTTATAAAAACGGAGGTCTTTCGACCTCCGTTTTTATACCTGATCATCGGAAGGGAGTTTTTCTAAAATGAACGGAGAACAGATAGATTTTGGTTTTGTACTGCCCCACTGGTTCTACTGGGGCTGGCTGGCGCTGATGCCCATAGGCATGATAATGATTTGTTATTATCTGGAAAAAAAACAATTTGAAAAAGATGGAACGCTGCCCAACAGCAGTAAACAGGGTGAAGCCTTAGAGGTCTCTGCCAACCCAATTATACGAGCCCTCGACTGGATATCTGAACACTCCGGCCAGTTTGTTGCTTTCTGGACGATAACGGCCGTCTTTTTTTACGCTTTTGAGGTCATATGTCGTTATATCTTCAACAAACCCACTATATGGGTCCATGAATCATCCTTTCTGCTCTTTGGCATGCAGTACCTGCTCGCCGGGGCCTATGCCTATCTGCACGGTTCGCATGTTGCGGTCGATATCGTCTACAACAAGTTTCCCAAGCGGGGCCAGCATGGACTTGATATCTTCACGTCTGTATTTTCCTTTCTATTCTTTCTTGTCCTGATGGGCACCTCTTACGGGTTCATGAAGGACTCCTTCGGCATGCGGGAACGCACCATGGAAACCTGGCAGATCCAGTACTATCCTGTCAAGGCAATGATGCTTTTAGGTGGCATACTGATTACACTTGCGGCCATATCAAAGCTGTATAAAGACATCAAACGTTTCAATCAACTTGGTAGGAGTGCGTAATCATGGATGCTGCAATTAAAACCAATACAGAAAGAAGGCCCTACAAGAAAGGAGGCCTGTTCTGGAGTATCGTTGTCTATGGCGCAACTCTGATCCTGAGCTTTGCCATTCTGGTCGAGATGATCAATATTCTCTTCTATGATCCCTGGGGAGACGATTATTTTCTCTTCAGGACTGCCGGCATCCTTGCAGGATACGAGATCTCCACATTAACCTGGTACATGTTCGGCAGTCTCGTCATCTTCCTGATGGCAGGACTCCCGCTCGCCTTTGTTACCGGCGGGCTCGGCTGTGTTTTCATTTATCTCGTCGGCGATCAGGCAATGCTCAACATCCTGCCGAGCCGTATCTTCCCGATGATGACAAACTCGGATCTCTCCGCCATCCCGCTGTTTATCTTTATGGCAGCCATGCTTGAGCGGGCCGGCATCATCGAGGAGATGTTTTCGGTCGTCTATCGCTGGATGGGTGGGCTGCGCGGCGGTCTGGCGGCAGCAACCATTGTTGCCTCGACCATCCTCGCCGCCATGGTCGGCGTTATCGGCGCAGCGGTCGTCACCATGGGAATCCTGGCACTGCCGGCAATGCTCAGCAGAAATTATGACGAAAAGATCGCCCTTGGATCAATCATGGCGGGCGGTACCCTGGGTATCCTGATTCCTCCGTCAATTCTGGCCATTCTCTATGCCGTTGTCGCCCAGCAGTCCGTCGGTGAGCTCTATATGGGTTCATTTATTCCCGGCCTGCTGCTTTCCGGCATGTACGTTACCTATGTTCTTCTCCGCTCCTATCTGAATCCCAGCCTGTGCCCGGCGCTGCCGAAAGAAGAACTGATCAGCTGGTGGGAAAAAATCAAACTGCTCAAAGGACTGATCGCCCCGCTCTTCCTGGTTTTCCTGGTACTGGGCCTGCTCTTCGGCGGTATTGCCACGCCGGTCGAGGCCGCCGGAATCGGTTCCTGCGGCTCGGTTATTGTTGCCATAATCCAGAGAAAATTCAGCCTGCTGGTCCTCAAGGAAGCGAGCCTTACAACCCTGCGGGCCTCGACGATGGTGCTCTGGATCATGTTTGGCGCCTCGGTGTTCGTCGGTTTTTACATCCTCCAGGGAGGACAGGCCTTTATCACCGACACCATGCTCGGCCTTGGCCTCGGACCCTACGGGATTCTCTTCCTGATGATGTTCCTGCTGGTTATCCTCGGCATGTTCCTTGACTGGGTCGGCATCCTGCTGCTGGCGGTACCGATCTTTGTACCGATCGTCAAATCCCTGACCTTTCCGGGCCTGTTCGGATTACCCGGACCGGATCCAGCCGATGTCGCCCTGTGGTTCGGCGTACTCTATATCATCAACATGCAGATGTCGTTTTTGAGCCCGCCGTTTGGCTATGCACTGTTCTATATCCGCGGTGTTACACCGCCGCATATCAAGATGGCGACGATCTTCCAGGCAGCCATTGTGTTTCTGATCATGCAGTGTATCGGCCTTGCGGTTTGTGTACTGTTCCCTTCAATCATCACCTTCTTCCCGAATCTGATTTACGGGTAAACGCTGATTGAAGCGGCGACTGTGCCGACACAATGTTCATCGCTGGTGAGATGACATATACGAGCCCTGGTTGTATAGTGCACCAGGGCTTTTCTTTTCTGTTTTTTTTTGCACATTCGAAATTGTAACCATCCTTCTAACTCAGTCCTGCTGACAAGGGAGCAAAGCGATGCGGATAATCTTTATCGGACAGGCGCCGTTTGGCGCTGAATCACTTCAGAAGCTGATCGCCCAGGGAGAAGAGATTGTCGGTGTTATCACTGTAGCGGATACACCGGGCCAGAGACATCCCAACCCGGTGAAGCAGTGCGCCGAAGAGCACAAGCTGCCGCTGCTGCAGACCCGCCTGCTGAAAAGCCCTGTAGCTGTTTCCTGGGTAAAGGAACACAACCCCGATCTTCTCGTTCTGGCCTTTGTCACGTCATTTGTGCCCCAGGCAATGATTGCTCTTGCTCCATACGGAGGCATTAACTATCATCCCTCGCTGCTCCCCAAGTACCGTGGCGGCTCTGCGATCAACTGGGCGATTATCAACGGCGAGACCGAAACCGGTGTGAGTATTCATTACATCGACGCAGGTGTCGACACGGGTCCCGTCCTGCTGCAGGAAAAAGTGACGATTGACCCGGACGACACGGTGAAAAGTCTGTACTTTGAAAAACTGTATCCGATGGGCATCAGGATGATTGGCGAAGCGGTGCAGGCGATAAAAAACGGCACGGCTCAGGCCGTTGACCAGGACGAGAGCCAAGCTTCTTTCCAGCCGCTTATAACCCCGCAGGATACGGTTATCGACTGGCACAAGCCGACTGCCGTACTGTACAATCTGGTCCGGGGCGCAAATCCGGCGCCGGGTGGTTCAACGATCATTAACGAAACAGTATGCAAACTGTTCGACGCATCGAGGGGAGCTGGCAGCGGCAGTCCCGGAACGGTGATCGATATTACCGATGCAGCGATAGAAATTGCCACGGGTGATGGCAGCCTGTTGATCCACGTGCTGCAGCCGACCGGCAGCGGAAAGATCCCGGCCGCTGAATTTGCTGAAAAGGTTCAGCTCAAGGTCGGGGATCGTTTCAACTCAAAATCATAACAGCTAACGCCAACTATAATGCTTACAACAATACTCATTTACGGTCTGCTCGGCGGCTTTGTCGGAATACTTGCCGGATTACTTGGCGTTGGGGGCGGACTGGTGATTGTGCCGATTCTGGTTATTGCCTTCAACATTCAGCAGATCCCTCATGAAATCACCATGCACCTGGCTCTGGGCACCTCCCTGGCCAGTATCATCTTTACCTCGATTTCAAGTTTCATGGCGCATCACAAACGCGGGGCCGTTGACTGGCAGACAGTGAGAAGAATTGTTATCGGGATATTGACCGGAACCTTCATCGGCTCGTGCTTTGTTGCCATTCTTTCAACCAACATCCTCAAACTCTTTTTCGTCTGCTTCATCTACTTTGTCGCCTTCCAGTTCCTGACCAACAAGAAACCGAAACCATCGAGGGAACTTCCCGGTGTTTTCGGCATGTTTCTGGCGGGTAATACCATTGGTTTTATATCAAGCCTCGTCGGCATCGGAGGCGGGGCGGTTTCGGTGCCCTACATGACCTGGTGCAATGTGGCTGTCCACCGCGCCATCGGGACTTCTGCAGCCATCGGCCTGCCGATCGCCATTTCCGGAACGATCGGATTTGTGTTCAATGGCTGGAATAACAGTATTCTTCCTGACTATTCAATCGGCTATGTCTATCTGCCGGCTCTTCTGGGGATTGCGGCAGTCAGTGTATTGACTGCCCCACTTGGGGTCAGGCTCGCGCACAGCCTGCCGGTCGGCAAGCTGAAAAAGATCTTCTCGCTGCTGCTCATTGTTGTCGGCACCAAAATGCTGCTGGACATTATTTAATTTACGAAAAAGGGCTGAACAGGTGGGTCACCTGTTCAGCCCTTCAGCCTTCGCCCTGGAATCTCTACCGGGCTCTCAGACTCCAACCCGCTCCTTGCCATAGGCCATTGCCAGCAGTTTCAGCGGATGACAGGACTC
>CBDUGK010000067.1:0-22507 GCA_965366875.1 uncultured Desulfobulbaceae bacterium | reverse complement strand
GGCATGGATCAATATCTACAAAGGTGCTGATGGAACGATGCAGCTCGAAAAGCAGCCGTTTGCTCGCTGGCCAGCCTAGAATATACCCACTACCGTTTGGCCGTTTGGCCTGGCCGGATATCCATAAGCCTCTCCTGTTTTGAGATGGATCAAAAAAACAGGGAGGCTTTCCGTACCAGCCAACACCCTGATTTGCATGGTACGGAAGTATCGCCTAACAGTCGCTAGTAATCAATGTTGCCCTGGTTGCCGCAGGGCGCAGGTGGTGCAGCAGTCTGCCGACATCGTCGGTAATCAGCATCAGACTGGGGATCAGCACCAGGACGATTACCGTGGAGAAAAGAATGCCGAAGCCCAGGGACAGGGCCATTGGAATCATGAAGCGGGCCTGGTGCGAGGTTTCAAAAATCATCGGAGCCAGTCCGCCGAATGTCGTCAGGGTTGTCAGGATGATCGGCCTGAAGCGCCGCAGGCCGGCGCTGTGAATCGCCTCGTATACACCCAATCCCCTGGCCAGCTGCTTATTGGCAAAATCGATGAATACCAGGGAATCATTTACCAGTACTCCGGACAGGGCGACAATTCCCATCATGCTCATGACGCTCAGGTTGTAGCCCATGACCAGGTGCCCGATTACCGCGCCGACGATGCCGAACGGAATCGCACTCATGACGATAAGCGGCTGTACATAGCTCCTGAAGGGAATCGCCAGCAGGAAGTAAATGAGAAGCAGGGATCCGCAGAAGCCGAGCAGCAGGCTCCTGATGCTCTCCTGCATGTCGGCCTGCCGTCCCTGGTAGCCGTAACTGAGACCCGGATACGCCCTGGCCAGCTCGGGAAGAATCGTGTCGTCCAGGGCGGCCCTGACGATTCCGGTTTCGCCGATGGGGTCAACATCCGCCTCCACGGTGACGGTCCGCCTTCCATCCCTGCGTTTAATGATGCTGTACGCCCTTCCCCGCTCCATATCCGCAACGTAGCTCAGGGGTACAAACGCACCATTGGGAGTCTGGATAAGCATGTTTTCAACATCGTACTCGCTCAACCGCTCATCCTCGGGCAGCCTGACCAGAACGGTGACTTCGTTTTGGCCGCGCTGCTGCCTCAGAGCCGCAACCCCCTGAAAATTGTTGCGAACCTGGGCGGCAATGGCGGACGATGTAAGCCCGAGACTCTTGCCTTCGACGGTGATGCTGAAGTCCAGCTGTTCCTTGCCGGGATTAAAGCCGTCATCCACGTCCTCGACCTGGCTGAATTCGCCCAGCCTGGCGGCCAAATCGGCGCTGGCCCTGTCCAGGGTGTCGATATCCCGATGGGAAAGCTCAACCGAAAGAGACTTCCCACGACCGGGCCCTCCCCGGTCAAATTCAAAGCGGAGCGACTGCAGCCCCATCATCATTCCGGTTTCCTTTCGCCAGGCGCTCGTCAGCTCAGTTGTTGACATCGGCCGGACTTCCGAATCGACGAGAAATGCCCGGATCTCGACTTCATTACTGTCAATGGTTGCAAACACATCGGTCACCAATTCCTGACCTCCGATCTGATCGACAACGCTCTGCAGCGAGCCGACAAGTTTGTCCCGCACTTCCTCGGCTTTAACCATCGGGCTGCCGTACGGGAGCGTCGCCGTGACCACCGAAAAATCGGATTCTACCCGGGGCATCAGGATCATGCCGATGCGGCCGCTGAACACATAGCCGGCGGTAACGAGCAGTGCGGCAATGCCAACGGTGACAGTCAGGTAGCGGAAACGGAGAAACCAGTGCAGCACCGGTCCGTAAAACGAATTGATAAATACGCTCAGCCCGTTGCTGACCCGCTTTTGCTGACGACTGATAAACGCTATGATTGAATTTCCGGGGTTGTTTCGCGAATGAGCGAGATGGGCCGGCAGTATAAACAGCGACTCTACCAGGGAAACGACAAAGACGGTGATGACGACAATCGGGATGACTTTCCAGATTTTCCCCATGACCCCGGGCACGAGCAGCAACGGGAGAAAGGCGGCAATATTGGTAAGGATACTGAAGTTTATAGGAATTGCCACATCCCTTGCGCCCTGGATCGCCGCTTCGACTCGGCTCATGCCCTTCTGACGAAACTCGTAGATATTTTCACCGGCAATGATGGCATCGTCAACGACGATGCCCAGCGCAATAATGAAAGCGAACATGGATATCATGTTGATTGAGACGTCAAACCCCGGGAGCAGGAGCATGCATCCCATAAAGGAAATAGGTATCCCCATGGTTACCCAGAAGGCAAGTTTCACTTCCAGGAAGAGACCGAGCAGCAACAGCACCAGGGCCAACCCTATTGCAGCATTTTTCAGAAGGAGTTCGAGACGCTGCTGATACACTTCAGACTGATCCCGGTTGATCACCCACTCTATGCCTGGCGGCAGATCAGCTGCAATTTCGATCATGGTCGCACGCACTGCGGCTGAAACCCCGTTTGGTGTTTCATCACCAACACGGTAGACATCCAGGGCAATGGTCGGTTTGCCGTTAAAGGTTACCGCTTGATCACTGTCTTCGAATCCCTCGCCGACCGCTGCAATATCATCAAGATAGAGCACTGTACCATCTTCCCCGGTAATGATCGGTATCCTGCTGAACTCGGCTGCCCAGTCTTGGCGGTCTGCGACCCTGAGCAGGATTTTGTTACTGTCCGTCTTGATCTCCCCACCGGGAATCTCGACCGAACCGTTCCTGATTGCAGCCGCCACTGCCGCGGTACTCAGCCCGTGGGAGCGGAGCTGGTCCTGACTGATCTCCACATGGATCTCCAGATTCTTTGCACCGGCGATGCTGACCTGGGAGATATCATCCTGGAGGAGGAGCCGGTCGCGCACCTGTTCACCCAGCTCACGTAATACCAGATCAGAAACATCCCCATAAAAGCTGAGCTGCAGCACATCACGTTTCATGGAACTCAGGGCGACCACCGGTTCTTCAGCATCATCCGGAAACGTGGTGATCCGATCGATCTCCTGCTTGATTTCCTGCAGCACTTTCTGGGGGTCCGCCCCGTCAAGCAGTTCTGCCGTGACCCTGCCGCTTCCCTCGGAAGCGGTCGAGGAAATCTCCCCGACCCCCTCGATGGATTTGACCGCCGCTTCCACTGCCAGGATGATACCCTGTTCAATCTCTTCCGGACTCGAGCCGGAATAGGCAATACTGATAGAGACCATATCGAGTTCGAATTCCGGAAACACCTCTTTTTTCATGGTCAAAGCACTGTACAAACCGCCGAGCAGAAGAAAGATCATCAACAGGTTCGGGGTGACCCGGTTGCGGGTCATCCAGGCGATCGGTCCTTTGACGGATACCGTTTCATTATTCATTTTCTGCTCCTGTTATCGGAGAACCCACCTGCCTGCCCATTGCGACGACAGTATCAGGACGACCGGCAGGGCCGTTGGGATCACCGCCTTTGCTTCTGAGAACCAGTCCCTCGACCGGGGTGGAGATATCTGAGGTTACGACTTTTTCCCCGCCGACAATCCCGTCAGTGACAAGCACGGTGTCTCTGTTTTTAAAGCCGATCGATACGTCGCGAATTGCAAGCTTTCCGGTCTCGTCCAACACCCAGATCTGCCCGCCGTTTCGCAGGTACTCACGGGGAAGCTCAACTGCCTGGGCTATGGCCTTTCCTTCGATTTCCACGCTCACAAAAGAATCGATCATTAACCTCGGTTTGCCTGCATTCGTTGATTTGAGAGAAAGCGGGTCATCTACTTCGACGAGCAGTCTGGCCATCCTCCCCTGGGTCTCCAGACCGGGCAGCAGCCGGATCAGATATCCCTCCCGATAGGTGTTCTCCCCCCAGGCGCTGGAATTGAAAATTCTCACCCTGCTGCCCTGCTCATCCGGACCTGCCGGCACATTCACCCATTGCAACTGCGCTTCGGGAACCGACACTTCCACCCAGTAGCTGTCCGAGCCGACGAGCGTGGCGAGAGCGGAGGAAGAGGAGACCCAGGTGCCGACATTTACATTCAAATTCTGGACAATACCGTTGTAAGGGGCGCTGGCGGCGGTCCTGGCAAGATTCAGCTCCGCCTGCTTCTTTTTAGCCCGGGCGATAGAGAGTTCGGTCTGCAGGGAACTGAGCTGGGGCTGCCGCAGCATCAACAGCTTTTCTTCCTCACTGACCTGCTCGTTCAGAAGATCATATTCTCTCTTGACGACCAGTTGATTACCCTGCTCCAGGTCAAGGTCGTTCTGCGCCTTCACCACTTCGTTTTCCTGCTGTTCCAGCGCAAGACGGTAATCTGATGGATCCAATTGGAGCAAGGGATCTCCCTCTGCGAAGCGTCCGCCGGGGATAAGATTGTCGCTCATGGAAATGATCTGACCGCTGACCTGCGGTTTCAGTTCGGTGGTTCTGGAGGCCGTAACCACGCCCATCGCCTGGATCACAGTGGGATGGGAATCGTAGCTCAAAGTCGTCGTCTCAACCAGCACTCCACTTGATACGGCCGGTGTCGGCCGTGCCTGGGGGCCTGTTTTCAGCAGGTGAAGCGTGATCAGAATGCCCACCGCCAGGGCCACGACGGGAAGAACATAGCGGATACAGATATCAAGAATGGCTCTGAGTATCTGTCCTCTGCCGGTCGGCAACGTATCCACTGCCTCGCCTCCCTGGTTATTCGTCTGTAATTGGCTCATAATACTTTTCTCCGTTGATTTTCCTCTATTTTGCAGTTGTCGTATTTTTTCAGATCAGGAATTGTCCGCCGTCCTGCTGTAATCCCAGCCCGTGCCAAGCGCCCTGCACAGTTCAATACGATTGAGAAGCAGGTCCATACGGGCGGTGAGCATTTTCTGCTGCAGGGATTGCAGCGAGGTCAGGGCCGTCAGGACGCGCTGATAGTTTTCAACCCCCTTGAGGTAGCGTTCTTTCACCTGGTCCATGGTCTGGGTTGCAAGATCGAGCTGGCCCTGGAGGCTTTTTATATACTGCTGCTGCTGCTCTTCTATCAGCAGGGCGTCTTCAACCTCACCGACGGCAGAGAGGACTGTCTGGCCATAGTCGTACAGACTTTGCTCGGCAGCTCCCCTTGTGCGCTTGACCTCGGCCATTCTGAGGCCGCCGTCAAACAGGGGGGCCGTTACCCCCGCCATAATCGACGAGAGAAAATCCGTAAATATCGAGTAAGCGGTGCTGTTGACGGTTTCCAGGGATGCGCTCAGCCTCAGGGAAGGATACTGGTCGGCCACGGCTGTCGCCACCCGTTGATCCGCCGCCTGCAGTGCAAGAAAAGAACTGCGAATATCCGGACGCAAACGGATGAGCTCCGCCGGGATACCGGTTGCCGGCAGCTCCGGCAGGTCGACGGTCTGAGCCGGAATCTGCCGGGTGTATGTGCCCGGTACCGTGCCAACGAGAATGGACAGCCTGTTCTCGGTCTGTCCTTTCTCGGACAGCAGCAGCACTTTCTCTCCCTGCTGAGTTTCGATCAGCTGGCGCTGCTGGAGGACGTCGGCGAGCGGTACCTGACCCGTTCGAAACTGGACGGTGATCAGCTCAAGAGCCTTGGTGTTGGTCAGGATTTGCTGATCGTATAAATCAAGGGAAGCGGTCTGCCGAATTAACCGGTACCAGGTTCCGGCAACTTCTGCAGCCAGGGTCATCGCTGCCGCATCGAGGTCCGCAGCAGTTGCCTCCATGTCAAGACGGGCAGCTTCGGTCTCGGAATCTATTTTCCCCCAGAGATCAAGTTCGTAAGAGGCGGAGAGCCCGAGTATGAGCAGATCCGATTTCACCGAAGTTCCGTCGGTGCGATCAATGGAATGACTGCCGCTCCCCTCTGAACTCAGGGTCGGAAAGAGCCCTGCCCGGTTCCTGCTGTACACGGCATTGGCCTGGGTCAAGCGCGCCCAGCTGCTTTTCAGGGTAAAATTATCCCTCAGGGATTGCTCCACAAGAGCATTTAGTCCTTCATCATCAAATGTCCGCCACCATTGAGCGAAAAGCTCAGTTTCTCCTGATCGGGTGAAAGCATCCGGTAGTTGAACCGATGTTTCCATAACCGGTTCAACCTTGCCGGCGCATCCAGTCAGAAGCAGGGCAATGCACAGGGCAGACAGCAATGTCAGCTGTCTTACCTCAATTATTTTCAATTCGTTCATACCTATTTCCCACGCAGGTTTTATGATAAAAGTCCACCGTTTTCGTTCTGCTACAATAACCTGCATATTCTGAAGAATTGTGAAAACAATGTGCAAATGCTGATTTTCTGCGCACATTGTCTTAAAGTCCCATAAAACAGTGAAGACAAAGAGCCCCACTCGTAAACAAAATGAGACTATCCATCCAATATAAACTGCTGGCCGCCATGCTCTGCGCAACGCTTGCAGTCGTCACCTATACAGCGGTAGTGATTCAGTGGAGCGTTGACCGTGGCTTCCTGAAATACGTGAACCTTGAAGAACAGAAGGAAGTCAATCGCTGGGCTCAACTGCTGGAAACCTATTACGCAGACTATCAAAACTGGGATACGCTCATCGAACAGCCCTACCTGATGGTACGGTTTCGTGCCCTTGCCTTGCCCGACGGTCCGAAAAGAGAGCGATTGCTCGAAATGGCGGATAAAGAGGACATCCCGCAATGGCTTTCAAATCCCAACAACGATGCTGACGGAAAAAGACCGCTCCATCCGATCGAGCGAACAGTCCTGATCGACAGTGAAAAAAACGTACTCTTTGGTAAGATACAGGGTGAGAAGCTGCCAAACATGACCCCGATCATGCATCAGGAGAACGTTGTCGGCTCAATCGGCATCTATCCTCCGCAGCAATTTTCCGAAACTCACCAGCTCCTTTTCGTCAGGGATCAGAAGCTGGTGACCCTGCTGGTGGTCATCGCCGCAATTTTCATCATCATCGGCATTTCACTGCCGCTGGCCTACCATTTGACCAAGCCGATACGACGCCTTTCCGAAGCTGCCAGGCAGCTGAAGTCCGGCGACTACTCGACCAGGGTTGTAAACAGTGCCAACGATGAGCTGGGCAGACTTTCCAGCGATATCAACTCGCTGGCTGAAACCCTGGAAGAAAACCAGATTCAAAGAAAACGCTGGGTAAGCGATATCGCCCACGAATTGAGGACCCCGCTTACCAGCCTTCAGGGAGAAATCGAAGCCCTGCAGGACGGCATACGCAAACCAAACAGTCAGACCTTCGAGCGGTTGCACCGGAGTGTCACGCGACTGAATCGGCTCGTTGAAGATCTTTACGATCTTTCCCGTTACGACCTTGGCGCCCTGTCAATTTTTCCGGAAGAGATTGATTTTTTCGCGCTGGTTGCCAACGAGACGGCAGCATATCAGTATGAAGCCGAAAAGGGTGGGGTGCATCTTCGGATGAGCCGGAGCAGCGGACCCGATTCACTCTGTTTCCGCGGCGATCGGCAACGGCTGCAGCAACTTGTCGGCAACCTTCTTACCAACAGTATACAGTACACAAACAACGGGGGAACGGTAACGATTGAGGTAAAAAAATCATTCGATTCCATACAGTTGGACATCACGGACACGGCGCCCGGAGTTCCGGACGAAGCACTCCCCCAATTGTTTAACCGCCTGTACCGGGTTGATCAAAGCCGCAGCCGCAACCTTGGCGGCGCAGGTCTGGGTCTGGCGATCTGTGAGCAGATCGTTTTAGCCCATAACGGCACCATCACCGCCCAGCATTCCCCCGGGGGCGGGCTGTGGATTCAGATACTTCTTCCGACTGAACAAGAAACGTCATGAACGGAACCGTTCTCATTGTCGAAGACGAGCAGAGTGTTGCTGATCTGCTCCGGGATTACCTGCAGTCTGCCGGATTCGATACCCATATAATCGATCATGGTGACGGTGTGACCGCCTGGGTAAGACAGCATGCACCGTTGCTGATCCTCCTCGATATCATGCTGCCCGGCAGGGACGGTATCAGCCTGTGCAGGGAAATCAGGACCTTTTCTTCGGTTCCGATAATTATGGCTACTGCCAGGATTGATGAGATAGACCGTCTACTCGGCCTGGAGCTGGGTGCGGACGACTATATCTGCAAACCGTTCAGCCCGAGGGAGGTTGTTGCCCGGGTAAAGGCGGTGCTGCGTCGAACAAGCGGCAGCGCAGCAGACAGGGAAGACCAGGTCATCATCGACCAGCTCGGCTATCGGATTTTAATACGGAACCAGGACCTTGGGCTGACTAAAGTTGAGTTCCAACTGTTTACCGTGCTGTATTCACAGCCGGGAAGAATTTTTTCAAGGAGCCAGCTTATCCAGAGAATCTACCATGATCACCGTGCAGTCAGCGACCGCACGGTTGACAGTCATATCAAAAAGTTACGTCTTAAAATATCCAGGATAAAACCGCAACTTGATCCCATTCAATCAGTGTACGGCATCGGCTATCGATATGAAGAGCCCGAGATCGCTTGAGTTTGCGATATCGATGTCAGCAACCATACGTCGCATTACGAGCGACACTTTCAGATATATATGCTTATTGTCCAGTTGTTCGGCAACGCTTTGCAGGTAAGGTAGTTTTTAATCACTGTTTCTTCTTGAAATAATAACCGCGCATGGTTTAGATATTGCTCTATGATACACACGGCCTACAATTTAAATTCTGACTTCATTGAAGAATTGTCGAGGCGAATTCATCGGCTGGTCAAATCAGCGTCGGCAAGCTCAATCGTTGGCAGCCTCTTCCAAAATATTCCCACAATTCCCCCGCAGCACATTATTTCGCAAATGATCGATGTTGCTGTCTGGACAAGCTTCGCCACTGAAGAGGGGAACGCGGTGAGTATCTCGCTCATTTTCGATGCAGCGCAGGAATCATTTGATACGTTCATATTCGATGAGCCAATCAACTTTGATGTCAATCATCTGGTGAAATTAGGCGCCGCTCTTGAAGAACCAAGAGCTGATGTCGGAGTCTGGCCCAACCAGGAGAAACAGTTAGTCGTTTGGGGATTTAAAACACGCTCTTTAGAGGCACGCATTCCCAGCCTGCATGTTGAAACCATGGGACCGGGGAGGGTGCTGATATCTTTTGGAGGAAAAAGCCTTGCGGGACTGACCGGCAATGAGGCATTTTTTATTGATGACTCCCTGCTGATGAACAAAATCATCCCTAAGCTGTCATCGCCAACAGATCAACAAAACGATACGATCCTCTATCTGATGCGCTATATGTCCCTGTTGAGCACCGCCAGGTACATGCGCAGGCATGGCAGAGGTGGAACTCTGCTGGTGGTACCTAATACCGGGCAGTGGAAGCACTCAATCGACACCCCTGTTCCCTATACCGGAGGGGCTATCTTTCTTGAGAGCAGTTACGATGTAACCAAAAAACCTTCCCTGGTAAGCGTCGTTAAAAATTTCTTCGGTGCCTCGTTCCAAAATAAAACAACAGTGGAAAGAGAGACCCTGAAACGGCTGGGGCAGCAGCTCGATCAACAGTGCAAACATATCGCCAGATTGACTGCCGTGGATGGAGCACTGGTCATGTCGTTTGACCGGTTTGTCTATTGTTTCGGTGCTAAAATCAACTCTGCCCAGAATCAGGCTCCTCTCGGAGATATATGCGTCTATAAACCGATAGAGGACGTGCAGGTTACAACCATTCACCTGGCGGACCTGGGGGGCACCAGACACCAGTCTGCGGCTCGTTTTGCCCAAGCTCAGCCGGGGTCCGTTGCCATTGTCGTATCACAAGATGGTCATGTTTCCTTTACAACCGCTGATCCTCAGAACAACGATCTTATCGTCATTCAACTGGCAGAAATGGCTGTTATCCCTGAAGGGCTGGGGACTGTCCTCTGGAGTTATTACCTCTTTAATGAGATGAAACTGGTGTAAGAACGGCTCATTGTCTCGAGATATGCAAGAAAAACCGGTTTATTGCCGGTCATATCATGATGTTTCGCCCCTGAAGCTCCCCCCGCATTTGCCAATTCAGGAATGCAATTGAGGATAGTATAGACGTTCTTACCTGTCTCCCTGTTGAGGGGAAGAAATGTTGTCGGGGTTCTCCGTTTACAAGAAAAGGTGCCGATTAAGAGCGGTATTGCTCCCTTTGCAGCAGTACTCCAGGATCAATCAGATAGTCATTATATGGCAGCATCTTATCGATAACGCCATTCGGCATAATCTCAATGATCCTGTTGGCCACTGTGGCCATCAATTGATGATCGTGAGAGGAGAACAGCACAATCTCTGGAAAAACCTGCAACCCATTGTTAAGAGAGGTGATTGATTCAAGGTCAAGGTGGTTGGTGGGTTCGTCGAGAATCAACGAATTAGCCTCACTCAGCATCATTTTGGAGAGCATACATCTCACCCTTTCACCACCGGAAAGCACACTGGTCTTTTTCAGTGCCTCTTCTCCTGAAAAAAGCATTTTCCCAAGGAACCCTCTGGCGTAACTTTCCCCTTCCGCAGCAGGGGTATATTCTCCCAACCAGTCGACGAGGCTTTTGTCATTTTTGAAATACATGCTGTTTTCCTTGGGGAAATAAGAAACAGACATGGTCTGCCCCCAGCGAAAACTTCCACTGTCTGGTTCAATTTCTCCTGCCAGAATCTGAAAAAGAGTGGAAATTGCCACGCTGTCAGGACCAATGAAGCCAATCTTTTCACCTTTGTTGACCACGAGAGAAAAATCATCGAGCACTCTTATCCCATCAATGTCTTTTGTGAGATTTTTAGCTTCAAGAATGACATCACCACAGGGTCTGCCGGCCTTAAAGTGAATAAACGGATATTTTCGTGATGAGGCGGGTAAATCTTCAATCTCCAGCTTATCAAGCAGTTTCTTTCGCGAGGTTGCCTGCCTGGCCTTGGAGGCGTTGGAGGAAAATCGTGCGATAAACTCCTTCAAGTCTTTGGCCTTGGCATCAGCCTTACGGTTGGCATCCTGACGCTGATGCTTCAGCAACTCACTTGCCTGATACCAGAAATCGTAATTCCCGACATAGATCCTGATCTGGCCATAATCGATGTCGGCCATATGAGTACAAACCTTGTTAAGGAAGTACCTGTCATGTGATACAATGATGACTGTATTTTGAAATCGCTCAAGAAACCCCTCCAGCCAGATCACTGATTCCCGATCGAGGTTGTTTGTTGGCTCGTCAAGCAGCAGGATATCTGGATTGCCGAATAACGCCTGAGCGAGCAGCACTCGAACCTTTTCCCTGCCCTCCAGTTCTTTCATCTTCTTATCACGCAACTCTTCGCCTATTCCCAGCCCGCTCAGCAGAACAGCAGCGTCAGATTCCACCTCATAGCCGTTCATTTCGGCAAACTCTGCTTCAAGCTGACTACTGCGGATGCCGTCTTCCTCTGTAAAATCAGTCTTTGCATAGAGAGCTTCCCGCTCGGCTATGAGCTCATGCAGACGTTTGTGCGCCATGAGTACGGTTTCGGCGACGGTACTTTCATCAAAGGCAAACTGATCCTGGTTCAGTACAGCAATACGCTGCCTGCCGCTTACAAAAACCTCGCCACTGTCCGGTTCAAGCTGCCCTGAGAGTATTTTGAGAAAGGTCGACTTGCCTGTGCCGTTAGCACCGATAAGGCCATAGCAGTTGCCTGCAGTGAATTTTATATTGACGTCTTTAAAAATTATTCGTTTGCCGTAGGCAAGCGCAATGTTGGAAGCTTGTATCATAATAGGTCTCGAGTAAAAAACAGCAGCTGGGCTCAAGCCGGCACAAATTTTTATATTTTGAACAGACTTCTTTAGCCTGATTGACAGTAAAGGTGTTTTGCATGGCTGCAGGGGCTTTACAGCAGCGCAAAAGCATCAGACCGGCAGCTCACGTTGTCTCGTGGAAAAAATGCGGCGGAAACTACCATAGTGGTGAGCAGGACGCAAGGAATAGCTTCAATAATGACTCTTTTGCACCATTTTGACCTTGTTACGGACCGCGTGTGAGAGGTGACCGCTCCATCTGTAACACTCCTTATCACCGAGGTCTTGTGCTGCTCCTAGAAGACTTTCATCGTGATAGCACCGACTGTCACCGTAACTATCGATGCGTACCTCAAACGGGTAATTGGCTCTTTCAGCAGGGACGCTGCAATTATTGCTGCAAAAACCACTGACGTTTCCCGGAGTGCGGCAACCAGGGCGATAGGCGCCTGCGTCATGGCCCAGAGCACCAGACTGTATGATGCCAGGCTCAGTCCTCCTCCAAGAAGGCCTCTGCGCCAGCCTGTCCTGATACCCTTGAGCATCTCCTGCCCCTGATACGCAGATGAGATAGCCAGCAACGCTAATCCGGTCCCTAAGAACATCCAGCCAGTATAACTGAATGGATGCCCGGAAAGCCGCACGCCTTGGCCATCAACGAGCGTGTAGACAACAATAACGCAGGCGTTGGCCAAAGAAAACACTATGGTCGTCAGCCGGTAAACCCCGAAACGCAACGAGTCACCAGCCAGCGCGACTACTCCGCATGATATAAGAAGAACCCCTATCCAACCGCCCGGTGATGGATATTCTTTGATCAGTATTGCCGCAGCGATCATGGATACCACAGGCGCGGTGCCTCTCATCAACGGATATACGAAACTAAGCTCACCGCTTCGGTAAGAAAGTGCAACAAGGGTAAAATAGACCACATGTATCACCACAGACACCGCTAGATAGGGCAAACTCTGAAGAGCTGGAAAAGGAACCAGTGGCAGAAAGAAGAGTGACCAGACCCCGGCCCCGAGAACAAGCAGGACCGTATCCTGAAATTTACTGAAAGAAGAACGGACGAGTGCATTCCAGCCGGCGTGAAGCACCGCTGAAAATAACACGATTGTCATAACATCGAGTGACAAGGTCTATCTCGCTCTCCCTGGAATTGAGGGATGTATACAATCAGGCACTCCAGGTATCTTATCAGTTTAACTCAGCAAAGAAGAAGCGAGTCAGGATAAAGCGTTTCACAAGACTGGAATAATTAAAGAAGCGTTTTCCTTAGAAGTTTCAGCAACCCTTCTTCGTTTTTATGCATGATCGTGTCGGCATGTGCCATCCGCTCTGCTATTTCAATTAATTTCTTTCTGTCTTCAGCTTCAGGAACCAGTTTACCAAGTAATTCCAGAGATTTTCGAGGAAATGTATTTAAAATTTCGACCTGCTCTCTGGCGATTTGTTGATATTGCTTTGGCGAGATTACCCGAAGTCTCTTACTCTCCTGGATAATCTCCTCTGCCATTTGAAACTCCCTGGTGTCAATAACCTTGTCTGCACCGGTAATAGCCAAAATAACCCGTACACAAGCTTCAACAAAGCCGCCAGCTTCAGCTTTCTGCCGCAACTTTGCTTTTTCACCGGCCTCTTTTTTCAACCGCTCTTCTACGGGCATGGAGTCTTCGGCATCTGCCTTGCCGACCTTGCCAAAGAAATTTCGCATCCATGGGTTTTCGTAAAGTGATTTAAAGAGCACGATCTGGGAGAAATCACGTGCATCTCGAAAGAGATCAAAACTTGAAATAACCGTTTTCGAAAATATTTCTTCCCACTGCACGAAAACATTCTCTCCAGCAGCTGGTTTTCTCTGTGGCACGACGGTCTCTGATACATACTTCAGCGGCCAGCAAAAAGGATTATTATCTGATATCATATAGCGCTGTGCTCGAAGAGGATGAAGCTGTCTGAATAGTTCCGACAGCGGTTCATCCACTGCCGCTCGAACCCATGGGCTGAAATAGGAACGGTAGAATGCATCGGAAAATCTTGAAATACCGTTTACCGCGACAAACGGCTCTTCATCTTCCTGCGCGCCAGCCATTTGCAAAAGGTTTTCCATCGTCCTCTCTTCAAATCGTACATTATAATCATCAGAGTCTGAAGAAGACTGTTTTATAACCATTTCGTAAAGCCCTGGACCGATATATTCCATCCACCCCATGCTTCCAAGAATGTTGTAGTGTTCTTTTTCTGCCACACTACCCGAAACAAAAATGCCAAGATGGCCTACCCGGGGATGCACCATGTAAATAATGACCTGCCCACAACGCTTTATCTCTTCAGCTGTCCCATACACTTTGTAAATCCAATTGAGGGCCTGAGGCGGCGGAGTAATATTATCTCCCTCCGAGGCAAAGGCCAGAACCGGACTTTTGAAATTTTTCAAGTTGATCACGCGGCCGTCATCCATTCGCAGATGTCCTTTTTCCAGTTCATTTCCAACAAAAAGACCATTGACGATAAAATGAATTTCCTCGGCATTCATATTGAAGAAACCACCCCACCATTTTTCGAAATCGAGATAACGTTCTTCCTCCGTATCGATATTGGTAAACAGGTGGTAGTATTTATGCCAGTAGGTGTTGGCAGGATTGAGATCTTCAAAGCCCGCAACCAGATGAGCGCCATCGAATGTATCATTGCCGAGGTCAGATAATAATGAGGCAAGCCACAATCCACCAGTCAACCCACCTTTATAAAGCATGGGGTTGGATCCTTCGACACCTCCCCAAAAAGAGAGTGGAGAGCCGTTAAAAATCATCGGTCCCACCACATCTGGTCGATCAGCGCCGATAAGCGCTGCCGCCCACCCTCCCTGACAATTACCTATCACTGCAGGTCTCGGTGCATCGGGGTGTCGGTTGCCCACCTCTTCCAGAAAACGAATCTCAGCGTTGTGGACGGCGCTGATTGTCTGGCCCGCAACAGGAGCTGCAGAAAAGGAGAAAAGATAAACCGGGTGGCCGTAGTCTAGGGCTATACCTATTTGTGAACTCACTTTGGACCCGCCTATCCCGGGACCATGTCCTGCTCTCGGATCTATCACCACAATTGGTCGACCGGGTCGTCCTTCATTGGAAAGAATTTTCCCGTGGTGTGTTTTTCTCCTGTTCAGCTTGTGCTTTTGCTCTGCTTCTCGTTTGTCTTCACGTTTTTGGCGATCAGAAACGCGTCTATCGACTATACGCAGAAGGGAATAATTAACCGGTTGTTCAAACGTCCGCCCATCCAGGATCACTTCATAGTCAAACAGGAGAATAGGAGGTTGATTCTCTTCGAGATGAGAAAGATAGGTATTTCCCCTCTTACGCATTACATCCCAAAACAGAAACGAACGCTGGAATCGATCAACCATGTAGTTGTATGCCTGCATACCCAAAAACTGGTCTTGAGCAGTTTTTTCAATGTGTGCCTGTGACATGAATGTCCTGTGAGATATGATGAATTATGGATGATTCAGAAAATGCACCAAATATAACGTATAAATTTTGAAATGAAAGCTGTATCGTTCGTTGCCCGGAGTAATGAGGTGGTCTCCCACGAACTAATCAGGAAGCATCGGATCCCGTCAAAAACAGGTTCCGGATTACACGATCGCTGCTTCACTCAAAAGGACATCTGAGTGAATGGAGCGTTGCAGTAACCTTTTGACCCCAGCCGGAAGACCACCATGTATGCAGAAGGTCGCACCGGCCAGGGAAGCGATCCCTTCAGGCGGGGTATTGCCGATACAATTCGCTGCGCTCACCGGCTCACATTCAGCCCATGGCAGGAAAAGCATTTCCAATCAGGGCGAATTCAGCGTACCTTTTTTTCTGCAATCAACGGGGTTGCCGAATCCGCATTTCGCTCGACAGGGGGCTTATCTGTTGCCGGCGCAGCCTTTTTTGCGATCGGTGAGGCCTCGACGACTTCTCTTTTAACTTCTGCTGCGACAGCTTTCGGCGAGGAATCAGTGAGAAGATTTTTGTCCTTCTCGGCCACCTTATTTTTGGCATTTTGCGTTTTCGCAGCCGGCTTTTTCCTGACTTTTCGAACAGCTTTTGCTGGGCTCGCCTTACGACCTTCTGCTTCTGTTTGGGTCGGACCGGGTTTAGCTTTACTCCCACCAGCTGGCCGGTCAGTGACGTTTGCTTTCGCGGCTGATACTTTTCTGGTTACTGCAGCCTTTGGCTTTACAGGCGGTACTTCTGCGCTTGTCTCATCAGCAGGACTGACACGTTCTTCGCCCCAAAAGGAACAGTGCTGTTCAAACTGTTGGTAGCAGCCATCTATGAGTTTTTTCAGCTCGTCAGAAGCGGAGCGACTGTAGCTGAGCCATTGCTTGTAATCTGTCATCGTCTCCTGAGGCAGCCAGGAGCAGTGATCAAGCGACTGCCGCAAGGCATCGTTTGAGCTGCTCTGCAGAATAGAGAGCATCTCAAAGGTGTTGTCTGAAAGACTTTTCTGAAATCTTACTGCCTCACACATTACATTCAATTTTGTCATGATAAGTCCTTTAATTTGGAATGATTTCTAATTTGGGTGCACGCATCCGCTGAGTTTTACTTTTCGCAATTTTCAGTGGATTGCGTTTTTCATCACACTATACAAAAATGGTTCAAACGACAGCAACAGGATACCGCATTGCACAATACTATTTTACTCATGAGCCAAGACCATTTAACGTACTATCATCAACATTTTTGCTATGCAGACCTGCTATTTCCTGGGAAAAGAGTATATATTGTGTGCTGACATCAGTATTTTATTATTTTTCCGATGGTGCATTGTAACAATGTGGTTATGTTTTTTTATGACAAGACGATACAACCCCCAAAAAAACTGATGACTGGAAAAACGAGGTTAATCCGATGCAGGCAAAAAACACTATTCTCATAAAAAAATATCCTAACAGACGTCTTTACGACACAATTTCAAGTAAATACATCACCATCAGCGATGTGGCAGAACTGATCAGGTCAGGCAATAAGGTTGAAGTCCGGGACGCAGAAACGGACGATGATATGACTGCCATTGTTCTCACGCAAATAATAATGAATAAAGCAAAAAAGAATCAGGAACTTCTCCCGGTATCTCTGCTGCACCTTGTTATCCAGTTCGGAGAAAATCAGCTCCATGACTTTTTTGACAAATATCTCGAAAAAACCATGGAAAACTACCTGCTCTACAGAAAGACAATGGACAAGCAGGTATCCACCTATCTGGATCTTGGTATGGATTTTTCAAGCCTTGCGGAAAAAACCATTAAGGACCTGGAGTCAATGAACATATTTGCCGAAACCTTCAAGCATTACAGCAACAAAAAGTAAGTTTTCCCCTGGCCGCCGATCTTTACCAGATACTCCATCGAGGGGGCAGCTTGAATCATTTTCACTTGCCACAAGAAATGGTTCAACAAAATCCTCGTTATAGCTGTTCACTTCCGATACAGAGTACAAAGCCGCAATAGCCTAAGCTATTGCGGCCTGAGTATAACCATTGAGCGACGTGAAAAGATCCAGGTCGAGCATTTCGTCTTTTTTTGCCATTGAATTTTCTTCTACAGCAAAAAATTGCGCACCTTCTCAGGATTGCGAAGGCGCGCAGGGTTGTTGCTTATAGCGCCAGCTTATTTTTTCTCCAACATTTCTTCGAACTTGGCATACCCTTCATCAACAGCATTTTTGAAATCATCTCGTGCTTTCTTGGTCATTTCAACAGACGAAGTAAGCGTTTTCTTTCCATCCTCTGTGGCCCAAGGGAGTTGCTCAAGGTAACTGCTGAACATTTTCTCAGTTTGCTCTTGTGCAAGAACCATAGCGTTGTAGCTGTTGGTAAAGATAGTTTTTTGAAAGTTCAGGGTCTGTTTTGCCATTTGTGTAGTATCCATTGTTTTCTCCTTGTTGTTGTTTGGATCACGATTTTAACTTCAGATATCTCGAATAGTTACCCAAAAACCTGATCAGACATCACTATCGGGTCAAGACTCAATTTGGGTTTTCTTCATTGATCCTAAATATAACAAGGAACTGGACAATGTCAAGGGAAAATGGTGCAACGCACAAATTATTTTCTGCTGGTTCAAGGCCACCAAATAAACCAATTATACTAATAATAACAAGTTATTTAACTAAACTCAAAAGAGTCTTTTCATTTTTTTTTGCTGCAGTAAAACAAAAACCATACCCGCGTATGTATGATGTGTGGACAGAGGTACCACGTCACGACAGCTACATGGTGAGCACTTTTTGTATTTTACAGGCAGGTCAAAAGGAGGTACCCATGTCTGGAAAGAGTTAAAACCTATGGACCAAAAATTACTGTTGTTTTATGAGGCGGCTATTCGTTCAGCAGCTGTCAGCAGCCATTATGAGCATTTCCAGATTAGTCGCAAGACAGGTTACAAGTGGGTTAGAGGTGTATTATTCAAACTGCGATTTAAATGTTTCGAATTCAATCTTCAAGCTCTGTAATTCCAGGCGTAGAGAGTCCATCTGCTCTTGCAGGTCAGCTGAGCGGTCATTCTCTTTGCGCACAATTACCGTTTCAGATTCCCGGGCCCTGGTGCCTTTACCAAACGTTTCATCCGGTTCTCCGCTTAAAAGATGCGTGTAGCGCGGCTCTTTGCGACCGGGTTGTCGGGGGAGTTTCTTGACCAGCTTCGTATCTTCGAGCGCAGAAAGTGTTTCCTGAACCTCATCCAGATCTTTAAAAGAGTAAAGGCGTTCTGTACGGCTGCGAATTTCCCCTGCGGTTTGCGGCCCTCTCAGCATGAGAATGCAAATGGCCGCCTTTTCCCGTGCCACCAGCTTCAACTCGTCTGCAAAAATATGCTCGTATTTTGCAACCCTGCTTATGTTGCTTTGCCTGATCATCTTGCTCTCCTTCAGGCCGTTCAGAGCATAGAGCACAATTTCTTCGCCAAAAGAGACAACCGGAGTACGGTTTGATTTCTGGTTGCAGGCATTTATCAAGGCGTTGAGCGTCAGAGGGTAGTAGTCAGGTGTCGCCATCTCTTTTTCAATCAAACAGCCAAGCAATCTCACTTCCTGGTCGGTAAGGAGTATTTTCATCTTTTTCACCAGTATTCATTGTGCACAAATTTACAATGATATTGTCCATCTATCGGTACTATATCATGGCGGACTCTTTCGATAGAAATGAAATTTCACTTCTGGACAAAATCTGCCACTGTAAATACAATGGCGGAACGTGATACCTAACTGTCTGAGAGAAAAACTGTATGGAAAAGCAACCCAGATTACAAATCATTGGTGTTTTGCATGGTGATATTTCCAGCCGTCAGGACGCACCAAAAAATTACAGTGAGTCGGAGAGAATCGGCAGCCTGGAAATCTTTCCCCAGTTTGAAGAAGCGCTGGACGGCATTTTTCCCGGACAAACCATCGTCGTACTCTTCTGGCTTCACCAGGCCGCAAGGGATATTCTTACAGTTCATCCGCGAGGAGATATGTCCAGGAAGCTTCGCGGAGTTTTTGCCACCCGCAGCCCAAGCAGACCAAACCCTATAGCGATTTCCGAACTTGAGGTTCTGGCAATTCAGGGTAATCGTCTCGAGGTATCCGGGTTGGATATTCTCGACGGTACACCCATCATTGATATAAAGAAGAAGATCAGTTGATTATTTATGGAGTTCCCATTGTGCTGAATTCTTTTTTAATACTGTTAAACTACGAATATTGACAGACATAAAACCCCAGTTTGACACCCTGAAAAGTGCCATTCTCAATAGCATCCTTCCACGATCAGTGCGGTTCCAAGTCCACCGCCGATACAGAGCGTGGCAAGACCGTAACGGGATTTCCTCCGTTTCATCTCGTAGAGCAACGTTGTGGCAATACGGGAGCCGGATGCCCCAATCGGGTGCCCAAGTGCAATGGCACCGCCGCTGACATTGGTGATCTCAGGGTTGAGCTCCAGGTCTTTCATTACAGCAAGCGCCTGTGCCGCGAAGGCTTCATTCGCCTCTACCAGGTCCAGGTCTTTAACGGCCAATCCTGCTTTTGCAAGTGTCTTTCGCGATGACGGGACCGGCCCATAGCCCATAATTTGCGGATCAAGACCGGCCGATCCATAGGAAACGATACGGGCCATGGGTTCAACACCGAGCTCCCTGGCTTTCTCCGCTGACATGACAACCAGCATGGAAGCAGCATCATTGATGCCCGAAGCATTGCCGGCGGTGACCGTACCATCCTTCTTGAAAGCCGGGCGAAGTTTTGCCAAGCCCTCGAGGGTTGTGCCAAAACGGGGAAATTCATCAGTATCGAAGACCTTGGGATCACCCTTTCTCTGGGGAATCATGACCGGCACAATCTCTTCCTTGAAGCGGCCTTCCCGAATTGCCGCTTCAGCTCTCTGCTGGCTGGTAAAGGCAAACTGATCCTGTTCCTCACGGCTGATGTTCCATCTCTCGGAGACATTCTCCGCGGTAATACCCATGTGGTAATCGTTATAGGCGTCCCAGAGGCCGTCACGTATCATCGAGTCAACCAGGCTGCCGTCTCCCATCCGGTAACCGTATCGCGCTTTCTCTAACAGATACGGGGCCCTGCTCATGTTTTCCGTTCCGCCTGCCAGGATTACATCAGCATCGCCCGCCTTGATGATCTGGGCGGCCAGACTGACGGCCCGTAAACCGGAGCCGCAAACTTTGTTAATGGTCAGGCAGCTTACTTCCTCGGGAAGACCCGCATGAACGGCAATCTGCCTGGCAATGTTCTGCCCCTGTCCTGCCGAAAGAACGTTGCCGATAATCACCTCGTCAATTTCAGCTTTCTCTATGCCGGCACGCTCAACGGCTGCTTCCGCTGCGATTTTTCCCAGTTGAACGGCATCTATTCCTGCAAGTGACCCGCCGAAACTCCCGGTGGGGGTTCTGGCAGCGCTGGCGATAACAATGTCACGCATCTCGATATTCTCCTTGTCTGTTTTGTTGTTTCTTTCTATGCCCTATGGAATTATCTGCTGATCATTATTCTCATAGTAGAGCAATATCAGATAACACTATTGATGAAATGCTCTATTGCAAGAATACATCTCACCCTCTGCCGATCACATACCGATACGGATCAACCTCGTTTCTCAACACCTCCAACTCCTGCTCCGTTGGCGGAGCGGTCTCAGCGATCCTGTCTGCGCGCAGAAGCTCAAACCCGCAGTTATCCTGGACATCAGAAAAGCTGTAACCGGGACTCACCGATATAATCCGCATCCGCTTGGACTCAGGTTCAAAATCCATGACACCCATATCGGTAACGATCTTGTAGGGTCCACTGTCCAGAGGAAGCCCTGAATTCTTTCGGGAGTCACCCCCTTCAAGCCAGCCAGGTGTAGTAACATAATCAACCTTTTCCACAAAGCGCCGCTTGTCCTGGTTGGTCATCACAATCATATGCCAGCACAACGAACCAAAATCATTTGCTCCGCCACTGCCCGGAAAGCGTACCTTCGGTTTCCGGTGATCGTCGCCAATCATCGTCGAGTTCAGGTTGCCGTACATATCGATCTGGGCCCCGCCGAGAAATGTGTAGTCTACAAACCCACGGGCACAGCTGTTCATAATGTCGGCCATACTACCGGCCATGCACGCTTCATAAAATGAACGTGAATCACCTACCGATATCGGCATCTCCGGAAGTTTCGGGTCAACGCCGCCGGCCTCAAACAAAATCAGCAGGCTCGGGGCATATATCTTCTGGGCGAGCATTGCTGCCGCACAGGGGGCTCCGGTGCCTACCGCCACGCTTGCCCCGTCTTCAAGCTCGCGGGAAGCAGCAGCAATCATCAGCTCCATTGCATTATAGTCGGTCATCGCGTCACCTCACGGTCCAGCAGAAGTTCCTTTTTGCGGAGTTCACCCATTCTGGTCAAACCACCGTTACGATTAACATAGTCTTCATGCGTCTGGCACTCGTAGATGTTCTTGTTCACAAAGTTCCTGAACAGTTCAGGATCTTTTTCTGCATCCAGCCACTCCCGCAAATGCGCTTCATCCGAGAAGTACTCACCGGACATATTGCCGGGATATGCGCCAAAGGGCACATGGCAAACTGCATCTACGAGGTAGAAGGGAATCTGTGTGTGATGGGGTTTGCTGCGTATCTCTTTATTGGAGATCAGTTTTTCCGTGGTGATGATAAGGTGCTTTGAAGCATTGGCCAATTCCAGGTCTGCAATGCCGATGCCGGAAAACCGTGCGTTGCCGTATATATCGGCTTCATGCACATGAATCACTGAAACATCAGGGTACAAAGCCGGTACCAGCAGGACTTTCTTACCGGTATAGGGACATTCAACAATTTTTCCTGCACCGTATGTGAACGTATCGGTTCCCATGGCTACCCGGACAGGCATAAAAGGAACATTGCGGGCTGCCGCCTGCAGACGTACGGAGAGAAGATAGTTGGTCCATTCGGTCATCTCTACCTTGCCGCTTTCAACGTACGCTCTTGAACATCGTGACAGCCCTCTTGCCTCCAGGCCGACCACATAAGCAACATCCAACCGGTCATACACTTCCCCGACACTGAGGACCTGCATATCATGCGTCGCGGTGTGTCCGGCAAAACCGAGCTTTTTTCTGCCCTGACGAACAATCTCATGACAGGCAGCCAGCGGCGTTCGGTTTGCGCCGAATCCGCCTATTGCCAGGTAATCTCCATCGTGCACGTATTTGGAAATGGCATCTTTTAATACCATTTCCTTGTTCTCGAGCCGACGGGACTTGGTCCGGAAAAATGCCCGGGC
>CBDUGK010000066.1:0-22951 GCA_965366875.1 uncultured Desulfobulbaceae bacterium | reverse complement strand
GATCCAGCTTTCCCGTTTGCCGATACCGATCAGGCTGCAGAAGGTCCTGATCGCCTTGGGAGTGTACCCCCGTCTCCTCAGACCTGAAATGGTCAGCATTCGCGGGTCGTCCCAGCCGTCAACAAAGTTTTCGCTCACCAGCTGCAGCAGCTTGCGTTTGCTCATCACCGTATAGGTGAGATTCAGCCGGGCAAACTCTATCTGCCTGGGGTGGCAGGGGGTTTCAAGCACATCCAGGACCCAGTCATAGAGCGGCCGGTGATCTTCAAACTCAAGGGTACAGAGAGAGTGGGTGATTGCTTCCAGCATATCAGAGAGGCAATGGGTGTAGTCATACATTGGATAGATACACCATGTATCCCCGGTGCGGTGATGACCCACCGTGAGAATACGGTAGATAACCGGGTCTCTCATGTTGATGTTGGGAGATGCCATGTCGATTTTTGCTCTGAGCACCCGGCTGCCGTCACTGAATTCCCCGGCTTTCATTCTCTTGAAAAGATCGAGGTTTTCGTCCACGCTCCGGTCGCGATAGGGGCTCGCCTGTCCCGGTTCAGTCAGGGTTCCGCGGTATCTGCGTATCTGCTCACTGCTCAGGTCACAGACATAGGCTTTGCCGCGTCGTATCAGTTCCTCGGCAAATTCATAGAGCTGATTGAAATAGTCAGAGGCGAAGTAAAGATGGTCCTGCCAGTCAAAGCCAAGCCAGCGGACATCTTCCTGGATTGACCGGACATATTCTTCCTCCTCTTTACTGGGATTGGTATCGTCAAAGCGCAGGTGACAGGTACCGCCGAACTCGTTGGCGATGCCAAAATTGAGGCAGATCGATTTGGCATGGCCGATATGGAGGAAACCGTTGGGTTCAGGAGGGAAACGGGTAACGGGAAGTGGATGTTTTCCACTTTTCTGGTCTTCATCTACAATCTGTCTGATGAAGTCAAGCGGCTTGTCACTGTCTGTCTGATCGTTCATGTTCGTTCGTGTCAAAAGATTTTAAGTAAAGAGTTCTGGTGATTTTTTGAGCCGTTTGACGACTTTCTCACGGCCGAGCACCATGAGTATGTCAAACATTGACGGCCCGGCGAGCTGACCGGTCACCACAGTACGCATGCCGTTGATGATGACGCCCGGTTTAACATCTGCTTCCTCGGCGCATTTTCGTGCCAGCCGCTCAGTTTCTTCAAGCGAGAACTGTTCTGCTGCTGCATAGGCTTCGGCAAGATCGGGCAGCCACAATTTCAGACCCGGGTATTTGAGCAGGTTTTTTCGTAACGGCTTCTCTTCAATGGTATAATCGTCGGCGAAATAGGCCCGGCCGAGCGTGGTGAAATCGTTTATGGTGTGGAAACGGCTCCTGATCAGCTCTATGGTGTCTAAAAACCATTGCTGCCGCTCCTGCCCGTAACTCTCATCCCACAATCCTTCCCTGCCCAGCCGCTCTTTTACCAGCGGAGCCAGCTCGGCAAGGTCCATTGACCTGAGATAGTGTTCGTTGATTGAGATGGCCTTCGGATCGGTGAAAAATTTCGGGTCGTCTTTGTGATAGTTGAAGATCGAGCTCGAGCGGTTGATCCGTTCAAGCGAAAACGCTTCAATCAGTTCTTCGCGGCTGAAAAATTCACGGTCATCGCCGGGAGACCAGCCAAGCAGCACGAGATAGTTGTTGAACGCCCAGGGGATGAAGCCATTTTCCTTATAAAACTGAACCGCAACAATTTCGCCATGACTCCTTTTAGAAATCTTGGCTTTTTTGTTGTCGAGCGTCAGCGGCATGTGGGCAAATACCGGCAGTGGTGCATCCAGTGCCTCATACAGCAGAAGCTGTTTTATCGTGTTTGTCATGTGATCCTGGCCCCGGATGACATGGGATATGCGGTCCCTGATGTCGTCGACGACATTGCAGAGCAGATAGAGCGGGCTGCCGTCAGAGCGGACGATGACAAAATCATCGATCTCGCTGTAGCTGCTTTCGATGCGGCCAAGTATTCTGTCATCATAGCCGATTTTACCCGGCCGCTGAGGCACCTTGAAGCGAATGACAGACGCTATCCCCTCGGCTTCTTTCTGGAGCAGGGCTTCAGGCGTCAGCGAACGGCAGGTGCCGTCATAGCCCACGGTCTCTTTTGCCGCAAGCGCCGCCTCCCGTTTCTGTTCAAGGGTTTCCTTCGAGCAGAAACATTTATACGCCTTGCCTTCCTCAAGGAGGGTTTCGGCAGCCCTGCGGTGGTCTTCGGCGAAATCGGTTTGAAAGTAAGGACCCTCGTCCCAGTCAATTCCAAGCCAGTTCAGGCCGTCAAGAATACCGTCTATTGATGCTTTGGTGGATCGTTCCGTGTCGGTGTCTTCAATTCTCAAGATAAGCTTTCCTCCGGTTTTTCGCGCATACAGCCAGTTATAAAGAGCAGTCCTGGCGCCGCCGATATGGAGGTATCCGGTTGGGCTGGGGGGAAAGCGCAGACGAGTTTCGTTCATAAAATATCCTTTTGCCTGTTTGACGCTGAATGGTAGCTTACAACACTGTTTATGTAATAAGCATAAAGCAATGCTTTGCACAAATTTGCTGTTGCATTGACCGAAAGATGTCATATCAGTATTCGGGGTTTTTATATCTGGTTATGACCGATTGTTCAATAAATATGATCTGTTCCCCTCGCCTGTCACGTTGTTTTGATGACAATGCTGGCGTGCACGCCAGGGAAGCTTTCATCTTTTACGTTGTTCTCTTAACCTGAAAACAGTATATTTTCTGCTTTTTAACATGGAACTGCCTGCAGCTGCTGATTATTGTTATATTGTCGTTTTTTCCCCGGTGGGGAAAGAATGTTTACACAGAAGGAGTTGTAATGAGAGTGCTGATCAGTGACAACCTTGCGCCGGTTGGCGTCAAAATATTGAAAGATGCCGGAATTGAGGTTGATGTGAAAACCGGGATGAGTCCGGATGAACTCAAAGCGGTGATCGGAGACTATGACGGCCTGGTAATCCGCAGTTCAACACGAGTGACTGCAGATCTGCTTGAATCTGCGAGCAGGCTCCGGGTGGTCGGGCGGGCGGGCATCGGTCTTGACAATGTCGACATCCCCGCCGCCAGCCAGAAAGGGGTGGTCGTCATGAACGCGCCTGATGGAAATGCCACGACGGCTGCAGAACATGCCATCTGTATGATGATGGCCCTGTCCCGCAACATCCCCCAGGCATGCGCGAGCATGAAAGCAGGGAAATGGGAAAAAAAGAAATTCATGGGGCGCGAGCTTACCGGTAAGACCTTCGGGGTTATCGGGGTCGGCAGAATCGGCGGTATTGCTGCCAGCAGGGCACAGGGACTGAGGATGAAAACCATTGCCTACGACCCGCACATGCCCAAAGATATTGCCGAGAAAATTGGTGTGGAGCTTGTCAGCCTGGAAGAGCTGGCCCGGCGCGCAGACTATATCTCGGTCCATGTTCCGCTCACCAAGGAAACGAAAGACCTCGTCTCTGAAAAATTCTTTTCTCTGATGAAAGAAGATGCGATGTTTATCGATTGCGCGCGGGGCGGCGTCTGTGATGAGGCTGCACTCTATGAGGCCTTGAAGAACAACAAGATCGGCGGCGCGGCTCTGGATGTTTTTGCCGAAGAGCCGACAACGCTTGAAAATTGCCGGCTGCTCAGTCTCGATAACTTTATATCCACTCCCCACCTCGGCGCCTCGACCAGTGAAGCGCAGGAAAATGTTGCGATCGCTATCGCCGAACAGGTGGCCGATTATCTGACAAAGAGTTCCGTCACCAACGCGGTGAATGTCCCGTCGGTCAGCGATGACGTTCTTGCCCAGGTAGGCCCCTATATAAAACTTGGCGAGATGCTCGGCAGCCTGCATATGCAGCTGGCCCGCGGCGGCGTTGAAGAGATCACCCTTGAATATGGCGGTGCGCTTGCTGAACAGAATATCAGCCCGGTTACCGTCGCTTTTTTAAAGGGGCTCTTTACGCCGATATTAAAAGATGCGGTAAATTTTGTTAATGCCCCGATTATCGCCCGGGACCGGGGAATTAAAATCATCGAGTCCCGCACCGACCGCTCGGATGATTTCACCAATGTCTTGTCGATACGGGTAAAGACAGATGAGGCAGAAAACGTCCTGGTCGGCACTGTTTTCGGCAAACATGAGCCGAGGCTCGTGCGGCTGAACAACTTCAGGCTGGAAGTGCTGCCTGCCGGACCGATGCTGCTGGTGTTCAATAATGATGTTCCTGGCGTCATCGGTGCGCTTGGCACTGAACTGGGCAGACACAATGTAAATATAAACAGCATGACCGTTGGGCGGGAAATAAAGAGCAGGCAAAATATTATTTTTCTCGGCACAGACCAGCTGATTACAAAAGAATTGATAGAAAAACTCAGGGCACTTGAAAATATTAGCGATGCGCAGGCTTTTGATCTCTAGAGACCGGCGCGTTAAACTGTAACCCAGACGATAGGCAAAGGAATTTGTTATGGCTCAGGAAACAAATCAGAATGGTATTCCATGCGGTGAGGGAAGGGTGCCCAATGAGGCAGGTCAGTGCGTCATGCCGGAAGTCACCTTCTCGGCGTTTGTGATGTCCCTGAACACCTCGATATTATTTCATCTCGGAGAGATAGCCGACCCCGAGACCGGCCAGGTTGTAAAAAATATTGAGCTTGCCCGGCATGCAATTGATACACTCGTGGTCCTCGAACAGAAAACCAAAGGCAACCTGACAGAAGAAGAGTCGGAACTGCTGAAAAATATCGTCTACGATGTCAAAATACGCTTTGTCAGGGCAGTGAAAGGCTAAAATCTGTCACCATCAGCTTCATATCTGTAACCATGCAGAAGGTATTACCCTCTTTTGCCCGTGACGGGATGGTCGGATGATTGAACTGTCGGCTCCGGCAAAAGTTAATCTTTTTCTCTCTATCCTTGGCCGCAGGGAAGACGGGTATCATGAACTCGTCACCCGGATGCAGAAGATTGATCTTTGCGATTTCCTGCGGATAAGCAGACGGACGTCTCCCGGTGTCGAATGCTTCTGCAGCGACAAAAGGCTCCCTGCTGGCAACACCAATCTTGCGGTAATCGCCGCAAACAAATTTCTGCAGGCTGCCGGCCTGGACTCCCGCTGCGGCCTCGACATTCGTCTTGAAAAAAAAATACCCGTGGCGGCGGGGTTAGGCGGTGGAAGCAGTGATGCAGGAGCTGTGCTGAGAGGATTAAACTGTCTGTTCAATAACGCTCTTCGCGTCGAACAGCTTGTCGAGATCGCGGCAACCATCGGCGCTGATGTTCCCTTTTTCACGGTCGACTACAGTGCTGCTGTTGCCAGAGGTATCGGTGAGCGTCTCTCTGCGGTGCCCGATATTGAAGGGTTCTGGATCCTGCTGGTTAACCCGGGAATCAGGGTTTCCACCCGGACAGTCTTTGAAAATTATGCATTGACAACACTTTCAAAAAATTCTACATTGGCTAGTTTTGACATGAGTGGACTCAATACGTTTTACTGCGCGCAGATGCACAATGACCTGGAAGCGGTAGCCATAGCAAGTCACCCTGTTATTGAAACGATAAAACACTCCCTTATTGAGGACGGAGCAGCGGCAGCAATGATGTCGGGAAGCGGCCCGACGGTGTTCGGGCTGTTTTCGAAAGAACTTTTTACGGCACGGCAAATCGACACATTAGTCAATAAATTTGCATTGGCATATGGACAACATGTTTATGCAACCCAAACATATACTGGGGTGTAGCCAAGTGGCTAAGGCACCGGGTTTTGATCCCGGCATTCGTAGGTTCGAGTCCTACCGCCCCAGCCATAACGTCAGGTGCTGTTGTAACACTCCAAAGGACAGGTTCTAACATCATGGGCAATACAATAAAAATATTCTCAGGCAACGCACACCCGACGATGGCTCAGGAAATAGCCAAACACCTCGAGCTGACTGTTTCTGAAGCTGAGGTGCGAAAGTTCAGTGACGGCGAGATTTTTATTGAAATAAAAGAAAATGTCCGCGGAACCGATTCCTTTGTCGTGCAGCCGACCTGCACTCCAGTCAATGACAATCTGATGGAACTGGTCATTATGGTCGATGCTCTGAGACGGGCGTCAGCCAGACGAATTACTGCAGTATTGCCCTATTACGGGTATGCCAGACAGGATCGGAAAGTTGCCCCCCGGGTGCCGATTTCAGCAAAGGTTGTTGCCGAAATGCTGATGGCAGTCGGGGTCAGGAGAGTACTCTGCATGGACCTGCATGCCGGCCAGATCCAGGGTTTTTTTAACATTCCGGTTGATCATCTCTATGCCGCACCGGTTCTGATTAAACATATCCAGGAGAATTTTGATGACATCATACTGGTTTCCCCTGATGCCGGCGGCGTGGAGAGAACCCGGGCTTTCGCAAAACGGCTGAAATGCGGTCTCGCCATTATTGATAAGCGGCGTGACCGCCCCAATGAGAGCGAGGCAATGCACGTGATTGGCGATGTTTCAGGCAAGGTCGCCATCTTGATGGATGATATGGTCGATACCGCCGGAACCTTGTGCAATGGTGCCGCAACCCTGTTGAAAAACGGTGCCAGGGAGGTTCACGCCTACTGTTCCCATCCGGTGCTTTCAGGACCGGCTGTTCAGCGACTCAGCGAATCGGAAATCAAGTCGCTCGTGGTTACAAATTCAATCCCGCTCAGGGCCGAGGCGCTGGCCTGCGAGAAAATCACGGCTTTGTCCGTTTCCGCCCTGCTGGCTGAAGCGATTCATCGTATTCACAATGAAGATTCAGTAAGTTCTTTATTTGTATAACTATCAGTATCAGGAAGGTAAACTAATTTAGAAACAGAGGCCAGGTCAATCGGCGGAGCTGCCGGTGATCTGAGCGCAGGAGGAAGATATGATTATCAAGGAAATAACCGCGGCCGTAAGAGATTCTTTCGGAAAAGGTTCGATGAGAAGAATGCGGGCAGTCGGCAAAACCCCCGGAATTGTCTATAGTGAGGGCAAAGAAGCCTTGCCCCTTGAATTTGAGACCAAGATTCTCTTTAACGAGCTGATCAATATTCAGGGGCGCAATGCGGTTATCACCCTGAAGATCGATAATGGCTCTGAGAAAAACGCGATTGTCAAAGAAATCCAGACAGACCCCGTAAAGGATAGCCTGTATCACGCTGACTTCCTCGAGATTGATCTGAAAAAACCGACTAAATTTGTCGTCCCGATCAGATACACCGGGAAAGCCAAAGGCATCGACCTCGGAGGTATCCTTGACATCCATGTACGTGAACTCGAAATGATCGGTGAACCGCTGAGCATACCGGACGAGTGTGTTGTCGAAATTTCCGGTATGGCAATCGGTGCCAGTATCAAAGCCGAAGAAATTCCTCTGCCTGATGGTGTTCAGCTTGTCAGCAGGGCCGACAGGGTTTGCGTAGCGATCAACAGAGCCTGATTATTCCACAATACATGTTCGGCAGGGGCTTCCGCTGGAGAAGCTCTTTGCCGAGTATCATTCTGTCCGGAAAGAGTACTCTCTTCCGGATTTTTTATTTTTCCGAGGGTGCTGCTGTATGGGGTTTATTATTGCCGGGCTTGGTAACCCAGGTTCACAATATGAACAGAACCGTCACAATATCGGCTTCATGCTTGTTGATTATCTTACCCGGAAACATGATCTGCAGTGGTCGCGTTCAAAGTGGGACGGGCTTATCTGTCGGACATCGCTCTGGGGAGCGTCTGTTTGTTTTATAAAGCCCTCAACCTACATGAACCGCAGCGGCAGAACGGTTGCCGGCGTTGCCAATTACTATAATATCCTGCCAGACAATACTCTCATCGTGCATGATGATATCGACATGAATGTTGGCCGGATCAAACTGGTAAAAGGGGGCGGCACCGGCGGACATAACGGTATACGCTCAATCGTCCAGGAGCTGGGATCGGCTGATTTTTATCGCCTGAAAATCGGGATTGGAAGACCAGGCAGCCCATCGGCGCATCCCGACATGCCTGTAGAAAAATATGTGCTTTCAGATTTTTCTGCAGAGGAAGGTGAGTTCGTCAGGGAGCGATTTCCGTCCCTGGAAAATGGCATGCAGATGCTGGTGAAAGGCGATCACAGGAAAGCCATGAACGAGCTGAACTGTCTCAGGTAGGACCCCTGCGGGAGGATAACCCTGTCCATCATGCCCCGCATATGACTTTCAAGTTTCATTTCGCACCAGTCCTCAGTCTGATGGCTTTTAAAAAAGAGGGCTTTTTCCGTTCAACTATGGTATTATCATACATCTAAAATTCATTGTATACCTGAAGCGGGTGCCACGTTACTCTTTGTTGCCCGATCTGCGTTTCGTTTACTCAGAGGTGTTCGTTGCGTTCGGCTCATACGGCAATCAGAACGTTGGTGCCTTATAAATTCCAAGGGAGACTATAGTGTTTACAGAAGGTGATATGGCAGTTTACCCGGCACATGGTGTCGGGGTTATCAAATCGATTGAGACCCAGACGGTAGCAGGTATTGATCAGAAGTTTTACGTCATGGAAATCCTGGGAAATTCGATGACAATCATGATTCCCACGACGAGCAGTGAATCAGTGGGCCTGCGTTCAATCGTCAATAAAAAGGAAGCTCTTGAAGTTCTTAACATCCTCAAGGATCGGGCGATTGAAATAGACTCCCAGACATGGAACAGGCGATACCGGGATTATATGGAGAAAATCAAGACCGGCTCCATCCATGAGGTCGCGGCGGTATTACGCGACCTGTTTCTGCTGAGTGTCGACAAGGACCTCTCATATGGTGAGCGCAAAATGCTTGATACCGCAAAGCATCTGCTGGTAACCGAACTTTCACTGGCCCAGGAAGTTGAACAGGATCAGATCACTCAAAAGATTGACAAGATATTTTCTTAAGAATTCAGAAGGTTGGCTTCGCACTTCTCGATAAAGACATGACTTTGTGACGGTATGGAGCAGTCTGAGTTCTGTTCCGACACCCATTTGCCAGCACTTTCCGTTTCGGAAACGTTCAACAACGTTCGTCTGGACCTCTTTCTTGTTCAGATGGGCGTGCCAGGATTCTCTCGTTCACAGATCACCCAGGCAATCAAGGCCGGTTTGATAAAAATTAACGGGACATCCGTGAAACCCGGATACCGTGTCAAGACGGGTGATGTCATCAACGGAACGGTTCAGGGCAGCGCGTCGCACACGCTTCCTTTGCCCCAACCGGTAGATTTCGATATTCTGCACGAAGATCCTTCTATTATCGTTGTGTCAAAACCGCCGGGAGTCGTTGTTCATCCCGGCAGCGGTAATTTTCAGAACACGCTGGTTAACGGGCTTCTCTATCGTTTCAAGGATATTGGTGATGCAGGTGATCCTTTTCGACCGGGTATTGTTCACCGCCTTGACAAGGATACCTCCGGAGTCATGGTAGTCGCCCGAAACAATGAAGCCCTCCGGCGACTCGTTCAGGATTTCAAAGATCGGCAGGTTGAAAAGATCTATCGTGCCCTGGTCCATGGCATCCCTGCTGAAAAAAAAGGAAGAATCGTGGCCGCAATCGGCAGGCATCCGGTAAACCGGCAGAAGATGGCGGTCAGGGAACAGACCGGCAGGCATGCGGTAAGCAATTGGTGCATAGAGCGTGCATATGAGCGCTTCAGTCTGCTCGAGGTAAGGATCGAGACCGGCCGCACTCACCAGATCAGGGTGCATCTGGCCCATATAAAGCATCCGGTCGCCGGTGACGAACTATATGGAGGGAATCGTCAGGGTCGGAGTTTTCCCCGGCAGATGCTTCACTCCTGGAAATTGAGTTTGAGACATCCGGAGTCCGGTAAGACCATGACATTTGAAGCGCCGCTTGCCCCTGATTTTCAGGCGGTTCTTGACACTATGGAGGCTCCTTCTTGATAATCGGGGTGACTGGAGGAATCGGTTCCGGTAAAAGTACGGTTGCCGACCGCCTCGGCAAACGACTGTCAGCCATTGTCATCAAGGCCGACGACATCTGTCGGGAGCTGCTTGAACCAGGCTGCAGGGGCTATAACCGATTTGTTCAATCAGGAGGTGAGCGCTTCCTTGACAGCACCGGAGCAATTGACCGCCGCAGGCTGCGGAAGGAAATGTTCAGCAATGGTGCTCTGAAGGATCTGCTTGAGTCTATTCTTCACCCGCTTGTCTTCAAACAAATAGAAGAGACTGCAGAACAAAATCCTGGATCAACCGTTATTGCAGAAGTGCCGCTGCTGTTCGAGTCAGGGCAACACCATGTATTTGATCTTGTCATATCGGTTTTTTCGCCCCGGGAGCAGGTGCTGGAGCGTGTCGTCGAACGCGACAAGGTCGGCCGTGAGGCAGTTCTTGAGGTTATTGCAGCCCAGATGCCCCCGGAAGAAAAAAACAGGAGGGCCGATTATGTCATAGAGAACGGTTCCGATCTTCAGGAGACGGAAAAACAGCTCGCAGCGCTTGCCGCAAAGCTTCAGAAAAAAATATCAGGATGAGATTGGCGATTATACTACAAAAACCTTGACACCATCGAGCTGAACACGTATAAGAGAGAAAATAATCATGTCGGAACCCCGCCCTGACTGGTCTACAGACATTCAATATCATTATTTTCTCTGAAAATATAAAATAAACCAGAAGAACAGTGTAACAAATATCAGATAACGCAGTATCAAATCAGGCTGTCGCCTACAATTCTTTTTTTACCGAAATAGCAACTAACCATAGATAACAGCCGTATCATCCAGATAGATGGTTCTATCTTGACTGGCCAGAGGAGAGCAACAGGCTTGCTTCTGTTTCAGCTGATGGACAAGATACTCATAAAACTGATTATTGTTGACATTCTCAAGTGCTTACCCGATTCCCTGCCATACTAAAGAGGAGACACTCATTGTGATGAACCTGGCGGAGCTCAAACTCCAGAAAATCGACGAACTGGTAAAACATGCAAAGAAACTTAAGGTCGAAGGTTTCAGCTCATTACGTAAACAAGAGTTGATTTTCGCCATCCTTCAGGCTCAGGCTGATAAAGATGGGAAGCTTCGGGGCAGCGGTGTTCTTGAAATTCTGCCTGACGGCTTCGGGTTTCTCAGGGCTCCCGACTATAATTACCTGCCAGGACCTGATGATATTTATGTGTCGCCTTCCCAGATCAGGCGGCTCAGTCTGAGAACCGGTGACGTCATCGACGGCCTTGTCAGATCGCCGAAGGAGGGAGAGCGTTATTTTGCCCTGCTCAAGGTGGAGAGTGTTAACTTCGATCCGCCTGAAGCGGCAAAACAGAAAACCCTTTTTGGTAATCTAACCCCCCTGCATCCAAACGAAAAATTAAATCTCGAGTGGCAGCCTGACAACTATTCAATGCGTATCATGGATATGTTTGCTCCAATTGGAAAAGGGCAGCGCGGCTTGATCGTTTCTCCCCCACGTACCGGCAAGACCGTATTGATGCAGAAAATAGCAAATTCAATTGTCCGCAATCACAAAGAGGTGTATCTCATCGTCCTGCTGATTGACGAGCGGCCTGAAGAGGTTACGGAAATGCAGCGCACCGTAAAAGCTGCAGAGGTAGTCAGTTCAACCTTTGATGAACCGCCCCAGCGGCATATCCAGGTCGCTGAGATGGTCATAGAAAAGGCAAAACGTCTCGTTGAGCACAAAAAGGATGTTGTCATTCTGCTCGACAGTATTACCAGACTGGCCCGGGCCTATAACACGGTCACTCCGGCAAGCGGAAAGATTCTCTCCGGCGGCGTTGAGGCCAACGCCCTGCACAGACCAAAGCGCTTTTTCGGGGCTGCGCGAAACATAGAAGAAGGCGGAAGCCTGAGCATAATTGCTACCGCACTGGTTGATACGGGCTCAAAAATGGACGAGGTTATCTTTGAAGAATTCAAGGGCACTGGAAATATGGAATTGATCCTTGACCGTAAAATGGCGGATAGACGAATTTTTCCGGCTATTGACATCAAACGTTCCGGAACCCGAAAGGAAGATCTGCTGCTCAGAGACGATGTCCTCAACAGGGTGTGGATTCTGAGAAAACTGCTCGCCTCCATGAATCCAGCAGACGGCATGGATTTTCTGGTGGACAAGCTCAAGCACCAGAAATCCAATGAGGATTTTCTTAACTCAATGAACGGCTGATCTTCTGGCGAAGCCCTGTGGTGGCGATGTTTATCCAGAGGTCTCTATTTCTGTTGTAAATTTTTAAAAAATAATTATAATTCACTGTTCGAGTTTTGGTCCATTAACTAATCTGCTAACCCAATGATAAAGCTTTCTGGAGGGCTGTGGGATACACATGAAGAATGATATACATCCAAAATATAAGACCATCATGGCGGTTTGTGCCTGCGGTAATGAAGTGGAAATCGGCAGTGTCCTGCCTGAACTCAAGGTCGAAATCTGTTCTGCCTGCCATCCTTTTTTCACGGGCAAACAGAAACTCGTTGATACTGCCGGGCGAATTGAGAAATTCCGCAAGCGTTATGCACAGCATTACGACAACAAGAAAAATGCTTAGAAGAGGCTGGGTTAGCCGTTACTAACCTGTTCTCTTTGATTGACTGGAGGTCCGCAGTGATGATTGCATTACTGTGGACTTTTTTTATGGATTACCACCGTCAGGCGGTGTGCTATGTTAGAAAAATTCCAGGATCTTGAAGATAAACTTTCAGACCTTGAAGGCCGTTTGTCAGATCCTTCGCTCATCAGTAAACAGGTCGAGTACCAGAAGGTTGTACGTGAGCATTCTCGCCTGAGCCGACTGGCGGATTTGATAAAAGCTCACCGCAGAATATCCTCTCAGGTAGCAGATAATAAATCGATTATTCATGATGATGAAGAGGATGAAGAGATACGTGAGCTTGCCCGGATGGAGATGGAAGATCTAACCGGGAAAAAACAAAAACTGGAAAATGATATTCGGCTTTTCCTGCTCCCGAAGGACCCCAATGACGATAAAAATACCTTTCTGGAAATCCGGGCAGGGACAGGCGGTGACGAGGCAGCGCTGTTTGTCGGTGACCTTTTCAGAATGTATTCGCGATTTGCCGAAACACTCGGCTGGAACGTGGAAATCATTACCTCCAGTCCACTGGGCATCGGCGGATTCAAGGAAATTATCGCCCTGATCAGCGGAGACCAGGTGTACTCCAAGCTCAAGTATGAAAGTGGTGTCCATCGCGTACAGCGCGTTCCCGAGACCGAGGCGCAAGGCCGGATTCACACCTCTGCGGTCACGGTTGCGATCCTGCCCGAGGCCGATGAGGTCGACGTTGATATTGATATGAACGAACTCAAAATAGATGTGTATCGTTCTTCCGGCCCCGGCGGTCAGAGTGTCAATACAACCGATTCGGCGGTAAGAATAACACATCTCCCAACCGGTCTGGTAGTTATCTGCCAGGACGAAAAGTCACAGCACAAGAACAAGGCGAAAGCATTGACGGTGCTGCGCGCCCGGCTGCTTGATCAGATTGAGCAGGAACAGCACGACAAAATCTCAGAAGACAGGAAAAGCCAGGTCGGCAGCGGTGACCGGAGTGAACGCATCCGCACCTATAATTTTCCCCAGGGGCGACTGACCGATCATCGCATCAACCTTACGCTCTATAAACTTGATGGTGTGATGAACGGAAAACTCGATGACGTCATTTACCCGCTGATAGCCCATGACCAGGCCAAAAAATTAAAGGCACTGGAGTAATCCGGGGCTGAAAAACCGATGGCAGGCTGATGGCGCATAGCAGACCCACGGTTGGATCTCTGCTGCAGCAGGCAATTGCAGAACTCCAGCATGCCGGAGTTGAGGAGGCGCAAACTGACGCTGCGCTGCTCCTCTGTTCCTGTCTCTCGCTCTCTCGAACCTCGCTCTACCTTGCCGTTGATGACGAGGTCACGGCAGTTTGCAGACAGAGGTTCTCGGATCTTCTGGCAAGACGCAAACAGCGGGAACCGCTCGCCTATATCCTTGGTGAGCGGGAATTCTGGTCGCTGAATTTCACGGTGACCCGGGATGTTCTTATCCCGCGGCCGGAGACGGAATTTTTGTTGGAGACTGTTTTTAAAAAAAGAAATACAGGATGTTCGGAGCCAAAGATTCTGGATATGTGCTGCGGCAGTGGGGTAATTGGTGTTGTTCTCGCGCGTGAGCTTGACCGGGGGGTAATTGCTGTTGACTGCTCACAAGAGGCCCTTGCCGTCGCCCGGAATAACAGCATCAGGCACGGCGTTGACCACCTTGTATCACTGATTCAGGCAGATCTCTTTAATGGTTTCAGGATAACAAGGCCATTTTCTTTAATCGTGTCCAATCCCCCGTATGTCAAACAGGCTGCAATCAATGCAGACCTTGAACCTGAAGTGTCGCGCTACGAACCATTGATTGCCCTCGATGGAGGCACAAGCGGTCTGGAAGTGATTGAAAGAATGGTGCCGGCGTTAGGCGATGTTCTCGCCTATGGAGGAGATTTTTTCATGGAAATCGGCGATGGTCAGGCCCACTCGATCCAGTCGATATTTACTGATCATGGCGGTGACGACAGATACGATTTTGTTGCCTGTTATCATGATTATTCCAATCGGGAACGGGTCATCCACGCCCGGAGAAAAAAACAGCAGGGGTAACAAGCGATGGAAAAACTGATCATAGAGGGTGGAAAACCGCTCTATGGAGAAATTACGATAAGCGGTGCAAAAAATGCCGCACTCCCGCTTATCGCGGCAACACTGCTCGCCCCTGGAACGCATGTGCTGAAAAATGTTCCGGATCTCCGGGACACGAGGACCATTCTTTCACTGCTCGAGGAACTCGGCGCGCGCTGGAGCCGGGAAGGCTCAACACTCTCTATCGACTGCAGTGATATTGCCTACTCCGAAGTTTCCTACGACCTGGTGAAAACCATGCGCGCCTCCGTCCTGGTACTCGGGCCGCTGATCGCCCGTTTTGGCAGGGCGAAGGTGTCCATGCCGGGGGGCTGCGCGATTGGAGAGCGGCCGATCAATTTTCATATTACAGGATTTGAGCGTTTCGGGGTCACCTGTGTTCTTGAGCAAGGGTATGTAGAGGCTCGTATCGAGGGCCGCCTCAAGGGGGGCAGTGTCTACTTTGACATTCCTTCAGTTACCGGAACCGAAAATATTTTAATGGCTGCGGTGCTTGCAGAAGGAACCACCATTATAAAAAACGCCGCCAGAGAACCTGAAATCGGCAATCTGATCGACATGCTGACCAACATGGGAGCAGACATCGAGGGGCGGGGCAGCGATCAGATAACCGTTCACGGGGTTGAAAAATTGAAAGCTGCTGAGACGAAAATTATCCCTGACCGCATAGAGGCGGGAACCTATTGCATTGCCGTTGGCGCGGCCGGCGGTGAGGTTGTTGTGCGGGACTGCAATCCGGCTCATTTGCCGGCCTTGCTGGAAAAACTGGGTGCGGCAGGAATTGAAGTGATTCCGGGTGATACCTCACTGGTTGTCAAGGCCCGTCCCGAGCATAAACGCTGGTTGAAAAGCGTCGACATAAAAACCATGCCGTATCCCGGATATCCCACTGACCTCCAGGCACAGTTCATGGCCCTGATGGCTTTGAGCAACTCGATATGCGTTGTCAACGAGACGATATTTGAGAATCGCTTCATGCATGTTGCCGAACTGAGGAGAATGGGGGCAGACATCAGAACTGACGGCAACAGCGCGGTGGTTACCGGCAAGGGGAGTGGAATCAGCGGTGCACGGGTGATGGCAACCGACCTGCGGGCCAGTTCATCACTGGTTATCGCCGGCCTGGCTGCCTCGGGGAGAACAGAAATCTCCAGGATCTACCACCTGGAGCGGGGATATGAGAACCTGGTGGGCAAGTTAAGCGGGGTCGGCGCCAGGATCTGGAAAGAAAGAGAATAAAACAAGGATCATCCGGATTAAGCGTACTCTGCAGAATTTGAGGAATAGAACCGGCGAAGCACATCGCTTCCGGATGCTGCCTTCGGGCCTGATGTGGTGCCACGGCGGGCCTGCGTGATGAATCCTCCAACAATGGTCTTCGCCTTCTCGGTCGCAGGTGAGTACACTTAATCCGGATGATCTTAAAAAAGTCCCGTCGGTCAGTTTTCCGACGGCAGCGGCAGGTAAACGCAAAAACGTGCCCCACCGGTTTCTTCATTATCAGCACTGATCTGACCGTTATGGGAATCGACGATCTGCCTGACGATTGCCAGTCCAAGACCGGTCCCATCTGTTCTGGTCGTGAAAAAAGGTTCAAATATCTGCCTGCTCTGTGCCGGATCGATTCCGGGTCCATTATCGCTGACGCTGATATAGCTCATCTCAACATTCCCCGGTCCAATCCTGTTTTCCGCCGTTATCCTGATCTGTTCATTGCCGGGTTTACAGAATGCCCGCCCATTCTGGATGAGATGGTTAATAACGGTGAAAAGCTGCTGTTCATCAGCCCAGATACTGAACCTGGGATCCATTTTAATGTGTACCTTACAGGTGGGCGGCCACTTCGGATCAGCCTTGCAGACCTCCAGGATCTCCTGCAGGCAGGGGGCAAGCTGAAACCATTCCCGGTCGATCATGTCGGGGCGGGCGAATTTCAGAAAATCGGCAATTGTCTTGATCAGCCGATCAGATTCCCTGAGAATGATTTTTGTCAGTTCATAGTTCTGCAGTTGGGATGAATCACCGGATGAGTATTCCCCGGCCAGAATCTGCGCCGACCCTGAGATGGCGGTAAGCGGGTTCCTGAAATCGTGGGCGATGCCGGCGCTCATCATTCCGATCGCTGCAAGCTTTTCCGCCTGGCGTATCTGCGCCTCGAGTCGTTCTATCTCGCTGATATCCTTTAATGTAATGATCGTCGTATCTTCATAGCCGGAACTGATGGAATCACCGTTGTTCGAGGGGTGCTTGAGCGCGGTATGGGCGTACCCGAGGCGGATCTTCTGGTTATCACTGCGCTCAAAATCACAGGCGTTTCGAGGCGACGGGTTGGTGAGGTCTATTAATGGAAAAAGCGAGAAGAATTTTTTACCGATCACCTCTGCAAGGGACATACCGGTAATTGAAACGGTCGCATTATTGGCGGAGGTAATGATTCCCTCGTCATCGACGGTAATGATGCCGGTGGTTATGTTGTCAAAGATCTCCTTGTAGAGCTGCGACAATCGATCCAGGTCATGCTTTGTGCTTGTCAGTGCCTCGGCGGTGGTTTTCAGGCGGGCACCGACAAGAGAGCTCACAACAGCTGCGAGGAAAAAGGTAAGGCCCTTTATGGCAAACTGATTGACACTTGCCTGAACAGTCTGTGTTCCGACCGACTTGAAATATAACAGATATTCGGGCATATAGTGGCTGTTTTCGAACACCAGTATCGTTCCGTACAGCAGTGTTGAGGCAGCAGCGGCTATGAGTCCGCCTTTTATAGGGATCAGCAGCCCGTAGGTAATAATGGGGAAAAAATAAATAGAGGTGAAGACAGACTGTGAGCCGCCGGACAGGTAAACGAGCAGCGAGCAGAACACGGTATCGAGCAGTGACTGGATAAAACCGAATTTTCTGATAACCGTGTCAACCTGGATCAAGTAGATGGCCGAGCCGATTGTGCAGAGGTAGATGCCCAGGATAAGAAGAATCAGGAGATTAAACGGTACGGTGATTGCCTCGAACTTATCGTCCTGGAGTACAAGGCTGATTCCGAGAATCAGCGTATAGAGGACGACGCGAAGCAGCATCATCCACAACAGCTGTTGCTTTAATACACCATCCGAAGAACCGGAGCGGAATCTGAAGTCTGAAATAAGGCTGTTAGTCATGGGCTGGACGGCTTATAATTCGTATTTTTTCACCTTGTAACGAAGCGATCTGAAACTTACCTTGAGCAGATCTGCCGCCCGGGTTTTTGAATTGCTGGCCTTTTTCAGAGCGTGGCTTATCAGCCGTCTTTCCAGGTTGTTGATAACATCGTCAAGACCCCGCTGGAATAATTCCTCTTCGTTGGCAACTGCCTGGAACTCGGACTGGTCCCGGGAAGAATCTTTACCCTGTTTTCTGATCGCGTTGGTCAGAGAGAGGCTCTCCGGAAGGATTATATTTGATGATTCCAGGGCCACGCCCCTCTCGATGATGTTTTCAAGTTCCCTGACGTTTCCGGGAAAATCGTAATCCATGAGTACCTGGAGGCCATAGGATGACATTTCCTGGATATCTTTACCGAGGAGTTTTGAATATTTCTTCAGAAAGTGATCGACAAGAAGCGGAATATCGCTCTTTCGTTCGCGAAGCGAGGGGACCCTCAAGGGCACAACCGCGAGCCGGTAGAAAAGATCTTCCCGGAACCGGTTGGCCAGGATTTCATCTTCGAGTACCCTGTTGGTTGCCGCAATAATGCGGACATTGATGTGTTGCGTCTTCACCCCTCCAACCGGCTTGATTTCTCTTTCCTGGAGAACTCTGAGCAGTTTTGTCTGGATGATCGGGGTTAGCTCGCCGATCTCGTCGAGAAATGCGGTACCACTGTCTGCCTGCATGAAGAGACCTGGCTTGTCGGCAATCGCTCCGGTGAAGGAGCCTTTTATATGACCGAACAACTCGCTCTCCATCAATTCTTCAGGGATGGCACTGCAGGTTATCGGTACAAAAGGTTGAGAGGCAACATGGCTTTTTGCATGTATTGCCTGGGCAACAAGCTCTTTGCCGGTGCCCGACTCCCCATAAATCAGGACATTCGCCGGCGTCGGTGCAATCCTCTCGATCATGTCGAAGATTTTCAGTATCTCCCTGCTTTTCCCAATGATATTGGGGAAAAGCGACTGGACGTTTTCTCTGTTCACCGCGGAGCCACTCTTGTTGGTTGCCGAATGGATCACTGATTTTATCTCATCGACATTGAATGGTTTGCTGATATAGTCGTAGGCGCCATTTTTCATGGCCTTGACAGCGTCGTCCGGAGAGGCAAAGGCGGTTATCATGATGACGGGCAGATCTCCGTAGTGCTCTCTGATCGCTTCAAGCAGTTCAAGCCCGCTCATCCCAGGCATGCGGATATCACTGATAACCAGATCAAACGCCTGCTTGTCGAGCAGGGAGAGTGCCTGGTCGCCGTTTTTGGCGGTAACAACATTATGGCCGTCTTTTATCAGAAGGATCTTGAGAAAGTCCCTCATGCTTTGTTCATCATCAACTACGAGAATTTTGTTCATGGTCGAGCCTGTTCTAATGGTTTCAATCAGCAGAAAAAAGACGGCACCTGAAAAATGGCTTAAAAGTTATGGTATTGTATCGTAATCAAATAGAAAATGCCAACGCTCCATGACGATATTTCTGCAGCTGTCAACAACCAGGAAGAGCGGGCGGCGATGATTAATCCCCATCGATTCACCTGCTTCCGGCAGACGCCTGATGCTAAGCCGTTGCAAAAAGATCGATCAGGTGGTAATGAACGTGTTGCATATGCGGCACCGATTAAACGTATCATCGTTTTCAGAGTACTATGAGCAAACCCGGCGAACAATTTGACGACCAGACCCTGACAGAGCACCTTCGTGAACTGCGCAGCTGCCTGATCTATTCCTTTGCTGCAATTTTTATCGGCTTCTGTCTCTCCTACCTTGTCATCAGGCCAGTCGGCACCTGGTTTTTCAAACCGCTGACGGAAGTGCTGCCTGAGGGCACAAGCCTGATTTTCACCTCCTATCAGGAAGGGTTTTTTTTTATCTAAAACTTGCCCTGGTCTGCGGCATTCTGCTGGCCAGCCCTGTCGTTTTTTTTCAGATATGGCGGTTTGTCGCCCCCGGTCTCTACAAGCATGAAAAGCGCGTCGTTCTGCCGTTTTCCTTCATATCTTCTCTCTGTTTTATTTCGGGCGCGGCCTTCGGCTATCTGGTTGTCTTTCCGCCCGCCTTTAAATTCCTTGTCGGCTACAATAATGACTTTTTGACATCCATGCCGGCCGTCAGTGAATATTTTTCCCTTGCTACGCGACTCCTTTTCGCCTTTGGGGTTATCTTTGAAATGCCGGTGATGATGGTTTTCCTGTCTAAAGCGGGCATAGTCTCTGTAGCGCTTCTTAATAAATACCGTAAATATGCGATCCTCCTCAATTTTATCATAGCGGCAATTTTGACGCCCACTCCTGATGTGGTAAATCAGATGATGATGGGCGTTCCGCTGCTGGTCCTGTATGAGGTGAGCGTCCTTTCAGTATGGTTTTTCGGCAGAACAAAATTCAGCGGATTTGACGGGAAAACTCCGTAATATTCTGAGAAGATAACTGGATTTCTCCACCAGTCTGCGTTATCTAGTAATGAGATAAAAAAGCGTTCTACGAAACGTTCGCCCCTTTCATGGGAAAAACGTCCCGATAGTACTCTTCCTGCGCTCAGTTACACGACATCAGAACAGGTAATCATTGGCTCCTGGAGGTAGGTATGACGATTGATAAAACTTTCGAAAGGGCACTGGCCGTCGGCAGGCCGCCCAACGTGAAGAAATTGTTTCCCAACTCGCGGGCACTGCTGGTCAGCGGCAAGGTTATTGACCGGGCGTTGAGACAGAAGGGCGATGCGATGACCATTGCTGCCAACGGCAGAAACGCTTTTATCATCAAGGGTGCACTGAAAGCTGCTCAACGGGCGAACGCCGCCCTGATCATTGAAATTGCCAAATCGGAATCAAACTACTGTCCGGTCAACTTCTGGAATATCGCACTGCATGTTGATGCAGCATGCAATGAGCTGGGAATTACGATCCCGGTAGCTGTCCATGCAGACCACTACGGGCTGAAATCAGAAGCCGATGTAGAAGCTGCGAAAATTGAAATCCCAACGCTCTTCGAGGCAGGCATTACCTCGATTGCAATTGATGCATCCCACATGGTCGATGACAAGAATCTGCTGGCCAACCTGAGTTTGAAGGATTCTGTTCCCGAGTGGGCCGGTCTTGAAACGGAGGTCGGAGAGATCAAGGGCAACCAGGGGCTCTCCACGGTTGACGATGCGACGTTTCTGATCAAAGGGCTCAATGCCCATGATATCTTTCCCAACTGGATTGCGCTCAACAACGGCTCCGCCCACGGTATCGAGGCCAGCGGTGAAGGCATCCAGGTTGATTTAACCGCTGAAATCCATGAACATCTCGAACTCTTTCAGGTTTCCGGCGCTCAGCATGGAACCTCGGGAAATAATTCCGATCGGCTCAGACAGATCAGGACCCGGACGAAAACAACCAAGGCCAATGTGGCGACTGCGCTCCAGATGGTCTCCTGGGGGCTGGAGGTCAACGACTACGGCAACGCCCTGATGAATGAAGACGGCAGTTTTCGTAAGGTTGTTGGAGAAGGGGTTGACGAGCAGGTGTGGGAGCGGATGCAGAAATATGCCGCCGACAAGGGGTGGTCCGGCGGCAATTTTAAAAACCTCAATCTTCCCGTGAACAACTGGCTTTGCGGCCAATCCCATCAAATTCGTGAACGGATGGTGTCCCGCGTCGAGACATTTGTCTACAACATGCTGACCTCGGTGTTTAACGCTGCAGACTCAGCACCGATCGCACTCGAGATGCTCGCCGAGGCGGGATCGCATGACATTGGACCGAACAGCCGGAGAATCGAAGACCCGGCAGAATGGACAAGCGAAAAAATAGTGGCTAAAGCCGCACTGCTCGACGTCAATAAAGGCCCTGACGGCGATTTTGACGACTGACGGATACATTACCAAAAACAAAAGCAATCCCCTGAATCTTCTTCGGGGGATTGCGGTGAGCCATAAAGAGAGAGAGTAATGAAAACGATTCTGGTTACCGGTGCGGCAGGATTTATCGGCGCCCATCTTTCCAAAAAGCTGATCGAGAAGAATATCACGGTCATCGGGCTTGATAATATCTGCGATTATTACGATCCTCAGCTGAAGCGTGATCGTATGGCAGCCCTGGCCGAAGGCGATCTCTTTGTCCATGAGGACTTCGACATGGCGGATCGGTCTGCGATGGAGGAACTCTTCAGCAGATATCGTTTTGACGCCGTCGTCAATCTTGCAGCACAGGCGGGTGTCCGTTATTCCCTTGAAAATCCGCATTCATATGTAGACACGAATCTTGTCGGTTTTGTCAATATTCTGGAGGGATGCCGCCATGGCGGCGTCAAACATCTCGTCTACGCCTCTTCAAGCTCTGTATACGGCGCAAACACCAATATGCCGTTTTCTGTTCATGACAACGTCGATCATCCTGTTTCCCTCTATGCTGCATCCAAGAAAGCCAACGAGTTAATGGCTCATACCTACAGCCATCTGTACAATCTGCCGACAACAGGTCTGCGCTTCTTTACGGTCTACGGACCCTGGGGCCGCCCGGACATGGCACTATTCCTCTTTACCCGCGCCATATTGGCAGACGAGCCGATAAATGTTTTTAATAATGGCAATATGGAACGAGATTTCACCTACGTAGACGATATCGTTGAGGGCGTTTCGAGGGTTATTTTTGAAATACCGCGGGGCGATAGCGGCTGGAGCGGAGACCGGCCTGACCCGGCAACTTCCTATTGCCCTTACCGGGTTTATAATATCGGCAATAACAATAAGCAGAAGCTCATGTACTATATAGAAGTTCTGGAGGATTGCCTGGGCAGGAAGGCCCAGAAGAATTTCATGCCGCTTCAGCTCGGTGATGTTCCGGCAACATTTGCAGATGTCGACGATCTTGTCAGGGACCTGGGGTATAAACCTGACACCTCACTTGAATATGGCATAGCCAGGTTTGTCGACTGGTACAGGAGCTATTACGGCTTATCCGGGTGAAGCATACGTTGTCAGGTGAGCGCGTGGAAAGCCGGCGGGGGGCAGCGCTTCCGGACGCTGCTCTTCGGCCTGATCACCGTTCCACGACGGCTGACAGACAGGCCGTCCATGGCCTGCTGTCAGTTGCGGACCTCCTG
>CBDUGK010000065.1:0-23365 GCA_965366875.1 uncultured Desulfobulbaceae bacterium | reverse complement strand
TGTCGCTTGGCTATGATCATGTTCGCTTTTTAAAACCGGTATTTATAAACGACACGATTACCGTGAACTACACGATTCAGGAGTTTGACACTGAGCGCCAGCGTTCCCTGTCAAATATAGAGGTTGTCAATCAGCAGGGGGAAATCGTCGCGGTGGCGAAACACATCTTAAAATGGGTACCCAATTCCTAGGTGCCTGGGGCAGGGGGCGCACGGCGGCGAAACAACTTTGAGTTGTGCACCACCAACGGGAGCTGCTCAGACGCTCATTTTTTTTATTTCTTCGGCAATAACCCCTTCCATCACCTCCAGCGGGGCACTGTGCCCGGTGTAAAGTTCGACCTGGCCGCAGGCCTGGTGCAGCAACATCCGTACCCCTGCAACGACCGTGCAGCCGGCGTTTTCTGCTTCTCTCAGCAGCCTGGTTTTAAGAGGAATGAAGACCGCATCCATGACAACGGGAATATCTCCAAGGTGGTCAGGCTGGACGGGGCTCTCATCCGGAACCTTGAAGCCGATCGAGGTGCTGTTGACAAGAATGTCATAGCCTGCCGCGTTGCTGAACTGTTCCAGGGTACCGCCCACACTGAGCCCGAGCTCCTCGGCAAGTTTTTCTGCTTTGCCGATTGAGCGGTTGTAGACGTCTACCAGCGCTCCTGCAGTAACAAGCCCGTAGCCGATCGCCCGCCCGGCACCTCCGGCCCCCAGCAGGGCAACCCGTTTGTCCGTTAGATCGGTTACTTCCTGGAGTGCCCGCACAGCGCCGATGAAATCGGTGTTGTAGCCGGTCAGGACTCCCTCTTTATTGTCGATGGTATTGACGGCGCCAATGGCTTCGGCTGCCGTGTCAATCCTGTCAAGAAACGGCATTACCGCGGACTTGAAGGGCATCGAGACGTTCATCCCGCGTATCCCCAGAGCCCGAATTCCTCGTACCGCTTGTTCCGGGTCTGAAATGCCAAAATAGACGAAGGTATAATCGATGCCAAGGGCACGATAAGCCGCGTTGTGGACTTCGACAGCCAGCCGGTAGGGGTGCGCCGCCATGGAGCCGCAGAGAGTGGGAAGCGATGTTGACATAGTGGTTTCCTCAATCCTGAACTGAACGCTCTTTAGAGCATGGTATCCGGGCCGGGAATGGATTACATCCTGGCCTGGTGAAGAACTGTAGTGTTGGATTGTACAATATATAGAGCAGAGCGTAATGATCAATGTTCTAATAAGACGCTCACGGGTGCTGCAAATAGAACTGCCTGTTCAGCGCAGCCAAAAAAAATCAAGAACTGCTTTTGCAGGAAACCAGGCCCCCACAATGCTATCTCTTGAAACGGCAGGTGACATGAAGGTACTCGGAATCATTGGAGATCCGGTGAAACAGGTGCAATCGCCTGCCGTCTTTAACGATTATTTTCAGAACCGTGGAGTCAAGGCGAGGATGGTCCCCCTGCATGTCGGCAGCAATGAATTCAAAAAGGCTCTGGAGGGGTTACGATCAGTAAAAAATTTTGCCGGGGCAATAATAACCGTTCCCCACAAGCATGAAGCGTTTACCGTGGCAGCAGAGAGAAGTCCCATGGTGACGGATACCGAAATGGCCAATGTCCTTGTTCCCGTTGGACGGAACCAGTGGTCAGCGGACATGCTGGATGGTGTTGGGCTTTTCAATGCCCTGCGAAAGCGTAATATCCCGACAGCCGGCCTGCGCACGCTGATTATCGGGGCGGGAGGCGCCGGAACCGCGATTGCCGTCGCGCTGCAGCAGTTGGGCCAGGTCATCTCGTTCGGTATAGCAGACATCGACGACCGGAGAGCGGAGAAACTCGTTGCAAAACTGAGGAATGCTGAACGTGCTGACCCCGATCCTGCAGCCTATCAGCTGGTGATTAACGCCACTCCGGTCGGTATGGGATCCGCTGAACTCCCCGCTGATACACGCCGGATAGTGCCTGGTACCGTTGTCTGCGATGCCGTTATGGATCCTCCTAAAACACGGTTTCTTCGTGAAGCCGAGAATAATGGCTGTACGATTGTTGAAGGAATGGAAATGCTGCTCGGGCAGCTGATCCCGATCGTTCGCTTTTTCGGCTTGCAGGCTGGGCTCACCGCTGCCGGTGAGATGAACTGCGAGCGCTGACACAATAATCAAATCGGAGGGTACGATGACAGATACAGAGCGAAAAAAGGTGGCCGCCATCACCGGAGGGGGGCGGGGAATCGGCCTTGGCATTGCCCGTAAACTGGCTGCGGAAGGGTGTAATCTGGCCATCATCGGACGACGACACGAGGCTGAAGTCCAGGGCCTCAGCGAGTTGCGGTCGCTGGGCGCAGAGGTTCACTACTGCCGCGGCGATATTGCGCTTGCAGCCGATAGAAAAGCGATCGTGGAGCGTATCTATTCCCATTATTCCTCTATAAACCTCTGGGTGAATAATGCGGGAATCGCCCCCGAGGTGCGGGCAGACCTGCTTGACACCTCTGAAGAGAGCTATCATCAGGTAATGAATACCAACCTCAACGGACCCTTTTTCCTGACCCAGATGATTGCTCGCCGCATGGTCGATGAGAAGAAAAATGATTCACGATTCGAGGCGCTGATGGTGACGATATCGTCTATCAGTGCGGCGGTTGCAAGTGTCAACCGGGCAGAATATTGTATCTCAAAAGCCGGGCTCTCGATGCTGACAAAATTGTTTGCCTGTCGCCTGGCCGAGTTTGGCATCCCCGTCTACGAAATACGCCCGGGAATTATCAAAACCGACATGACCGCAAAGGTGCGCGAAAAATACGACAGGCTTTTTAGTGAGGGACTTTGCCTGACCGGCAGGTGGGGCACCCCGGAAGATATCGGAAAGACAGTGGCTTCGCTGTCGCGTGGGGATTTCCCTTATTCTACCGGCCAGGTCTTCACCATAGATGGTGGATTGACCGTTTCACGTCTATAACAGTTTTACCGCTCTGCTCACAATCCGGAGAATGAGGGTTTGCGTTTTTCTTTGAAACTCTGTCTGCCTTCCTCCCCGTCAGCTGTCTGGGCAGCGAGTCCGCTGGCAATGGATTCAAGGGCGGTGACAGGCTGATTGGCTGCTAAAGCGTTTATCAGCTGTTTCGCCAGACTCACTGCCACCGGTGATGATTGACAGATCTGCCCGGCGAGTTCGAGAGCATGTTTGAGTCCATCATTTTCAGGAACAACACGGTCGATAAGACCGATCGACAAGGCCTGCTCAGCCGAGATTGGCTGGGCTGTGAAAATCAGACTCTTTAATCTGCTTGGCCCTACCAGCTGCAGCGCCTTCTGCGTTCCCATCCAGCCTGGTATCGTGCCGACGCTTGCCTCGGGGAATCCATAGTGCGAACCCTCTTCAGCGATCCTGATATCGGCGGCAAGGGCCAGTTCCAGGGAGCCCCCGAAGGTATAGCCATTTGTTACCGCAATTAACGGCTGCACGAGTCCCTCCATGTTTCTGAGAATACGGTGCCCGAAGCGTACCCAGTCCCTCCACATCTCCACAGGCGGCAGCGATGCCCAGTCGTTGATATCGGCGCCGACCCCGAAGGCCCGCGGTGATGTGGAAAACAGAATGACCGCACGGATGGTGCGATTCCGGTCAATTTCCAGGGTGAGGTCATCGAGTCGTTCCATCATCTCGCGGGAGAGGGCATTCAGTTTTTCCGGGCGATTCAGGCCGATCAACCCAATATTGTCCTGGATCGAAAATTCAATGGGGTTCGTGGATGTATTCATTATTGTTTTCCTTTCTGGGAATAGTATTATTCCTGTCGTCTCAGTGTTTCTCAGTAGGTTGATTGAATGTGTTTCTTGACTGATAGGAGATGGTTGAGCATGGCATCTTCTGCGCTTTTTTCATTTCGCTGTTTTACGGCCCTGACAATCGCTCCATGTTCTTCTCTGAATGATGCCCAGGTTATCGGAGTTATCCATTCATGTTTTTTCAGGAACCAGTCGTCCGACAGGCGCATCTTGCTTATTCCCGAATAAAGGGAAATAATCAGTGAGTTGCCGCTGGCGATTACCAGGGTTTCGTGGAAGAGGACATCCCACTTCTCATTTGTTTCAAGGTCCTTTGCCTCATCATTGCGTTTGGCGCAGAGGGCCAGCCGTTCAATTTCCTGAAATGAGGCGCTTCGCGCTGCGGCTGCGGCGATTTTTGGCTCAAGCATCAACCGTGCTTCCATGATTTCCAGCGGGTTGGTCTTCTGGGTGACGATATTAAACGTTTCTGTGCTGAGCGCCGGGCGCGGTCCGGCAAAGGTACCCCTGCCGACATGCCTCCAGATAAGATCTTCTGCCTCAAGGTGAGAAAGAACCTTGCGCAGCCCGCTGCGGGATAAGCCAAGTTTTTCGCACAGTGTTCGTTCGGAAGGGAGCCGCTCTCCAAGCTGATACTGGCCGCGGTGAAGATCGTTTTTTAACGATTCGAGCGCACTGAGGGTTTTATTCTGCATCCTTTTTCCCCATTGTTCTCCTGTTATCGGGATATATAAAAACACCAATACAATCATTGGTATTAAATGTCAACAAACAAATATACTATTATATTATATAAATAGACTTTTATTATAAGTTTTAATTAGACACCAATGACTGTTTGGTGTATTTTGAGAGAATCATCCGGATGCTCAGGATTTTCACGGTCATCGGAACGAAAACAATCAAGGATAGAGAAATGTTTAAGATAGTTGATGTGAGTGAAGCAGTGGGCTGCATAAAAGATGGCGATACGGTTGCCATCGGCGGCGCCGGCGCCGGACACGCCGTTCCCGATCGTTTACTGCAGGGACTTGGGGAGCGCTATGTTCGTACCGGGGAGCCAAAAAACATCACCGCCCTTCATCCCTGCGGCATTGGAGACAATGTTTCCAGGGGGATGAACCATGTCGCCCATGAAGGTCTGATAAACACCACCATTGGCGGTTTCTGGGGAAACGCGCCGAAAATGGTTCAGCTGGCCTTGGAAAACAAGATCAAGGGCTACAATTTTCCCCAGGGGGTCCTTGGGCACCTGATGCGGGCAATTGCCTCCGGTAAGCCAGGCATCGTCACCCATGTCGGCCTGAATACCTATGTAGATCCGCGGCTTGAAGGTGGGAAACTCAATGAAATCACGACCGAGGATCTGGTCGAGGTCATCGAGATCGGGGGAAAGGAATACCTGTTCTACAAATCCATGCCTGTCAACGTCGCTTTCATACGGGGGACCACGGTTGACTGTGAGGGTAACCTGAGCATGGAAGAAGAAGTCGGCTTTTTTTCCATGCTGTCCATTGCCCAGGCGGCAAAGGTCAATGGCGGAATCGTTATCGCCCAGGTGAAGCGGACCAGCGATTCCCATTGTGATCCCGGCCAGGTCAAGGTGCCGGGTGTTTTTATCGACTATGTTGTTGTCGAACCCGACCAGGAAATGACCTTTCAAACCAGCTTTGATCCTGCCCTGGTCAAGCGGGATGTCCCTTTCGAATCCGAGGAGCTGCGCCTTGAAGGCGTCAAGCGGTTGGTAAGCCGCAGGGCCGCGCTCGAGCTGCAGCCGGGGGCCTTCATCAATCTTGGCTACGGAATGTCTGACGGTGTGCCGATCGTTGCCCAGCAGGAAGGCATCACCAACCAGCTTGTCTTCATGATCGAGCAGGGCGCTATTGCCGGCATTCCGACAACAGGAATAAATTTCGGGGCGATGTTCAACCCCTCGGCAATTGTAGACGACGTCTATCAATTTGATTTTTTCCAGGGGGGCGGCCTCGATATGGCCTTTCTTGGTTTTGCCCAGGTGGACCAGTTCGGCAATATCAATTCGACCCGCTTCGGCAAGGTTGTCACCGGCAGCGGAGGCTCTGTTGATATTTCTTCTTCAGCGAAAAAACTTGTCTATTGCGGAACCTTTGCCGTGAAGTCAGAGCAGGAGATCGGCTCAGACGGACTTCTGATAACGAACCCCGGAACGGTCAAAAAGTTTGTTCAGCAGGTTCAGCAGGTTTCCTTTTCAGGCAAAAGCGGCCTGGAGCGGGGCCAGGCTGTTTTTTATGTGACCGAACGGGCAGTGTTTACCCTGACGCCCCAAGGCGTCATGCTGATCGAGATTGCTCCGGGTGTTGATCTGCAGAAGGATGTGCTGGATATGATGGAATTTCGTCCGGTCATCAGTGATCATTTGAAAACCATAGACCTGATCATCTATCAGCAGGGTCTTCTTGGTCTGAAAAAACGATTTTCCGGTGTCCAGGAGCCTGTCGGAGAATAAGGGCTTTTTCCGACAGGCTCCTGGAGATATCCTTAAAAACCTGATCATAGAGCGGGAGACGCCATGCTGATTCAGTTGCCGAAAAATTCAGTCGATACCTATGAGCAGATTCGAGAGATGGTTTCAGCATTCGCCCGTGAGGAAATACGCCCGCAGGCGGAGAGACTTGACCGGGACTCGGAATTTCCTGCAGACTTGTTCAAGAAGATGGCAGGTCTCGGTCTTTTTGGCATTACCACTCCGGAAGCATATGGCGGGGCAGGGGTGGATTGTTATGCCTATGCGGTCATCATGGAGGAATTGTCCAGGGGATATTCAGCCGTTGCCGACCAGTGCGGTCTTGTCGAGCTGATCTGCACCCTGCTGGATGAATACGGGACAGAGGCTCAGAAAGATCACTATCTTCGAGATATCACTGGATTTAACACCCGGGTAGCCTATTGCCTGACGGAGGCCGAGGCCGGTTCGGACCTCTCCGGGATCAAGACAACGGCGCTGAAAACAGAATCAGGGTGGAGCCTGAGCGGCAGCAAGTTATGGATCAACAACGCTCCATTTGCCGATATCGGCATCGTCCTGGCACGGACCGATCCTGAGCGGGGTCATCGGGGAATGAGTGTTTTTATTGTTGATCTGCACAGCAGCGGCGTCACCCGTGGATCAAGGGAACACAAGATGGGACAGCGCGCTTCCCAGGTGGGAGCCCTTTTTTTTGATGCTGTCAGGCTGCCGGAAGAGGCCCTGCTCGGTGATCTGAACCGAGGGTTTTACATGATCATGAGTGTCCTTGAAAAAGGGCGGGTCGGGATCGGTGCGCTGGCCGTTGGAATCGCCCAGGCGGGCCTCGATGCAGCGCGTGAATACTCGAAAAGCCGCAAGCAGTTTGGCAGTCATATCTCCGAGTTCCAGGGCGTCCAGTGGATGCTTGCCCAGATGGCCATGGAGATATCGGCGGCGCGCTGCCTCGTGCACAAAGCCGCTGTCATGCTCGACAACAAGAGCAATGCCACCGCCGCCTGTTCAATGGCAAAATGTTTTGCCAGCGACGTTGCAGTCCGACAGACCGCGGAGGCGGTACAGATCTTTGGCGGCAGCGGCTATATCCAGGGCTACGAGGTCGAGCGCTTGTATCGCGATGCAAAAATAACCCAGATCTATGAGGGTACAAACCAGATACAGCGCACCATTATTGCCCGGCAGCTTCTCAAGTAAACAGTTATATTGAAAAAGGCAGGGTCTCCAGGAGTTTTCCCGGGGCTCGAACAGGGAAATCAGGGTACCTGATGCAGCGGTGCCTGTCAGTCTAAGAGGATTGGAATTATGCTCACAATTGATCTTGAACTTGCCCCGGCAGCGCTGGAAAAGAAGTTGAATGTTCTGTTCGAGGCGGCGGCGCAGAAGGTCGTGGCCATAGAAAACTCGTGGGATCCTTCCCGGGGAACTCCGGTATTTACGGTAAAAGGGCACTATACCTCCAGGGGCTGGACCGAATGGACCCAGGGGTTTCAGTTTGGCTGTGCACTGCTGCTGTATGATGCCACCGGAGAGAAACGCTTCCTGGATTGGGGACGCGATAACACGATAAAGCACATGGCTCGACACATCAGCCACATCGGGGTCCATGACCATGGGTTCAATAATGTCAGCACCTATGGCAACCTGCTGCGACTGATGCATGAAGGCCGTATTCCTGAGAACCAGACAGAGCTGGAGTTCTATGAGCTTGCGATAAAACTGAGCGGAGCGATTCAGGCCGCCCGCTGGACAAAAGTGAATGGCGGCCTCGGGTTTATCTATTCCTTTAACGGGCCCCATTCCCTGTTTGCCGACACGATAAGAACGGTGCGGGCACTGACCCTGAGCCATCAGCTCGGCCACATGTTGATGGGAGAGCAGGACGAGAAAATCAATCTGCTTGGAAGAGGGCTGCAGCACGCTGAAACAACGGCACGATACAACGTGTTCTTCGGCGAGAATCGCGACTCCTGGGATATCAGGGGCAGGGTTGCCCATGAGACGATATTCAACGTGCACAACGGAACATACCGCTGTCCAAATACCCAGCAGGGCTATTCTCCCTATACGACCTGGACACGCGGGCTTGCCTGGATTTTCAGTGGTTTTGCAGAGCTGCTTGAATATATCGATACCCTTGAAGAGAGCGATTTCAAGACCCTCGCTCCCGAACTGTATCCAACCAAAAAGGCTGCCATCGAACGTTTCATCGAGGTGATTGAGGCGGTTGCCGATTTCTACCTGGCCCATTCGACAACGGACGGGATCGTTTACTGGGATACCGGGGCTCCGGGTCTTGCCCGTATGGGTGATTATATGGACCGGCCGGCTGACCCCTATAATGACTTCGAACCGGTCGATTCATCTTCTGCGGCCATCTGCGCCCAGGGATTTCTGCGGATTGGCAGGTACCTCACAGCCAGGGGTGATCGGCTCAGGGGAGAGCGATACTTTCAGGCCGGACTGACTATTTCCGCCACCCTGCTTGACGAGCCGTATCTGTCGTCCGACCCGATGCACCAGGGGCTGCTGCTGCACTCGGTATATCATCGCCCCAATGGCTGGGACCATGTGCCGCCCGGGCGCAAGGTACCGTGCGGCGAGTCCTGCATGTGGGGAGATTATCACTTGATGGAGCTGGGTGTTTATCTGCAGCGCCTTGTCAATAATAGCCCCTACCATAAATATTTCATAGACGATCAGAGGAAGGAGCCGGTATAATCGGGTCTGCGAAGGTATTTTTAACGGTAGGAAAAAAAAGAATGAAAAGAAAAACTGTTCGATGGGGGATTCTTGGCGCGGGTGATGTCTGCGAAGTGAAAAGCGGCCCGGCTTTTCAACTGGCGGAGCACTCTGAACTGCTGGCGGTGATGCGCCGGGATCGTGCCAGGGCGGAGGATTTTGCCCGCCGTCACGGCGTCAGCAGATGGTACGATTCGGTGCCTGATTTGCTTGGTGATCCCGACATTGATGCCATCTATATTGCCACTCCGCCCAGGTACCATCTTGAACACACGCTTGCCGCTCTGGGTGCCGGCAAGGATGTCTACCTGGAAAAACCGATGGCGATGAACGGTGATGAGTGTCGCCGGATCATACAGGCAGAAGCGGCGAGCAACAGTAAAGTAGCCCTGGCTCACTACCGGCGGGCCCTGCCGGCATTCATCAGGATCAGGGAGTTGATTGAGGACGGTACCCTTGGCACCGTGAGGCTTGCCGAGCTTAATTTTTTTCTGCCCCGGAACAGCACTCTGGTACCGGACAGCAGCAACTGGCGGCTCGATCCGGTTCTATCCGGGGGCGGGCTGTTTCACGACCTGTCTCCCCACATGTTCGACCTGCTTCTCGTCTATTTTGGAGAGCCGCTCGTGTATGAGGGGTTCTCCTTGAAACAGAACAGCGATTCCTCCGCCGATGACTTTGTCCAGGGGACAATTCGCTTTGAAAACAATATCGTTTCCAGGGGCTGCTGGTGCGTTGGCGTTGCCGAGTCGGCAGTTTCGGAATCCCTCGTGATTACCGGTACCAGGGGCCGGTTATCCTGCAATTTCTTTGGTGATGAAATGCGTCTGCACACTGCGGAAGGCGAGCAGGTCGTCGCGTTTACCAATCCCGTAAACATTCAGCTGCCGATGATCGAGCAGGTTTGCCGCTATTTTCTCGGTGAAATTCCCTGTCCCTGCTCGACCGGTGATGGTCTCAGGGTCATGGAAATAGTAGATGCGTTCAGCCGGGGCAGGAAAGGGGGACCCGGTTTGCAGCTCTCAGCTGTCGATTGAATTCAGCAGTTTAACTGGTACTATCATTCACGAAACACTTACATTACCATACTTGTAAAAGGAGAAGACGATGCCGCCAAAAATAATTCTTTACGAAGATGTTCCAAAAGATCTCCTGGAGCGCCTCGAGCAGCATGCAGATGTGACCGTTGTTGAAACGTTCGAAGGGCTATCCGAGAAAGCGCTTCACACGCTGCTGTCAGGTGCTGAAGGACTGATAGGGGTGGGGGAAACGATTGGTCCAAAAATCCTCGACCGAGCTCCTGATTTAAGAGTTGTGTCTACGATTTCAGTTGGTTACGATTATTTTGATGCAGCAGATCTCACCAGGCGCGGGATCATGCTGATGCATACCCCAAACGTGCTGACCGATACCACGGCCGACATGATTTTCATGCTGATGCTCTGTGCCGCTCGCCGTGCAGTAGAAATGGATGAGATGGTCAGGCAGGGAAGGTGGACTGAGATTGTTGGCCCGGCCAGTTTCGGTTACGATGTCCATGGTAAAACGCTCGGCATACTCGGTATGGGGCGAATCGGTTATGCGGTGGCCAAAAGGGGATTTGGCGGTTTCAACATGGAAATTCTTTACTATGGCAGGTCAGCCAATGAGCAGGCCGAAAAGGATTTCAAGGCAATCCTGACTCCTCTTGACCAGCTTCTGGCCCAGTCAGATTTTGTCTGCGTGACGCTTCCGTTATCGGAGAAGACAAGAAAACTGATCGGGCCACGGGAACTGGCGCTGATGAAACCGAGTGCTTATCTGATTAATGGCGGTCGCGGTCCGATCATCGATGAAGCTGCCCTGATTGAAGCACTGCAGGATGGCGTCATCCGTGGTGCCGGGCTTGATGTCTATGAGCATGAGCCGCTCTCGCGCGAATCAGCGCTTCTTGATTTAGCCAATGTTGTCCTTCTGCCCCATATCGGTTCCGCCACCCATGAGACCCGCTATGCGATGGCTCGCTGTGCGGTGGACAACCTTCTTGCGGCGCTTCAAAGTCAATCACTGGTGAATTGTGTCAACCCGGAAGCCCTCCGGAATGCGCCTTGATTGCTGATGATGATTTCCGGTTCTGGTGGAGACTGAGCGTTGTTGTCGCAACTGATCTTCCCTTTCAGAACAGGATTGTGCGCCGCAAATGAACGTTAAGCCTACAACCGCTGCCGATGCGCCGGCAAAAAATCGTCCTGTGCTGATGATTTTCATGCTGGTTGTCGCGGTGTTTTTTTCAATGGCTTCCCGGGCGATATTCTCGCCGTTGATGCCATCTCTGCAAAACGAGATGGGCGTCACGCTGTCTGTTGCCGGCACGCTTTTTCTTCTCATCAGTACCAGTTATGCTGCAGCCATGCTGTTTTCCGGATTTCTTGCCGCCCGTATCGGCCACGGCATGACAATCGTCTCTGCCCTTGCCTGTATCAGCCTCGGTCTGCTTGTCACTGCAGCCGCCCCGGGGATTATGATTCTGGCTCTTGGCATGCTCTTGATCGGAGCAGGGGCCGGCGCCTATCCGCCATCCGGCATGGTCATGATCAATACCAAGATCAGCCTGCGAAGAAGAGGCACGGCCCTGTCGTTTCATGAGATCGGCCCCAATCTGGCCTTGCTGCTCTCGCCGCTGATGGTGTTGATCATGGAACCGTGGTTTGGCTGGCGGGGGGTTCTGTTCTGGATGGCTCTGGTTTGCGGCTTTGCAACCGTGGCATTCTGGCGCTGGGGGATTGCCGACAGTGGAATCGGCGCGGCACCGGACTTCGGCACGATCCGAACAATACTGGGGCTGCGCAGTACCTGGGTCGGCATGGTCATCCTCTCAGCCGGTCTTTCAGCGCTGCATGGGGTCTATGCAATCCTGCCTGCCTACCTGGTCAGCGAATATTCTCTGTCGTCGCAATACGTGAATTTTCTGCTCACCGTTTCACGCGTTGCCGGCCTGCTGCTTCTTCTTCGCACCGGGTGGATCATTCAACGTTTTGGCAGGAGGTGGACGATAATCGGCGTACTCATCTTTTCCAGTCTTTTTACCGCCCTGATCGGGCTTGCCCGGGGAAGCTGGGTGTCGATTGCGGTCATTGCCCAGCCGGCCCTTATCGCCGTGATGATCCCGGCTCTGCTCTCTGCTCTCGCCGATATTGGTGACGCCCGTTACCAGAATATTACCTACGCACTGATTATTACTGCCGGCGTCGGCCTTGGGGCGGGCCTGGCCCCGGCTTTACTCGGTTTGTGCGGTGATCTGGGAGTGGGCTGGCTCGGTTTTCTTGGCCTTGCGGGATATATGGTGCTGGCAATCGCCTTCATGAAAGCGACACCTGATTTCGGGCAGGATTAAGCGGGCCACCATCACTGGCAGAACAACATGTTCTGGCTGTCACCTGTGATTTTCCTGGTTCTACTGCTATCCCGAATGGTTATGAAAGCCGATGTCGAATTTCTCGGCAAGAACTGAAAGGTCCTTGACCACAGGATCGAGCAGCGGGATGCCGTCAGTGCGGCGTTGCCGTTCGCTCTCACGCTCAGGATCTCCGGGGACGAAAACCTCGGCTTGGCCGGCGGCCGGCTCTGCATTCCTGAAACGCTTGAGCCAGGTATCCATATGAGCCTTGAAATCCGCTGCCGGTCGAAACGCGTCTATCCGGAGCGCTCCGAAAAAGTGTCCGATACCGTCTCCGACAGTATCGTTTTTTGTCTGCAGAAAGGAAACATAGGGCGGAACCCAGGGACCGTAGTTTGCCCCTGACAGTACCGCCGAAAAGATATCGACCATGGCCCCAAGGCAGTATCCCTTGTGGCTGCCGTGGTCCCGGTCGCTGCCGAGCGGCAGCAGGCCCCCGCCTTTTGCAACTGCATGGCAGTCATTGCTCGGGTTGCCGGCCTGGTCCTGTACCCAGCCTGTCGGCACCGGAGCGTCTTTGCGCTGCAGAATCTCAAGTTTCCCGTATGCCGCTGTTGTCGTCGCAAAATCAGCCACGAAAGGAGGTTCATCCCCGGCGGGAAAGGCGACTGCGATAGGATTGGTGCCAAGCATTCTTTCCCTGGAAAACGTTGGCACAACCAGGGGACTGGCATTCGTCATACTCACCCCGATCATATCGTGCTCCAGAGCCTGCATCGCATGATAGCCGGCAATTCCATAATGGTTTGAGTTTTTTACCGCCACCCAGCCGGTCCCTGCCTGCTCAGCTTTTTTTATCGCACAGGCCATGGCCGCCGGGGCGACCACCAGGCCGAGCCCTGAATCACCATCAATGACTGCGGTAGACGGGGTCTCGTGAACCACCCTGATATCAGGTCTTGCCTTTATCCTCCCATTTTCCCATAACCGGGCATATGAACTCAAGCGTGCCACCCCGTGTGAATCGACACCCCTCAGATCGGCTGCCAGCAGCACATCGCTTGCCTTTTCGGCATCGGCTCTGGAACAGTCCATGTGGAGAAAAACATTCATGGTGAAATCTTTCAGTACGCTATATGGAAAAATCTGCATTCGCTGACTCCTTGTGTGTTTAGTTTCTAAACCGTTCCTCCTGTATGCCTAAGCGAAAATACCACTGGTGTGAATTTTTTCAACAATAAGAATAAAATACGTTATTTAAATGAGTGTTTTTTACCTGACACCATGGTCAAGCCTGTCATATAAAAGACTTGCAAAAAGTGTCTCCATTCAGTAGTGTTTTTGAACCACTACATGCTTCTCTGATGTCCAGAGAAGGTCATTTTCAGAATGTCCCCATGAGAGGGACTGCAGAGCTTACAGGAGTAGAAATTTCGCTGGATAACCAGAAAAAAGGAGGAGAAGTCGATGAAAAGGAAATGTTTTCGTATAGTCTTTGTTGCTCTTTTTACCAGTTTTATGATGATTTCGGCGCCCCAGGCAGCCGATTTCACCTTCCATGGAGCCAGTCAGTTCGATGAAACCCACTCCTACACCCGCCTGATGCGCAAGTTCGAGGAGCTGGTCCCGCTCTATTACTCCGGAGACAAGACCATCGAGTTCGTGATGCATCTCAACAGTGAACTCGGCCTCGAAAAAGATTATGTTGCCTACATGGCCCAGGGTACCTCTGTTGACTATGCTGTAGCCGCTCCATCGCATATGTCCACCTTCTCCAAGATGGCCTCGCTGATCGATCCTCCGATGCTCTATAAAAATTTTATCCACTGGAGTAAGGTGCTGAGCGGCGACGCGCTGGCTCCGATTGAGGAGGATATCCTGAAGAAGGCAGACATTCGAATTATCGGCTACGGCGGCGGCGGTGCCCGCATGCTGATCGTCAACAAGCCGGTTGCCACCATGGAGGATGTCAAGGATCTTCCCATCCGTGTCATGGGTGCGCCGATTCAGACAAAGATGTTCACCGCGTTCGGCATGGCACCGACAGTTATCGCCTATGCCGAGGTTTACAACGCCATCCAGACCGGAGTCATCGATGCCGCCGAGAACGAGGCTGCCGGCATCATGCAGATGAAATTTTACGAGGTTGGACCCTTTATCGCGCTGACTTCGCATGCGATAACCGTACGTCCGCTCTGCTTCTCCAATAAGAGCTTCATGAAGCTGCCGGAAGACCTTCAGGCAGCCATTCTCCAGGCAGGTAAAGACGCGGCTGCCTATGGACGCGTTATCGAGTCCTCCGAGGATCGTATGAAAATGATGCAGATGGAGGGAGAAGGCAAGCTGAAGACCGTCTACTTCAAAGATCGCGACAAGCTGATTGAGGCTGCAGCACCGGTAATCAAGGCCTATTTCGAAGAAGAGGGCGTACCTGAGATCTACGATAGAATCCAGGCAGCTGCCAACTAGCACCAGGTTTGCAGAAGGCAAGACTGTGTGCGTGTCGTTAATGGCCATAAAAGCCGGGAGCCTTTGGCTCCCGGCTTTTATGCTTCTGATCAAACAAGGCCGCTGTTTCCGGGTCTCTATTGTTAAACTGGATAGTGTCACGATGAGAAAAGTACTGAACGCTTATTATAAGTTTCTCAAGGTCATCCTGGCGATTTTAATGGGACTGCTGCTGATTCCGGTTACCCTGCAGATATTTGCCCGGTATTTCAGTTTTATTCCACGCTACATCTGGACGGAGGAGATGGCCAGGTTCTGTTTCATCTGGATCATTCTGGTTGGATCCATGATTGCGGTGAAAGATGGTACCCATTTTGCCGTCGATCTTCTACCCACCGCAAAAACTCCGCGAGGTAAAGCCTTCAGCAGGATGTTCGTTGACTTCTGGATTCTCGTGATGGCCATGATCTTTATCATATGGGGATGGCCGCTGGTGAAATTCGGTCTGCTTCAGACCTCGGAGATGGCTGAGCTTCCAATGGTGTATATCTACATGACCTGGCCGCTGGCCGGGGTGACATGGATATTGTTCCTTATCGAAAAGTATATCGACAACATTAAATTATGGCGGAGTGATACGCGATGACACCAGGTGAAGTAGCAGCAAGTCTATTTATCGTATTCGGCGTTCTGGTAATTCTGCGGGTACCGGTGGCTTTTGCTCTCGGCCTTGCCTGTGTTCCTGTCTTCATCATCGAGGATCGTCTCACCCCCTTTCTGCTGATGAATGAGATGTTCAAATCCTATAACTCCTTTGTGCTGCTCGCCGTGCCGTTTTTCCTGATGGCTGCCAACATCATGAACTCGGCCGGCATAACAGACCGGCTGGTCAAGCTGGCGCAGGCGCTTGTCGGGCATCTGCCCGGAGGGCTTGGCCATATCAATGTCATGGTAAGCATGCTTTTTGCCGGAATATCAGGATCCTCGACCGCTGATGCCGCCGGTATCGGATCCCTGCTTATCCCCCAGATGAAAAAACAGGGTTTTTCACCATCTTTCTCGGTGGCTGTCACGGCGTGCTCCTCGGTAATGGGCGTCATTATTCCCCCGAGCATTCTGATGGTTGTCTGGGGAGGCCTGATGACCGTTTCCATTGGCGGGCTGTTCCTTGCCGGCGTTATACCGGGAATGCTCGTTGCGCTTTCACAGATGATCACTGTTTACATTTATGCCAAAATTTACCATTACCCGATCTATTCACGGTCGACCTTCAAGGAGGCGATATTCGCCATCGTCAAGGCCATATTGCCGCTGATGACCCCGATGATAATCGTAGGCGGTATTGTCGCCGGCTTTTTTACCCCGACCGAAGCCTCGGTTATAGCGGTACTTTACTCGTTAATTCTCGGCCTGGTGATTTACAACACGCTCACACTTGGAGATATTCCCAAGGTCCTCTATGATTCGGCCCGTTTTGCCGCTATCTCGCTTTTCTGTATAGGAACGGCATCGGCATTTGGCTGGCTGCTTGCCTATTACAAGATTCCGCTTTTGCTGGTTGATTTTCTCAAACAGTTTGGAGCAGGTCCGATCAGTACCGGTCTGATCGTTGCCGGTGCGTTTTTGTTCATCGGTATGTTTATCGATGCGATTCCGGCGATCATTATTCTTGGCACCGTACTCTGGCCGGTGGCTGAATTTGCCGGGATTCACCCGATTCATTTTGCAATAATCGGTGTCATCTCGTTGGCTTTCGGACTGGTGACGCCGCCCTATGGACTCTGTCTGCTGATCAGCTGTGCCGTTGGGGAGGTTGAACTCAAGAGGGCCATGAGGGATGTCGCCATCATACTCCTGCCAATGCTGGGAGTGCTTTTCCTGGTCATCCTCTTCCCGGACCTCATACTCTTTTTACCAAAACTGTTATTACCCAAATTCGTGAATTGAGCTGTCGGGGCATGAACGAGAGGAATAACGTTATAGAGCAATAAAGCACGTGAGCGGTAACGATTAGGCAAGAGTTCAATACACTCTTTTCCTCAGAGGGGCTCTCTGCTGTTCATGAGACCCGGTTTATTATCGCAGAGTAATGAACATATCATTCTCGGAGTAGTGAAATGCTAAACGAACTGTTTGACCTGACGGGCAAGGTTGCGCTTGTTACTGGAGGAAGCAAAGGTTTGGGATGTGCCATGGCACGGGGGCTCGCGCTTGCCGGAGCGGATATCGTGATTAACAGCCGCAACGGCGACGAGCTGGATTCTGCCCTGGCGGAAATTCTCCAGGGCACCGATCGAAAGGGTTTCAGCATGGTGGCCGATCTGTTCAAACGTGAGGACACGGTCAACCTGGCAGGGCAGGCACTCGAGGCCATGGGGCACGTGGACATCATCGTCAATAATGCCGGGACAAACATCGCTGACCCAGTTGACGAGATTAAAGATGACGACTGGAACAATCTGGTGGAGTTGAACCTGAGTGCGCCGATGGTTCTGGTACGCGAGCTGTCCGCAGGGATGAAAGAGCGAAGATGGGGACGGATCATCAATATCAGTTCTATTTTCGGTCTCTGCACCAAAGAGGCCAGAGGCTCATATTCAGCAACCAAGGCCGGACTGATCGGACTCACCAGGACCATGGCTCAGGATCTGGGCCCATGGAACATTACCGCCAATGCCATTGCACCCGGTCCGTTTTCAACCCCGCTGACTGACCGTCTTGTGCAGGGAGAGCTGCGTGAGTATTTTGATCGCATGGGGGTATTGGGGCGATGGGGAAAACCGCAGGATCTCGTCGGGCCGGTACTGCTTCTGGCCAGTGAGGCCGGACGTTATATGACAGGGTCCACGCTGGTGGTTGATGGCGGCTGGATGACACGATAGTTCGTCTTTAAATCAGGTAACGGGAGGATCGGCATGAACGTACTCGTTTTGGGCGGCTCCGGCGTGATCAGCCGGGCAATAGTCAATCTGCTGCTTGAAAAAAAACATACGGTCACCGTGTTCAACAGGGGCAGCCGAACGTTGCCTTATAACGGCGAGGTAAGACAGATCACCGGCGATCGGCTGGATCGCGAAGATTTTGAATCACGCCTGCGCCGGGAATCATTCGATGCGGTCATTGATATGATCTGCTTCAACGAAGCCGACGCCCGCTCAACGGTTGCGGCGTTTCGTGACAATAGTGCGCAAATCATAATCTGTTCGAGCGTTGCCGCCTATAAACGTCCATACCGGAGTATTCCAACGGTGGAATCGGCTGAGTCGCTCTTTGATGATCCGAGCTTTGAATATGCCTGGAACAAGGCACAGGTGGAGCGTTACCTGGGAGAAGAATTTCGCTCCTGCCAGCTTCCAGTGACGATCATTCGACCTTCCCTTACCTACGGACCGGGTGCCGCTAATGTGGGAGTGTTACGACAGAATTATGGAATCATCGAGCGTATCAGAAAGGGTAAACCGCTGGTAATGTTTGGAGACGGTTCAACCCCCTGGAGTTTCACCTTTGCGCCGGACCTCGCCAAGGCCTTTGTCGGGGTAATCGGCAACCCGAAGACGTTTGGGCAGGCCTATCACGCCTGCAGTGAAGAGCGCTGCCGCTGGGAGGACCTGTACCTGGCCTTTGGCAGGGTGCTCGGCATTGAACCACGGATCGTCCATATATCCTCAGAGCTGCTGGTCGCAGCCGACCCGGAGCTGTTCAGCCATCTCTACCTGGAAAAAACCTTTCCCGGACTTTTCGATAATGCAAAGATAAGATCTGTCATACCCGATTTTACCTGCGACATATCACTGCACGACGGGATAACAATGATGGTTGAATGGTTTGAAAAGGAAGCAAACCAGGTTGATCCTGTCAAGGAGAGCATGGAGGACCGGCTGGTTGAACTCTTCCTTGGCTGGAAGGACCAGATGCGCATCTTTTCGGCAGGTACTTGATTTTCGTCTCAGAAGGTCTCTATTAAAGGTGAAGCTGATGTATAATCGTGTTTTGATGACTGGTGCCGACGGCGTTATCGGGCGGGTGCTGCGCGAAGAGCTCAGGGGCGTCTATCCGCGGCTGCGTCTTTCTCACCGACGGCCGTTTGGAGATGCCGGACCCGGTGAAGAGATCATCCTGGCAAATCTGGAAAATTACGATGAGGTGGATGCTGCCATGGAAGGGGTTGACGCCGTCATTCATCTGGGAGGAAAGGCCGAAGAGGGAACCTGGGATGTGGTGCTGCAAAGCAATATTCTCGGTGCCTTCAATACCTTTGAGGCCGCCCGCCGCCATGGAGTGAAGCGTTTTGTCTTTGCCAGTACGAACCACCTGGTCGGTTACCACAGGAGGTCCCGCAAACTGACGGTCAGCGATCCGCCGCGCCCGGACTGCCGTTACGCAGCCACCAAGGTTTTCGGGGAGGCCCTGGCCAGGCTCTACGCGGATAAACACGGTATGAGCTGTATCTGTATGCGGATCGGCTCATTCCAGCCCCGGCCGTTGAATGTCCGCATGCTCAGCTGCTGGCTGAGCCACCGGGACATGGTGCAGCTCGCCCGGGTCTGCCTGGATGCACCGCTGGATGTTCATTATGAAGTGGTATGGGGAGTTTCGGCCAATGACCGCAGCTGGTGGGACAACAGTCCGGCTGAACGGCTGGGATACCGTCCCCGCGACAATTCCGAGGACTATGCCGAAGAGATTTTCGAGGCCCAGCGCCAGGCCCGGGCTGAGAACCAGGTTACATCAAAGAGCGGTACGACGGATGCTGCCGATCAGGCGGCGGTCGTTTCTGCCATCAAGGCTGTCCAGGCCGAAGAACCTCCGGCGGAAGGGCTGTTCCAGGGAGGTCCCTACTGTGCAATGGAATTTAACGGTGACCTTGACAAGATAGACTGAACCCGAAAAAAGGAGAGGCTTGAAAATGGTTTCTGCAGAAAAAACTCCCAGGCTCAAAGCTCCAGCAGGCGCCTGCGATACACATATGCATTTCTACAACGCTCGATTCCCTTCAGCTCCGACAGCGCTGATGACGCCACCCGATTCATGGGTTGACGGCTACCGTGCGATCCAGAAGCGGTTGCATCTTGAGCGTGTGGTGGTCGTGCAGCCGACCACCTACGGAACGGATAATTCCTGTCAGCTGGAGGCGATGAAAGCCTTTGGCCAGCGAGCCCGGGGAGTGATGGTGGCTGACACCTCGACCAGCGACGAGGAACTGGAGCGCCTGGACGCGCTCGGTGTCCGGGGGGTGCGTTTCCATATGCTTCCCGGGGGGGCTGTACCGTGGGATATCATGGAAGAGATGGCCGCCCGGGTGAACAGTTTCGGCTGGCATGTCCAGCTGCAGATGAACGGCAGGGAATTTCCCCAGCGGGAAGCGTTGCTCAAACGGCTGCCGTGCGATCTGGTTGTCGATCATGTCGGGCGCTTCATGGGGCCTGTGCCGACCGATGACCCGGCCTTCAGGGTTCTGCTGAAGCTGCTTGAAACCGGCCACTGCTGGGTCAAGCTTTCTGCTCCGTATGAATCCTCTGAGTCCGGGCCTCCTGATTGGGCTGATGTTGCCCCCGAAGCCCGCGCCCTGGCAGCGGCCGCTCCGGAGCGGATGCTGTGGGCCAGCAACTGGCCCCATCCGGGCCAGCAGAACCCGCCCGATGAGGCGGATCTGCTCGATCTGCTGCTCGACTGGGTTGCTGATGAAAAGACACGACAGCAGATTCTGGTCGACAACCCGGCATCATTGTATGGTTTCTGAACGGGCGCTCGATTGCGCTGTTAAGCTGCCGATCATGTCGATAGTTTCGGCCTGCCTGCGTTTGCAGCTATAGAGACCATGGACCTGTAATTCACCGGTCGATTCCTTTCAATCAAACAGGTACGAATATGAGCACTCATCTGAAAATATTTCTCTCCCACAACCCGGAAGATCTCGAGGTCTATTTCAAGAAAGCGTACGACGCGCTTGCTGATCTTGCCGAGGTGGTGCGCAATCCGAAAGTCCGCGACCTGGATACCGATGAGGTAATCGAAGCTGCACAGGGCTGCCAGGTTGTTATCTGCCACCGGGCGACGCACGGAAAAGCAGCGATATTTGAGAATCTTCCTGAACTCGCTGTCTTTATCCGCCCGCAGGTCGATATCAGCGATGTCGATGTCGCAGCCGCCTCAAGCAACGACATCCTGGTTGTCAACTCCGTTCCAGCCTTTATTCCGGCGACCGCGGAGATGGCCCTGGCCCTGATGTTTGATCTGGCCCGTGATGTGACGGCCTCGACCCTTGAATTCAAGAAGGGACTGATGCCGCCCTCCAACATGGGACGGCAACTCAACGGCAGCACTGCCGGCATTATCGGTTATGGAGCGATCGGCAGTTATCTGGCTGAAAAGCTCGTGGCCCTCGGCATGCGGGTTCTGGTTACTGATCCCTACGTTACCGCGGACCGGCAGGGAGTGGAGCAGGTCGAACTGCAGACCCTGCTGAAAGAGTCCGATTTTGTTCTTCCTCTGGCGGTTGCCAACGAGGAAACGGAGAACCTGATCGATGCAGAAGCGATCAGTTTGATGAAACCTGATGTCTACTTTGTCAATGTCTCTCGGGGAAACCTGGTAGACGAGAGTGCTCTGGAAACAGCGCTCAGGGAAAAGCGTATCGCCAAGGTTGCGATGGATGTCGGCCGCGGTCCGGACCAGCGCCCGTCGCCCCACATGGCAGCTTTGCCGGGTGTCGTCGCAACCCCGCATCTTGGCGGCCTGACACTGCAGAATGCCGAGGCCCAGGCCTGGAGCGCAGTCGAACAGGTTGAAGCGTTGCTCAAAGGACAAACGATACCCCGGTCTGTCAATCCGGAAAGTGCAGGGAGGCTCTCCCGCCTCTGGGCAGAGCTGGGACTCAGGCGTATCTAGAGATTACGGTCGCCTGGATGCGGAGCGCAGTAATCCTCTGAGCATCCAGGTTCTTTTTCCTTCGCGTGCTATCTTGCGCCCTGTGAAGATCTCAGGGTGTTTTCCGGTCGGTTTTGCCGGAAGTCAGAATATCGAAATCACAGCCGCTGCCGGCCTGGTTGACATGGTCGTGAAACATGCGCAGGTATCCGCGCAGGCCATGCGTACTGCCGGCTGCAGGAAGTTCGGCCCGGCGCTGCTCAAATTCAGCAGCGCTGATCTCAAGACGCAGCGTGCGCTCGGGTGCGTTCAGCGTAATCATATCACCGTTGCGGACAAGAGCGAGCGGTCCCCCGACCGCAGCCTCCGGACTGGCATGAAGAATAATGGTCCCAAAGGCGGTACCGCTCATGCGGGCATCGGAAATGCGGACCATGTCTTTTACACCCTGCTGGGCCAGCTTCTTCGGGATCGGTATATAGCCTGCCTCAGGCATTCCAGGAGCCCCGCGAGGGCCTGCATTTCGCATGACAAGAACGTCTTCGCCGGTTACCTCTAAATCAGGATGGTCAATACGCTCAGCCAGATCTTCAAGTGATTCAAAGACAACGGCTCTGCCGGTATGTACCAGGAGACTCTCAGTGCTTGCTGACTGCTTGATAATGGCTCCATCGCCGGCCAGGTTCCCGCCCAGGACGGCGATGGAACCGCCGCTGTAGATCGGGTCGTCAAAGGGCCGGACAACATCCTGTTCAAACGCTGCCGGCAAATCGTCGATGACTTCACCCAGGGTGCGTCCGGTAACCGTCATGCAGTCCAGGTTCAGAAGCGGTTTTAACTCACGGAAAACGGGTGCCATGCCGCCTGCCTTGTGAAGGTCGTCCATATAATAGCGCCCCGAAGGCTTGAGATCGATAAGCACCGGTGTTTCCCTTCCCATTGCGTCGAAGGCCTGGTAGTCGATCTCGATACCGAGCCGGCCTGCTATTGCAGCCAGGTGGACGATACCGTTTGTTGACCCGCCGATAGCAAGTAGAATTCGCAGCCCGTTGGCCAGGGACTCAGGGGTGATGATTTTATCCGGTGTCAACCCCTCGGCTGCCATGGCCACCGCTCGTCCTCCGGCAGTTTCGGCATGGCGAAGTCGATCCGCCATGACGGCGGGAATAGTCGCTCCACCGGGCAGCATCATGCCCAGCGCTTCGGTGATACAGGCCATGGTACTGGCAGTACCCATGACACCGCAGGTTCCGGCACTCGGCACCAGATTGTTGGTGATCTCCTCGATCTCGTCACTGTCGATCTCTCCCGCCCGATAGCTTGCCCAGAAACGTCGGCAATCGGTACAGGCGCCAAGGCGCTCACCACGGTGGGTGCCTGAGAGCATGGGCCCGGTAACAACAGACAGAGCGGGGATATTCACACTTGCAGCTGCCATCAGCTGAGCCGGAACGGTCTTGTCACAGCCGCCGATGAGGATGACCGCGTCCATCGGTTGAGCCAGCATCATCTCTTCGGTATCCATTGCCATCAGGTTGCGCAGAAACATGCTGGTCGGGTAGGCAAAGGATTCATGCAGCGAGATGGTTGGAAATTCGATTGGCAAGCCTCCGGCGAGCATGACGCCCCGTTTTACCGCGGCGACAATATCCGGCACATTG
>CBDUGK010000064.1:0-23661 GCA_965366875.1 uncultured Desulfobulbaceae bacterium | reverse complement strand
AAAAATCGCGAGCGCGTCGGTGAAACCATGCAGCGTGTCGGCCTGCCGACCTTTATCAAGGTCATGGGTGTTGATCCTATCCCGCAAATGGTTAAAGAGCCTCGTTCCAATCCTTACGTCTTCTGGGCTGAGGAAGAGGTGGAAGGTGGTTTCGAGCGCGATGTTGAAGAGTTCCGCAGGCGCCATGCCGCATAATGTGGGTTTGAATTTACAGCATAACGATTATATCAATTATTATAGATAAGGAGACGAATCATGGGCTACAATCCTGAAAAACCGATGGAAGGGCGTATTACAGACCTTGGCCCCCCACATTATGAACAGTTTTTTCCACCGGTCATTAAAGCCAATAAAGGCAAGTGGCTGTGGCATGAAATTCCACAGCCCGGAGTCCTGATGCATAAATCAGAAACCGGAGACGAGGTATACTCAATCCGCGTCGGTACTGCACGGCTGGTTTCCATCGAGTATATCCGCGAAGTCTGTGATATCGCGGATGCACATTGTGACGGTTTTGTCCGCTGGACCACCCGTAACAACATCGAGTTCATGGTTGACTCAAAGGACAAAGTTCAGCCGTTGCTGGATGACCTGGCGAGCCGCGGCAACAAGTTCCCGGTAGGCGGGACCGGAGCCGGTGTCACCAATATCGTTCATACCCAGGGCTGGGTCCATTGCCATACCCCGGCAACCGATGCGTCAGGTCCGGTCAAGGCAGTCATGGATGATCTCTTTGATTACTTTACCTCAATGACACTGCCGGCCCAGGTGCGTATTGCCCTGGCCTGCTGCCTGAACATGTGTGGTGCGGTGCATGCCTCCGATATCGCTATCCTCGGTATTCACCGTAAGCCGCCGATGATCGATCACCAGCGTATTACCGGTGTCTGTGAGCTTCCGCTGGCAATTGCGTCCTGTCCGCTTGGTGCGGTCAAGCCTGCGAAGGTAGAGATTGACGGCAAAGAGATTAAAACCGTTAAGGTAACCGTTGAACGCTGCATGTTCTGTGGAAACTGCTATACCATGTGTCCGGCGATGCCGCTTGCAGACCCTGAAGGTGATGGCATCGCTATCCTGGTTGGTGGTAAAGTTTCCAATTCAAGGTCAGCGCCAAAATTTTCAAAATTAGTTATACCGTTTCTGCCGAATACGACACCACGATGGCCGGAGACGGTTGAAGCAATACGAAAAATTCTTGAAGCCTATGCCAAAGATGCCAAGAAGTATGAGCGTGTCGGCGAGTGGGCGGAAAGAATTGGTTGGGAGCGCTTCTTCGAGAAGTGCGATATCCCGTTCACTGAAAAGAGCATCGATGATTATCGCCTGGCGTATGACACCTGGCGTACGACCACTCAATTCAAGTTCACCAGCCATATCAGCTAGTTGACTGGTAGATTATTGAGCGAAGGCCCACACCGGCAGATGTCCGGTGTGGGCTTTGGTGCTTTCTTCTTCAATATTTTATAAGGAGAAAAATTATGCCAATGAGTGATGATGAATTGAAAGCTGCTATCGTCGAGAAAGCTGAAAAATCACCAAAACCGCAACTCTATGTAAAGGATTTCTACAAGTGTGATCCTGATGCAAAACCACGAAAGATCAAGAATGTCGCTAACGAGCTTGTTCGTGAAGGAAAACTGATGTTCTGGTCTTCAGGTTCCACCACCATGTATGCAGCGCCGCATCGCATACAGAACGAGGAGAAATAAATCGTCTCGATGGAGTGATTTTTCCTCGGCAGTACATAAAAAAAAAGCGCCTGATTGAACGATCTCAATCAGGCGCTTTTTTTATGTGAACCTCAATAGCGATAATAGTCAGGTTTGTAGGGGCCTTCGATCTTTACCCCGATATATTTTGCCTGCTCCCTGGTAAGGGTCGTAAGCTGGGCACCGATTTTTTTGAGGTGCAGTCTCGCTACCATTTCATCAAGCTCTTTGGGCAGAAAGTACACTTTTTTCTCGTACTTTTCAGCGTTTTTCCAGAGCTCAATCTGGGCAAGGACCTGATTGGTGAATGAATTGCTCATTACAAAACTGGGATGTCCGGTCGCACAGCCGAGGTTAACGAGCCTTCCTTCGGCCAGGACAATGATTCTTTTGCCGTCGGCAAAGGTGACGTGATCAACCTGGGGTTTGATATTTTCCCAGGGCAGATCGCGGATCCCGGCTATATCAATCTCCGAGTCGAAGTGCCCGATATTGCATACGATTGCCTCATTAGGCATAGCCTCCATATGGGCGCGGGTAATGACCTTGAGGTTTCCGGTGCAGGTAACGAAAATATTGCCGATTGGGGCGGCCTCTTCCATGGTGACAACGCGGTAACCTTCCATGGCGGCCTGCAGTGCGCAAATCGGGTCAATTTCGGTAACATGGACAATAGCTCCCATGCCGGCCAGTGCCTGGGCGCATCCTTTGCCGACATCGCCGAATCCGACAACAACAGCGACTTTACCGGCAATCATAACATCCGTGGCCCGTTTAATGCCATCGATCAATGACTCCCGGCAGCCGTAGAGGTTATCGAATTTTGACTTGGTGACACTGTCGTTGACGTTGATGGCCGGGCATTTGAGTGTGCCCTCTGCCGCCATTTCGTTGAGGCGGAGTACGCCGGTGGTCGTCTCTTCACTGATTCCCCTGATGTTGGCGCCTTCATCGCCATATTTCCGGTGCATGACAAGGGTGAGATCGCCGCCATCGTCAAGAATCATGTTGGGCCGCCAGTTGTCCGGACCGAATATTGTCTGATCAATGCACCACCAGAATTCTTCCTCGGTTTCCCCTTTCCAGGCAAAGGTCGGGATTCCGGCAGCAGCCACGGCCGCGGCAGCGTGGTCCTGGGTGGAAAAAATATTGCACGAAGACCAGCGCAGTTCAGCGCCAAGCTCTACCAGTGTTTCCATGAGTACGGCCGTCTGTATCGTCATGTGAAGGCAGCCGGCAATACGCGCTCCCTTCAGAGGCTGTGAGCTGGAATATTCCTCCCTCAGGCTCATCAGCCCGGGCATTTCAGTTTCAGCGATGGCCATTTCTTTTCGACCCCAGTCGGCGAGATCGAGATTTGCTACTTTATAATCTTTTGTGGTTTCACTCATTGTAATATCCTTTGATGATGTCACCCCTGTTTCTGTTATCAGCATGTGGAGTTGCTCCAGGTGGTTAAAGTTTTGCAGCTTCTTTTAGCTCTTCAGCCTTGTCAATCCGCTCCCAGGTGAAGTTTTCACGACGGCGTCCAAAGTGGCCGTAGCAGGCTGTTTCACGGTATATCGGCCGTAGGAGGTCAAGGTGCTGAATAATGGCTTTCGGGCGTAGGTCAAAATGGCTGGTGACCAGTTTCTTGATTTGTTCATCACTGATTTTACCGGTTCCGAAGCTGTTGACATTTATTGAAACCGGCTGAGATATGCCGATTGCATAGGCAATCTGGACTTCAAGCTCCGAGGCAATACCTGCCGCCACCAGGTTTTTGGCTATATAGCGTCCCATGTAGGATGATGACCGGTCAACCTTGGAAGGGTCTTTGCCGGAAAACGCTCCGCCGCCGTGCGATCCTTTACCGCCGTAGGTATCAACAATTATTTTTCTGCCGGTAACGCCACAGTCACCGACCGGACCGCCAATGACGAAACGTCCAGTGGGATTGATATAAAAATTGGTCTTTGCGTCGATCATATCTCCGGGAAGGACCGGCTTGATTATTTCTTCCATCACGCCTTCTTTGATATCGTCGTAATCGACGATATCGTCATGCTGGGTGGAAAGCACAACGGTATCAATCCGATGGGGAATATTGTCAACATATTCGATTGTTACCTGGCTTTTTGCATCAGGTCGAAGCCAGGGTAGGAGCCCGGTTTTGCGCACTTCTGACTGCCGTTTGGTCAGTCGATGGGCGTAGTAAATGGGCATCGGCATAAAAACATCAGTATCATTGCAGGCATAGCCGAACATCAGCCCCTGGTCGCCGGCACCCTGATCGAGATCAAGACCTGCCCCCTCGTTAACCCCCTGGGCGATATCGGGTGACTGCTTGTCAATTGATGTGAGTATGGCACATGACTGCCAGTCAAAGCCCATCCTGGATGAGTTGTAGCCGATCTCCTTGATCGTCTGCCGGACAACTTCAGGCATGTCCACCCAGGCAGAGGTTGTTATTTCCCCGGCGATAATGGCCATACCTGTGGTGACCATTGTTTCACAGGCAACTCGTGCGAGCGGATCCTGTTCAAGGATCGCATCCAGGATTGCGTCTGAAATCTGATCAGCGATCTTATCGGGGTGCCCCTCTGAGACGGATTCGGAAGTAAAGAGGTAGGATGTCATGAATGCTCCGTATAAAGAAAATAGTGGAAAAAATATCCGTTTAAAGTAGTAATGAATGGCAGTTTCGCAAGAAAAATCGTGCCCTTTAAAACGGGGTATTGTGAATGTCTTTGTCCGGGATGTCAAGCCTAAAAATATAGATTGCTTCAATTGAACATGCAGGCGCCCGATTTCTGGTGCGGCTAAAAAAGGAAAATGTGGGAGGGCAGACGCCTGTTTCAGCTTGACCTGCACCTGCGGGTGATTAGTGTGGCCGCTGTGCCTTTGCCAGACAGCGCTGCCACAAACCGGCTGATGAACGAGTGTGTGCCGGGATGAAAGATGTTTGCTGCTTGAAATATTACTACAGGAATGACTATGTCCATAGAAGATGCGCGGGAAGTTTTTTTGATTGAAGAACAGGGGCTGGCAGCCGTGCGAGAACGGATCGGTCAGGAATTTCTTGATGCCGTTGAAGTCATTCTGGGCTGTCCCAGCCGGTTGATTATCACAGGGATCGGAAAGTCAGGAATAATCGGTCAAAAGATATCTGCGACATTGAACAGCACCGGTACCGCTTCATTTTTTCTCCATCCTGTCGAGGCAATGCATGGAGATCTCGGCATGGTTCAGCAGACGGATGTGGTTATCGCCATATCCTACTCCGGTGAGACCACAGAGCTCAACACGCTTCTCAGCAGCCTGAAGCACAGATGTGCCGCTGTCATTGCCATAACCGGGAGCCCCTCGTCAACGCTCGGTTCCTGTGCCGACATTGTGCTTAATATTTCCATTCCCAGGGAGGCCTGTTCTCTGGGACTTGCTCCGACGACCAGCACGACAGCAACGCTTGCACTCGGGGATGCACTTGCGGTCGTGCTGATAAATCGCAAAAAATTTCAGGCTGCCGATTTTCGCCAGAATCACCCGGCGGGCAGTCTCGGCGAACGCTTGAAAGTACGGGTTAATGAAGTCATGCTTGTCGGTGCGAAAGTACCCCTGGTACAAGCTGATGCCTCAGTCGCCGGGGCGGTGAGGGAGCTAAACAATAAAAATATGGGTGCGGTCCTGATTGTTGACGACAAGAAGAATCTCCGCGGCATCGTCACCGACGGGGATGTCAGACGCTTTGTTGCCGATGGTGTGAATTTTCAGCAGGCCAGGGCTGAAGAGGTTATGACGCTCAATCCTGTTACCATCACGTCAGACAAACAGGCAGTTGACGCGCTGAGCATCATGCAGCGCCATGAAATTACCGTACTTCCGGTTACCGGAAAGGATGGGAAAATGCAGGGTATCCTGCACCTCCATGACCTGCTGGGCAAAGGAGAGTTCAGGTTCCTGCTCTAGTACAGAGGTGGCGCGCACGTACTTCCAGTCCTGAAGTCCTGGGGCGGGCGGGCGCGTTATCAGTTGCTGTCGCTGTAAAATTTCCAGCTGCCGCTGCCGAGATCGTGAGCGTACTTCATCACCAGTTTTAACGGCCGTCCTCTGCCGATCTCAATACACTCGAGCTTGAAAATGAGCTTCTGGTCCAGCCGTTTTTCAAAGATTACTTCTGGCTCCACCAGTGCTTCGGGAGAGGCAATGGTATAATGGGCGGTAAACAGTTCCTTGAAATTGTCTTCAAGATACCTGATTTTGTCCTCAAGCAGGATATCAGTCTTTGCCTGATCAATTTGATTTTTGGTATCATCAACGACGGCTGCAAACTCTTTTTCCTGAGTAAATGAGCTTGCGGTAATTGAGTCAATGACAGACTGCAGTTTGTTCAACGCTTCCTGATAGTCTTTTTCCTTGAGAAAGCGTGCAGCGTCCTGCTTGTCACGGATCACTGATGCCTGGAGCATGATGCGGGCAAGTTTTTTCCGGTTTTCATCTGTCGAGGTCTGATTCAGTACTGCCCGGTTGCTTTCCAGAATTTCGATAGCCCTTCCGTAACTTTCGATGGCATTGTCCCAGTCGGCGTTGGTGAAGGCTTCCTTTCCTTCGTTGACGGTCTGGTATAGTTCAGCCTTGATGACCAGTTGATTGAGTTCTTCAATAGCCGGATCGCCGGCGGCATAGGATTTTTTTACGGCGCTCAGGGCATTGTTATAATGTTCAAGCGCCGCCGACCATTTTCCCTCTGCAAAGGCCAGATCGCCATCTTCTTTTGACGTTGCGAGCGAAATTTCAGCCAGTTTCCCGGAAATCTGATCGATAATTTCGGCCTTGTTCTCAATGTTGAGATCTTTCACGTGTGCAAGGGCCTTGTTGAGATCATCTGCGGCAAGCATCCATTTCTGCCGCTCAATGAGTTCGGAGCCGGATCTGAACAAAACCTTGAACTCTGACATTTTCAGGTTTTCAGAAACGGTAAAAATGGCCTGCGGGTCGACACCTTCATTCTCTGCCGACATGGCAAGCGCCTGCTTGTAACTTGAGGCTGCCTGCTGCCAGGCCTCCTCCTTGAAATGGTTATCGCCTTCAGCCGCGAAATACCTGAAAGCCTTGATGGTCTTCACCATTCTCTTGGGAAGATATTTCCCGTCGATCAGCAGGTTGCCGGCCAGCCCCTCTGTCAATCCCTGTGAATTCAGGACCGTCTCAATTTCATCAACAAGACGGTCACGGTCTCCAGCTTTGAAATACTGAACCTGGGTGGCGATATCGATTGCCATCAGACATTGGCGCTCAGCTTCAGAAAATCTGTCTTGCTCGACAAGACCTTTACAGTCCACGAATTTTTCCTCGGCATCTTTCAATGTCGAGGTGCTGATAAAATAGTAGCCTGTAATTGTGGCAGCGCAGAGCAGAACTGCAATGCCCAGGGCGAATGGCACAATCTTTGACGTCTTACGGGCTGTCTCTTCGAAAAACGTGCGGCTGTCGGATTTCAGGGTGTCAAAATGACCGTTGCCCAGAGGAGGAAGTTCTTCCACCTCGTCCATGTCGCCGTCTCCGTCATCGGGGAAATCACCCTCGGGCTGACTGTCCGGTTCGGCCCAGTCACCAAGAAGTTCCTTGGCCTGTTTTGTGCGCTCAATGTCTTCCTGGAGTCCGGGATAGTCAGAACAGAGAGCCATGACCTGCTGGAAAGCGGCAAGCGCCTTGCTCGGATTGCCCTGATGTTCGAAATCGGTTCCCTCGTTATAGACCTCCCGAGCCTGTTTCAGAGCTTGTGTTGCCTGAACTGTCAGGTTCCCACGACCGTCAAACTGCTGCTGGTCAGAAAGGTCACCCAGTTCTGCTTCTAGCTCGAAGAAGCGTTTCTGCTTGGCCATCAGCCGGTAACGGTCTGCATCGACCCCGGATGCGGGTTCATCGTCGAGAGGCTCGGCCGTTTTCTCTTCACCATCTTCTGGTCCGAGATAGTCAAAATCCGTGTCAAGAAAACTGTCATCCAGCGTATCAGCAGGCGTGTCGAACCTGTCTGCTTCAATGGTTTCGGAAGAATCTGATGATTTTGATCCACCAGACCCAAGGCTGATATCGTCGATGATATCATCAAATTCCAGCTCGTCCTCATCAAGCTCCAGGGTGAGATCATCATCAGGCTGCGAGACCTGGTCGGGTTCTTCAGGAAGATCATCAATGACCGTATCAGCGGTATCTCGGGACGGTAACGGCGCAAAGGGGAGTTTTGAACGGTTTTTCTGGTACCACTTTGCCGCTTCCTCGTTAAAGGCATTACTGGTCGAATAGATATTGCCTGAGATCATCTGGCCGATATGAACGATTAACTCGGAAATTGAACGATCTTTTTCCCAGAAGTCTCCGATGCAGATTGCCGCCGGATCAAAGTCGGGATGAAAAATAGAGCTCTTCGGTTTGCAGCTTGGCGGAAAGTGCGGGAAACCAAACGGAATGCTGATGGTAATGGTGTGGCTGTCTTTTTCCTCAATATCACCGGAGTCGTCTTTGTAGGCACCGGCGATTTTGTAGGTGATTTCATACTTCTCAGGAGGATCGCCGTCCAGCGGAGTCACCGTTATGACTGGATCTCCTGAGAACCGTTCACCGATCTCCTTGTGAATGGCCTCTAATTGCTTCGTTGCGGTTGCCATACATTTATCCGGTAGATTGTTTATAAAAAGACTAACACCAACTGGAATATTATATCAACTTCTGGAAACAACTCAAAAAAAAAATTGCGGTAGCTGAAAAAAGCTGAAACTCTGACATTCATTGTAATCACGGTTTGACAGCCGGACCTGTTTTCTTGAAATTAAAAAAGATATAAGAGTATAATGATCTGACTGCCCAATGGCTAAAACAATTACTTCGCCATCAACATCCCCGTTATTCAGCTCTAGAGAGCGGAGTGGGGTTTTGATCATGTGGGATAAAAAAAGATAGATAGCGACAGATGAAGTCATTTTCGTATTTTTTCGAAATTGTTGAAGATAACAACTGCCCACTCTACAACCTGGGCGAGTGTTTTCGGCTTACCGACAGGTCGTTTTCCGCTCCTGATAACAAGGAATCCTGTTTGATCCTTGTTCGAGAGATGACGGAACTGCTTTTTGTTTTCATGGGTGAACAGCCCCAGGAAGAGGTTGGCAGGAACGGTAAAATATACAGTTGCAGCGGTTGCAGCGGACTGATAAAATTTCGCAGCGGGCCGGATGTTTCGGCAATAAAGACGGCAGAACAGCAACGATTACTGAGTGCGGAAAAACAGGCCCTGCTCAGCCAGGTGCTCGGGTGTTCACTTTTTCGGGCGGTACCGCCACGTCACCTGACGGGACTACTCGACAATTTTCGTGAAGAAATGGTGAGGAAAGATTGTGCTCTGATCAGAAAAGGCGAGCCTAATCTGAGGCTCTATATTGTTCTGGCTGGCGGATTAAGCGCCGATGACGGACCGGTCACTGTTTCGACACTCGGGCCAAATGATATCTGTGGTGAAATGAGCTATCTTGAAGGAAACAGATCAAGCACGACGGTTACAGCACTCTCGGATACCATTCTTATCTCGCTTGACGGCCAGTATTTCAAGAAGATCATTGATCAGTCTCCGACTGTTCAACTGTTTATGGCACAGCTGCTGGCAAAACGGTTGGATCAGGCGAATCGTGCGCGGGCCAGGGATTTTGATTCATGTATGCAGGGACGTTTGAAAGATATGGCCCCGGCGGAACTTTTTCAGATCCTCAATATGCACCAGAAGACAGGTGTGCTGTCATTGACGTTTGCAGGCAAAGAGGCCCGGGTCTCCTTCCGGGAAGGTTGTATCATCAATGCAACCTATGGAAAAATGGAGAACCAGGATGCTATTTTTGAAATCCTGGCAGAAAAAGAAGGGGTGTATGCGTTCAAGATTGGCTTATCGCCTCAGCAAATGAAGGCTGCCGAGATTGGCGATTTCATGATGCTGCTGATGGAGGGGGTGAAGCGGGTCGATGAGGAGCAGGAGAATTCATAGTTTCACTATGCAGCGGATTGTTACTGTGCCTATCCATGCAGGGTTTACGGCAGCGACCATTGAACATCAGCCTGAAAATGGCTGTAAACCGCAAATTTCCATGAAACTGTTGACATGATAGCTGGCATTCAGCGACCTGTTTTTGAATGCGATCAGTGGAACGCCGACCGATTCCGCATGCAGCTGGTCGACATGCGAATCACCGATAAAGATCGTTTCAGCAGCAGAGCAGTTAAAATAGTCGAGAATCTTGTAAAGGGCATCAGGCGCCGGCTTGGGATTCTTCACATCTGCAGCGGTGACAACCAATTCAAAATAATCCGTCAGTTCGAATTTTTTCAGCAGAGGCTGCATGGTTGTTGCCCGGTTTGTTGAGATGGCAAGCCGGAAACGAGTCTTTGCATAGCCCAGGAATTCCCGAAGGTCAGGTTCCATTTTCATATGAGGGAGGTATTTCAGGTAATCCGTCTGCAGCCTGAGCTGGTTAACGCTGTCCATATCCTGGTTCGGGTAATGCCTGAAAATATGGTTAACCGAGTCTATGACATTGTGCATGTGAACGAATGACAATTCCTCCTCGCTCATCATCGGATAACCGAATGATGTCAGTAAATCGTTGTAATAAATGCGGTTCGCCTCGATTGAGTCAAACATCACACCATCACAGTCAAAGACGATTAATTTGAGCATCTGATCTGAATTCCCCCTGAGGTTTCCGGTCCTTGAGACGTTTTATCGGCAGGGCCAAACAGTCTGTTTTTAAGCCACCGGAAGCCGCAGGCCAGAAGCGCTTCATCATCAAGTGTCTCGATTGCTTTTAATTCAGGGATCATGCGGTTTCCTGCCATTTTCTGCCTGAATCTATCAATATCATACAGAGCACATTGATAATCAGAAATCTGAGCACCATCGAGTTTCATGCCGCGCTTGATTCTCTGATGCTGCTGGATTTCCGTGAGCATGTCATTAAAGCGGTTGTATAGTTCAAGCTCCTGAGATGTGCTGTAGGTTTCGACTGTCTGCACCGTCTGCTCAGCAAACCCGAGACAGTGAGGTTCTCGAAGCAGGACAAAATATTCTTCGATTCCCCTGTGATTCCGGGCGACACCTCTGCCCAGGGGATACGTTCTGCAGGCTCCCGGGCGGTGTTGATATACCGTACAGCCGGTCTCGGCAACGAACACACAGCTGTCCCGGCCATCATCCACCATCGTCAGATAATATCGGGGGAACAGTTCGGACTCCTCGTGCTCCCTGATAATATAGTTTTTCAGCAGGTCGCTGGAATTCAATCCGGTAGCCTGGCGCAATCGCAGGACGTCATATGGTGTTAATGCCAGTTCAAGCTGTCGGCAGCAATGCGTGAAACAACCAATATCCTTGTGGCAGAGAAACGAAAAAGGGTCGTCCGGCTGAATCCGGGCGACGTTTTCAGGCAACGCTGGTAATTTCATCTCCGCTTATGCATCTTTTCGTTTCCAGTATGGAAGCAACGGACTGGCAATAAATACAGACGAGTATGTTCCAACGATCACTCCGGCGAGCAGTGCAAAGGAAAAATCGTGGATAACCGAACCGCCGAAAATGAAAAGGGCGAGGAGAACCATCGCGGAGGTCAGTGAGGTAACCATGGTTCGCCCGATTACCTGGTTAATGCTCGCATTGATAATGTCATTGGTCAGGTTGAAACGTTCAGTTTTCCTCATGTTCTCGCGGATACGATCGAAAACAACCACCGAGTCGTTGAGCGAGTAGCCGGCAAGGGTCAGCAGTGCAGTAACGATAAGCAGGGTAATCTCGACGTTTAACAGCCAGCAGATGCCAAGCACGACGAGAACATCATGAAAGGTTGCAACGGCAGCTGCCAGGCCGAAGCTGAGGTCAAATCGGAATGCCAGGTAAACAATAACCCCTGCAAGTGATATCAAAATCGCCTGTATCGCTTTGTTTCTGAGCACCGCACTGACGCTGGAGCCGATTTCCGACTGACTTTCAAGGACAAATCCCTTGTCTCCAAGTTCGTTGCCGAGGATTTCATCAACCTGCTCGCTGAGCTGAGCAACGACGAGTTCCGATTTTTTAACCTTTACCATAAGCCGGTTTTCGTTTTCAACCTCCTGAAGGTCTACCCCTTCCATGTCGTTGCGGTTAAAGGCATCCCGGACTTCAGCCATGGTAAATGGCTGTGCCGCCTGATACTGCAGAAGCGATCCGCCTGAGAAGTCAACACCGAGATTGGCGCTGCCGCGGGCTATCTGGAAGAACGCGATCAGTCCCATCAGAACGAGCACACCTGAAAGGGAGAAGGTGATGTTTTTGATTTTCATGAAATCGATAGTGGGCTGCCTGATAAACTGCAGAAAAGAAAGCTTTTTGATTGCCTGTTTAGCGGTCAGCGTGTCGAAGATCAAACGGGAACAGAACAGTGTGGTAAAGAGGTTGAAAATGATACCCAGGGAAAGCGTTACCGCAAATCCCTTGATTGGTCCCGTGCCGAACAGAAAGAGGGCCAGGGCGGTGATCAGGGTCGTGACCTGGGAGTCGACAATCGTCCAGAGTGCTTTGCCAAAACCGCCGTCAATACTTGAGCGGACTGATTTTCCAATCGCGTACTCCTCCCGCATGCGTTCGAAGATCAAAACATTGGCATCAACCGCCATACCGACTGACAGGACGATACCGGCAATACCGGGCAGGGTCAGGGTTGCATTTAAAATGGCCAGCCCGGAGAAGAGAAACAATATGTTCAATGTCAGTGCGACGTTGGCAATAATTCCTGACAGGCGGTAATAGATGATCATGAAGCCGAGTACCATCAGGGCGCCGAAAATACCGGATGTGAGCCCCTTTTTTATGGAGTCCTTGCCAAGGCTCGAGCCGACCGTCAAATTCTGGATGACATCGACCGGGGCGGGGAGTGCACCAACCCTGAGAACAATAGCCAGGTCAGATGCGTCTTCATGGGTGAAACTGCCCGATATCTGGGCAGCACCTCCAAGAATTTTCTCCCTGATGACCGGTGCCGATTTGACCACCCCGTCCAGAACGATAGCCATGCGGCGTCCAACATTATTTTCCGTCAGGGTTGCAAAGGTCCTTCCGCCGCGGTTGGTCAGATCGATGCTGACGTATGGTTCATTGAAATTGCCGCCGATTCTGACCTGGGCATTTTTCACCATATCACCGGTCATCAGAATCTTGTTTTCAAGAAGGATCGGGACTGCCGTTTCGATTCCGGTTTGCTGGCTGGTAATTTTTTCAAAGTAGATTGTCGTATTGGCCGGCAGTGAATTGGCCAGGAGTCGGTTGAGCTTGGCAGCTTCACCGGGCTCTGACCATTTCCCGGACCATTGACCCGACTCTGTTGCCTGGGCAATGAGCTGCTCGATGTTAACACCTTCTGTTTCTGCAACCAGTTTGAATTCGAGCTGGGCGGTGTCCCCGAGGAGTTTAAGGGCACGCTCGGGGTCTTTGACTCCCGGAAGCTGAATGACAATCTCATCAGTGCCCTGCCTGATAATAACCGGCTCGGCAACACCGAACTGATCTATCCTGTTGCGGATGATTTCCAGTGATTGATTGACGGCATTTGATTCGATGTACTCAATTTTTTCCTGGCTGAGCTTGAGAATAATCCTTGGGAAACTGCCTTCCTTGGCTTCGATTTCGATATCGAGTTCATCCTCGTAACCGTCGCTGATGATTTCCTGGACTTTCTCGACAGCACTGGCGTTTGGAAGGGTAAAGACAATTGTCGTTTTATCTGCCGAGTTGGTCTGGACGGCGCTGATGGCTTCTTCCGCCAGTCTGTCTTTGAGGTCATTTGCCGATAGTTCAAGGGTGTTTTCCTGGGCTCTTTGCAGGTTGACTTTGAGAACCAGGTGCATGCCGCCCTGCAGATCGAGACCGAGCCGCAAGCCTTCCGGCGCCAGATATGTTTTCCACCAGGAGGGGGCGGATGCATAAAAAGATGGAACGATTGTAACGATGGCAAGAAGGATTACAAAAAAGAGCGATGCAAGCTTCAGTTTAATTGTCGTATTCATAAAATGTCCTGCAAAGGATTGTTAAGATCAGCACGTTGCGGTATTACTGTAGTCAGCTTGGCGATTATACCGTAATGCCCGAATCTTGCAAGGTTAGCATGTACGTTTCAGTGGAAAATGTGCAAATCAGCAGCGATGTTTGATTTCACCACAGAGCAGACCATGAGCTTGATACTGACAGGTACTCTTATTCATTTTCGATTTATGGCGATCGCCATGCAGGCTGCTCCAAATCCATTGTCTATGTTGACGACTGCGACGCCGGGTGAACAGCTGTTAAGCATACCAAAAAGCGCGGCAAAACCACCGATTCCGGCACCATAGCCGACAGAAGTGGGCACGGCGATTACCGGGCAGCTGACCAGACCGGCGATGACGCTCGGCAGCGCTCCCTCCATCCCGGCGGCAACAATAATGACGGGGGCGCTTGCCAGCAGTGCCTGCTTGTCAAGAAGCCGGTGAAGCCCGGCGACACCGACGTCATAAAGTGTCGTGACCGGATGTCCAAGGCACTGGGCGGTCACCCGGGCTTCTTCGGCAATTCCAATGTCCGAAGTACCCGCACAGACGATGACAATGTCTCCCCGAAGAGCAGCCCTGTCGACACTCATTTCCCGACAGGAAAGTATCCGGGCCTGTTGGTGATAGATCAATTCCGGTATCTCCCGGCGAACGGATGCTCCCTTTTGAGGATCAATTCTCGTCGCAATAACGGGACCCGGTTTTTCCAGCATGGCCTTGACAATGGCAATAATCTGCTCGTCTGTCTTAGAACTTCCGAAAATGACTTCAGGCATGCCCGTCCGAAGCGTCCGCTGGTGGTCGATACAGGCGTCAGGGATTGACTGAGAAGGGAAATTTTTCAATGATTCCAATGCATCCGGTACCGTCAGTGTCCCGTTCTGGATTGCAAGCAGAATTTCTTCAATATGTTTTTGATTCATCTTGTGCGTCAGTGTGGTCGGTTGAGGTGGATAGTATTGTATACTGAAAGTTGTGCAGTGATGAAGAGGATGTCCAACAGCGGCTGAGGGTTAAGTCGGCTCATATGTTTGTCCCTGTTTACCACTATAGGGAATTCTGTTACAATCATTTTTTTATACAGCGGGGCTGTCGATTGCACCCGCACGGTCATAAATCATCGAGCCGGCAACGTGCTCCAGCCTCACAGGGAGAGTGTTTTGGTTTGCTGATGCAGTGTTTTCAACAGTTCCGGGAGCAGGCGCTCTTTCTTGGAATAAAAACAGTATTGTAGTCAAGGATGTAACGTGTATACACGAATATACTTCTTCAGGTTCCCAAAGTCGACGAGTGACAAACCGATAATATATCGTCTCATCAAGGAGCACGAGGTCGAGGTCAATATACTCAGGGCGGATATTTTGCCGCACAGCGAAGGTATTATGATCCTCGAGATGAGGGGAACAAAGCGCAACGTAAAAGATGCGCTTTCCTATCTCCAGGAGCTCGGTGTCGAGATAGAACGGCTGGCGACACGGGTTCGACGCGACGATGAAAAATGTTTTCAGTGCGGGGCCTGCACCGGTGTCTGCCCTGTTGATGCCCTTTCAATCCGCAGAAACGATATGGCGGTTATATTCGATGCCGACAAATGTACCGGTTGCAGCCAGTGTGTTCTTATCTGCCCGGTCAGGGCGATGGAGATGTCTCTTGGTTCGGAATGGTTTCAGAAAGATGCAGGGGTAACGGTTTGAAAAAATATGCAGGATGCTTTCAGCAATCCGGCCCGGGACCTGTTTGCCGGCGGACTACCAGGAGGCGAATTTCATCCAGTCGGGAAGCGATAAATCTTTGAACCAGTCACCGATACCCGAGGTTGGCGGGTTTCCAGCCTGGATCAGGTCTAGTATTTCCTGGGCTCTGGGGGCGATTTCAGCATCAGGGTACATGGCCAGCAGGTATTTGAGCCGGGTCTCGGCCTCCAGGTATTTCTTTGTCCTCAGGTAAAACTTAACCACATAAAATTCATGATTTACCAGGAACTCATTTGCTGCGGCAATTCGGGCCTTAGCTTCCTGCCGGTAGGGTGAGTCAGGAAATGCGCGCAACAGTTCTTCAAAGCCCTGAATCGACTGTATGGCTCCTGAGACGTCCCTGTCTATTGTGTCGATCCTGTTATAGCCGGCCATGGCCTTCTGGTACATGACATACGGCATGGCTTCATTTGTGGGATGCCGTTCTTCAAATTCCTGGTAAAGAACGACAGCCTCGGCGTAACGTTCCATATAATAATTGCAGTCGGCAGCTTTCAACTCTGCAAGCGGAGCCTGTGGGCTGAATGGATAGCGGTCGAGGATCTCGTTGAAATAGTCTATTGCCAGGTAATATTTGCCGACGTTGAACTCATCCATGCCTTTCATGATCAGCTGCTCGGCGGGAAGATGAACTTCTGCTTTCTCTTTACCGAAGGAGAACATGTCTTTGAATTTGGTGCAGCCAGGCATGAAGCAGAGGAAAAGCAGGAGAGCGATGATCGCGAACGTGCGGGTGGGCCTCGGAGACGGTAATGATGAGCTGTTTCTCGGCATTGGCGTTATTCTTGTTTGATTTATCAATGGTTGGTGAGATAATGCTCTGCCGCGATGACAGCTGTTGCTGCTTCCCCGCAGGCATTGACGATCTGGCGCATCACTTTGCTCTGGATATCGCCGGCAGCAAAAACACCGGGAATGCAGGTATGGGTTTCCTTGTCGGCGGGAACAAATCCCCACTTGTCCGTTTTGAGTTTGTCCAACGGCAGCATGTCGTTATTCGGCGTAACACCGATCAATATGAAAACGCCCTGGATGTCAAGCGTTGATTCGTTTCCATTGTTATCGCGAAGCACGATCCGTTCAACTTCATCTTTTCCTTCTATCGCAGTCACCTGTGTGTTCCAGATAAAGTCGATTTTCTCATTTGCAAAAGCGATTTCCTGAATAATTTTGGTAGCTCGCAGTTCGTCACGCCGATGTATTATGGTCACTCTGCTGGCGAATCGGGTGAGATAGTCCGCTTCCTGGACGGCAGTGTCGCCGCCGCCGATAACAACGACGTGCATATTGCGATAAAACGGTGCATCACAGGTACCGCAATAAGAAACACCTTTGCCGCTTAACTCTGCCTCTCCTGGGATACCGAGTTTATTGGCGCTTGCCCCGGTACAGATGATAAGCGTGTCACAGGTGATCTCGGAGTCGTCGATGAAAACAAGTTTTTTTACCTTCGGATCGTCAAGGATGACGGATTTGACTTCCCTGGTGATGGTGGTGAGACCAAATCGTTTGGCATGGAGGGTCATCTTATCCATCAGGTCAAAACCTGATACTCCATCCGGGAAACCCGGATAATTATCAACCCAGTCAGTGAGCAGAACCTGCCCTCCGGGGGCTCCTTTTTCTATCATCACATGATCAATTCTGGCTCTTGCAGCATAGAGCCCTGCCGTCAGTCCTGCTGGTCCACCTCCCAATATCACGAGTTTATAATGAGTTTTTCCCATAAACGTCCGCTTCGGCAATTCTTTTCGGGGTGAAACAGGTTGCAGTAACGTACACTCGCTTACTGCCTGAACTTACAGGGCTTTGTTAATCAGTTCAATCAGCTGGGTTTTGCCGACTGCACCGGTGATTTGATCAACAACCTCTCCATCCTTGAAGATAATCAGTGTGGGGATTGCCCGAATGCCAAATTTCCCCGGAGTGACAGGATTGTCGTCGACATTCATTTTGGCAATGGTAATCTTCCCGTCATATTCGTCTGCGAGTTCTTCAACAACGGGACCGATGGCCTTGCACGGACCGCACCAGGGGGCCCAGAAATCTACCAGGGTCGGCTGGGCTGATTTAATGGTGGTATCGAATTCAGCATCATTAATTTGCTGGACCTTATCACTTGCCATCACAACTCTCCTTCGAAATTGGATTTTATCTTTCCTGTTCAATCAGTTACTGGTTGTCAAGGAGTGTTCAAACATCCTTCCACTTTACCTTCTGCTCTAACGGCTGACAAGCAAAATGTTGGCCTGTTGTCCGCTGGCATCAGAAACACGTGCAGTGTATAGTGTGTATGAAATTTGAAAGATCAAGAGAGTATGAACTGGTTTGACAGGTAATTTCTTCCCGTGATATAGTCGCATTTCGGAAATAAGCTGGCGAAAATAATTTGCAGATATGCAATTGGGATATTTCTGGTACAAAGAAGCGAGTGAGATGAATCGCTATTTAAAATATGGAGGATAGAATGACAATAACGGCATCAGCAAAAATGTTTGAGCAGGCCCAGAGAGTGATACCGGGTGGGGTTAACAGCCCGGTTCGGGCCTGCCGTTCAGTGGGATGTGAGCCGCTTTTTATAAAAAGCGCTCACGGGCAGACGATTACTGATGAGGATGGCAATCAATATACCGACTATGTCTGTTCCTGGGGGCCGATGATTATGGGCCATGCACACCCGGAGATTATTGCAGCCATCTGTCATGCAGCTGCGGCAGGAACCAGTTTTGGCGCTCCAACCATGGCGGAGATTACGCTTGCTGAAATGGTCGTCGAGGCGGTGCCGTCCATAGAAAAGGTGAGATTTGTCAACTCCGGTACGGAAGCCACCATGAGCGCAGTCCGTTTGGCCAGGGGCTATACCGGGCGCAATGTCGTGGTCAAGTTTGATGGCTGCTATCACGGTCATGCCGACTCGTTTCTGGTGAAAGCGGGGTCGGGCCTGATTACCCTGGGAATTCCCGGAAGCCCCGGGGTCCCGGAAGATATTGTCAGGAACACCGTGTCAATTCCCTATAACAATGTGGATCTTCTCGAAAAGACGCTGGCAGACCAGGAACTTGACATTGCCTGCGTGATTATTGAACCGGTTGCCGGCAATATGGGGTGTGTGCTTCCTGAGCAGGGGTTCCTTGAGCGGCTGAGGGCGTTAACGGCCGAGTATGGTATCCTGCTGATCTTTGATGAAGTGATTACCGGTTTTCGGCTCGCCTATGGCGGCGCCCAGGAGCATTTCGGCATAACTCCGGATCTGACCTGCCTCGGCAAGATCATCGGCGGCGGACTTCCCGTTGGAGCATACGGCGGAAAAGCAGAGATAATGAATCATATTGCCCCGGACGGCCCCGTATATCAGGCAGGAACGCTGTCCGGCAATCCTCTGGCGATGAACGCCGGCATTGCCGCTTTGAAACTATTACAGAAGCCGGGATTTTATCAGCGGCTCAATGGTATGGGTGAAGATTTTGCCTCCTGTATCAGAGATGTGGCTGCGCGGTCAGCAGTTGACCTGCAGGTAAACAGCATCGGGTCCTTGATGACAACTTTTTTTACCGGCTGCAAGGTGACTGATTTTGAAAGTGCGATGAGTGCTGATACCGATTTATATGCAGCCCATTATCGGAATATGCTGTCGCAGGGAATCTATCTTGCGCCGTCGCAGTTCGAGGTCGCATTTGTGTCGGCGGCACATACGCTAAATGACATGAAAAAACTCGAAAAATCGACTGAATGGTCATTCAAAAAATTGGCTGAAAAGTGAAAAATTCATTGACTTTGAATTGGAGGCATGCTACCAAACCCTGGTATATTAGAAGGGAAGGGGCAGTGGCTTAGAGCGGTTCATACTATGTCCGATTTCAAGAAAGAGATGATGTTTTTGCTCGGACATTACGGGCATATCGGCATTACGTTAGTCGCTTCTATCTTCATAGGGTTGGGGGTCGGTATTTACCTTGACCAGAAAGTATTTGACGGCCGTACCGCTCCCTGGTTTACATTTATCGGGCTGGCCTTCGGGATCGCTGCCGGTTTTAAAAGTCTGTTTGACATACTCTGGCGCAGCAGCAAGAATCTGGAAGACAAGACCGACAAGAAAGACTAAACAGTGGAAGCGTTACTGTCCCTGAAAAGAATGCTGGCCATGAGCTGGTTCTGTCTGTCGATTCTCGTGCTTGGTTCATGGATGGTTCTTTCATGGTCCTTTGCATGGGCGGTATTGGCAGGCGGGGTTATCTCAATTGTAAGTTTTTACGCTTCAGGGCGCGATGTAACGGCTTTTGTGGAGTCACTTGGCTCTAACAGGGAAGGTGTTGTTGAAAAGGATCAGGCAAAGAAAAGCAAAAAGGGCTTCATCGTAAAATTCTGGCTCCGGCTTGCGCTGATCGGTGTCGTCCTGTTTTTTTTGATACAGGGCAGCGACATTAATATATTCGGTTTGATTCTGGGGCTTACAACGGTGGTTTTCGCTGTCACCTTATCAGCCGTTACAGTGGTGTGGAAATACTATTTCAGCAGGAGGTAAAAGAGGAATATGGAACATCCAATACTGTTTATTTCAATTATTCTGGAAAAACTCGGTCTTCCGGTCCCTCATGGACCGGTAGGGCACGGCTTTCTGGAGCAATTGTGTGCGCCCTACATGACCTACACCTGGCTGGTCATGGCCTTTCTGTTCTTTGTTTCCAAGCTGACGCTGAGCAATCTGGAAATGGTTCCCGGAAAAGGGCAGAATTTCTGGGAGCTTATTATTGGCGGCATGGATGATTTTTTCGTAGACAACATGGGAAGAAAACTGACCGATCAGTTTTTTCCAATGCTTGCCACCTTCGCTCTGTATATCGCGGTTGCCAACCTGATAGGCCTCATACCCGGATTCATGTCACCGACCTCCTCTATCAACACGACGCTGGCGTTGACGGTTATTGTCTGGCTGACCCATCATTTTATTGGCTTCAGGGAGCACGGGATCAGCTATTACAAACATTTCATGGGACCAATGTGGTGGCTGGTGCCGCTGATGCTTCCCATAGAATTGATCAGCAACCTTGCCAGGCTGCTGTCGCTTTCCATTCGTCTTTTCGGAAACATTATGGCAAAGGAAACGCTGCTCGGTATTCTGTTTATGCTGGCAGGCGCTTTTTTTGCTCCGCTGCCGATCATGATACTCGGTGTTCTGGTCTCACTGGTACAGGCGATGGTTTTTGTCCTGCTGGCTGTCGTCTACTTCGGTCAGGCCCAGGAACATGCACATTAAATTCAGCGGGAACCGGTTCCTGCTGGTATAGCATTTTTTAGGAAGAAGGCCAAACCAACCAAATTTTACAAGGAGAAATCAAAATGGAAGGAAATCTGCAATTAGCATTGATCTGTGTCGGCGCTGCCTTGTCCATCGGTCTTGCCGGCCTCGGAGCCGGCATCGGCATCGGTTTAGTCGGTCAGGGCGCAACGACGGGCCTGGCCCGCAATCCTGAGGTGCAGCCGAAGCTGATGGTCTTCATGATTCTCGGCATGGCACTTGCCGAGTCGATTGCAATCTATGGACTTGTTATTTCTCTGATCCTGCTCTACGCCAATCCGCTGATGTAGCAGGTCAGTCTGTTTGTCCACCTGGTTGGACATTGCGCAAAAAGGCTGCAGAATGTTTCTGCGGCCTTTTTGCGTTTTATCACAGACGGTGGCTGCAATCAGCCATTTTCCATGAACGGATGTTTACACAGTAACGGCAGGCTCAGAAGATGATGGAAATTGGCCATGAAGATATCCTGATACATCCCGGACGAGGGCGGAACGAAAAAGTGCTGCCGGAGACGGCAATTCTTGTTGCCAACCCTGCCGAGGCCGGAATCGGGCAGGATATAATGCGCTCTCACGGCGCTGAGACCCGCTCTCTCTACAACTCGAATCTTTTTGTCGATAAGCACTCACGACTCTGCCTGGCAGGTCCCTGCCTGGGGGCGCCGGCGGCCGGGCTTGTTGTGGAAAAGCTGATTGCACTGGGGGTCAGCAGGATATGTCTGTTCAGCTGCTGCGGAGCCGTCAATCGGAAATGGAGTGTTGGAGATGTTCTGCTTGCCGTTTCAGGAGTTTGTGGTGAAGGTGTATCCCGTTACTATGGAGGTGGGGAGCGTATCGAGGTTTGTCAGCAGGAAACGGAAAAACTACGGGTTTTTCTAAAGAATCACCAGATCAGCTGGCATGAGGGGGGCATCTGGTCAACTGATGCACCGTATCGGGAGAGCAGAGCCGGGCTGAGCCGGCTCCATCAGCACTCCGGCATTGACGGTGTAGACATGGAGTTTACAGCCCTGTGCTCAATCGCGGCTTTCAGGAAGGTGCACCTGTCAGCTCTGTTTGTTGTCTCCGACGAGTTGTGGGGTCCGAAGTGGAAACCTGGTTTTACCGGAACACGCTTCAGGGATCGCTGCAGGTCACTTATTTCAAATCTTATCCTTCACAAAATGAAGGAAGGTGAAGACAATGGTCAAAACCTTTAACCTTGTCAGCCTGGGCTGTCCGAAGAACCTGGTCGACTCAGAGGTGATGTACGGTTTGCTTGAACAGCATGGTTGGAAAGGTGTGGACGATCCGGCTGGTGCTTCACTTCTGGTGGTCAATACCTGCGGTTTTATTGAGTCTGCAGTTGAGGAAAGTATTGATGAAATCCTTCAGCTGCTTGAATACAGGAAGATCAATCCGGACACAAGGATCGCGGTAACCGGCTGCCTCGTTCAGCGCTATCGACAAAAACTTGAAGAGGAACTGCCGGAAGTGGACCTCTTCATTGGGACAGAGGGTGTTGGAATCATCCATCTGCTCTTCGAACGGCTTATGGACGGGACATCATCAGAGCGTCTGGTTGTTCCGGATGTTTACCTGATGGATGCGAGCGTTCCCCGAAGTCTCTCAACCCCTTTCTTTCGGGCCTGGCTCAAAATAACGGAGGGGTGTGATAATCATTGTTCTTACTGCATGATCCCGTCAATCAGGGGGCGATTACGCAGCAGAGCGATCGACGACCTCGTCCGGGAGGCCCTGGCGCTCGAGCAGCAGGGGGTAAAAGAGATTTCTCTGGTTGCCCAGGATCTGACCGCCTACGGCGATGATCTTGAGCCGAGAACCGACCTTGTCTCTTTTCTGCGGGCGCTGGTCACCAGGACCACTGTCCCCTGGATTCGACTGATGTATCTTTATCCCTCAGGTGTTTCAAATGAACTGCTTGAATTTATGGCCTCGGAACCGCGCATTGTGCCTTATCTGGATATTCCACTGCAGCACGTCAGTGATCATCTTCTCTCAGCAATGAACAGGCGATACAATTCTGAAAATATTGTCGATCTTTTCGCCAGGATCAGGAGTTATCTGCCTCAGGCTGCTCTGCGAACAACTTTTCTCGTTGGTTTTCCCGGGGAAACAGATGACGACATTGCTCAATTGAAAGCATTCATCCGTGCCCAGCGGATCGACCATGTCGGTATCTTTGCCTATGCGAATGAAGCGGGCTGTCCGGCAGAATACTATGATCACCAGATTGACGAGGAGGTGAAAAACAGCCGGCTCAGGGAGGTGGCGGAATTACAGTCTGAAGTGTCAGCGGAAATGTTGCTGAAATATGTAGGAAAAACTGAACCGGTTATGGTCGAAGGACTGAGCAGCGAAACAGATCTGCTGCTCTCCGGGAGAACCCGCTTTCAGGCGCCTGATATCGATGGCTGTGTGTTGATAAATGATGGAACTGCCAGCCCCGGTGATATTGTGGACGTGGAAATCACCGAGGCTCAGGTATACGATCTGGTTGGCAGAATCAGAGATACAGCGGTGTGAATCGTTCTACCGTATAGGGATACAGCGAGTCTACCCTTTGCGGTTCACCTGCTCACGCAGATCCTTTCCTACCTTGAAAAACGGAAGTTTTTTAGGCTTCACCTTGATTTTCTTGCCGGTTTTGGGGTTGCGGCCTTCATATGAATCATAATGCTTTATGACAAAGCTGCCGAACCCGCGAATTTCTATGCTCTCTCCACGCGCCAGTGCTTCTGTCATCGTGTCGATAACGGTATTGGTGATAGCGGCCGCTTCACGATGTGGTACATTGATGTCCTGAGCCAGTGCCTCAATCAATTCTG
>CBDUGK010000063.1:0-23749 GCA_965366875.1 uncultured Desulfobulbaceae bacterium | reverse complement strand
CCACACTTCGATATGATCGATTGATCTTTTCGGCAGCAGCGCTGCGGCTGCGGCGGCTCCGAGGGCGATAGCGACTGGTTCGGTGCAGCCAAGGGCCGGAGTCACTTCCAGCTGCAGGATGTCTTTTACGGTAAATGGCATCAACAGCTCCAATAGGTGAAGAGGGGACGGCGGACCTCGGCTAGCCGATTGTCGCAACTGCCTCGATTTCAACCCGGGCTCCGAGAGGCAGCGCGGCAACCTGTATGGTCGCCCGGGCTGGGGGAGCATTGCTGAAAAGGCTCCATAGGCCTCGTTGACCTCTTGAAAATTGCCAAGGTCGGTCAGGAAGATGGTGGTCTTGACAATATTGTCCAGGCCGGTTCCTGCTTCCCCGGCAATTGCCTCGATATTTTTCATGATCAGTGACGTCTGTTCGCCGATCGAACCGTCAAGCAATTTCCCTGTCGTCGTGTCGATGGGCAGTTGTCCTGAGATAAACAGCAGGCTCCCGGTACTGACCCCCTGGGAGTAGGGGCCGATAGCCGCTGGTGCCCGGGTGGTTGCAATCTGCTTGTTGCTCATGTTCTCTCTCCTCGGCAAAGGTTGTTTAACAATTGTGCATATGCTCACTATAGAACGAATAATGGTGAAGTCAACAAAATATGTTTACCATTGTGTTGGCATATTGAACACTGTTCATTTGCTCGGTTTGTGATTACCATGGCCGTCCACGAAGCTGGGAAAAGAAAAATTTCACTCCTACCTGGAGATGGTGACAGTTAAAATGACTGGGGAAAGGATAATTGTTGTCGGTGGCGGAGCATCGGGCCTGATGGCGGCTGGAATAGCTGCTCAAGCCGGAGCTGATGTGCTGCTGCTTGAAAAGATGAGTACTCCGGCACGGAAAATCAGGATTTCAGGCAAAGGTCGGTGCAATCTCTCCAATACAGCCGAACTAACAGATTTCATATCTCATTTCGGCAAGTCGGGAGCGTTCCTGAGGCAGTCTTTCAGCATGTTTTTCAGCCGTGAACTGATGGCGTTCTTTGAATCACGCGGACTGAAACTGCAGGTCGAGCGAGGCGGGCGAATTTTCCCGGTCGATGGTGATGCTCCCGCTGTCGCAAGGCTCCTGCTGAACTGGGTTGAAGAATCCGGTGTCGTTGTCAAAACAAAATCAGCGGTAAAACGGCTGATCATAGAGGACGGCAGGGTGACAGGGGTTATCTGCAATGACCAAGAGATAGCCTGCCGTGCGGTGATTATGGCAACCGGCGGAGCCAGCTATTCTCGGACCGGTTCAACAGGCGACGGTTACCGGCTGCTCAAGGGGGTTGGACACACGCTTGTGACTGTCAGACCGGCCCTTGTGCCGCTTGAAACTGAAAAATCTGCGGTCAGGGGTCTGGCCGGCCTCGAGCTGCGAAATGTTGCGCTGCGCCTCTATATTGACGGAAAGCGCAAAGATCAGAGATTTGGTGAAATCGCTTTTACATCCTTTGGTTTGAGCGGCCCGATTACTCTGACCATGAGTCTTGCGGCAGTTGAGGCACTCCGGCAGAACAAAAAAGTTTCTGTCAGTCTTGATCTCAAACCGGCACTCGGTGATGCGAAGCTCGATGCCCGCCTGCTGCGGGACATTCAGAAGCGTGGCAAGGAACCGATGTCATCTGTCCTCCGCGGGCTGATTCCGCAGAAATTGGTTGAAATCTGTCTGGAAAAGACAAAAATTCCTTCAGAGCTTTCAGCAGGTGAATTACCCGCCGGGTCAAGAAGAGCATTGCGCCACTGGCTCAAGGATTTCAGGTTTGAGATAACCGGACACCGGCCGATTGAAGAGGCCATTGTAACCGCAGGAGGTATTGAGACGCGGGAGATCAACCCGCACACCATGGAGTCAAAAATCATCAAGGATCTCTATATTGTTGGAGAGCTTCTTGATATCCAGGGCGACACCGGCGGCTATAATCTCCAGGCCGCTTTCAGCACCGGCTGGGCAGCAGGAACGGCTGCAGGCAGCAGGGCCGGGTCTTGAGCTGTACCATTTTCAGGAGCTGGACATGCGGGATGTTGATTTGTAGCGCTCTTCCCTGGCTGCGGTATCCTGACGATAATACTGGGACAATACCGTGTAGAGTTCGGGGAGCTCTTTTTCCATGCGAAGTGGACGGTCGAAAAAAAGCTCCGTGGCTACCGCGAAGAACTCTGCTTCATTGACGCTGCCGTAGTAATCCAGCAGACTCTTTTGTCCCGTGCGGGCTTTACTTTTCAGGGCAGCAAATTCTCTGCTGCAGGTTTCGACCCAGGCCTGATACAGTGTGCTGTTCTGCAGAATGGGCGTTCCGTCGGCAGTGCCGTCACGCAGGTCGAGTACATGGGCAAACTCATGATAGACAACGTTATGGCCCTGTTCTGGATGACGGCCGTTTTGCTGAACGGTATCCCAGACCAGGATAACCGGTCCCCGGAGAAAGGCCTGCCCGAGGATGGCCTGACCATCCGGAACAATCATGCCTCCTGTGGAGAATACGCTCTGCCTTGATGGTGGAATACTGACCGTTGTCGGATAGACGATAACCGACTCGAGCTGGAGATATTGAGACGGGGGGAGGCCGAGTACCAGGAGGCAGGCTTGTGCTGCGATAACGACTCTTATTTCATCATTTATCTCGAGTCCGCCGCAGCCTTCAAATTGTTTTTCAGCGATAAAGACCTGGATGAGCTGCTGGAGCCGCTGTTGCTCCTCCTCATCCAGATAGGAATAGTGTTGAACGCTCCGGGTAACAATTTCCCGCCATTCGAGAGGAAAAGGAGTCTGCAGGATCTTTTTCCTGCGGCGATTACGAAACCAGGTAAACATCTGAATCCATTGTTAACGTTGATTATTGCAGGCTGGTCAGCCCCACAAAGCTGCCGTCGTTATCCTCTGCCAGCCGACGCATCAGAGCGGCGAATCGGGCGACGTTTATATCGGCCCCGGATTGCCTGAAGAGAACCGGGAAGCCGACGGCGTGTATTCTGACTCTCCGTAAACCGTCTTTTTGAGCGCTGTTTATCGTGTTAACGGTGTCGACAACGGTCTGGATCGATCCACGTGAAAAATCATCTCCAAGGATATAGAGGCTGATTCTCTTGTCATTTGAGTGGAATCGTCTGATTGCCGCACTGACGCCTTCAACCGGGCTTGAGTTGGAAAAGGGGGTCCAGCTTGCAAGCCTCTGCAGAATTGCTCTTCTGCGGGCAGGACTGTCTGTGATCCACCTGCCGCTGTACTGGGAGAACATATAATCTCCCATATCGTTCATAACCTGTAACCCTTTCACCTGGGGATACATTTCCAGGATTTCCTTCATTTGTCTTCTGACAGCACTCCAGGCAAACTGCTGCATCGAGCCTGATGTATCAATGACAAAAATAATGTACTCGCTGTCAACGGGAACGCCGCCTATTACATCATTGAATCTGTCAGGCCGTGGTGTCTGCCGGAGCCTGATCATTTCTTCTGTTAACGTCTGTCTTGCCTGGTACAGACGCCTGGCAATCAGGTCCTTTGAGGCCCTGGATGTGAGCTGGTCCTGCTGCTGTTGCTTGAGCAATGAGTTCTTTTCCTGAAGGGTCGCGATATGTGCTTCCAGATCGTTAATCCTGCTGGAAAACTCGTCACGTTTTGAGCGAAGCAGGGTTGTCTGTGCCGCAAGCTTTTTCTGCTCCTGGGTGAGTTTTGACAGGGCCGATGAAAGGTCGGCATAAGCCTGTTCGGTAATCAGCGGTTCAGATATTTTAACAATGACCAGAAGCAGGACAATGGCTCCGAACCCGCAGGATACGACATCGAGAAACGAGAGGCTGAAGATTTCAAAAGATCGTCTTTTCCTTTTCATGGCCAGTCCCTGGTTGGAGTGAAGAACGATCCTCCGGATTCAATCGCAAGCTTCCAGTAGAGTACTGCTGCCATCGGATCACCTTCCACGGGAAAGAGTATGGTGTTGACCGGAACCTTGTCAGGGAGCTGTTTTACCGCCTGTTCGAACAGGCGGACCCGGTCTTTCCCGCTGATTGTCTGCGCCCCGGATGGCCTTTTTCCCTGGGTCGGAAGACCATCCGTGAGGAGGATAATATTGTCGGGGGATGGTGAAAGGGTGCGAGCCTGCAGGAAAACAGACTCAAGGTTCGTACCGCCTGAAGGGGCGACCTGTTTGAGTTCCTCAATCATCTGATCGATTGCATTCTCGTCGGTAATGTTCACCCATATTTTTTTCTGCTCCGGGGCAAGAGAGGTGGTATCGGTGTTAAACCGATACAGCTGCACTGAGCTGTTGAGGGGAAGCTTTGCAAGCAGCCACTCGACGGTGGAGATGGTTTTCTGCCATTTGGGAGCCTTCCGTCTGGTTGTTTCATCAAGAACCTTACGACGGATAATATCGACGATCTTCCGGTCCAGCATGGACGCTGAACTGTCAACGAGAATCAGCACTCGCTTTCCGCCGAGCTTGAGGCCGGTCAAATACTGGCGGTCGCCCTGACCGGTAAAGGCGCGAATGTTTCTGGCGCGTTCATTCTCCAGGGCATTCCGGGCTTCAAGAAGGAGTTTCTCTTTCTCGAGCGCCTGCAACTCCTGCTGCAGGGTTTTGATCACTTCTTCCGGGCTTGATGCGGCGGATTCACGGGCAATGAGTGTCTGAAGAGAACGGTTGTCCTCGTCCAGGCTGGTTTGCTTTGTTTCGAGTGCTGTCAATTCTGCAGCAAGAGAGTCAGACTCCTGCAGCAGCTGCTGCTCAACAGTTTTCATCTGCCGGGTGAGCATTTCCTGCTTCATCTGCTCCAGACGGCGGTCTTCGACGCGGACCTGCCGGTTGGTGGTAATACTCGAGTTGATAATCAGGACAAGGAGGACGACGGCGCCAAACCCGCAAAACATGACGTCGATAAAAGAAAGGCTGAAGCTGATAACCGGTCGTCTGGACACTGATGCCATACCCGTCCTCAATCAAGCGGTTTAATCCGCAGCCTGGCAACAAGGTTTTCGTTGCAGTATGATTCGGTGTCAAGAACGAGGCGCTCCTGGCCAAGTTGCAGCTGGTGGATAAAAAACATCAGCACTATCGAGACGATCAGGGCGATAAAGGTTGAATTGAAAGCGACTCCGAGATTTTGAGTAACTCCGGTTATATCCCCCTCCACGGCCCGGTTGGCCTGGGAGAGAGCAGCTCCGATACCCCGTACCGTGCCGATAAAGCCGACAGAAGGGATCGCCCAGGCGATGTATCTGATGATGGAGAGTTCAGACTCCTGGCGCTCCATTTCCGATTCGCAGAGGTTTTTTACCGCGGTGGCGCTGTCCTGGATACTGCCGGTAACCCCGAATCGCTGTATGCCTGCCTTGAGAGCTCTGACCAGCAGATAGCCGCTGACGGCACCGTCGAGCACTTCGAGCCGTTCCAGGATGGAGCGACTGTCTTCCGGGCCAATCGGGAGTGTCGCCGGCAGTTGTAGCAGATCGCTGCCCAGTTGCTGCCGTTGACGGTAGCTGGCAACACCTTTAAAAACAAGGATTGCCATAGCCCAGATCATCAGGATGAAACAGGCCTCCTGTTCATAATCTTTTATCACCACGAAGAAATTGTTCTGCTGGATATAGCTGGGATCAGCTGCGAGCTGTTCCTGCTCAAAGGCGAGAAATGCGGAGGCCTGCGGCCTGATGATAGAGATATAGGCAGCATGGACAATGATGAAAGCGATGAGAAGGGTGAAAATCTGGAATATCAGTTCTGTCGGCAGTTTGTTGTTTTGCATGAGTCCGTCCTGAATCTCAAATATCTGTTGGAAAGGCGACCTGTGAATCGGCGCCGACCTCCTGGCTTGGAGTAAACGGCAGCGGCCAGGGTGAGGGGGATTGCCTGGTTTTTATATCATTTCCGGCGCTTTTTTGCTCGGGCATGGTGTCTTCAGCAGCTGCGGTTTGCAGCAGCGAAAACAGCAGGATAATGATGAGTGTTCTGATCATTGGTATCTCGCAATTCTGAATCCGACATTGTCTCGTGGTTCGCGGTGATAGGTACGATAACTGAGCCGTAATTCGGTAATGGCCGCATCCCGCCAGCTCGACCCTCTGATTACCCGGTGTGTTCCGGAATCAGGTCCCAGAGGGTCAGCTTTGCTGTTAAGCGCAGCGGTAGAGGCTGCATAATAATCATGACACCATTCCGCGACGTTGCCGCCAATGTCATAGAAGCCGCCCTGGTTGGCCGGAAACGAGGCGACGGGGGAGGTTGCTGCAAAAGTATCATTATAGTCCTGGATGGTACGGGCAAGAATTCCGGCAGCCGACAGATCCGCATAGTTTCCCGATACCTGTCGGGGGGGGAAGGTACCGTTCCATGGAAATCTCTGGGTCGCTGAACTGCCCGCCTGCCGGGCTGCAAAGGACCATTCCGCTTCTGTCGGCAGGCGATAACCGTTCGTCGGCGGTGAGACAGCGGTAAAACTGTTTCCCTGGGCCTTGTAGAACGGCGGCAGGTTGTCCCGGGTACTTAGCCAGTTGAGGTATTGTACTGCTTCCTCCCAGCTGATATTGACAACCGGCTGGCTGTCACCGTCAAGGCTGTGGTTTGCTGCTGAACCTGAATTGTGACTGTCGTTAAATTGTCTGAACTCCCCATTGGTTACCAGTTTTTCGGAGAGGTAAAATGGTCGTTTCATGATGACGGTCCGCTCACGTTCGTTGGCGCGTCTTCCCGGTTCTCGCCGCGGGGCTCCCATGGTAAATGGTGACGGCTCGATCAGCAGCAGTTTATGGCCGCTGCCGGTTTGCACTATCGACTCCTGTGGTGAGGGCGACTGTACGCCGGCGACGGCGGTTTCCGGAAGAAGCTCGACCGTGATCTGCTGGCTGAAACCGATTTTAGGAAGAATCGTCCTCGCAGCTGTCTTATACCCCGGGGCCCTGACTTCCAGAAGGTGTTTTGCGACCGGCAGCGTCAGCCTGCCAGTGCTGTTTTCATACTGTTTGCCATTGATCGTGATTGTTGCGCCGGCAGGCTGGGTGGTCAGATAGATAATTCCCTGCTCCTGCTCAAGGGTGATAGCAATTGTTGCTGCTTCTGCCGGGCCAAGGCGGAGCTGTTGCCGGGAGGGTTTATATCCCGGCGCGGTGAGTACCAGCTGCCGGTCGGAATCTGCTGGTACAGGAACCGTGAGCGGTGTCGTGCCATGATATATCGTATCAATGGTAACGGCTGACCCGGCAGGAACGGATGTAATCGTCAATATGCCCGGCAGCAGATGGAGGCTGATATCATGGGTGATTTTTGTTCCCGCAGTAATCGTGATATCAGACGTTGAATCAGCATATCTTTCTTTGTACGCGGTGATCAGGTGGGGTCCGCTGAGCAGCTCAACGGTCAGCGGACTGTTTCCCTGCTCCTTGCCGTCAATGGTTATAGTGGCATCCGGCGGCGTTGAGGTAATGGTTACCTCAGCCCAGTCAGGCTCCAGTAGGGCCTCGAGAGTCTGTCTCTTTCCTTCTCCTTCAATAATGATTTCGGCGATAAAAGGATTGTAGCGGTCTTTCACCAGTGTCAGCTGGTGTGTCCCGGGAGGAATTTCCATGAACTGGGGTGGTGTTGTGCCGAGCAGTTTGCCGCCTGAATACACACCAATATCGCCAGCAGGCTCGACCCTGAGGTCAAGAATACCCGGCAGTTTCTGGAGTGTTGCCGACAACCGGTTGTTTTGATCCTTGTTTATGATAATTTCTTTTGTCAGCGGATAGTAGCCTTGTTTTTCAATCAGTGCATTATAACTGCCCGGAATGCACAGATATCGTCCGCCCAGTTTGAGTGGGGGTGGAAAGCCTTTAATGGAAAGGGAATCCGGTTCGGGACTGATGGCAATTTCCAGAGGACGGGCGAGAAGGACAAAAAGCACGGCAAGTGCAAGAAGGACAAAGGTTGTACCGAGAAATGCACCAACCAGCTTCCTGGTTTTTGACAGGCGCTGGTTGTTCTCGATGCGCACCGGAATTTCGCCGACCGTGCCAGGAAGCTGGTCTGTTTCCGGCGGTGGTCCCTGGGGGGGCTGCAGCGAGTGGTGCTGGGGTGGTTCGGCTGTCTTTTCAGAAACGCTAAAGAGATAGGTGTCTCCTTTTTTCTGGTACCTGATCAGCCTGTCGGCGCAGCGCATCGTATCGTTTGACTTCAGCCAGCTCGATTCGGACAGGTGACGGCTGTTGTGAAAGAATGTCAGGGACCGGGCCTCAGATGGCTGAACAAACAGGTGGCCCTGCGAATCGCCGATATATGCGGCAACAGCTTCACCCTCGGTAATCACGATATCAGCATCGGAAGCGGAGCCGATTGTCAGGGGAAGGTCCGCTTCCGACAGCTGTTTTTGACTGCCGTCTGCGTAGATAATGGTGATAAATCGTTTCAAATTGGTTCCCTGCACGCGATAAAAAGCTGGTTGTCTCTTTTTTCCGGATCGACGATGAATGTTTCCCGTATATCGTGAAAGCCGTTACGCGACCCGACAACCGTGTATTTACCCGGTTTGAGTGCGATCTGGGTTGAAAAAAAGGTTCCCATTTTTCCGACGTGATATATGGCAATGCTGGTCATGTTATCGGAATTCAGGGTAACGGAAACCGGTGTTGAGGCAAAAGTGACAAGCGTTTCGAGCCGAACGATCTGACCGCTGAGGCGGGCACCTGCCGGAGAAAACTGTCGGGCGTAGCCGAGAAGCTGTTGGGCTGCTTCAAGCTGTAGCGCTTCCTGGAGGCGATGCGGTTGATTCAGGCTGTTCTCCATCGCCTGGTCAAGTTCTACTCTTTTCTGTGCCTCCTCAATCCCGTTTACCGCAAAAAGAGCGTCCGGGGCAATCGCTGCGGCCTGCCGGTAAATTGCCAGGACTTCCTCCCAGGCTTCCTTGGCGGACAGCGCAGCACCACGTTTTCTCAAAGTATCCAGAAGAGCGGTTTCCTCTTTGGCGATCAGCATTTCTTCCGCCCTGATGACCTGAGGATCAGCGGCCGCTGTCTCCTTGAGTTTCTCAAGCGCTTCTCGCGCCTGCACGAGGTTTTCTTTTTGCAGGTCGGTGAAAAACAGACTCATCTGCTGTTCAAACTGCAGTTTTTCAATACGTTCCCGCACCCCGTTTAACAGATTTTCTGCCGGCAGATAGGCACTGTCAAGCTGCTGCAGCTCCGAAAGCACATTTTCGGCGGCAGACAACGCTCCTGACTGCTCATGGGCAAGCGCACTTCTATAGAGGGCCAGTACCGTGTCTAGGTTTTCGGCTCTCCGGGCACCACCCCTGGCTTCCTCGCTGTCCGGGGCGATTGCAAGCGCCAGGTTAAATGAATCCAGGGCCTCACGCCCCTTCTCCTGGGAAAGTGATCGAGAGCCCTTCTGGAGCAGTTCCCGGAACACCAGACTCTTTTCATCAAGCAGCTTTTTCAGATCTCCGGCCGCCTTGCTGTAGATGGTTTCAGCCTTGAGGTAATCTTTTGCGCTAAAATATCGATCACCCTGTTTCTCGAGGTCCAGAATATCCTGATAACTGCCCTCAGCCCAGACGGAAACGTTCTCACGTTCTGACCGGGCCTTGAGAGCCAGAAAGGTCTCGAGCTGCCTGGTTGCCTGCTGAGGGTTCCCATCGGGATGAGTCCGGATCACTGCATCGTCGGCGGACGGCAGAGGTGCTTCAGCGACAGTGGTTCCCTGGGGCGGGTCCGCCTCTGTTGATCGTTCCAGCTTGTCGTCGATAAATCGTGGGAGCAGAAAGAGAACGGCTCCTGCCACAACGAGCAGGACAACCATTGCGCTAAGTGCTGCCAGCGGTGCCGTCCTGGCTGGCCTGGTCAATCCTGCCGGGTTGTCGCCGGGCGGCGGTTTGAGCTTTGGAAGAGGTCTGTGTTCCGTACCAGGGGAACCCGCTGTCTTCATGGCCTGGCTTCCGCTGGTTCGGATGAAAAGACGGGTGGTTGCGGAACATCGGAACCAGAGGCAAAGCCGGTCTCCTGGGCGTAAATCTGTTTGAGCATTGTGCGCCATTGGACATATTGCTCTTCTGCAGAGCCGGTCAGGCGCACCGTCTGACCCTCAACCTGCAGGACCAGGGGTTCAGCTTCCGCGCTGAAGGAGAGGCCGAGTTCTTCTATCGCCTCCTTGTTTAAGGCGCCTTCCTGTCTTTTCTGGTAGCCGCTGTACATGGAGTAGGCTCCACCGGCAATCAGCGCCTGCTGCAGCGGTTGAGTCCTGACAGCGGTTTCGTAATCACTTGCCGCCCCAAGTGCGATGGCTCCTACGATTGCGGTAATCCCCAGGATTTGCTTGGTCAGGGATTCCCTCTCAATTTCCCTCAGGGTCGAAACTTCTTCCTGTCTGAATTTACGCCAGTCTGCATAGGGCTGCCAGAGATCATGATAATAAATATCGTAATAGTCGTTCATCGTGTCTACGAGCAGTTCATCCCGAATTTTTATTTTCTCCACACGTTCAATCATCGGGTCGTTCAACGCCGGCAGCCGCTGTATAAAGAGCCTGCCCTCCGGCGTTATGGCGAGATAACCGGTAAAGCCGTCGGGGGACATGAACTGGGCATATTTGAGCATGGCGACCTGGCGGATTTCCCTAATTTCTGTCAAACTGAGCGAGTTTCTGAAATATGCAAGGTCATTGGCGACAGAGTTGAATAGATCCTGGAATGTATCCTCCTTTTCAGGCTGGACGCCATTGTGCTCCTCGGGTCTTGCTGTTTCAGCGTATACCTTGCGAAACCAGACGATGTTTCTGGAGTCGACAACCTCGACATTCAGTACGACACTTTCCCCATCAGACATTTCTATTTTTCCGTTGAGCATCAATTCAGCGCCGATGTCGTTATCAGGAACAACCCGAACCGCCCCCCAGTAACCGGTTCCCTGGAGCGTATGCTTCAGGTGGATGGGGATGAAACGGGCTTCTGCTTCTCTGATCTCGGCAGACAGTCCTTGCCTGTCTTTGGGGCTTTGCGGCAGTTCACCCGGATCAAACAGGTTGATAGAAACGTTGAGCAACTCAGAATCACTCAGCTCAGTCCGGGGGAGAACGGGGGCAACCTGTTCCGGGACCTGATTTTGCGGGATTGACGCACACCCGGAAAAAACGATCAGAAATAAAAAGGATAAAAACCAATGGTCATGTCTCGTGGTCATCTTCTGTCCCTGGTTGAAATCTGTTACATCATGCAGAGGGGTTATCTGGTTCCCGCTTTATATTTGCGGTACTCTTCCCATAATTTCGCTTTTATCTCCGGATCGGTTTCCTGCTCGGCAGCTTCTTTTAGTTGCTTCGCAACAATGTCATCATCGCTCCGGGACAAGTCTTTGTTGCCGAGCGTCGGCGGGACCTGCTGCTGCTGTTTTGTGCCGACCCCTGCCGCCTGGCTGTCGCCGGCGGGATCTGCTGCTGTTGACTGGTCCCTGGCGTCCCCCCCGCCGGCAGATGATGCCTGGTTGTTATTGGAACCGTCAGCTTCACCAGGGAGCGTGCCTGCCTGGCTGCCTTCTTCGCGCTGTTTTTTTACCTGGGCAGAGACGTTCTGCTGTTCTTTGAGCAGCATTTCATCAAAGGTGCCAAGCGATTCACTGAAACCGGAATCAAGGTCTGCCAGTTTTTCCCCGGCTGTCCGGGAGCTGGTATCGGGTATCGTCATATACCGGGTACTTACGGGACCGCCGTTCTGGTTCACAGGACAGGCTGTCGTCTGCAATGCGTTTGGGCCGACGATGTCAAAGAGCTGCTCACAGTAATAAAATATTCTGCCATCGAGGTATGAGATAAAAACAAGCAGGTCCTGCTGCTCTGTGCTGTTGACCATTCCCGGGGGAGAAGGTTGTCGGGATGTGCCCAGAATACGGTCTCTGGCTTTTGCAAGAATCGTGATCGTTGATCTGAGCTCATCTGCCGGCAGAGATGCTGCGGGTGCTGGGATCATCCCGGAAAAGAGGACAGTGACTTGGAGCGTAAGGATAGAAACAATTGTCCGGAATAAGGATTTTTGCGTAGGCATCTTCACGTAACTGTGGGGCGCTGGCATCATTGCCTGCGGCCGGGAATAATGTTTTTACCGAGTCGTTGGACCTCTGGGAAAGTATAATTACAGTTGATAAAACTGCACACCATTCTTTTCTTTCCTGTATGAACAGAGATAGAACTGATGCAAGGACAGTATTGCAAACAAAACGAGCATTCTGGGCCATGAGCTTTCATTTTCTTTATCGGGCACGAATTGGAGGTGCCGCAGCGGCACTGATGCTTGCCGGCACATACCTGGCAGGGTATCTGGTTTTTGCCGTTGCCGGCTTCGCCCTTTTAGGCCTGGCTGGCGGAGTGACAGGCTTTCTCATCAACCGGGGAACGTTGCCGGCAATATGTGACCTCTGCGGCCGCAGGGGCATCTTCAGTGCAGAATATGGTCATGGTTTTCGCAATGCCCGCCTCATTCTGGACTGTCCTCGATGCGGCCGGGTCATAAACAGGGCTGAGCACGGCGTCGATGTTGAGCGGGAAGAAACCCGAAAAGCCCGCTAATGCTTCAGTTTCTGAAAGGCAGCGCTGATATGATCGCATAAAATGTCAGCGATGCCATCCACCATGCCCAGGCCCTGATCGTGAAACCTTACCTTTATCTGTCTGTGCTCAAGGCGTCTCTTCCAGGATAAATCGTTATCACCGATAATGTCGCGTTTGAAGTGCATGCCGGCGACCATAAGGCAGGGAATGATCAACACCTGGTGATAACCGTCTGCAACGACCCTGTCTATGAGCGTTGATGAATCGGGAAACTTCTCGAGTGTGGCGGTGAAGACCCGGTTGCCGGCATGTTCACGTAAAACAGCTTCAAGAGCAGGATAGACGGTCCAGCTTGGATGATCGGTGCCGTGCCCGATGATGAGAACAGCATGGTCAGGGCAGCTGTTGATCAGCGGCAGCAGGGCATGGGCCACCCGCTGATAGTCGTCAGGCAACGCCAGTAAAGGCATGCCGATTGCGGTCGGGACCAGGGAGCCTGCAGAGTCTCTGACAAGGCGATGAAACTCGTGCCCCGGCGTGACATGCATCGACTGGATAACAATCCTGTTTTGACGATTCTGGTTCAATGTCAGGAGCAGTTCCTTCAGCGGCTCCTGCCTGTGCGCTTGATCCTGCGAGAGCCGACGACGAAGGGTTGGTGAGGTGAGTGTCCAGTGAATGTGACAATCGTCAAAAAGGGGGCGAATAAGAGCATCGAGCCGTTCATAGGTGTTTCTGGCAGTGGTGGATGTTCCGAAGCCGGCGAGTATGAGATGTTTCATCAGGACAGGGGGTCTTTTTTTTTGAGATCATCTGGAAAAAGTGTTTCTAAGATTGTAATATATATATACTATCCTGTCATATCTAATGTGGCCGGGAGCGTAGCAGGAGACAGTTATTGCAGCGAAAATAACAGCTAGGGCAGGGTATCCCCGGCTGCTCAAAATTGCTCAATGTTGTGTTGACAAATGAAAAAGGGTCGGATATATTTCAGCTTTAAATGAAATAGTTATTCTGAAGCACAAATATTTTGTTCTCACTGGCTCAACATCAGGAAAAATGGTGAAGGACGCGGGTTAAAAGATTTCAACACTAACGGGAGGAGAAAGTTTATGGTTAAAAAAATATCGGTTCTAGCCCTTGCCGGACTTTTCGCTCTTCCAGCGTTGTCTGTGGCCAGTGGTGGCCCCAATGTCCAGGATCTTGAAAGAAAGATCGAGGAGTTGAGCAGACAGCTGGATGAATTGAGGTCCGCAATGGGAGAGCAGGCGGAAATGAACAAGGCGACCGCTGAAAAGCTCGACGATTTTGATCTGGAAGAGATTGAAGAGAAGATGGATGATTGGGATCTTGCCGCACGCTTCAGGCTCAACGGGGATTTTCGCTCCCGTCTGGATATGTATGATGCTGATACCGTCTTTGGCAGAAGTCTGCAAAATGACACGCTGTGGACAAATCGTTTCCGCTTGAACATGCGCGTCAAGGCAACCGAGAATGTCGAGTTCAAGGGTCGTCTGGCCATGAATAAAACCTGGGGAATGCAGTCCGCTTTTACCGATGATTCAGGAGCCATGTGGCCTGTTTTTGACGGTAATGTCGGCAGAACCCCGACTGACTCCAGCAACCTGTATGTTGACCGGGCCTATCTAAACTGGAACAATATCGGCGGAGCCCCGGTCTGGTTTTCAATCGGCCGCAGGCCGACAACCGACGGTCCTCCCTCACAGATGCGTCTGGGAGAAGATGAACGGCTGGCAACACCGGTGGCCTTTTTTAATTATCCTTTTGACGGGGCGACGTTTGGCTACGGCTACAACTGGGGCAATGAGGCGCTCGGTTCAGGCAAGGTCCGCTTCTGCTACGGCAGAGGGTTTGAGGACGGCCTGCAAAATGATGTCTCCGGGCGGCTGGCCGACACCGACTTTGCCGGAATCAACTGGGATATCTTCGACAAGGATAACCGGCTGCTGAACTTCCAGACCTTCATGGTCTTCAACGTCTTCAGCTATCCCAATTTCCAGGATCCGATCATCAACCAGGCCTTTGGCGATATGAGCGGGTTCGGAGATCGGCAGGACCTCGGCAACCTCTGGCATACCGACGTGGTCTACCAGGATAAGGTCGCCGACTTCAGATATTTCATCTCCGGGGGCTACTCACAGTCTCAACCCAATGCCAACGGCATGTTCAACGACTTCCCGGCGATGATGATGGGCCTGGAAGGGCCGAACCAGGACAACGAGGGAGGGTATGCCCTCTATGCCGGGGTCAGGTATGATATCGACAGCCTGAACCTGAAGATCGGTGCGGAATACAACTGGGGGTCCGAGTACTGGGTGGCGCTGAGCCCGGGTCACGATGATATCTACCAGGCCAAACTGGCAACCCGCGGACAGGTGTTTGAGCTCTATACGATCTGGGATATACCTGCCGGCGAAGCGATCTCACAATACGGCCGCGCCTTTATCAGGCTTGGTTATCAGCATTATGATTATGATTATTCAGGGTCCGCCGACTGGAACATGAAGCCCTACGATCTTGGTAATGCAGCGGACCTGATGTCTCTGCAGATGATGGGAATGGATCCGGTTGAAAGTGCTGACCAGGTGTACCTGACATTTGAGGCGTTTTTCTAGATCTTTTCACCACAACAAGACTCAACCAACAAAAAGGGGTGTGCTGCAATACGGCGGTACACCCCTTTTTTTGTTGAATTTTTCAACTCCCTGTCTTACCCATAACGGTAGTATGGCAGGAAACTGGTGAGCGTGGTTAACCGATGATGGCGGAGAGCGGCTATGTCACAGGCAGAAGGGCGGCGAAGCGCATTGGTCAGTGAACACCTTTTCTCTGATCGTTATGGCGGTGTGAGCGACGGCTGTTATAGCAGTCTCAATGTCGCATATGGTGTCGGGGATTCTGCCGAGCATGTAAGAGATAATCGGGAAATCATCAGAGAGCAGGCCGGCGTCACCGAGCTGGTCGGTGCGCACCAGGTGCATGGGAACAGGGTTGAAATAATTGCTGATGAGGTGCGGCCTGACAGGTCCACAGACGGCGTTGATGCCCTGATAACCAATTGCCAGGGTATCGGCCTGATGGTCCAGCTGGCCGACTGTCAGGGAATTCTCGTCCACGACCCTGAGCGCTCGGTCGTTGCTGCCATACACTGCGGCTGGCGCGGAAGTGTTGCCGGGATTATCGACACTACCGTCAGGCGGATGAGCGCTGTTTTCGGCTCAACCCCGGACGATATGCACGCCTTTGTCAGTCCCTCGCTGGGACCGTGCTGTGCAGAATTCATACACTATCAAAAAGAGCTGCCTCGGGAATTTCACCCATTTCAGGTGAGGCCGAACTATTTTGATTTTTGGGAAATCTCACGTCAGCAGTTGACCGGCGCGGGGCTGTCCGCTAAGAATATTGACATTTCCGGTATCTGTACGAGTTGCTCCAGTGATTATTTCAGTTACCGCAGAGCCTGCAGGAACGGCGACGGCAGGACCGGCAGGCATTGTGCTGTTATCAGCCTGCGATCAAGGGGGTGAACAGAGGAGGGTGCGGAAGTGAAGCTGCTGATTGTTGAGGATGACAAAAAAATAGCACATTTTATTGAAAAAGGAATGCGGGAGGCGACCTTTGCCGTTGATGTCTGCAATGACGGTATATCCGGTCTGGAGCATGCTCTTTCCGGCGATTATGATGCTGCAATTATCGACCTGATGCTGCCGAAACTGGACGGCCTGCAGTTGATCGAGCGGTTGCGCCTGGAGCGGGTCAACACCCCCGTTCTGATACTGAGCGCCAAACAGACGGTTGATGATCGCATCAGGGGTTTGCAGAAGGGTGGTGATGACTACATGATCAAACCCTTTTCCTTCAGTGAACTGCTGGCCAGGATCCAGGCACTGATCAGGCGGAATCGCAAACATACCGAACCGACCTCACTCAGCTACCGGAGCCTTACCATGGACCTGCTGCGGCGCACGGTTCATCGCGACGGTGTCAAGATTGAGCTTCCCGCCAAGGAATACGCCCTGCTCGAGTACATGATGCGCAATGCGGAGATGGTTCTCTCCAAGACCTCAATACTGGAACGGGTATATGATTACTCATTTGATCCCCAGACCAACGTGGTTGATGTCCTGGTCTGCAGGCTCAGAAACAAGGTCGACCGGGAGTTTGACCACACGCTGATACATACCGTCAGGGGCATGGGGTATGTTCTCAAATCTGATTGACACGCATCATCTGCAGAACAGGAAACTGGTCTTCTGTTTTACCGCACTCGTTCTCTGGGGGCTGCAGCTGCTCTTTCTGATCATTGTCCTGCAGTCCGTCAGGTCATATCTTTTCCATCTTATCCAGGAAGAATTGCAGGACTCGATGACAACATTCATTCAGCAGAACGAGCACCTCATCAGCCCGTCTGACAGGTATGCATCACTGTTTGACGAGCGATCGCTCAGGGGGCTTAATTTTGTCCGGATCATCAAAAACAACGAACAGCTGCTGTATTCAGCATCTGCCGATCATCACCTTGATTTCAAAAGCCTGGCCGAGCTTGATCCGTATAGGAGCGGCTGCTGGCTGTCACTCTTTAATGAAGGTTCCACAGATTCGGCAGTGTGGAATGTCGCCTCTTTTTCAGCGCTTGACAGTGTCGTTATCCAGGTCGGCAGCAGGGATCAGTACCTCTATAGAGTGTATTCCAGTATTGTCCGCTTGGCCTGGTATTCCGCGATTCCTGCGTTGCTGGTTGCTCTGCTTCTCGCCTATGTCGGCTTCAGGCTCAGTCTGTTTCCCCTCAATTACCTGGCCCATCGATTGCTGACGGTTCATACGGATAAAGAGGGGTTACTCGAAGTTTCTTCTACCGGCAGAAAGGAGCACCAGCTCATCTATCGGCGGATCAATGAAATTATTCAACAGAACCGACAGCTGGTAAAAGAGATTCAGGAGTCTCTTGACAATGTGGCGCACGATTTGAGAACGCCGATGACCCGGCTGAGGTCGGTGGCCGAGTATGGGCTGCAGGCCGGCAAAGATCCGGAAAAACTCCGTGAGGCTTTGTCCGATTGTCTGGAAGAGTCGGAGCGGGTTCTGTCAATGTTGAAATTTATTATGAGTGTTGCGGAGGCGGAGTCAGGCACCATGAAGCTTGAGTATAGCGACATTGATCTTTCTCAGGACCTTGCGGAAATAGTTGAGCTCTACGAATACAGTGCCCAGGAGGAGGAGGTCCAGATCGTTCTGGAAGTTCCCTCCGGGCTGTGGATACGGGGCGATCGGGCACGACTTTCTCAGGTCTGGGCAAATCTGCTTGATAATGGAATCAAGTATAACAAGCCGAAGGGCAGCGTCAGGATATCTGCCTATCCGGTGGATTCCAAAATTGTTGTGAGTTTCCGGGACAGCGGCATGGGGATTTCGGCCCATGAGATTGACCGGATCTGGGAGCGTCTGTATCGCGGAGACCGCAGCCGTTCCCGCCAGGGGCTCGGGCTCGGGCTCAACTATGTAAAGGCGGTTATCGGGGCACACGGCGGTAGAGTAGCTGTTGAAAGCAGGCTCAACGAGGGAACAACCTTTCGGGTTGAGCTCGAGCGGGCGGCTGCTGGAAAATCCGGGTACCGCTGAGCATCACTTTCCCGGAGGCGATTCTGAAAAAAGATTACAAGCCCGTTGCCCTGTGGTATCGTGGGTGCCCGGAAAATACCAAACAATGAATCTGATACGATCATGACTACCATTACAATCGGAACAAGAAAGAGCAAGCTTGCCATGTGGCAGACCGAGGCGGTCGCACGGATCCTCCATGAGCATGGGATAACAACATCCATTGTTTCCATGGAAACAAAAGGTGACAAAATCCTTGATCGCTCTATCGTCAAAATAGGCAGTAAAGGGGTTTTTACCGAAGAGCTTGAAGAGCAGCTCGCCAATGGTTCTACCGATATAGCCGTACACAGCGCCAAAGACATGCAGTCTGTCCTGCCCGAGGGGTTCAGCCTGATCGCCTTTACCGCGCGGGAAAAGAGCCACGATGTCCTGGTCGGCTTCAGGGACGATATTGATCTGGAAAACAGGGATCAGCAGCTCAGCGTGGGGACCTCATCGGTTCGCAGGGTTGCCCTGTTAAAACATCATTATCCCCATCTTCAATCCGTACCGATGAGAGGCAACCTGCAGACCCGGATCGAGAAATTGAAAAACGGAGCCTGTGATGTCCTGATGCTGGCCTATGCGGGCGTTAAAAGAATGGGCTATGATAACCTGATCGTGCACCATTTCTCAGACCAGCAGTTTGTGCCTCCGGTGGGCCAGGGATGCATCGCCATCGAGGTTGCCGACAGCCTTGATGATGATAAAAAGAAGATGGTGCGCTCCTGTCTGAACAATTATCAGAGTGAAATCTGCCTGCGGGCAGAGAGAGCGTATTTAAAGACCCTTGAGGGTGGCTGTTCCATTCCGGCATTCGGGCATGCAGTCCTGTCGGGCGATCGGGTGCGATTGCAGGCAGGTCTGGCAAATCTTGATGGCAGCTGGCTGCTGAGCAAAACGCTGGAGGGATCAATTGATAATCCAGAGGCGTTGGGACTGGAGCTGGGGAATTATATTCTTGCGCACGAAGGAAAAGAAATTCTTGCCGCGATCCGGAGAGAACAGGCCATATGACCCGCATGTTGCCGGATACATATCCACGGAATTTATCCGGCAACCGGCGATATTAGCAACGTTCCGGATTCAGTAAGCGGAAAATGCCGCCTGTGATATGTTTCAGGTTTTTGGTAATAACCTTGTCAGTTGTCCGGCACCGGGCTCCAGGGGAACTGTCACCCTCAAAGGGCTAAAGTATTCCCGTCGTAACTTCATCGACCAGGTACATGATAGACATATAGGGAATGCCGATCTGCGACGTACAGCCGATCTCACAGGTGCGGCTGTTTGAATAACCCGCGACAGCCCCTTCCTGTTCGATTACCGGGACAGCCTTTCTCAGGCCATGAGCGTTCAGGTCGGGCAGGTGAAAACCCTTGTCTCCGGCAAAGCCGCAGCAATTTACATCGGGGGGCAAAACGACCTTGCCGGCACACAAACCGGCGACTTCCTGCAGGAGTCCGGAGAGACCCATTTTTTTTGTTGAGCAGGTCGGGTGTATGGCTATGGTTTCTTTTTTCGCAGTAAAGTGCAGCTTGTCCAGCAGGAATGTATGTACAAATTCAACCGGTTCGTAGAGCTTGAGCCTGTTGTCCATGACCTTGCGCATCCGATACAAACAGGGTGATGTATCGCAGAGCACCGGATATTTCCCCTGCTCGGATGCGACCAGCAGCGCCTGTTCGAGTTCACTGGACTTCTCGTCGGCAGTTTCGGCAAAACCCTTGGACTCCCAAGGGGTACCGCAGCAGAGATTTTTCATGCCGGCGGGGAAAATGATCCCATAGCCAGCTTTTTTGAGCACCCGGATGGTCACCTCGGTGATCGAATCTTTTACCGGGTCATCCTTTGCCGGTCCCATGGCACGGGCGATGCAGGAGGGAAAATAGACCACTTTCCATTCTGCCTGAGTATTGACAGGAATCTCTTTTGGAGCTGATACGCCAATCGGCATCGCCGGCGTCCACTGCGGTATGCGATTACCGCTTATGGAGCGTGCGCTATCGCATATTCGAGCAAAATTCCTGGTACCGAGGAGCCGGTGCATTCCGCCAACCAGGCCCAGTGCAGCAGAAGCACCGCTGCAGACCAGGTCCAGATGGTCTCCGGTGAAACGACCTATTTTTTTGCCAAGGGAACTCCGGTTTGCAGCCCGTATCTGTTTTATGTATTTTCCGGTATCAATGGAAACGGGACAGGATGTTTCACAGAGACCGTCACCGGCGCAGCTTTCGTCTCCCTGGAAGACAAAACCTTTTTCAAGCTCGGCAAGGCGCTCGAAATCTTCCCCGCTTTTCTTCAATCTGGTGATCTCGCGCTGTATCACGATGCGCTGGCGGGCGGAGAGACTGTAATGGTTTGACATGCAGTTAACTTCACAGAACCCGCATTCGATACATTTGTCGATCAGCGGGTCGCACTGGGGCAGCGGCTTGAAATTTTTCAAATAACACTCAGGGTCGTCATTGATGATAACACCGGGGTTAAGAATCGTGTCCGGATCAAACAGCTTCTTGATCTCACACATCAGGTTGTAGCCTTTCTCGCCCCATTCTCTTTTTACAAATGGTGCCATATTGCGGCCGGTGCCATGTTCTGCCTTCAAGGAACCGTCGTACTTGTCAACGGTCATGTTGATCACCGCATTCATCATCGCGTCGTAACGTTTTACCTCTTTGGGATCACTGAAATCCTGGTTAAAGATAAAATGAAAATTTCCCTCCAGGGCATGACCGTAAATAACGGCATCGGAATACCCGAATTCGGCGACGATATCCTGCAGTTCCTTGGTGGCCTCGGGAAGGGTTTCAAGATGGTAGGCCACGTCCTCGATAAGGCAGGTCGTGCCGATTTCCCGCATGCCGCCGACAGCAGGGAACACTCCTTTACGGATATTCCACAGCTGCTCATTTTCAGCCGGGTCAGAGGTAAATTCGACAGGACGAACCGTTGTAAAGCCGGTCAGGATTCCTTTGATTGCAGCAATATTTTCAGCGAGAATATCCTCATTTGAAGCGATCGTTTCGATCAGGACGGCAGTGGTCGTTGTATCAAAATGTTTGATGAATTCCGGGATGCCCTCTTTATTTTCAACCGATTTCAGAGCCAGCCGGTCAAGCAACTCTGCGCCGTTCACCGGTCCTTTTTTGAGCGCCACCACGGCTCTGCAGGCACTCACGATGTCGGGGAAATAGACCATGGAACTTGCCTTGAAGTCGTGCTTGGGCACCGAGCGCATTACTACCTCGGAGATGAAGGCCAGTGCACCTTCAGAACCGATCATCAGGTTGATAATGATATGGAAGGGGTCATCGTAATCGATAAACGGGTTAATGGAAAAGCCGGTGGTGTTCTTTATGGAGTATTTTTTTCTTATTCGCTCGGCAAAGGTTGTATCCGCACGTACCTGATCGCGGAGTTTTTCGATTTTTTCGATAAATCCCGGCCGTGTACGGCGAAATGATTCACGACTATCAGCATCTGCTGTATCAAGCAGGGTTCCGTCTGCCAGGATAATCCTGACAGATTCGATGGTCTTGTAGGCGTTTTCGTGGGTTCCGCAGTTCATGCCGGAGGCGTTGTTGATGATGATGCCGCCGACCATGGCGGCGTTGATGGAAGCGGGATCGGGACCGAATTTGCGATGGTACGGGGCCAGGATGCGGTTAACCTTTGCCCCGATAATTCCCGGTTGCAGGCGGATCTTCTGCCCCTGGTCCAAAACCTCATAATCTTCCCACCCTTCATTTGCCATGAGTAAAATAGAGTCGGATATGGTCTGGCCGGAAAGGGAGGTACCAGCAGCCTTGAAGGTTACCGGCAGCTTGCGGGAGGATGCCTCGCGAAGGCACAGCTGCATCTCCTTTTCATTTGAAACCCGTACGACGACCTGAGGCTCCAGCCGGTAAAAACCGCCGTCCGTTCCATAGGCCAGGCGGCGCAGCGTATCGGTGAAGATTCGTTCGTCCGGAATGAGAGCGGATAGCGCTTCTACATATTTTTGATAGTCAGCCTTGATCATCTCAGCCTCTAAAATTATCGGATTATTCGAGCGATAATTACATCAGTCTGCTGCCTTCTTGTCATTAACCAGTGCTCTGAGGTAATCGAGCCAGGCATCAAAACCTTCACCGGTTGTCGATGAAAAATCCATGACAGTAAGCGCCGGGTTCAGCTCGAGCGCCTCTCTTCGTGCTTCCGGGACAGGAAAATCGAAGTAGGGCAGGAGATCCGTCTTGGTAATGAGGAAAACCTGGGAGCTGGTAAAGGCTTTCGGGTATTTTGCCGGTTTGTCCGGTCCTTCCGGAACCGAGACCAGGACGACCCGTTGGTGCTCTCCCAGATCAAAGGCGGCAGGGCATACAAGGTTACCGACATTTTCGATTACCAGCAAGTCGATGGTGTCCCCGCCGGGTTCTTTTTGCAGGCGGTGAAAGCCCTTGTGAATCATCGACGCATCAAGGTGACAGGCGCCGCCGGTGGTGAGCTGAATGACCGGAACTCCTTTTGCCCTGATGCGGTCCGCATCTCGTTCTGTTTCTATATCACCTTCAATGACCGCGATCTTGAATTCGCTGCCGAGTTTTTCAATGGTGTGTTCAAGCAGCGTTGTTTTGCCGGAACCGGGGCTCGATATCAGGTTCAGCACAACGATCCCCTCAGCATCGAAATGTTCCCGGTTGCTTCGTGCCATTGCATCGTTTGCCGCAAAGAGAGAACGGTTAATGTCGATGATGACCGATTCGTCATGACGGCGTTGATGATCGTGATCATGATGGTGGTCGTGATTATGGGTGTGTGTATTGCATCCGCAAGCATCGCACATGGGTGTAACCTCTGTCTGTTCCGTTTAAATTATTCCATCTCCACCTGCTGGAGAATCAGATCGTCTCCGCCTTCAGGTATGAGAAACGAGTCCTGGCACGCTGCGCACTGTTGAGGCCGCGGGCCGGTGGTTTCCACGCTGTAGCCGCAGCTGCTGCAGCGATAGGTGACGGCGGGAATGACAATTTCAAGTTTTGCGTCCCGGACAAGTTCGTCTTCTTTTGATAAAATGTCAAATCCGAACTGAAAAGAATCAATGACCACACCGGACAGTGGTCCGATCGACATTTTCAGCCTGATAATTCTGGTCGCCTTGTGTTCTCTGGCAATGCTGCTGAGTTGCTGGAAGAGCCCCTGTACAAGCGACATTTCATGCATGAGGATGGTCCCCTTCCTTCCTGGCGGTGATCATTTCTTCTCTACCTGGACCCCTGCCTTTTCAAGGCGCCTGACAATCAGCTCGGCGATATCTTTTACTCGCGGTGCAACAACGTCAGAGAGCTCGGTCGTGGTGGCAAGTGTCTGCGGAACGACGCAGTAAAACTCAACCTGTTCAGGTGCTGCATCCCTTAATTTGCAGATTTCCAGCACTTCGAGAAGACCGAGTTGGTGTGGTGACATTCTCGTGCTGATCTTACCCGCTTTGACATCCTCGTTGCTGTAGAAGTGTATTGATCCAGGTTCGGCATCGATGTCCACGACATCGATAACGAGAACGGGGTCACACTCCT
>CBDUGK010000062.1:0-24002 GCA_965366875.1 uncultured Desulfobulbaceae bacterium | reverse complement strand
GACGGCAAGAAACAGCGCGCCGCCCCAGTAGGTTCTTGGTTTCATCTTCATGCTTGATTTCACGGTTTTCCTCCTTTGAGTTAGATGGTCCGTATTTCGTTCCCGAAACGAATACGTAGAATTTTGTTAGATTATTACAAAAGGCGTGCCACTCAGCCAAATTAAATTTTTGTATATAATAACTGTATAATAGGACAAACAATAACGAACGAGTAAGCAATATAAAACACATTGTTGTGTAAAAAGTTTATAATGAATTACAAAAACGTTTTAAATGATCATGTTTGGAATTGTTTCATCTGCTGGTCTTTTTGCGCTGCGTGCTCGTCTGCATCGGGTACCCTTTTAACCGCGCTCACGTCTCTTAGCGTCGAAATGAATCGTATCGGCTCAGCCCGTATTTTTTTATCCTGTAACCAATCTGTCGCTGGGAGAGCCCGAGTTCTTTGGCGGCGCGAACCTGCACCCAGCCGTTTCTCCTGAGTGCCGCTTCGACCTCTTCTTTTTCGATTGCCTGGAGTGCTTTGGGCTGCTGGGGGGAGGCTGCTAGGTCAGCTGACGGGACAGCTGTCGGATAGTGTGAATCTGGGGCTGGAGGAGGATTGCTGATGTTAGCCGGCAGGTCACTGATCGACAACCGCTCATTTTCAGCAAGAATAACCATGCGCTCAACAATGTTCTGCATCTCTCTGACATTTCCCGGCCAGGAATAGGTAAGAATGAAATCGAGCAAATCAGACGTGATTTTCAGCGACTTGCGGTTTCGTTCATTGCTCTTGTTGAGGAAATGGTTGAATAACAGCGGGATGTCATCTTTGCGCTCTCTCAGTGGAGGAAGGACAATAGGCACGACATTCAGGCGATAATATAAATCTGCCCTGAAGGTTCCTCTGCTCACCGCATTTTCAAGAGCCACATTTGTCGCTGCTACAATTCTGACATCTACGGTGAACGTTTTAGAACTGCCGATACGTTCGAACTGTTTCTCCTGCAATATGCGGAGCATTTTGGCCTGCACCGCAAGCGGCATCTCTCCAATTTCGTCCAGAAAAATGGTTCCTTCGTCTGCCAACTCGAAACGCCCGGGGCGGGTTGTGTGGGCGCTGGTAAATGCCCCTCGTTCGTGACCGAAGAGCTCACTCTCCAGGAGTGTTTCGGGCAGCGCGGCGCAGTTAATCTTGATAAACGGCTTGTTCTTGCGGTTTCCGCTTTCATGAATCGCTCTGGCTACTAGTTCTTTGCCCGTCCCGGATTCTCCGAGCAGCAGCGCAGTGGCGCTGCTGCTCGCGATTTTATCAATTATACTGAAGACTTCCTGCATAGGCTTGGAATGGCCGATGATAAAATGCCCGCCGTGAACGTCATGAAGTTTTGCCTTCAGGTTTTCGTTCTCTTCTATCAGTTTCGCCTCTTTTTTCTCTATTTCGCGATGCAGGGTAATGAATTGGGCGATCAGCGTCGCCAGTACCGTCAGGAAACGTATATCTTCTTCGAAGGAGACATCGTCCCCAAAAAGCCGATCGACGGTCAAAACACCTTCCGGTTTCCCCTGGACCATTACTGGAACGCCGAGAAAAGACAAGGTACTGCGGTTGACTGCTGTTCTCGCTCCCGTCCGGTTTAGAAACAGGGGCTCGCTGTTTATGTCGGGGACAACGAATGGTGATCTGGTTTGGAAAATTTGTCCGCAGATCCCTTCGTCAGGCCTGTAGACACCTCGTGATTTTTCCTGAGGTGAAAGGCCGCACGAAGCCTTGATCGTTAATTGTCCGGTCGATTTGTCGTAGAGCACAAGGGTGGCACGTTCCATCTTCAAAATATCGTTGAGCACCTCAAGGATTCTACAGAGCGTGGAGTCAAGCTGTACAGCTGAGCCGATCAGTTCGGTGATGCTGTGCAGTGCAAGCAGCTCGAGGCCCTGAGTGTTGCTCCGCTCCGGAAATGATGCGGTGTCTGGTAATTCCATTGTAATTCTCCTGCGGTGGTTAGGTCCTGAACTGGTGATTGCTGTTCACAGTGTGCAGCTACCCGGTTCAACAATTATTCATCGCAAATACCGTACCACATCTGTATTGCACTGTTTTTTATTGATAAAATATAACCAAACTGAATCTTTGGCTGAAAAAACCACAATCGAAACAACATATATGTGAAGTAATATTTATTTATATTACATTTATGTTGGTAAATTAAAATATAATGTTGGGGGAGAGAAAACAACTGGCTTCAGAATACCTTTTTGTCTTTTTTCTACAAAAAGTGTGTAAGTGTCATTTTTGAACTGTTCCGGAAAAAACTTCGTAACGGGTGTCTAACTTGTTGAAAACATGTAAACAAACAATAGTCGTGCAGAATGGCACACCCTTTGCTCAGAAGGAGTAAACGCTGAGACAGATACACGCTCAACAGCTTTAGGTCGGAAACCTTTTACTAAAAGTACCAGTAACCATGACTGGTAAGGAGAGAACTATGAGAAAAGTAGCAATTTATGGAAAAGGCGGGATTGGCAAATCAACAACAACCCAGAACACCGTAGCGGGACTCGCCGAAATGGGCAGGAAGGTAATGGTCGTCGGCTGCGATCCGAAAGCGGATTCGACACGACTGCTGCTCGGTGGTCTGGCCCAGAAATCTGTTCTCGATACGCTTCGGGAAGAAGGCGAGGATGTTGAACTGGACGATATCCGGAAACCAAGTTTCGGCGGCTCCTGGTCTGTCGAGTCCGGAGGCCCTGAGCCAGGCGTTGGCTGCGCAGGCAGGGGGATCATCACCTCGATCAACATGCTTGAGTCTCTCGGAGCCTACGAAGAGTCTGAGGGACTCGATTATGCTTTCTATGATGTACTCGGAGACGTTGTCTGCGGCGGGTTTGCGATGCCGATCAGGGACGGAAAAGCCGAGGAGATCTATATCGTCTGTTCTGGAGAGATGATGGCGATGTATGCGGCCAACAATATCTGCAAGGGGATCATGAAGTATGCGCAATCGGGCGGAGTAAGGCTGGGCGGCCTTATCTGCAATTCACGTAATGTTGACAACGAAAAAGAGATGATCGAGGAGCTCGCCAAAAAACTCGGAACCCAGATGGTCTATTTTGTGCCTCGCGACAACGATGTACAGCGTGCCGAAATAAACAGGAAAACAGTAATCGAGTGGAATGGCGAATGTGCCCAGGCCCATGAGTACCGGGGGCTGGCGAAGGCAATAGATGAAAACACCACGTTTGTTATCCCGAAACCGCTGGAAATAGAGGAACTGGAACAGCTGTTGATGGATTTTGGCCTGCTGGAAGAAGCATAAAAAAAGGATACTACAGGGAGACAAGACAATGATGATAATGATTAGAGCCATAATCCGTCCGGAAAAAGCCGATGATGTTCTGGCGGCTCTTATGGATGCAGGGTTCCCGGCAGTGACAAAATATTCTGTCGCAGGACGGGGGAAGCAGCGTGGCATCAAGATTGGCGAAGTGACCTATGATGAGATACCGAAGACCATGCTGTTGAGCGTCGTTCAGAAGGAGGACAAGGATTTTGTGATCAACACCATCATGGCTGCTGCGCGCTCCGGCAGTAAAGGGGCTTTTGGAGACGGCAAAATATTTGTAACCGATGTTGATGACGTCTACACAATCAGCTCAGGAGTAAAAGAAGGGGTTGAAGCTGAGGAGGTTGCTGCATGAAGGAGGTAATCGCAATCGTTCGCATGGAGAAGATGAACAGAACCAAAAAAGCTCTTACCGAGGCCGGCGTGGATGCTTTTTTCGCCCACGAGGCCCAGGGGCGAGGGTATGGATTCGTCAACCGCAGGCTGGTGGAAGGGGTTGAGGATGGATTTGAAGAAGCGGCGGCGCTTCTCGGTGAAAAAGGCAAGTTATATCCCAAACGGATGGTGACGGTGGTTGTTGATGACAAGCAGGTCGACGATGTCGTGGACGCTATCATACATGTTAATCAGACCGGCAAGCCGGGGGACGGCAAGATCTTTGTCATGCCCATGGCAGATGCCGTCAGGGTGAGAACCGGCGAAAAAGGGAATAAGTCAATTAGCTAGGACCCTTTCAAGGAGAAATAGTATGGGAAGAGCTGAAAAAATGGTGCAGTGGGATCCGCATGACGTCAAGGAAAAGCTTTTGGAGAAGTATCCACCGAAAGTAGCCCGTAAACGCGCCAAACAGATAATGATCAATGAGGCCCGAGAGAACACCACTCCCGAGATTGTCGCGAACGTCCGGACAATCCCCGGTATCATAACGATGCGGGGCTGCACCTATGCCGGCTGCAAGGGTGTTATCATGGGGCCGACGAGTGATATCGTCAACCTGGTTCATGGTCCGATCGGGTGCAGTTTTTATGCCTGGCTGACCAGGAGAAACCAGACTGATGCTTCGGGTGAAAACGGTGAAAATTTCATACCGTATGCACTGTCAACGGACATGCAGGACTCCGATATCATATTTGGCGGAGAGAAAAAACTGGAAGCGGCAATCCAGGAGGCTTATGACCTCTTTCATCCGAAAGGCATCGCCGTTTTCGCAACCTGCCCGGTCGGGCTGATCGGTGATGATATTCACGCGGTGGCCAGAAAGATGAAGGAAAAATTCGGCGACTGCAATGTTTTTGCCTTCAGTTGTGAGGGCTATAAAGGCGTGTCCCAGTCTGCAGGGCACCATATCGCCAACAACCAGGTGTTCACTCACATTGTCGGTACGAGCGAGAAGGAAAAAACCGATGAATTCAAGATTAACCTGCTCGGTGAGTACAATATCGGCGGCGACGGCTTTGAAATAGACCGAATTCTCAAGAAGTGCGGAATTACCAATATCGCCACGTTTTCGGGAAATTCAACCTATGACCAGTTCGCTTCGGCTAACCAGGCTGACCTGAGCTGTGTGATGTGCCATCGCTCAATCAACTATGTCGCCGACATGCTCGAGACAAAGTACGGAATACCCTGGATCAAGGTCAATTTCATCGGTGCTGAAGCAACGGCGAAATCGCTGCGGAAAATAGCCCACTATTTTGCCGACGAGAAGCTTGCCGAGCGTGTTGAAGCGGTAATTGCCGAGGAGATGCCTGCGGTAAAAGAAGCTGTGAAAACAGTGCTGCCGAGAACGAGCGGCAAGACCGCAATGCTGTTTGTGGGAGGCTCCCGGGCCCACCATTACCAGGAGCTGTTCAATGAGCTGGGCATGAAGACGCTCTCGGCCGGTTACGAGTTCGGCCATCGTGACGACTACGAAGGGCGGCAGGTGATTCCGCATTTGAAAGTCGATGCAGACAGCAGGAATATTGAGGAAATCCAGGTTGAACCAGATCCCGAACTGTATCGGCCGAGAAAGAGCCCCGAAGAGATTGCGGCACTTGAGGCCGGTGGCCTGGAATTCAAGCAGTATGATGGCTTGAACCCGGAGATGGAGCAGGGAACTATTGTCGTTGATGACCTGAATCAGTACGAGGCTGAAAAGCTTGTCGAGCTGCTGAAGCCCGATCTCTTCTGCGCTGGGATAAAGGAGAAGTATTCCATACAGAAGCTTGGCGTGCCGATGAAACAGCTGCACAGCTACGATTCCGGTGGACCCTATGCCGGCTTCAGGGGTGCGGTAAATTTCTACAACGAGATAGAGCGGCTTGTCAACAGCAGGGTGTGGGGCTACATGAAAGCCCCATGGCAGCAGAATCCTGAACTTTCAGCCACATATGTGTGGGAATAAGATATAAAGGTAAAAACATGTTACTGAAACATACACCAAAAGAAATCACAGAGCGGAAGGCACTGGCCATCAATCCGGCGAAAACCTGCCAGCCCATCGGCGCTATGTATGCAGCGCTGGGAGTTAAGGGGTGCCTGCCTCACAGCCATGGTTCCCAGGGGTGCTGCGCGTATCACCGCAGCACCCTGACACGCCACTATAAGGAACCGATCTCGGCGGCAACCAGTTCGTTTACTGAAGGTGCCTCGGTTTTCGGAGGGCAGGCAAACCTGGTCCAGGCTATAGACAACATATTCACGGTCTACGAACCGGAAGCAATCGCCGTTCACACAACCTGCCTGTCTGAAACGATCGGTGACGATCTCCCGCAGATTTTTGACAAGGCACGGAAAGAGAAGAAAGTCCCTGAAGGTAAAATTGTTTTTGGAGCCCCGACGCCGAGCTATGTCGGCTCACATGTGACCGGCTTTTCCAATATGGTCAAGGCAATGGCGGCGCTTGCCGAAAAGAGCGGCAGGAAAAATGGCCGGGTAAACATCATTCCCGGTTGGGTGGAGCCCGCCGACATGGAGGAGATCAGGAGGATTGCTGAACTTGTCGGCGTGAAAATCACGATGTTTCCGGATACTTCCGGCGTACTGAACGGTCCGCTGACCGGCGACTACAAGATGTTTCCCGACGGAGGAGCAGCTATCGCCGATATCGTGGCCAGCGGTGATGCCATCGGCTCGCTTGCCCTTGGGGAGTGGTGTTCCGCTGAAGCCGCCCGCCTGCTCGATACACAATGCAAGGTTCCCTGCTCGATTCTCGACATGCCGTTTGGTCTCAAGGCAACGGATCGATTCGTCGATGCCCTGAGAACGGTTGCCGGGACCTCGGTTCCCGATGAAATCTCGAGGGAGCGCGGCAAACTGGTGGACCTGATCTCAGATATGCATCAGTATTTTTACGGCAGGAAGGTAGCGCTTGCCGGTGACCCCGACCAGCTCATCGCCATGACGGAATTTCTGGTTTCAATCGATATGTGCCCGGTCCATGTCGTTACCGGAACACCGGGCAAGAAATTTGAAAGACGAATCAAAGAAATTACCGCCGAGGCTGGTTTTGACGTCAATGTCAAGGCACGGGGCGATCTCTTTCTTCTTCACCAGTGGATCAAGAACGATCCGGTCGACCTTGTGATCGGCAATTCCTATTGCAAGTATATCGCCAGAGATGAAGACGTGCCGCTCGTGCGCTGGGGTTTTCCTATTCTCGATCGCCAGGGGCACCAGCATTTCCCGACGGTCGGGTACATGGGCGGCCTGAGGCTGCTGGAAAAGATATTGGGTGTTCTGCTGGATCGAAAAGACCGGGATGATCCGGAATCACAGTTTGAACTGGTACTATAAAAACGATCCGGCCGCTGTCAGCAGTGAGGCTGCCGGATCTCCTCTGAGTCGAGGAAGTGCGGTTTATATGAGTGTCGTATCTCTAAGTGACTATAAAGGATCAGGAGTTCGCCCACAAGAGGATTCGCTGCAGCAGCTGGTTGTTCACTTGCCGGTTGCCCCCCAGATAACGGCCCGGACCCGTTTCGCCTCGTATTTGCCGAGACAGGTCCATTTTTGCATGCCGGAGGAAGCACTGGCCCTGCTTGAAGAGGCCATGGAAAAATCAGGTGGAAAAGCAGCGATGGTAGCGATCAGCGGCCCCGGAGACCCGCTTGCCGTTCCGGATACGACGCTGAGGACACTGGCGCTCGTCAAGGACAAATTTCCAGAACTCAGGATTGGCATAAAAACGCTGGGCATCGGCGGAGAGTCTTTCGCCCGGGAGCTCGCCCAGTCAGGGGTTGACTATGTCGAATTAGTGGTGGATGCAGTGCGGGCTGAGGTCCTTGAGAAGCTTTATGCGTGGATAAGACCGGGCCAGAAGACGCTGAAAATAGCAGATGCTGTCCGGCTGCTGCTCAAGGAACAGTGTAATTGCGTTCCAGCCTTTAAATACCAAGGGCTTGAGGTTTCCATACTGACCACGCTGTACCCAGGATATAATCTTGATCATATCAAGTGGTTGAGCCGCAGAATGATGGAGTTGGGCGCGGACAGTATTTCGCTGGTGCCGTATGCGCCCCAGGCAGACGCCGAGGTGAGCCTTGAGCCTCCGACTCCGTGCGACATGGAATCTGCAAAAAAGGCCGCTGGAGCGTACCTGAGGGTACTTGAGGCACCCCTCCTGACTCACACTTCAGAAGCGCTGCAGGATGACAGATCCTCTCTGGCTCAATTGCTCCCGGGTTTTCGGGCGGATCGGCCCAACGTCGCTGTCGTCAGCTCCAACGGCATGGATGTAGACCTGCATCTGGGGCACGCTGATAAAGTGCTGGTATATGGGCCGCGAGGTGATGGTCTTGCCTGTTTACTCGAGGCAAGAGAGCTGCCTGAACCGGGCACTGGAGCCAGGCGCTGGGAGGAGCTGGCGTTGGTGATAGAAGACTGTTTTGCCATCCTGGCCGCAGGCGTGGGAGGCAACCCCCGAAAGATTCTCGCCGAAAAAAGCATCCGTGTAGTTGTAACCGATGAAAATATTGAAGGATGTGTTGATGTGCTGTACGGGGGTGCGAAAAAAGGGAAAGGGAAGAAATAAGAAGCATGAGTACTATCATTTCAGGAAATAAAAGGAGATGTTAAATGGCTTTACCAGAGAGGCAGATTCTCGTCTGCCAGAGTTTTCGTTTAAAAGGAGACCCCAAGGGTATCTGTCATAAACAGACAGATGGATTTCTTCAGTATATCGAGGAGGAGATTCTTGATCGGGGTCTTGATATTCAGGTAACCGCAACCGGCTGCCTGAAACAGTGCGAGTCCGGGCCGATCATGGTTGTCCAGCCGGAAAACTGGTGGTTTAAAGGGATTAACAGTGAAGATGCTATCGATGCGGTGCTTGACGGCATCGAGGATGGTGAACCGGTCGAAGCATTCTTGATGGGCTGAACGGGAACGGTGGATATGAAGCTGAGGTCTGCGAAAAGAGAAGATATCGACGAGCTGGTGATCCTGCTGAAACAGCTGTTTAGTATCGAGCAGGACTTCACCTTTGACCGTGTTAAGCAGAAAAGAGGGCTTGGGTTGCTTCTTGATTCTGATTCCGCCCAAGTTTTTGTGGCAGAAGTAGCGGGTGCTGTCATCGGTATGGTCAGTGGCCAACTGGTCATCTCTACGGCAGAGGGCGGCTATTCACTGTTGATTGAGGACATGGTTGTCGATCGACAGCACCGGGGAAACGGGGTAGGTAAAACGTTGCTGCAGGCGGCGGGTGACTGGGCGCTGCAGAGAGGGGCCCGCCGTCTGCAGCTTCTTGCTGACCTGGACAACAGCCGGGCATTTTCGTTTTACCGGAGAGCTGCGTGGGATAGGACCAATTTGGTGTGTTTCAGAAAATACAACAGGAGATCAGCAAATGAATATTGTGCAGATCGATAACTGGCAGGATTATCAGCGTGATGGAGAGCAGTTTTTGGGTACGGCGCTCGGTGCGCACAGAAAGATGAAAAAAGCGTTCTCTGCAGACACCCTCTACAACCTCACCTGTATGGCTATCGAGAAGTTGATCATGGCATTCTTAATGAAGAATGGTGATCTCGCCGACAACCACACCATGGGAGATTTACTGCGCTCACTGCAGCGTCACCTGAGCCTGCAGCCTGATCTGGTTGAGAAAATGTTATTTCTTGATACCTTCCAGGAGATCTGCGACCTGGAAAGCTACCAGATCAGGATTCCGGCTGAAGATGATGTTCTGACAATACTTGCAATAGGGGAACAGGTCCACCAGGAGCTGCGCCCCTACCTGCAGGCCTGACAAAGAAAAAAGGTACGTGGTGGAACGGGTGACAGCGAATGCGCAGCAGAGTGTGCCGCATCGACCTCTGGGGTTGATCATGAGTGCACTGGAACAGGCAGGATTCAAGCAGAGTTTTGTCTATGAGGATCTGGTTTTTGTAGAATATAATGCGTTCCTGCTGAGGATGGAGGAGAGCGGGGCATCAGTCAGCCTTTTTTTCAACGTCGATTCCGAATTGAACAAGCGTGAACACATTGCCCGTGAACTAGCACAAAGCGGCAGCAGATTTAATCTGGAGGTGATGGCGCGCGGAACCTATCATCTGACAGCAGATAATGACAAAGAGCGTATCGATATAGCTTTCTTCGAAAGCGATCTCTAGACCTCCCTGGTGTACCGTGAACCTTTGGGCGCGCCGGATTTTCTTCGGCGCGCCTTTTTCTATGGAGGTACGAGTGCTCCCGTTCAAAAGTGGTGATTCCCTACAATTTTGTAGCTGATTGTACAGCGACCGAATCCATGTCGACAGAGCCTGTTCGGTTGACCCTCTCTAGTATTCTGTAATTATACAAAAAAACAAGATTCGTGTTTTGGCATGTGGTTTGCTTTAGAGAGCATAACAGTCGTCAACGTAACCTCAACAAGGAACACGATATGAGCAGCAGTGCAGCTCTTTTAAAAGACAGAGCGAGACAAATCCACCGCAAGGGGTCTGAGCCCTTTGCAATTGATTGCAACAAGGACAGTCTGGCAGGAGCGGTCAGTCAGAGGGCATGCGTATTTTGCGGATCCCGCGTCGTACTCTACCCGATTGCCGATGCGCTGCACCTGGTTCATGGGCCGATTGGCTGTGCCGTCTATACCTGGGATATCAGGGGGGCGCTGTCCTCCGGTCCGGAGTTGCACCGTCTTTCATTTTCAACGGACCTCCAGGAAATGGATGTCATTTTTGGCGGCGAGAAGAAGCTGGAAAAGGCCCTTGATGAACTTATCGACCGGCACCAGCCCAATGCAGCCTTTGTCTATTCGACCTGCATCGTCGGAATTATCGGCGATGACCTGGAGGCGGTATGCCGCAGGGTTTCGGCGAGAAAGAACATCCCGGTTCTGCCGGTTCAGTCAGAAGGATTCAAGGGGAACAAGCGCGAAGGATACCAGGCGGCCTGTAATGCCATGGCACGTCTTGTCGGTACCGGCAATACAGGCGGGATTTCCCGCTACTCCATCAATATTCTCGGTGACTTCAACCTTGCCGGCGAAATCTGGCTGATCCGCGAGTATTTTGAGCGGGCCGGTATAGAAGTTGTCGCCAATATTACCGGAGACGGCCGGATTGCAGACATCCAGCGCTCGCACGGCGCTGCACTCAATGTCGTTCAGTGTTCCGGGGCAACCATGGAACTCGCTGACATGATGAAGGAAAAATATGATATTCCCCATATCCGGGTGTCTTATTTTGGCGTTGAGGATATGGCGGAGGCGCTCTATTCGGTAGCACGCCATTTTGGCGAGGCCACGCTGATTGAGCGTGCCCAGCAGGTGGTCAGGGAAGAGCTCCAGGAACTGCTGCCGGAACTCACCAGGTATCGAGAGGCCCTCGCCGGCAAGAAGGCAGCGATCTATGTCGGCGGAGCATTCAAGGCCTTTTCCCTGGTCAAAGCCTTCAGGCTGATCGGTATGGATGTGGTGATGGTCGGATCACAAACCGGGACCAGGGAAGATTATGAAGAACTTGAGGCGATCACCGATGAGGGCACCATTATCGTTGATGATGCGAACCCTCTCGAGCTCGCGGCGTTCATGAAAGAAAAGGACGTTGATCTTTTTGTCGGAGGGGTGAAGGAGCGGCCCATAGCCTATAAGCTCGGCGTTGCGTTCTGCGATCACAATCACGAGAGAAAAGAGATGCTGGCCGGATTCCAGGGGATGCTGAACTTCGCACGGGAGGTGTATGGCTCGGTCATGAGCCCGGTGTGGAAGTTTGTACCGCGCAGAACAGAGGGGAAAGAGCAATGAGCAAGATGCCGAATTACACGTCAACTACCAACGCCTGTAAGCTTTGCAAACCACTCGGCGCCGCCCTTGCCTTTCGCGGTATTGAAGGCTGCGTGCCGTTTCTCCACGGTTCACAGGGATGTGCCACCTATATGCGCCGCTATATCATCAGCCATTTCAATGAACCGATCGACATCGCCTCTTCCTCTCTCGGGGAGAAGCATGCCGTTTACGGCGGCGGGGCGAACCTGAAGCTCGGGCTCAAGAACGTAACCGAGAAATATCACCCCAGGCTCATCGGCCTGGCAACGACCTGTCTGACCGAAACCATCGGTGATGATGTGCCGATGATCCTCCACGAATACAAAAAGGAGTTCGGAACCAGTGAATCACCGGCGGTGGTGACTGTTTCCACACCGAGTTATTCCGGCACCCATATGGAAGGCTTTAATGGTGCGCTGAGGGCTATCGTGCAGCAGCTGACCCAGCTGGCGGAACCGCATGACGCCATTAATCTGCTCAGTGGTTTTATCTCTGCGGAGGATATCAGGTACCTGAAGGAAGCGTGTGAGCGTTTCGGCATCACCGCCACCCTGATGCCGGACTACTCGGATACCCTTGATGGACCGGCGCTCGACGACTACCCGCTGATTCCAGAGGGCGGCACTCCGCTCGAGCAGATCAGGAAGATGGGAGGTGCCCGGGCAACCATTGAACTGGGAGCGACGCTTCCCGACGATTCGGCTGGAACCTTTCTTGAGGAACGCTACCGCACCAGGCTCACCCGACTTGGACTGCCCATTGGTATCCGGGCAACGGACGCGTTTTTTGACCTCCTTCAGGAGCTTGGCGGTCGCGGGATGCCGGAATATTACAGGGCCTCGCGGGGACGACTGATTGATGCAATGGTTGACGGACATAAATACATTTTTGGAAAACGTGCGGTGGTGTATGGCGAGGAAGACCTGGTGGTGGGACTGACATCGTTTCTGGCTGAAATTGGCTTGAAACCGGTCCTCTGCGCGACGGGAGGCAAGAGCGGCAGGTTCAACAAAGCGATTGAAGAGGCCTTGTCCGGGCTGGGCTGCGCCATCCCGGAAGTACGAGAAGATGTCGATTTTTATGATATCGAAACCCTGGCCAGGGAGCTGGGGGTAGAGATTCTGGTCGGTCACTCGAAAGGGTACGCCTTTGCCCGCAAAGAGAATATTCCGCTGGTCCGGGTGGGCTTTCCGATTCATGACCGGGTCGGGGGCCAGCGCATCCTGCACCTGGGGTATCATGGCGCTCAGCGTCTATTTGACACCATAACCAATACACTGATTGACAAAAAACAGAGCGATTCAACGGTTGGCTACAGTTACATGTAGAATACACGCTCGGCTGCTTGAAAGGATCGATTATGAAGGACCTGAAAATAGAAGATTATCATAAACACCCTTGTTTTAACCCTGATGCGAAAGGAAAATACGGGCGTGTTCACCTGCCGGTAGCACCAAAATGCAACATCAAATGCAATTTTTGTGACCGTAAATATGACTGCGTAAACGAATCCCGCCCGGGAGTGACCAGCACGGTTCTCACTCCCGACCAGGCATCCATCTATATGCAGCGGGTTTTAGAAAAAGAGCCGCGCATAACGGTAGCAGGCATTGCCGGGCCCGGTGACCCGTTTGCCAATGGTCCTGAAACCATTGCAACACTGTGCACGATCAGGCGCAACCATCCTGAGGCAATCCTCTGCGTCTCCTCAAACGGTATGGGAATTGCCCCCTATATCCCGGCGCTGTCCGAGATTAAAGTCAGCCATGTGACCATTACCGTATGTGCGGTCGATCCGCAGATCGGCAAAGAAATATACTCCTGGGTAAAAGACGGCAAGGTCGTCTACCGCGGGATTCAGGCGGCGGAATTACTGTTGGCACGACAACTGGCGGCAATCAGCATGCTGAAAGACCACGGGATTACGGTCAAGGTGAATTGTATCATTATTCCAGGGGTGAATGACCACCATGTCGAGGAAGTCGCCCGGACCATGAAGGGACGTGGCGTCGATCTGCTCAACTGCATGGCAATGTTTCCCAACGTCAATACGCCGTTTGCCCATGTTGAGCAGCCGGATAAAAAATCCATGGCGGCAATCAGGAATCGTGCCGAGCGCTACCTGCCTCAGATGCGCCATTGTACCAGGTGCCGTGCAGATGCTGTCGGGCTGCTCAATGAGGACCGGACAGATGAATTCAGGAGCTGCCTCTCGTCCTGCTCCTCGATCAAGGTTCCCCCGGAAAAGCGACGCTATATCGCCGTGGCAACACAGGAAGGGGTACTGATCAATCAGCATCTGGGGGAGGCACGAATGTTTCAGATATGGGAGCAGCATGAAGGTTCCCTGCAAAAGGTTGAAGAGCGCCAGGCCCCATCAACAGGCGGGGGCATTAAGCGCTGGCACCAAGTGGCGCGGGTCCTCGGCGATTGCCGGGCGATACTGGTAAGCGGTGTCGGCCAGACCCCGTTTGATATCCTGTCGAAGTCGGGGGTCAGGCCGGTTGAAGCCGCCGGGTTTATCGAAGAGGGTTTACGGACCGTTTTCGATAACAAGTGTACGGATGTGCTCAGAGGTCGGCGTAATCCCTGTGCTGACGGCAGTTGTACGGGAACAGGGGGTGGCTGTGGTTGAGGCCGTCAGCCTTCCTCCCCCGCCGTGTCGTTGCATTGACTACGGTAACACTGTCCTGCAGCGCCTGCCGAACAGATACAATGTATCCGGTACCCGTGAGGATTGGATGAAAATCACCTGTAGTTTAGCGCTTGTTCTCATTTCTTTTCTGTATGCGCCGGTTTTGCCGGCAGCGGAGTTGCGAATTTCAGCGCCAGCCAGCCTCGCCAGCAGTCTGCAAGAGGTGTTCAGGCTGTTTGAAGCGACGCACACTGATGTAAATATTCTGGCCAGCTTCGCTTCTTCGGGGGCTCTCGCCAGGCAGATTGACCACGGCGCGCCGGCGGATATCTATATCTCTGCCCACCCAAAGTGGATGGATTATTTGATAAACCGAGGCAAGATTGCAACTGACAGCCGGAAAACGCTGGTCTACAACAGCCTGGTCTTTGTCGGGAGAAAAAAAATGGATGATATCTCCATGGCCAACCTGGGGAGCCTGCAATTCATCGCCATAGGCAGTCCGGCATCAGTGCCGGCCGGACAGTATGCTGAAGAGGCCATGACCGCAGCCGGGATATATTCAGAGCTGCTGGGTGAAGGTAAACTGGTAATGGCCAAAGATGTCTCTCAGGCGCTCGTCTATGCCGACCGCGGCGAAACTGACGGGGCCTTTGTCTACAGCAGTGATGCCCGGCTGGCAGACCATGCCGCTCTTCTTTTCAGCGTACCGCAGGAGTTGTACAGCCGGATAAGCTATCCAGTGGCAATCACCGCTGCCGGTAAGGACAGGACTGACGCCAGGCTGTTCTATGACTTCCTCCTTTCGCCTGTCTCCGCCGAAATTCTTGACCGTCAGGGTTTTGCACCGGCACTCTGGAACTAGGGATATGTCACTTTTACCGGGATTGCAGCCAAATGATTTTGCAGCTATCGGGCTATCCTTAAAGGTGGCTTGCGCAGCAACACTTATCTCGGCTCCCCTCGGCTTTGCCGTCGCCTACCTGCTCGCCTTCAGCAGAATACCGGGCAAGGCCCTCCTGGAAGCGGTGGTCAGCCTGCCTCTTGTCCTGCCGCCGGTGGTGGTCGGTTATCTGCTCCTTCTCACCTTCGGCCAGAACGGGGTGGTCGGCGAACTGCTTTCGCGCTGGGATATCCGCATCGTTTTTACCCTGAAAGGGGCGGTTATTGCCTCGGCGACGGTCGGCTTTCCGTTGCTGGTCAGGGCGATCAGGATTGGCATGGACAGCATGGATAGTGCCGCCGTTCTGGCCGCCCGAACGCTGGGAGCAGGCTGGTGGGATGCGCTGTTCACCATCACCCTGCCGCTGACCGCCAGAGCGCTCATCTCCGGCATGACGCTGATGTTTGCCAGGAGCCTCGGGGAATTCGGTGCGACCATCATCCTGGCCGGCAACATCCCGACCGTCACCCAGACGATTCCACTGGCCATCTACGAGTACACATCCATTCCGGGAGGCGACCGTATGGCCTCCACTCTCTGCCTGGTATCGATTATGCTCTCTGTCGGCGTGCTGCTGTTGAGCGAGATGATAAACCGCTCGCTGGTCAGGAGATAAGCCATGCAGCTCAGCGCTTCTCTGCAGCGTACCGTCGGAAATTTTACCTTCTCGGCCGGATTTTCCCTGGGGGGAACGCGGACCGGTGTGTTTGGTCCGTCTGGAAGCGGCAAGTCAACGCTGATGAATATGCTTTCCGGTCTGACCAGTCCGGACGAGGGGAGAGTGGAGCTGGACGGTATCACCTTGTATGACAGCAGGGAAAAAATAAATGTACCGCCGGAGAAGCGACGGCTCGGAGTCGTCTTTCAGCACAGCCACCTCTTCAGCCATATGGGTGTCCTGGGGAACCTCCTCTATGGCTGGAAGCGCACCGCGAAACGCTACAGGCAAATCAGTCCGCAGGAAATCATCCGGGTACTGCAGCTCGAGCACCTGCTTGAACGTGGCGTCAATCTGCTTTCCGGAGGCGAGCGACAGCGGGTCGCCCTGGCCCGAACGGTCCTCTGCTGTCCCCGTCTTATCCTCATGGATGAACCACTGAGTGGTCTTGACGACAACCTCAAGCTCGAGATTATTCCATATCTTAATCGGGTCTTGAGGCAATATGACATCCCGGTTATTTTCATCTCGCACTCCCTGCTGGAGCTGCGCTTAATGACCGAGGAGGTTCTGGTTTTTCGCGACGGCAGACTTACGTTGCAGACCACCTCGGAGGACCTTGCCCGGGACTGCTGGTCGGACGACCGGCAGGGGTACACCAACCTGCTTCGCCTCGGGGTGCCCAGGCCGCGGCATGATCTCTGGGCCTACCAGTGGTGCGGCCGGGAATTAATACTGTGTGAGCCGTCTGCGGCGGAGGAAAACATCTTCAAACTGGATGCCCGTGAGATTCTGCTTTTTAAGAAACATCCTGAGGCAACCAGCGCCCGAAACCTGCTTGACTGCAGGGTCACCAGGCTTTATACCGTTGGCAATCGAGTCCGGGTGGAACTGCAGTGCGGCAGTGGGCAATTAATTGCCCAGGTTGTTCCGGAATCGATACGGGAGCTGGAGATTGCAGAAGGAAGCCCTATCGTGGCGGTAATCAAGGCTTCTGCCTTTAAACGAATTTGTTAGGAAAAATCGCGGAATCCCGGCGTCGCTTTTGTGATTGGCATAGAGACACAGAGCCGGTAAAAACAACCCATCCCGATCTGCAGGTTATGTCAACCTGAAAATCTTGGGGGGTGACAGCCCTCCATTCATTTCTAAGCGGCTTTGATCTCTGAATCGCCTTTATTCCGGTTACGAGACTTACAATGTATCGAGTCAGTGCCTAATATTTAGACAGAACTGGGTAGTCCGGGACGAAGAGGTGCCTAAAAATCATACACTTCGCTACGGCAAGTAGGCAAATCACCTGTTTCTCAACCAGCTAACACTTCGAAAACATGTGTTTAAATTTGACTTTCCCGGGTTTAAAACTCTGGCACGCATCGTGCTTTGACTAGCTGGGTAAGGATTTATCCGGGAGGTGTTATATGTATGGACAGGGGATGGGTTTTTCAAACTGGTTGTGCGGTGGCGCCGGATTTATGCAGGGACCGCTCGGAATGATCGTCATGATCATCTTCTGGGCCCTGATAATTGGAGTGGTGGTGAAACTATTCCAGGTGCTGTTTACCTCAAAGGCGCAGAGAAATAATGCGGGAGCCATTGAAATTCTCAAGGAACGCTACGCTCGCGGGGAAATCAGTAAGATTGAATTTGAAGAAATAAAAAAAGATATAGCATAATGAGGTTGGCATGAGACGGAGAACCCTGTTGAAAAGCAGTGCAGCTATGCTTGGCATTACCGCCCTGGGCGGCAACACCTTTTTAAGAAAGAGTGGTCTGGCCTATGCCGGCCCGGCGGATGGCTTCATTGATGCACTGCCGATCCCGCCGCTCCTGGAGAGTACGCTCTCACCCGATGGCGCCAGATCCTTTCGTTTCAGCGCAGAAAAAGGGCAGCGCTCGTTTTTTCCAGGATATGTAACTCCCACGCTTGGCTACAGCGGATCATTCCTCGGCCCGACCATCAGGGTGCGTGATGGGGAGCGGGTCAAATTCACCATTGATAACAATCTTGACCAGGTGACGACCGTGCACTGGCATGGACTTCATGTACCCGCCCAGTGGGATGGCGGTCCCCGTCAGGTTATCGGGGCGGGACAAACCTGGAACCCGGATTTCAGAATCAATCAGCCGGCAGCAACCCTCTGGTATCATCCTCATGCAATGGGGCTCACCGGTGAGCATGTCTATCTGGGGCTGGCCGGTCTCTTTGTAATAGAGGACGACGTTTCTGACAAGCTTGATATACCGAAGAATTATGGTGTGGACGATTTTCCGATTGTGCTGCAGGATCGCCGCTTTTTTGATGATGGACGGTTCGCCTATGCACAGAACATGATGGATGTGATGCATGGGGTGATCGGCAATTATATGCTTGTTAACGGCAGCATGTGGCCAAACCTCGACGTCCCGAAGGGGCTGGTGCGCCTGCGGGTCTTAAACGGCTCGAACTCATCGATCTACCGGATCGCCTTCAGCGATGAGAGGCCGTTTTTCCAGATAGCCACCGATGGCGGATTCCAGGAAGCGCCTGTCGCCTTAACCAGTCTGCTTCTCTCCGCGGGAGAGCGTTCAGAAATACTCGTCGACTTTGCAGCTGATGCCCTGCAGAAAAAAATATCCTTACTGGTTGACCAGCAGACCGGCAGGAGGTTTGAGGCCATGCAGTTTACCGTTGGCAAACAGGCCGAGCGCTCCTATGACTTGCCTGAAAGGCTCGCTGCGATCGACTGGCTGGCGGAGTCTCAGGCCGTGAAAACAAGAACATTTCGCATGGAAACAATGTCCGGGGGAATGGGCATGATGAGACGCGGCGGTCGCCTCACCATAAACGGTCGCAACATGGATCTTGACTATATCAATGAGCAGGTGAATCTCGGGGATACCGAGATCTGGGAAATAGAGAACGATTCCGCCATGATGATGCGACTGCCCCATTCAATGCACCTGCATGATGTCCAGTTTCAGATCCTGGACCGCAATGGTAAAAAACCTCCACCTGCTGAGCAGGGGCGCAAGGACACGGTGCTTGTCCAGCCGGGAGAACGTGTCCGAATCATCAGCAGGTTCGATGACTACACCGGAATCTACATGTACCATTGTCACTTTCTCGAGCATGAAGACAACGGTATGATGGGTCAGTTTGAGGTTCTCGCCCGAAAAGCCTGAAGGAAGTATATGTCTGTTGGTGAAGTATAAAAACAAAATCACCTGTTTTTTTCGATAAAGGCCGGAATGAGCGACAACACAAGTGAGAACACAGCTCTTTTCTCCTCAAGACAGCGCTTCAAAATCTCCCGGACGGCATTGGGACTCATTCTGGCAACGCTTTTTCTCGCCGTGCTCCTGGCTTTTTCCACCCTTGAAAACATAAACCGAGCCCAGGAGGTGATGGAGCGCTACCTGTTCCAGAAAGGAGAGACCATCATCAGGGCCGTCGAAGCGGCCTTGAGGACCTCGCTCGTGCATCACATGGGCAGCGGTGACCCACTTCACACGCTGATTACGGAGAGCGGCCGTGAAAACGATATCGTCTTTATTATAATCTCCGACAGCAGGGGAGCGGTCATCGATCAAACGGATGGTGCACCGGAGCTCACGAAGATATTGCGGGGCGGCACGGAAATTCCCGGCCCGGAAGAATCGATGAGCGCTGTCGACAGTCAAACGGGAATTTTTACGATCACAAAACGGTTGTCATTGCAGTCCCAGCTTGGCGGCATGGAAATGACCGAAGAGCACATGCGTCGTCTGGCGGACAATCGAAGCGAGCTTGACGGCGCAATCATATCGATAGGCCTGTTTACCGAGGAATTTGCCGCTGCCCAGAGACAGGATGTTCAGCACGCCGTTTTCATGGGTGCGATACTGTTTCTCGTTGGCAGTGCAGGCCTCTACTTCCTGTTCCTCTATCACAGTATGCGGGTTACAAAATCGACGCTTGCCAACATGAAACTCTACACCGACAACGTGATCGAGAGCATTCCAGTCGGCATCGTGACCCTGGATTCTCTTGACAGGGTCGTGTCCTGCAATAGGAAAACAGAAGAAATCCTGGGCCGAACGCTTGAAGAACTCCAGGGGAAAAACATCAACGAGGCGTTTCCCGGCTGCCAGATCAAGACATCCGATATCTGCAGCGCAATGCTCGACTACTCAGCTGAATGCGCTACCGGAAGCGGCAGAAACATACCGGTAAAGATAGGCGGGTCTTCCCTGGTAGACAGTGAGGGGTCGGTCATCGGCACGGTCCTGGTTGTCAGGGACATGAGCTTGATCAGGGATATGGAACTGCAGCTTGAACGTTCCCGCAGGATGGCGGCGCTGGGAAAAATGGCAGCTGGAATTGCGCATGAAATCCGGAATCCCCTTGGCACGCTGCGGGGCTTTGCCCACTATTTCGGCAGCCAGCCCGGGGCAAGCGAGGAGTGCAGGGGATACGCCGAGTTGATGACCAGCGAGGTTGACCGGCTGAACAGAAACGTCTCTGGTTTGCTGCAGTTTGCCAGACCGCGGAAACTGCAGCTGGTTGATACGAACCTCGATACCTTGATCTCCAAGACAGTGGCCCTGATGGAGAGCGATTTTTCCAAGCAGGCCCTGAATTTTCATCACCAGTGCGACACGGGCATCGTGGCGAGCATCGATCCGGACCTGATTCTCCAGGTACTGATGAATCTGATCAAGAACAGCATCCAGGCGACCCCCGCCGCAGGAACGGTGTCGGTGAGTGCTGCTGAGGACGGACACCATGTCAGAATAGTGGTTTCTGACACGGGCAAAGGCATGACAGAACAGGAACGGGAGAAAATGTTCGACCCATTCTTCACGACCAGAAACACCGGAACCGGCCTGGGCCTCGCTGTCAGTCACCAGATAATAGAACAGCACGGAGGCACGCTTGAGGTGAAGACTGCCTGGGGTGAAGGCACGACGGTGACAATCATCCTGCCGAAAACAGAGGGGAGCGGATAATGGTTATGAGGCAGAACAGAGAAAAAATTCTTCTCGTTGATGACGATGCGGCGCACCGGACCATGCTCAGGGTAAATCTGGCAGCAGAAGGCTACCGTGTAGCGGAGGTGGAAGACGGTGACCAGGTGCTTCCCTTTGTCAATGAGTACGAGGTCGACCTGATCATTCTCGACATGAAGATGGCCAGAGTGGGCGGGCTCTCCACGCTGTCACATCTCCTGCAGGCGGGGTGTGCTGCTCCGGTGATTGTCCTTACCGCCTTCTCCTCGGTGGAGAGTGCCGTGGAGGCAATGAAAAAAGGTGCCTACGATTACATATCAAAACCGGTGGATATCGAGGAATTGAAACTGCTGGTGAATCGTGCGCTGAGCTTCCGCTCTCTTCGCGAGGAGAACCAGAAACTGCGGAGCCGCCTTGGTGAGCAGTATTCTTTTGACAATATTATCGGCAAAAGTGCTGCGATGCAGGAAATGTTTTCGACCTTGTCGATGGTTGCCCCCAGTGATGCGACGGTTCTCATCACCGGCGAGTCCGGGACAGGGAAGGAGCTTGTGGCCAATGCCATTCACGAAAACAGTCAACGAAAAGCATTTCCATTCATAAAGCTGAACTGTGCGGCACTCAATGAAAATTTGCTGGAAAGTGAACTCTTCGGACATGAGGCGGGAGCTTTTACCGGGGCCTCGGGGCGTCGCAAGGGGCGCTTTGAGCTGGCCCACAAAGGGACATTGTTCCTCGATGAAATCGGCGACATGAGCCTTCCCACGCAGGCAAAGATCCTCAGGGTCCTCCAGGGGGGAGAGTTTGAACGGTTGGGTGGCGCAGAGAGCATCAGGGTCGATGTACGCGTGCTGGCGGCGACCCACAAAGACCTGCAGGTGATGATCGCTGAAAAGACCTTCAGGCAGGACCTCTACTTTCGCCTGTCGGTGGTACCGGTAAACCTTCCGGCCCTCCGCGAGAGGCATATTGATATACCCGAACTGGCAAATCATTTTCTGAAACGATTTGCCGAGAAAAACAGAAAAGACATCAAGGGATTTCATCCTGAAGCCCTGAACCTTCTCATGCAGTATGAGTGGCCGGGAAACATCCGGGAGCTGGAGAATACTGTCGAACGGGCGGTCATTTTATGTTTGGGGGAACAGGTCTCACCTCAGGATCTTCCCCCTCAGCTGTTGTCCGAAGATGTTCGGGAAACGAGAAAAACAGAGGGTGAAAATGGTTTTACCCTGAGGGACATGGAACGTGAGGTAATCAGGTCAACGCTTGAGAAGACCGGTTACAACAAGAGCCAAACGGCCAAGAAACTGGGAGTTGCACGGCAGACACTCCTCAATAAAATCAAGGAATACGGCTTGTGAGAAAGACCAACAGCGGTCTTGAGCACAACCCTGAGGGGTACCGTTGCAAAGAGCTCGCGTACGCAGGATACCGGCAGGGAGTCTGATCCGCTCGCTGCAGGAATGTTGCTTCCGTTCTGCACGTTCCGGGTAAGAGGAAAACGATCGGACCAGGCAAATCCTAGTAGACTAAATTGAAGTCATTGACTATCTCTTTAGCTGTCTTCGAGTGGAACGATTTTTTACCCAGGGTCTCGTTGGCTGCATCCGAGAATGCCATTCGCTTGACAATCCGGGAGTCGCTGGCAATACCATCGACTATGTAAGAGTAGACGAGACCTTCAAGATCGGTATTGTTGCAGGAAGCAATATTTTTCAGATCCTCAAGTACCTCTCCTGGCAAGATTAGCAGGATTTCAGCGTGCTGTTTTTTTCCTTCTGAGATCTTCACTTTCATGCCATTTCCTCCTGTTTGCTGTTTCTGTCCGGCACCGTCGTTTCACTGCCAGTGCTGGTCGAATGACTCCTGTAGCCCACAGGTTTCAGATGGTCTTTGGATCATCCCCGGAATAGAGCTTCTCGGTTCAGGACCTTTTCCGGAATGACATTCCTCCTCCGGGCTGGAGCTCTGTCGTTTTCTTTGCAGAGAACATGCCACAAAACAACAATTATCATAGAGGTTATTAACTACATGATATCGTATAGTATTACCTGGTCGTCTGCGGTGGCGGAGGACGTCAGCCTGCCAATAGTGCCCAGGAATTGTACAGCTGCACTGTCTGTATAGGGGAACAGGTGACTGGTTACAAGACAGCTGATCCGGTGCAGGGCAGTAAGGTGTACGAGGCTGCCCGCACTATTTCGACCTGTAAAAAAAATGCACAGCGTGCAAACGCACATCTTTGCTCTTCTGCCTGATAAATAGGCACCCCCTGAACTCCCGTCTCTGTGACGGTGATCTGGAATTTCTGCATTAATATCGTAATATCAAGTTCTTGATCGTTTTCTTTTCGGAACTGTCTACACTGGCACAGCCCCTGCAGTGACACAGGCAAATACGTAACGAGCAGACCTCGAACAGTGTTGATCGGGGTCAGTTACGGACCAGATTGGCGCGTTAAAAAGGACGCAAACATCGATAACATCCAAAAGGAGATTGAAATGAAAAAGATTATTATCGCCTCTGTTCTGATTGTCGGCTTGGCTGCAGGTTTTGCCTATTCCCATGGGAATGGCTATGGAAGGATGGGGAACGGAAACACCATGATGGGAAGTGGTTACGGCATGATGGGCCCAGGAATGATGGGTGGTAATTACGGCATGATGGGCCCGGGAATGATGGGTGGTTATGGCGATTGTCCCGGTGCTGCCCAGGGTGGCCAGGGCGGCTGGAACAGCGAATCCCACCAGAAGTTTCTGGATGACACGGTCGGGCTGCGTAAAGAGATGAGCGATAAAGGCTTTGAGTATATGGAAGCTCAGAGAAATCCAAATACCACAAGAGAGCAGTTGGCGGCGCTGGAAAAAAACATGATCGATATTCGCACCAAGCTGCAGGAAAAAGCAGAGCAATATCGTTAAACACTGACCCTGCAGGAATGAATAATTTTCCGGCCGAGTATAAAGCTCCCGTGGTTCTCGCCCGCTTGTGAGTGGCAGGTGGATTCTGAGCTCGGCCGGTACCAAACCTCAAGCAAAGATCCACCGTGAAGCATCGGATGATACCACTGTAATCGTTGCTGCCCTGCAGGGTGCTTCTCTAAACGAAAACTGCTTCATGTCATAGGAGTGGCGAGTATCATCGTTTATTCATCCATCAGGTCTTCCACCAGAGAAATTCTCTTTGAGGAACTCCAATCGACGAACCCGAGCGATCG
>CBDUGK010000061.1:0-24238 GCA_965366875.1 uncultured Desulfobulbaceae bacterium | reverse complement strand
ATTGTCCCTGAACGTTTCCAGAGTATGGAAGCAGGGCAATTTGTCTCGCCTTTTTAATTGCTGAACAGAGCTGGCGCTGATGAGTGGCACAGGTGCCGACAATTCTTCGAGGAATTATCTTGCCTCGTTCAGAAACAAAATTGCGCAAAACCTTGGGGTCTTTGTAGTCTATTCCCAGTTCTTTGTCTGCACAGAATCGGCAGACCTTTCTTCGTGAAAACAGTTTTTTTGGGGGTCGTGCAGCCATTATATCTTCTCCTTGCGCTTATGCTTTGTCTGTTTCTTTGTTTTCTTCAGATTCCTGGGAATCATCGGAATCATCGGCATCCTTGGCATCCTTGGAATCATCGGAATCCTTGGAATTATCGGCATCCTTGGAATCCTTGGAATCATCGGAATCCTTGGAAACCTTGGCATCCTTGGCATCTGATGATGTAGCGACGATCTCTTTTTCTTCACTATCTGATTCTTCGGCTTCTGTCTCGAGGCTTTGTGCCCTGGCTTCAGCTTCATCCTGCGCCGTTTTTATTTCTTCAGCGCTGATTGAATCTGCCAGCTTGACAGACAGATATTTCAGAACAGAGTCGTCAATCCGAAACTTTCTTTCTACTTCAGCAATTGCCTTGGGTGTTGCGGCAAAATCGGAAAAGACGTAATAACCTTGAAGCTCTTTTTTTATCGGGTAAGCGAGTTTTTTCATCCCCCATTTGACCGTGGAGATGATACTGCCGGCCTCACCGGTAATAATCTGCTTGGTGTTCTCAATTACCTTGTCGATCTCGTCTTCGCCAAGCGATGGTCGAAGAATAGAGATCTGTTCATACCTTCTCATGATTTCCTCCTCATGGACGTTATTAGTGAGCAGGTGTCGAACCTGCCGGGCGGCCCTCGCATTGCCTGTTATAAGGCAGAGAGCGAAGAGGTTTCGGGTAGTCCCGAAGCAATGTGTTTTGCCTAAAAAGCAAAACGTAATCTATTACTTCAACAGGATGTATGAGTCAACTGTTTTTTTTTCCTTTTTCTGTGGCTTTGATTTGTTCCCACTGTTTCCGCAATGCTGTCTCGTCTGCGATTGTTGTTCCTGAAAAAACATGCGGATGCCTTCTGATCAGTTTTTCGTTGACACCTTCCAGCACGCTCTGAAGAGAAAATGCTTCTTTCTCCCTGTTTATTTCAGCTATCATGACAATGAGATAAAGAAAATCTCCAAGCTCCTCACAAAGGTTTGCCAAGTCGCTGTTTTCGATCGCCTCAAGAATTTCTTCAAATTCTTCGATCAAGTATTCTTTCAGTGAACCTGTGGTCTGTTTTTTGTCCCACGGACACCCATTTTGGCCTCGCAGCACTCTGACCGTATGGAGCAGGGCTTCAAATTGTTCAGCGGTATCTTTCATTTGTTGATTATACGGAAATAGTTGTAATTGCCTGACAAATAATAAGGATTGCCAGTGCAGCTGTTTACAGGCAACTCATTTTTGAAAATAATGGAACGAAAAAACGTTGACATTCCTTCCCTGACTAACTATGTAGTCTATGGCTTACTGGTACAGGGAGTAATACACTGCTCTTTCATGGTAATCATCAAAGGTAATCGGAACGTAATGATAACTGTTTTTCGCAACAGTCTCTATCATTACTCAATTTAAAAAAAATAAGAGAGGTTCAATAACGTGGTTGATGTAGATAAAAAACAAAAACTATTATTAGAAAAACATAAAGATATAGCCCGAATAGACCAGGATTCAAAGCGAACCCATGGCTGGTACGTGCGGGTGAGATTTCTTGGCCGGACGTACTCCAAATTTTTTTCAGACAGGAAATGCGGGGGACGATACTCGAGCCTGCTGTCAGCGATATCATGGCGTGATCAGACTGAGAAAAAACTCGGTAAAGTGCGAACCAACAAACATATGGTGACGGTCAGCAATTCAGGAACCGGTGTCGTAGGGGTCAGGCACAATGAAAAGCTTAACCGCTACGAAGTAAGTTGGGTAACCGCCATGGGAAAGCAGGGCAAGACCTCTGTTTCCATCAGAAAACATGGTAAAAAAGCTGCCTTTGAGCGGGCTTGCACCATACGGAAAAAAAGAGAAAGCGATCGGCTTGGATATAACTCCTGAGGTGTTATAATGGGCGCACCGTCAGTCTGAGGAACGCTTGTCTTGGCGATTATGTCCTGTTCACGCCGGGGACCGCAAAAGAGTTGTTTACATTCAATCCACTGGGGTAGTCTGGTCACTGAAAAATGTTGACAACAGGTACACAGTGGTGTTTATTTAGCGGTTCTGAACGGAAGCGTCTCTTGTGGAGATTCAATTATATTTGAGAGGTTTGTATCATGTATGCGATAGTCAGAACTGGTGGAAAACAGTATCAGGTGTCATCGGGAGACCAACTGAGAGTAGAAAAGCTGGAAGGTAATGTGGGTGACACCGTTGAGCTGGATACGGTATTGTTACTGGTAAATGGAGAGCAGGTGACTGTCGGGACACCCGTGGTGGAGAATGCCAAGGTCCTTGCAACGATAGCTGAACAGGGAAAAGATAAGAAAATCAAAGTTTTCAAAAGAAAACGAAGGAAAGGATATCGGCTGATGCGCGGTCATCGCCAGCTGTATACTGCTTTGAAAATTTCAGAGATCAACAGCTAAAAAGAAAAAACGAGGAGTAAGGCATGGCTCATAAAAAAGCAGGTGGTAGTTCCAGAAATGGACGTGACAGCGCCGGACAGAGACGTGGTGTTAAAAAATTCGGTGGTGAAAATGTCAGTGCCGGAAGCATCATCGTCAGGCAGCTTGGCACAAAAATTCATCCAGGAACTAATGTCGGGTGTGGCAGGGATTACACTCTGTTTGCCAAGGTGGACGGTATCGTTACATTTGAAGAGTTCGGTAAAAGTCGAAAAAGAGTGAGTGTTTATCCCGCAGCATAACGGGTTCAAATATACTGCACCAAGATTGCAGTGATATGAAGAAAAACTCGATCATTACTCCGGTAATTGATCGAGTTTTTTTTTATTCAAAGCAGATACAGGATTGCCGATGTCATTCGTCGATGAAGCTAAATTTTACGTGAAAGGTGGTGATGGCGGAAACGGCTGTGTGAGTTTTCGAAGGGAAAAATATGTTCCCAAGGGTGGTCCGGACGGAGGAGACGGCGGCAGGGGCGGGGATGTTTACATAACCTCGACAAAGAGCAAAAACTCCTTGCTTGATTTTCGATACAGGTCTCATTTCAAGGCCGAACGGGGCATGCATGGCATGGGAAAAGACATGCATGGGCGCAAGGGCAAAAACTGTGTGATGGAAGTTCCCATTGGTTCCGTCGTCAAAGATGCTGAAAACGGTGAAATACTGGCAGATCTCATCTCGGATGGCCAGGAGGTCATCGCCGCGCAGGGTGGGGATGGAGGCCTGGGTAACGCCCATTTTGCCTCGGGTGCCAACAGAACGCCACGCCATGCAACAAAAGGCCAGAAAGGCGAGGAACGGTGGTTGAAAATAGAGCTGAAACTTATCGCCGATGTCGGTCTGGTGGGATTGCCAAATGCTGGTAAATCGAGTATTTTGTCCAAACTTTCAGCGGCCAGTCCCAAGGTCGCAGATTATCCGTTTACAACACTGGAACCGCAACTTGGCGTCCTCAAATTCAAATTTCATCGACCCTATATCATTGCAGATATTCCTGGAATCATAGAAGGTGCTCATCATGGTGCAGGGCTTGGACTTTCATTCCTGAAACATATAGAGCGAACGAGGGTCCTGCTGCATATTGTCGATATATCTGTTGACAATTATCAGCAGAACTATGAAGTAATCGAGAATGAACTGCTGGAGTATAAACAGGATCTCAGTCAGCGGGTTAAAATCATCGCGCTGAACAAGATTGATCTTGTTGATCCGGAAATGGTCGGTGAAATTGTGCACACCTTCCGCGCCCAGGGTCTAAAGGCTCTTGGATTGTCGGCAAAGAGTGGTGAAGGAATCGAGCAGCTGAAAAATGAACTTTCAGAAGTGCTTGATAGAATCAGAGAGGCAGAGGAACTCGAAAGGGAGTCACCGGATAGTTGATAAAGAACGTATCAATAGAAGACGGCCTGTACCTTCGACAGACACTTTTCGACAAGGCACGCAGAATTGTCGTTAAGGTCGGTAGTGCTGTTTTGACTGATGAAAACGGTATCGCTGAGGAAGTAGTGCAGAATATTGTCAGAGAAATATGCTTCCTCCAGCGGAGCGGCAGAGAGGTCATCCTTGTCAGTTCCGGTGCTGTCGCCGCAGGAATCAAGAAAATCTCCTACAGTCGGAATTCAACCCTGGGAACAAAAGAGAAGCAGGCCCTCGCTGCTATAGGTCAGTCATTATTGATGCAGACCTATGAAAGATGTTTTTCCTCTTTTGACCTCAATATTGCACAGGTTCTGCTGACCCACTCGGATCTTGCACTTCGGGACCGTTACCTGAATGTCCGAAACACCCTGCTGACACTGTTCAAATTTAACGTAATTCCGATCATTAATGAAAATGATACTGTCTCTGTCCAGGAATTGAGATTTGGCGACAACGACACGCTTGGCGCCTATATATGCAACCTGATTGAAGCGGACATGTTTATCTGTCTCACCGATGTGATTGGCTTATACAACAAGGACCCGGAAAACCATGCTGATGCCGAACCGATCTATACGGTTACAGAAATTACTCCGGAAGTAGATGCCCTGGTTCATACTGTCAAAAGCTCACTGGGCAGCGGTGGCATGAAATCGAAACTCAGAGCGGCAAAAATTGTCTCTTCCGGCGGGGGAAGTTCGTTTATCGGTCCCGGCAGAGAAAAAGGAATTCTGCAGAAACTTTTCAGTGGACAGATGGTCGGCACCTTCTTTTTGCCCTGCAAGGAAAGAGTTCAGAGCAGGAAACGCTGGATTGCAACAGTCTTGAAACCGAAGGGTTCCCTTGTCATTGATACAGGAGCCTGCGCTGCGCTGTGCGAGGGCGGGAAAAGCCTGTTACCCTCAGGCATCAAAAAGGTTGAAGGAAGCTTTGGTGTCGGGGACGCGGTTCACTGCTGTTCTGAGAACGGCGTGGTGATTGCGGTGGGTCTTGTTAATTACAGTTCTGAAGATACGAATAAAATTAAAGGAAAACACACGAGCAGTATCGAGACGATTCTCGGATACAAGGATAACGATGAAATTGTGCACCGAGACAACCTCGTGATTCTGGAACACGCTCAACAGATATCAGGAGATGACGGATGAACGGACATTCGACCGACAAAACGATAACAGAAATGGCCCGAAAGGCAAAAGCTGCCTCGAGATTTCTGGCCTCGACCACAACGGATACCCGGCATGCAGTTCTGCACTCAATTTCTGATCTGCTCTCTGCAAAAAAGCAGGAAATTCAAAACGCCAATAACAAGGATCTGCTGGCGGGTAAGAACAAAGGTCTTTCTTCTGCCATGATCGACCGGCTGGCTCTGACTGATGAGGTTATAGCTGGAATGGCGCAGTCCATTGCAGAGATTATAGCGCTGCCTGATCCGGTCGGCGAGATATCTTCGCTGAGAAGAAGGCCAAACGGCCTGAGCGTCGGCAGGATGAGAATACCGCTCGGAGTCATTGCGATGATTTACGAATCACGTCCCAACGTGACCATAGATGCCTCCGCGCTGTGCCTGAAAACGGGAAACGCTGTTATCTTAAGAGGCGGCTCAGAGGCCATTAACTCAAATATTGCCCTGGCCTCAGTTCTCCAGCAGGCATTGACGGCATGCGGCGAAAATCCTGATGCGGTCCAGGTTGTTTCCACTACCAGCCGCGAAGCGATAAACGTCTTATTGAAGCAGGAGGAATTTATTGACCTCATCATACCCCGGGGAGGGGAGGGGTTGATCCGGTTCGTTGCTGAACATTCGAGAATCCCGGTCTTGAAACACTACAAGGGCGTTTGCCATATTTACGTTGACAAGGATGCTGACCTTGGCAAGGCAACACCAATCATTATCAACAGCAAGGTCCAGCGGCCCGGAGTCTGCAATGCGCTCGAGGGACTGCTGATACATCAGGCTGTTGCCGAGTATTACCTGCCGAAAATTGAGCAGGAGCTCGTTGAGCACGGTGTGAAGCTTCTCGGCTGCGAACGTGCCGTTGCACTTGGTAAACAGATTTTCCCCGCCCAGGACAGCGACTGGGGAAAAGAATTTCTTGATCTGAAACTCTGCGTGAAGATTGTCGAGTCCTTCCGGGAAGCGCAGGATTATATCGATCGCTACGGGTCCCACCATACCGAATCAATTATTTCGGAGAACTACACGACGGCTAACCAGTTTATTGCCAATGTCGATGCTTCTGCTGTTATCGTCAACGCCTCCACCCGGTTCAACGATGGCGGGCAGCTGGGTCTGGGTACAGAGATCGGGATCAGTACAACCAAGTTGCATGCCTATGGTCCGATGGGACTTGAAGAGCTGACGACACGAAAATTTGTTGTTTACGGGAACGGTCAGGTACGACACTGATGGCTGATATCGGCCTCTTTGGCGGGACATTCGATCCGGTTCATCATGGACATATGCAATGTGCTGCCGCCGCCCGGGCAGAAGCAGGAATTGATCATGTTGTCTTCATTCCCTCTGCCCGACCGCCCCACAAGAACAGAGAAGGGATCTGCAATTTTGGTCACCGGCTGAGCATGCTGGAAACTGCAGTGAAACCATTTGCACATTTTTCAGTTTCAGATCTTGAACGAGAACGATCATACCCTTCGTATACCATCGACACCTGGAACATCTTCCGCCACAATGCTGATGCTTCCACAACACATTTTTTTATCATTGGTTGTGATGCCTTTCTGCTGATCAAGACCTGGTATCGCTGGCAGGCTGTCATTGCCCAGATTGACTTTATCATCGTCGTCAGACCGGGCTATAACACCTCCAGACTTTACCAGTTTCTTGATCAAAACGGATTCAGCGTTGAAAAAAAAAGTACGACCACATGGCATAACCGCAATGGCAGCAACCGTATAAAACTTCTCACTACCAGAACAGATGATATTTCTTCCTCAGAGATAAAGAGACGAATAAGCCAGAATTTACCCTGGAAACATCTTGTTGAAAAAGGTGTCGGTGCCTATATCCTTGATCATTCGCTGTATCGCTGAAAGATTTTTGCCAATTCTGTTTTGAATTATTTCTCAATGGGTATAAAATGAGCTAACCCGAATAGGTTCTGTTTCCACTAATCATTCATTGTATCCTTCTACGCGTTATGGCCACTACAACGAAGAAAGCTTCCGTGCCAAAGCAGATAAACGTTTTAATTGTCGATGATTCGCCTGTTTTCCGGAGACTGCTACGAGATATAATCGAGCGGGCAAACAGTATCAACATTATCGGAGAAGCGGCAAACGGGATCGAAGCGCTCGACCTGATACTCAAATTATCTCCTGACGTTATCATCATGGATATGGAAATGCCGCTGATGGACGGCATGACCTCGCTCCAGCACCTGATGACGCACAAACCGACCCCGACAATAATGATCTCGAGTTTGACCCGGGAGGGGACTGCACGGGGATTTGACGCCATCAAAAACGGGGCCGTTGAGTTTATCTGCAAGGATTCGTTTTTTGGGAAAAAAAGCAATGGTGGTTTTAACCAGGAACTTATTTACAAGATTCTCTGTGCTTCAAAGGTCATGGTAAGACCGGTTGAGCCTGTTTTTACAGGTAAAAACGATATTCACCGTTCTGAAATTAATCCGAGCGATATCATCTTCTGTGAAGAATGCGGGGCCAGAAACATCGTGGATACAGCCGGGAAAACCAGGCCTGATGTCTTGACCTGCAGAAAGTGCGGGGATCTGCTCGAAGTAAACCTGATCAAGAAGTATAAACGAATAAATTGTGTTACCGTTATTGGCTCGGGCCTTGGTGGGTATGGTAATCTTCTCCGGGTTATCCCAAAGATTCCTGAAGACATGAACGGCGCAATTGTCATTGTTTTACACGCCGAAAGCGAACACGTCGACGCCTTTACTGAATACCTCGGCGCCGTCAGCAGGATAAAGGTCAAGAGGATGGTCGACGGTCTTACCATTGAAGGAGGTACCTGTTATCTCGCCCCGGCGTCCGACATTGTCTATGTGAAACCATACAGCGCCCACTACACGATCAGGAAAGCAGAGCCAGTCTCAGGTTTTGGCTCCATCGATCTTTTCATGGACTCGGTTTCTTCTCTTTTCAAAGATAAGGTTGCAGGATTTGTGCTGTCCGGTTCTGAATCTGATGGAGAAAAGGGCATGAAAGCCATCAAGGCACATAACGGTTTCTCTATGGTGCTCAATTCAGGCAATTGCCTGTGCAAGGAGATGGGCGAAAATATATTGAGAAAATGTATTGTCGACAGAATAGTCGATGAAAATGATGCCGCAGAATGTATTATCGATCTTCACCTGGCTGCCGGCAATAATCCGCTGACCGCTTGAGAATACGTTATCTGCACCACCTCTAACACCTCTCATCAGCGATCTTAGAGAATATGCTCTGGGAAGAACAGGTACCGCTCCTGAAAGAAGGCTACCACAAAGAACTGGTTCGCATCGCCTATGGTGAAGCCGCGCTCGGCCAGAAGGTTTATCCTCCCCGGGAACTCGTCTTCAATGCAATGAGGATCACCCGGTTTTCCGATGTTCGGGTCGTGATCATCGGACAGGACCCCTACTTTAATGAGCATCAGGGAGGGGTGTCAGAAGCGCATGGCCTGTGTTTTTCCGTAAGAGAAGGAATTCCGCCACCGCCGTCTCTGCAGAACATCTTTAAAGAGATTGACCGGAGTCTCTATAATGACCGCCGCCGATCGGTGAGCAGCGACCTAACCAGATGGGCGGTGCAGGGTGTTTTGCTGTTGAACGCAAGTCTCTCGGTGATTGCTAAAAAGCCCAATTCTCATGCAAACATCGGCTGGCATCGTTTGACAGACGACATTATCAGGACACTGTCTTCACAAAGAGATACTGTCGTTTTTATGTTATGGGGAGCATTCGCCCAGAAAAAGGCAGCTCTTATTGATGAGCAGAAACATCTGGTTCTGAAAACCTCCCACCCCTCGCCGCTGTCCGCTCACCGAGGTTTTCTCGGATCAAATATCTTTGTAAAATGCAACAGTTACCTCGTTGACAACGGTTTTTTGCCAATAGACTGGTAGCGGGCCGTTTCAGGACAGAATGGTACGGATTATATCTTTTTTCCCGACGACTCCAACCATTTCGCCCTCTTCTGAAAGCACCGGGAGGGTATGTATTTTCTTTTCGGTCATCAGCGTGGCAATTTCATCGAGTGGGGTGTCGGGGGTTATGGTGACAACCTCATCCGTAAAAATATCGACTACTGTTGCTCCGGCAATCTTTTTCAATTCCTGTGCCATCTTTTCCGGATTGTCGAGAAAAAGAAAAGAGTCGAGTATGGTGATAAAGGGTGGGACATGCACCCGTTTATTCTGAAAAATAAGGTCACTTTCCGTGGCAATGCCGCACACCGCGCCTTTTTTGTCGAGTACGGGAACTCCGCTGATGTTGTTATTTAAAAGAACCCGGGCAAGGTCTTTGACCGAGGTGTCTACGGTAACAGAGACGACGTTTTTCGTCATGATATCCTGAGCTGTTTTCATTTTATTGGCTCTCTTGTAGGTTTTTAAGGGTGATCGGTAATTCGTCTGCAAGCTCTGAGGCGGTAAATCCCTGGCCGATCCTGTCGTAAAGATTGTCCCCGGCTACACCGTGAAGATAAACACCTACCCCGGCTGCATCATTTCCCCGCAGTCCCTGGCAGATCAGAGAACCGATCATTCCAGAGAGGACATCTCCCATTCCACCGGAGGCCATACCGGGATTGCCCGAGGTGTTGATCCTGATGTGCGCGTCATCGCTGACGACCAGGGTTCCTGCCCCCTTGAGAACAATGGTGAGTTCACTGTTGCCGTTTTTGAAAAGCTCATGGCAGAGGCGGGTAACACGTAATCTGTTTTCCTGCACCTCCTCAGCCGTCATGCCGACAAGACGTGCCATCTCGCCAGGGTGGGGAGTGAAAATTCGCGGCCCACCGGGTTTTTGCAGCTGCTCGCGGTACTTCGCAATTATAGTGAGAGCATCCGCATCAAGTATGACTGGCTGTTTAAGGTGGTGATAGAGTTGAAGAACGAGTTCGGCAGTCCGCACATCATTGCCGAGACCAGGTCCAAGCACGATCGCCTGCTTATCTTCTGCATGCCTGATAATCGTGGCGATGTCGGAGACGTTGAGCATCGATGAAGATGTCGGCAGCGGTATGGTCATTGCCTCGGCGAGCGAGGTTTCGAAAATGGTGTTGAGGTCATAGGGGACACAGAGGCTGACAAGACCACAGCCGCTTCTCAGAGCTCCTCGTGCTGCAAGGATCGCCGCGCCGGTTTTTCCGGCCGATCCGGCAAGAATAAGCAGGTGTCCATAACTGCCCTTGTGCGAATCCTTCCTGCGGATAAGTTTTGTGGTCCAATTTTTTACCGTTTCTGCAGTAATCATCGAGGTGGTGATTACCGTCTTTTCAATAACTTCGGGAGGGATGCCGATATCGATAATCCTGAGTTGTCCGGTCAGGGCGGAACTGCCCTGCATTATTTGTCCGGGTTTTGCGCAGCCAAACGTTGCCGTCATGTTCGCCCTGACGCAGGTGCCGAGAATCTTGCCGGTGTTGGAATCGAGCCCCGAAGGGGTGTCGATGGCAATAACAGGAATATTTCTGGAGAATTCACTGCTGTTGATCAGCTCAATCGTATCGGCAAAATGACCTTTGACTTCCCTGACCAGGCCGGTACCGAAAATTGCGTCAATAATGGCACAGCAGGGTTTTCCCCGTGATTCTATCTGCTTGAAAAGAACAGAGATGGTCTTTACCCTGTTTTTGGAATCAATCACATGCAGGGGGAGACGCAGCTTTTTGACAATTGAGAGGTTGATCGCGGCATCACCGCTCAGTTTGTCCGGATTTACAAGAAAGAAAAAAATCGGCTCGCAGCCGAGCTGGTGCAGATGTCTTCCGATGACAAGTCCATCTCCGCCATTATTTCCAGGACCGACAAAAATCAGGGCAAAACAGTTTTTCAGGCTCTTCAGCTCCCTTTCCAGCAAACGCACGGTTGCAGAGCCGGCATTTTCCATCAGTACGACGCCAGGTATGCCATATTCTTCAATGGCACATCTATCTATGGCTCTCATTTCTTCTGATCCGGGAAGTTTCATGGCGACACTCCTTTTTACCGGCGGGGATTTGAGGTTGTTTCAGGAAAGATCGATTGTTTTTCCGTATCAGATCCGTGATTGTTTACAGAACCTGCACGGCTCAAAACCTGCCTGAATCGCTATTTCCACATTCTTAAATTCTATTGTACAATTTTTGCAATGATAATGCTCACAATCAGGAAAATGAAAAACCCGACTGCTTATGTTACCGCGCAGCAGCAGGTTTTTCTCGAACCCGTCATCTCTGCCATTTAGATTATTAGAATTTTGAATGACTCTGGGTTTTGGGAGAATCGATTGATACAGGCGGGTAAAACCTTTGCCGACAGTATGACAAAGTGAATCGTAGATGAGATGAACTGACTCTGGAAAAAACGGTTTTTCATGTGCTGCCCGGTTAATCATGACAATTGTCATCAGGGCAAAGAGTCCATTTGGTATCCACATTGCAACAGCGATATTCGCTGATGTTGTGGTTGCTATGTTCCTGCCCATGGTGAAGAGGACGTAATAAATGATATAGAGAAAAAGGCCGATCGGGATGCCGATCGCTTTTTTTCCCGGTCCGGCCTGCAACCCGAGCGGCATGCCGATCAGGGTAAGAATCAGGCAACCGACAGGAAGTACCAGCCGTTTATGGAATTCAGTATAGTATGAACGTCCGGCAGGTTCCTCAATGCCGTGCTTTTTAGACTCCTGAAGGAGTTCCGTCATGGTCATTGTACCGCGTGATTTGAAATCCGGGGTCCGAACAGGTGGCTGCAGTGGAATATTAATGATGTAGCGATCAAATGTAACCGTCTGAAAACGCTCTTCTTCGGGCATGTGAATACTGCCATCGGACAAAGACAGGGTTACCATCATCTGGTCAAGCATGGTGTCCATTCTACCGGAATTCGCCATGGTAATTGCCGGAACCCTCCGGTTACGCATGTCTGAGACCCATACCTGGTGCCACTCCCCGGTTTTTTTGTCAATCGAGTTGACGTGGACAACCAGATCGCCAAGCGCTTCTGTAAACTCGCGTTCCCTGATGCCTTTGTCGATTTTTTCTTTAGCCAGCTGGTACATCATCTGCTGCATTGCGGTGTCACCCGCCGGAATCAGCTTGATAGAAAAATAGGAGGTGACGAGCGAGATAAAAACGGCAATGAGGATGAGCGGCGGCAGGGCATGGTAGATGCCGATCCCGCTGGCTTTGAAAGCCAGGATCTCGGTATCGTTAGAAAGCCTGGAAACGCCTATTGTAACCCCGAGCCTGGCCGCCAGGGGGATCGAGTAGAGAAACATATTTGGAAAGAGGTACGAAAAAAGCCGTATGAAATCGCTGAAACTGATGTTGAATTCAAGGACGAGATTAAGAAAGGGGATCAGCCTCACCAGAAAGAAAACGCCATTCATGATGACAAAACAGGCGAAGAACGGGGCGAGCATCTCTGTCGCCAGATAGCTGTAAAACAAAAGTGGTAAACGCTTTTTCCGTTTCATGGCCTATCGAAGGAGCGCAAACAGCCAGGCTGAATCGTCTGAGGGGAACGTTTTAGAAATGTGGTGATGAGCAAAGGCCATGTCAGAAGCGCGAATCCGTAAGCGGTTCGTCTATGGTCACGTCAATCCAGTGCTGGTCCCACCATTCAACCGGTGTTACAAAGATTCCGTGGATCAGCATTGAGAAATGAAGATGATCACCGCCTGCCATCCCGGTTGTGCCGGTCAGCCCGAGACGATCTCCTTTTTCGACCTGGTCTCCCGGGGCAACATTGATCTGGCTGAGATGGGAATAAAGGCTGTATACACCCTGACCGTGATCAAGAAGCACCATGTTGCCGTAGATCCCGAGATAGTCTGCATGAACAACCACGCCTTTTTCAGAAGCATTGACGTCGGCGTGTTTTGTCGAGGCAATATCGATTCCCAGATGGACCTGCTTGTCAATTGGCTTGCCGGCATAGTAATAGGTGCGATGATCGGCGAAGCCGGAACGGCTGCTTCCAGACATCCTGGTAAAACTGCTCGACCAGAGCCGCTGAGGAAGAGGATTTTTACACAGAAGGCTTATCTGGTTGTTATTTTTGTCTCTCAGTTCGTTATTGACATACAGGTATTTTTCAACGGAATTTCCCTGCATTTCGCTGTGATTCTGCTCAAATTCCGGAATTTTCTGGTCAAGGAAACCATCGCCGACATCGATTCTGTCTCTTTTAAAATCCTTTTTCTTGTAAACGGTTGTAAATGAAACCTTTGCCTGGTTACCGGCACGATCCTCTGCGATGACAAAGGAATCGGAGATGCTTGCTGCTTGATAGGGAAGGGCAAAATAAGCGATATTGGTATCCTCACGCCCATCTCCTACCGGAAAACCGGGAAAATAAGTACCATTGAAAACGGTTCCATGTCTGGAATCCGGATCGCTGATCCGGTAAATTACAATACCGCTGCCACCGGGAAAGATGTATCGTTCATTGTGGACAATACTTATCTTCGGCGGCGTGGTGTCAATTGTCACGGCCTGGCTGACCCTGGTTACATTGCCCTTGAGGAAGTTTCGAGCCGAATAATCGGTGGCGCTGAAGGTAATTGTCGCCGGCCCGTCTTTGAATCCTGCCTCTTTTGGCTTAAAGACCAGTTTTCTCTGGTCAATGGACCGGCCGATGACTCCGGTATATCCCTGGCGGGGGAAAACCGTGGTAAAGAGCTCTTTTGCAACGCCGTCCTGGGAAATGGTCAGTTTTACTGACTGTAAACCACTCTTTTCGTCTTTTGCGGTGACGGTAATATCGCTCTCGGCTCCAATAAAAAGCTGCGGTTCCTCGATTATTGCGAGAGGGGCTTCTCCTTCAAAAAACAGAAAAAAACCGATGCCGGTCACGATCAGAATTGTCAGAAGAATGATGAGATAAATTGTGGTTTTGGGTTTTCCGGAACTGCTTGCTCGTCTGCTCATTGTACCCTTTTGTTTTGATCCGGCTCATCGTTGCCAGATTATTTCATATTTCTCTGTATGGAGATCTTTTGCCGGAGCAATAACCAAGCGTTTCCCGGTGTCCTGTTCCAGTCTTTTGGCTGTCGGTTCCTCTTCCTTTAACAGCATGTCCGCTATACGGGGATGCACCCTCAAGGTTACCGTCGAGCCTGCGGCACGGGCTGAATTGCGGCTGATCTTGCGAAAAATCTCATAGCAGACAGTGCGGCGGGATTTTAAAACCCCTTCTCCGGAGCAATAGTGACAGGGCTCACACATCATCTGGTTGAGATTTTCACTGTTCCGCTTTCTGGTCATCTGCACGAGACCGAATTCGGATAATTTCAATATGTTGATACGGCTTTTATCTTTTTTGACAGCCTCTTTAAAATAGCCGAATAACGCTTCGCGGTGGGCTTCATCTTCCATGTCAATAAAATCGATGATGATAATACCGCCGATATTCCTCAACCGCAACTGGTAAGCAATCTCTTTGGCTGCCTCCATATTGGTCTTGAAAATCGTTTCATTCAAGTCATCCTTACCGACAAATCTGCCGGTATTGACATCAATGACCGTCAGCGCTTCCGTATTTTCTATAATGATGTAGCCGCCCGAGCGAAGCCAGACCTTTTTTTCAATCGCCTTGCTGATCTCGACATCAACACCGTATGCCTCAAAAAGAGGCAGTTCCCCGCGGTAAAGGGAAATCTTGTTTTTCAACTGTGGGGCGAAGGTGTTGACAAAGGCAACGAGTTTTTCATAGGACGTCTCATCATCAATGATCAGATAATCGACATCACTGGAAAAAAGGTCACGAACCGAGCGCAAGGTTATATCAAGGTCCTCATAGACAAGTGACGGCGGCCGCGATGTTGCCGCCCGGTCCTTGATCTCATCCCAGAGTATCATCAGAAACTCCATATCTGCCTCGAGGTCCTCGCGGGTGGCATGCCTGGCAACCGTTCTGATGATAAAACCGCTGTTATTGGGGCGCAAGTCTTCAATCGTTGCCCGCAAAGAATCCCGTACATCGTCTTCCTCTATTTTACGGGAAATACCGATGTGATCAGTCTGGGGAATAAAGACAAGATTTCTGCCGGGCAGGGTGATCTGGCAGGTCAGCCGGGCACCTTTGGTACCGATGGGATCCTTGCTGACCTGTACGAGAATCTCCTGGCCTTCACTGAGCAGATCCTCGATATGAAGTGAATGGGGTCTCCCGGGATCGGGTATTTCAGAGTCGGCAGACTGGGATTCAGCATGCTCATCAGCCGCGTGATCCTTCTGCTGGTAATCAGGACCCGACAGCGCATCGTCGACGTAGAGAAACCCGGTGCGCTCGAGTCCGATATCAACAAAGGCTGCCTGCATTCCAGGCAGTACCCGAACAACACGTCCGAGGTAAAGGTTTCCCATCAACCCTTTCTCAGTCGGGCGCTGCAAATGAAATTCAGTGAGATAGCCACTTTCGACAAGCGCAATTCTGACTTCGTAACTTCTTGAGTTAATTAAAATTTCAGTGGTCATCAAAAAGGCATCTCAACACTGTTAAGGGAAGCGCAGGTTCTTCACCGGGTAAAAATAATACCTGAAGATACGTGTGACATCCCGCAACGAATGGAGGTATAAAAGTTTTAGGTTTCTCTGCTCTAATCAATTAAAAGTATGCTTGTATCGAAGTAAAAACATACTATACAGCACTAACGGGATAAATTGCCACACTCTCTTGAACCATATACAAAAAAGGGTAAACAGGTGATGTTTGCTGATCTGTCCGTGATTATTCCCACCTATAATCGGGAGCACTTTTTGGAACGGGCCTTAGGTTCGGTTTTAGCGCAGACAGTTCTCCCCAGGGAAATCATTGTGGTTGATGATGGTTCGGCTGATCGCACGCGTTACCTTGTCGACAGGCTCAGAGATTGCAGCGGTGCTGAAATACGCTATTTCAGCCAGTCTAACAGCGGACCTGCTGCAGCCAGGAACAGGGGGATTGAGCTGTCTTCGTTTGATGTTGTCGCTTTTCTGGACTCTGATGACCATTGGCTTACAAGAAAAATTGAGGTTCAATTTCAGACCCTCGTCAACCACGATCATTGCAGGATTTCACATACCAGGGAAAAATGGCTGCGGCGCGGAAAACATCTCAACCAGAAAGCTATTCACAAACCGGCAGACGGTATCATTTTCAATTCCTGCCTGAGGCTCTGCTGTGTCGGTATGTCCACCGTCATGTTTGAAAAATCCTTATGTGACGATTATGGTCTGTTTGATGAAACCCTGCGCTGCTGTGAAGACTATGACTACTGGCTCAGGGTTTCCGCAGCCGAACCCTTTTTGTTGATAAATGAGCCATTGACGATTAAAGAAGGTGGACGTACAGACCAGGTCTCGGTACGTTACCGGGTCGGTATGGACCGCTATCGAATATACGCGCTCCTGAAACTGATCGTAAAAAAGCAGCTCAGCCCTGTGCAGCTCAAGCAGGCGCGTGACATGCTCGTTACAAAATGTAAGATCTACGGCACGGGCTGCACCAAGCATGGAAAAATCACTGAAGGAAAAATAATCCTGGACCTGGCGAAGGGTGCAGAGAGAACATTGACCGATGAACATCTTGACACGGTCAGGGAGCTGGTACGACCCGTCCCGCTACCTGAAAAAAATATATATTGAGCGCTCCTGCAAGGACTCCCCGTATGCAGCAGAGATAATCGGCAGGGCAAATCTTCCGGTGACCATTGTTGATGAGAGCCATTATGCAGAAATAGTCACTGGCGTCTATCCGGAAAATCTATCCGAAGGGAAGACGGTGCTGCTGCTCAGCAGGCACAGAGGCAAATTCCTGAAAGGGTGCCCCTCGACACGGGAATATCAGTGCTGTGATTACCGGGTAATAAATACCGGTACCGGCTGCCCGATGGATTGTACCTATTGTATTCTGCAGGCCTATCTGAACAATCCATACCAGAATTTTTTTATCAATGAAAGCGATCTGTTCAGGGAACTTGACGAAGAGACGACAGCTGCAAAGGGCTTTTTACGGATCGGTACCGGCGAATTTACCGATTCAATGGCACTCGACCGTATCACCGGGATGAGCCGTAAATTGATCAGTTTTTTTGCCGAAAAGGATAATTGCCTGCTCGAGTTGAAAACAAAGAGTGCCTTTATCGACAATCTCAAGGACATCGATCATTGCGGCAGAACCATTATGGCATGGTCACTGAACAGCGAAGGGGTTGTCAAGCAGGAGGAACTCAGGGCAGCTACAATCGATGAACGGTTGGCAGCCGCCTCGGTTTGCGCCAGCATGGGGTATCCTCTGGCTTTTCATTTCGATCCGATTATCATCTATCCCGGGTGGGAGCAGGGGTATGAAGAGACCGTCACAAAGCTTTTTGAGAAGGTGGAGGCTGCTTCAATCAGATGGATATCGCTCGGGGGCTTCAGGTACATTCCAAAACTGAAACAGATCGGAACCCTGAGGTTTCCACACTCGAAAATCTATCATCATGAATTCATAGAAGGACTCGACACCAAGCAGCGCTACTTCAGACCGTTGAGAGTTCAGGCATACAAGCACATATACTCACTCATCAAAAGGTTTGCAGATCCGCTGACATGTATCTACTTCTGCATGGAAAGTGATGAGATCTGGAAGGAAGTTATGGGATTTGTTCCCGGCGAACGAGGCGGCTTGCCGCGTATGCTGGACAACGCCGTTAACAGCGGTTGAGCTGTGTCGCGGATGAGGTGAGAAAATAGCCTTGTTCTTTGTGACAACTGTCGTATAGTTGAAAATCTGATACTACTACTGAAAATGGAGAAAAAAGATGATCAATAAAGCAATTATCGTTGGAAACCTTGGAGCTGATCCCGAAATCAGGTACACCCAGAGCGGGTCTCCCGTGGCCTCGTTTAGTGTCGCCACCACCGAACGCTGGCGCGACAAGGAAGGAAATCAACAGGAGTCAACTGAGTGGCACAAAATCGTTGCCTGGAGTAAACTCGCTGAAATATGCGGCGAATACCTGCACAAGGGTTCACGGGTCTACATAGAGGGAAAAATCCAGACCAGAAAATGGCAGGACCAGAGCGGTAATGATCGATATACAACTGAAATTGTAGCAAGAGAGATGAAAATGCTTGATCGTCGCGAGTCCGGATCAGGTCCCTCGACCGGGTCTTCGCAGGAACATAATTCTCCTGATTCATCACCTGGGTATGGCACAATGGGAGACGATGTTCCCTTCTGATCCTCCCTCCGACAGGAGGGCATGGCAAAACCTGGCTGTATCCGCGTAATTTGCTGACAGTCTTGACAAGAAGACCGCGGTCTTATCTCTGTCAAGTCTGTCAGCTTTTTTTTACCCTCCACCGTCTGATAGCTTTTCTTCAAAGCCCTCGAATTTAAACTGTTTGTCAAGCTTGACTGGCGATCCTTCCATTCCTATTGTGGTGCCAGGAAGGTCAATCTTATTTTACAGATGCTGATGTATTAAAAGTTACGAGCGAGTCTCAACTGAAGATGGATTATTACAAAACACTTGGGGTGAATAAAGACTCCAGTGGTGATGAAATAAAAAAAGCCTACAGAAAGCTTGCGCTGAAGTATCATCCTGACAAAAACAATGGCGACAAGGGAGCCGAGGCAAAATTCAAAGAAATAAGCGAGGCCTACGCTGTTCTTTCGGATTCTGAAAAGAAATATCAATACGACACATACGGGTCAAACGGGTTTCACCAGAAATATTCACAGGAAGACATTTTTCGAAACTTCGACATCAATGACATTCTCAGCCAGTTTGGTTTTGGTACGAGCAGCTTCAACAGCGGATCGTTCAGAGGGAATGCAAGCAGCGGAGCTTCGCACCATGACTTTACTTCGTTTTTCGGGCGCAACAGTGCGGGGCGACAAGGGTGCGGCGGCGGGCGCAGCCAGCCAGTCAAGGGAGTGGACATGACCTACCAGCTCGTGGTCAGTCTTGAGGATGTCCTCAACGGCGCTGAAAAGCAGATTTCACTGAGAACAAACGGCAAAACCCAAACAGTTTCGGTGAAGGTTCCCAGGGGTATAGAAGAAGGTAAAAAATTACGCCTCAAGGGAAAAGGCGGTAAATCCTCAACCGGCGGTGAGTCCGGAGATCTCTTTCTGAAGATCGAACTCGAACCGCATGAAACATTTGAGCGTGACGGTGACGACCTGATCCATCATAAAAAAATATCCTACAGTGATGCCTGTCTCGGTGCCAAAGTAGAGATAGAGGCGCTCGATCAGAAAAAATTCATGATAACCGTACCACCCGGTACCAACGGTGATTCTCGTTTGAGAATCAAGGGGCAGGGTCTGCCAAGCGGACCTATTGGCGACCGGGGAGATCTTTACGTGAGAGTCGGCGTGCAGATACCTGACCAACTGACAGAGGAACAGCAGGGCGCCGTCGAAACCTTGAAAAAACTCGGACTGTGAGAAATCACGATCGGTGCAACAAATCACCCACCCTTCCCCGTCACGTTAAAATCCCCTCCGACGTCTGACGATTTCAGCGCCGTTTAGCCCTTACACTGGAAAAAGGAGCGAATGAGAACCTTACATCTATTCTTCTGGCTTATCTGTAACCTCTGTTTTCCCTGCGTCCTGCTTGCTGCTCATGGACTAAGCATAGACGGCAACTTGAAGTACCCTGACGGCTTTGCACAATTTGAATACACTTCGGCTGATGCGGTCAAGGGAGGAGAGCTGATTCTCCACGACACCGGCAGCTTTGACAAGATGAATCCTTTTACGTTGAAGGGAACCGCACCCTTCGGCCTGGAATTCTATCTCTTTGAGACCCTTGCCGTCCCCAGTCTCGATGAACCTTTTGCCCAGTACGGCCTGATTGCCCGGGACATTGAGGTAGCCGAAGACAAGTTGTCCGTCATTTTTACCATAGATGAAAATGCCCAATTCTCTGACAAACAGCCCATTACCCCGGAAGATGTGAAGTTTACTATTGAGACGCTGAAAAGCCCTGGGGTTCATCCGTTTTATCCCAACTATTACAAAGATATTGACCGGGCAGAAATTCTTGACGAGAAAAGGATACAGTTTCACTTCAAGCGGGCGAACCGGGAACTGCCGCTCATTGCCGGACAGATAGCGGTGATGTCCAGATCGTTTTACCAGCAGCACCCCTTTGTTTCTGAAACGATGACTATCCCTGTCGGCTCCGGCCCTTATGTAATCGCCTCATATAGCCAGGGCAAATCAATTACCTACATACGGAACCCTGACTACTGGGCGGTTAACCATCCGGCGAGAAAGGGAATGTTCAATTTTGATAAAATCGTCGTCAAGTATTACAAGGACCAGACTGTTGCCGTTGAGGCTTTCAAAGCCGGCGAATTCGACACCATGCAGGTAAATATTGCCAAACAGTGGGTGCGCGATATGTCTGGCCCTAAATTTGAAAGTGGACAGATAGTAAAAACTCTTTTTCCCCACCATAACAATGCCGGGCTCCAGGGTTTTGTTATGAACAGCCGCAGGCCTGTCTTCTCAGATCGCACGGTCAGGAGAGCAATTGGAATGGCCTTTGATTTTGAATGGGTGAATAAAAGTCTGTTTTTCAGTCAATACAAAAGAAGTGATTCCTTTTTCAGCAATTCATACCTTGCTGCTGCTGGATTGCCTTCAGAACAGGAGCTGTCATTGCTTGACCAGTTCAGAACAGCTCTGCCCGAGGAAGTGTTTAACAAGCCGATGGGGGAAAAGAACAGTGCCCAAAGCGAGATCAGGACCCAGTTACGCGCTGCGGCACAGCTTCTGAAGGAGAACGGCTGGCTATTGCAGGACGGTGTGCTCACCAACAGTGAAGGCGTGAAGCTCTCTTTTGAAATAATACTTGCAAACCAGAGTTTTGAAAGAGTAATGGCCACCTTCACGAGAAATCTCGAAAAAATCGGCATTGCCGCACGGTACAGAACAATTGATCCGGCTCTGTATGCAGACCGGATCAATAATTTTGACTTTGATATGTGCGTCTATGTTTACGGTCAGTCGCTGTCTCCGGGAAATGAACAGCGTAATTTCTGGCATTCGGAGTCGGCTTCCCAGAAAGGTTCCAGAAACCTGGCAGGGGTCAGCGACAAGGCTGTAGATTATCTGGTGGAAGAAATTATCTATGCCGGCAACCAGCAGGAGCTGACCACAGCGAGCAGGGCGCTTGACCGTGTGCTCTGGTATGGCTATTACCTCGTTCCCAACTGGTATACCGACAGCTACAGGATCGCTTATCACAACAGGTTCAATATTCCAGATCATATTCCAACATACTACAATTACCAACAATTTCAAATGACCTGGTGGTCAAAATAACATACTGGCACGGCCTCACAGCCAAAGAGACTGGATTTTGAGACAGGAAACATTGCAAAAATATCCCTGATTGTAGACGCTAACTTGTTGTTCTGAGTCAAAAAACCACGAAAATTATCTTGACGCTTCAAAATCATGCTGATACATTGCCAGTAGATACTCCATCTAATGACTGGGTATCTGTCTTTGAAAAGGGGCTGAGGTACCCCCACATTTTCCTGACAGGAATATAAAACTGTCATATCGCCAGGAGGTTTGCAGCATGTCAGAACGTGTTCAAGGAAAAGTAAAATGGTTTAATGCAAGCAAAGGGTATGGATTTCTGGAAAGACCGGACGGAGAAGCGGACGTTTTCGTCCATTTCAGCGCCATCCAGGGGGAGGGGTTCCGCAGCCTGGAAGAGGGGGAACCGGTTGAATTTACTGTTGCCCAAACCGATAAAGGCCTTCAGGCGGAAAATGTAGTAAAAATGAACTGAACGAGTATCACCGTATCCGCTTTACCAAGCCCCGTGAAGTCGTTAAGACATTGCGGGGCTTTTTTTCTGTCAATACCTTTTATAGAGCGAGTGATGAACGTATTCCTGTTACCATCTCTGAACCAGACAAAACGCTTTGGCGAGCTGCTGGGCTCACTGTGCCAGGCCGGTGACATCCTCTGTCTGAGCGGTGATCTCGGGGCCGGTAAGACGGCCCTCACCCAGTCAATTGCAAAAGGGATTGGCGTCAATGACGACGAATATGTCACCAGCCCCACCTTTTCGGTACTTCACCAGTACAGCGGCAGGCTGGAACTCTACCATATGGATTTTTATCGACTGAATAACAGCGATGATGTCCTCTCCATGGGGCTTGATGAATATTTTTACCTTGGAGGCGTGACGGTCATCGAATGGTGCCGGAAAGCGGCCGATATCATTCCAGAAAATCACCTCCTGATTGAACTGCAGGCCATCAGCTCCGAACAGAGAAGGATACACTGCGCCACTACTTCTGAAAGCTGGAAAAAACGGATAGAGACGCTCGTGGAAAAGCTGGATCTCCAGCGTATTTCATGATTGTAATAATCGAGATTGATAGTAGTGTGGCTGAGTCGGTTCAGAGAATCTCTGCATCGTTTCCACTCTCCCACAGAACGGTTACATTGCCATGAAAGAAGAAAAAATTACGTTTCAGGACTGTTTCAAAACATTTACCAGGGACCAGGATAAAGCCATTACCCCGGAAGAAACCATATCCCGTTTTTACCAGAGGATCGGACAGTTTGACTGTAAAATTCTCAGTGAAGTGAAGCGAATAGATAATGGACGACTCGATATCCCGGTTTACTTCAGCGTCTGTACCGATGAAGCGCGTGTTTTGACAGGAACCAAAAAACAGATGGGGAAAGGCGCCTCGCCAGTCCAGTCAAAAGCGTCTGCCTGCATGGAACTTGCTGAACGATTTTCATTTTTTTCCTTCAAGTCTGCTGAGAGTAATTTTATCAGAGGCGATTACCGTTTCATGAGAGAAAGGAACTACCCGGTTCTTGAACCCTCCTATCTTCTGAAGTCTGTCGACGATGAGAGCATGAGCAGCGAGCAGCTCGAGAAACTGCTTGAAGGTATTCCGATGCAGTGGACCTGGGGGACCAACCTCAACACTGACCAACTGGTGCTCATACCCTTTTCATGGTTTTATGCCATCAATGAATTCAACGGTCCCTCAGCCGGTAATACGATTGAAGAAGCTGCACTGCAGGGAATTTCTGAAGTAATTGAGCGGCATGTGTGCTCCCGGGTAAATCGATATCGGCTGGAGACACCGCTCATCGACCAGAAATCGATCACCGACCCGGTGGCCCGCGAACTTATGGAAAAGTTCAGAAAGAACAATATAGAACTCTACCTGAGTGATTTCAGCCTGGACACCGGTATCTGCACCGTTGGCGCACTTGCCGTCGACCCTGAGACATTTCCTGAAATGAGCGAGATCGTCTTTACGGCAGGCACTACCCCCGGTCCGGACAAGGCAATTATCAGGGCTGTCACTGAGGTTGCACAACTGGCAGGGGACTTCAATTCCGGGTCGAATTATGTTGCTTCCGGATTGCCGAAACCGCTGTCACTGGACGAAGTCTCATATATTACCAGCAGCAGCCGGTCAATAACCACGTCAGAAATGGTTGAGCTATCTGACGATAATATAAAAGTTGAAATAACAAATTGCATGAAGGCGCTTTCCCGTATCGGTTTTGAGATTTTCATGATCAATGTGACCCATCCGGAGCTGGACATCCCCGCGCTTTATACCATCATTCCTGGCGCTCATTTCAGAGAGCGTTCAGTCAGAAAGGATGCAGGTCTGTTTGCCGCCAAGCTGCTCAATGAACTCGTTGAGGATAGTACCCTGTCTGAAGCCAAACTGGCCCAGATGGAAACACTTCTTCCCCAATCCTACTACCTGGCATTCTACCGGGGAATCAGTTTTTTCAACAAGGCAGACCACGAACAGGCGGTTGTCCAGTTTGACCTCGCGCTCAGCAGAGATCCGGAGCCGGAAGATCTTCCTTATATCCTCTCTTACAAGGGACACAGCCTGAAGGATCTTGAGCGCTTTGATGACGCGATCTGCGCACTGCAGCTGGGATGCAAAGAG
>CBDUGK010000060.1:0-24764 GCA_965366875.1 uncultured Desulfobulbaceae bacterium | reverse complement strand
CATTTCTTCCTCACAACAGAACCGTTGAGGTTTCTGAAGGGGACAGCCTTATCCGGACAGCCCTGCAGGCAGGGGTTCACATCAATGCCTCCTGCGGCGGAGAAGGTGTCTGCGGAAAGTGCAGGGTTCTCGTCGAAAGCGGTTCCGTAGCGGATGGCCTGTCGGAGCGATTGAGCGACGATGACAGGGAAAAAAACTACCGGCTCGCCTGTTTGTCCCGTGTCACTGAAGATGTCACCATCCGTATTCCTGTTGAATCATCCGTCGACCGAACGGTCTTTGATAAAAAGTTCGTCCCTCGCCTCACCGCTTCAATCAAACAGATGGATTTCAACAGTCTCAAAGAGCAGGGACTCTTTATTCCGCCTGTTGAGAAAATTTATCTTGAGTTGATTCCGCCGGATGCCCAGAACCACATGCCCGACGTCACCAGGCTGATTGAGCATCTTAAATTAAAAGCGGATGAACACAAACTGGAGTTGACGCTCCAGGTGATCAGAAGCCTGCCTTCAGTGTTGAGAGAAAATAATTTCAAGGTTACCGTGACGCTTGTCCGGCCGGTTCGAACTGACGGCAAGACGCAGATCACCCAAATTCAGCCCGGTGATACCACAGGGGAAAATTACGCCATCGCCCTTGATATCGGAACCACCACAATTTACGGGCAGTTGATCGATCTCGGAAGCGGCGAGTGTCTCGGGGAGGCCGGCGATTTCAATGGCCAGATCAGTTATGGTGAGGATGTTATCAGCAGAATCGTTTATGCCGAGAAACCGGGTGGACTGGAAACCCTGCAGAAAGTCGTTATCGGTACCATCAACAAGGTCCTTGGCAGGATTATAAAAAGTGCCGCTGTTGCCCGGGAGAATATCTCGACCATTACCATTGCCGGCAACACCACCATGACTCAGCTGCTTCTTGCCATCGACCCCCGCTATCTGCGCAGGGCTCCCTATGTGCCGGCATCAACACTCTACCCTCCATTACGGGCCGCAACGATTGGCCTGGATCTGGACGATCACGTTATTGCCCTGCTGTATCCCGCCATTTCCAGTTATGTCGGCGGGGATATTGTTGCCGGCATCATGGGTACCGGCATGTACCGGGAGGAAGAGTTGACCCTGTTTCTCGATATCGGCACCAATGCCGAGATCGTTGTCGGCAACAGGGACTGGCTTGCCTGCACTGCCTGTTCGGCCGGACCTGCTTTTGAAGGCGGCGGCATCGAGTTTGGCATGCGGGCGGCAAAGGGCGCTATTGAAGATTTTTCCATTGACCCCCTCACCTATGAACCGATGCTGCTCACCATAGGCGATGTCAGGCCGCGAGGCATCTGCGGCTCTGGTCTTATTATCATGACGGCGGTGATGTTTGAGTTGGGCGTCATCAACAACCGGGGAAAGTTCAACCGTGATCTTGAAACAGGGCGGATCAGAGAAAAAAACGGAGTCTGGGAGTACGTTCTTGCCTGGCAGAAAGACAGCCAGATTGATCGTGACCTGGTCCTCACTGAAACGGACATAGACAACCTCATACGGGCCAAAGGTGCCGTATACAGCGGTTGTATGACGCTTCTTGAGGAGGTGGGGCTGAGCATGGACATGATCGAGAGAATCATCCTGGCCGGAGGGTTCGGCAGTTATATCGATCTCGAGAAAGCGATGACCATCGGCTTGTTGCCCGAAATAGATCCTGAACGGGTCATATTTATCGGCAACGGCTCGCTGATGGGTGCCCGCATGAGCTCGCTGACAAACAGAATCAGAAAGGATGTCTTTGAGGTGACGAGAAAAATGACAAACTTCGAACTTTCCGAGACACCTTCCTATATGGATTATTATATCGCGGCGATGTTTCTTCCCCATACCGAAATTGAAAAATTCCCGAGAGTAAGAGAGCGGATTGAGGGCTGGAAATCAGTTGTTGCGTCAAGGAAATGAATGATTTGGTTTGAAATCTGAACCACGATACGTTAATAAAGATGGGTGCATCTGAATCTCAACAGGAAATACCCAATATTCTATTGTTTTGTATAGCTGTTTTTTGGTTTGTCTGGAAGATGGGAGGGCGGTTTTCTGCGTTTGGAAAGGTAGATTTTTTTCTACCCTTCCATGACACAGCGTTGAGTTCTCCGGAGATAAAATTTTCAATTGCAAGGAGGCTACAGTGGGATTTGAAATAAGCAAGGAATCCTATACCGGCAGCATCAAGGAAATTTCCATAGGTAAGGGAGATTCTGCCATTACCATTGGCGGCGAGACATGTTATCCGTTTTACACCTTTGAGGGTGACATGCCCAATAAGCCCATTATTGCAATGGAAATTTGGGACATCGTACCGGAAGACTGGCCTGAGGCTGCCCTGGCGCCATTCAAGGATGTCGTTTCCGATCCTGCCGCGTGGGCGAAAAAATGTGTCGAGGATTACGGTGCTGACGCCATCGTGCTGCAACTCAAAAGCATCGACCCCAACGATAAGGATGCGAGCCCTCAGTCAGCGGCAGAAACAGTTAAAAAAGTGGCCGCTGCTATCAAGGTACCGTTTATCGTCTGGGGATGTGCAACTCCTGACAAGGATGAGGAAGTTTTCAAGGCCGTCTGCGAGGCCTGCCAGAACGAAAACATCCTGATTGGACCGGTCGAGGAAAAGAACTTCAAGGGTATTGCCGCCGCGGCAATGGGATACGGGCATTCCCTGATCGCTTCTTCTCCGATTGATGTCAACCTGGCAAAGCAGATCAACATTCTGCTCGAAAATTTTGGCATGCCTATGGATCGGGTTGTTGTCGATCCGACCACAGGTGGACTTGGCTACGGGATGGAATATTCATATTCGGTCATGGAGCGCCTTACCATGGCGGCATTGAGCCAGGGTGACGATAAACTCCAGTACCCGTTAATCAACAATCTTGGCAACGAAGTGTGGAAATGCAAGGAAGCCAAGCAACCGGTTGAGGAACTGCCGGCACTTGGTGACCCTGAAAAACGGGCAATCCTGATGGAGGCTGTTGGCGCGGCAACCTATCTGCTGAGCGGCTCAAATATCCTGATCATGCGCCATCCCGAAGCCATTCGGCTGGCGAAAGACTACATAAAGGCGCTTGGTGAGGGTGGTTCAGTTATGGATACGGCCCCGATCACCAAAAGACTTGCAGATGTGGCAATTGATTATGCGGCACTGGCACCGGCACCTGACCTGACGATCGAGGAAGACAAGAAACCTGCCGCTCCTGCCCAAAAAGCGGCTCCGGAGGCCAAGCAAGCGGCACCGCCCAAGGCGGCGGCTCCCGCAAAGCCAAAGGCTGAAGCCAAGCCCACTGCAAAGAAGGAAGAAAAGGCTGCCCCTGCACCAGATCCGGAAGCAGACGCCAAGGTGAAAGCCGAGGCCGAAGCCAGGGCAAAAGCCGATGCAGAGGCAAAAGCCACGGCTGATGCGGAAGCAAAAGCAGCCGCTGCGGAGAAGGCCAAAGCGGATGCCGAGGCAAAAGCCAAAGCGGATGCCCAGGCAAAAGCTGACGCTGAGAAAAAGGCAGCTGCGGAGGCTCTAGCTGCTCGCCAGGCTGAGGAGCAGGAGCTACGGGCAAAACGGGCAAAAGAGCGTGCCCTGCTTGCGGCGAGCAGGCCGGTTGATAAGGACGGGGAGGTCAAGATTACAGCTGCCTCCGTCCAGAAGACTGACCAGGAAAAGATACTTGCAATGCTGGATAGATTTCACAAGCGAAACTAAGTTTATCAGGCTTTTACCATATCAGCAGCTATTTCAGAAACCAAAGATGGAGGAAGATCAAATGGCAGAACAAAAAGCAAGTCCCGCAAAAGATCCTAAACTGGCTGACCCCAGAGAGGCTTCAATCGAGCCCTCAACTCAGGAGATGATTGCCAGGGCCCAGCAATTGAAAATTGATACCGTTTTTGACCGGGCGGTCAGCATGAAACCATGTGCAATCGGTCTGCAGGGAATCTGTTGCAAGAACTGTGCGATGGGACCGTGCCGGCTGCCGCTTCCCAAGGGCGGCATTGACGGCGAAGATACCCGCAAAGGCTTGTGCGGAGCAACGGCAAACACGATTTGTGCTCGAAACTTTGTGCGTATGATTGCCGCAGGAGCAGCGGCGCACTCCGACCATGGCCGCGGTGTTGCAGAAACATTTCTCTCCGTGGCACGCAAGGAGACCGCAGATTACACCATCAAAGATCCGGCGAAACTGATTCAGATTGCGCCCTATTTTGATGTCGCTACGACCGTCGAGGTCGACGGTGAAACGCTGGACCGTGATCTCGACGAGATCGCCCTGGGTGTCGCCGAAGCCGCCTATGCGGAATGGGGAAAGCCTGCAGGACACATCAAATATCTGAAAAGAGCGCCCCAGGCCCTGCAGGACAAATGGCTGAAAGAAGGTGTTCAGCCCCGTAATGTCGATCGTGAGATTGTTGAAATTATGCATCGAACCCACATGGGTGTTGATCAGGACTACAAGAATCTGATGAAGCAGGGAGTCCGAGCTTCGTTGGCGGACGGCTGGGGAGGGTCGATGATCGGCACCGATCTGCAGGACGTCATGTTCGGCAGCCCGACCCCGCTGCAGGCCGAAGCGAATCTGGGGGTTATGAAGGAGGATCATGTCAACATTATCGTCCATGGTCACGAACCGCTGCTCTCCGAGATGATCGTTGCCGCCACCCAGTCTCAGGAACTGATCGGCTATGCCAAGGAAAAGGGGGCGAAGGGCATTCAGCTCAGCGGCATCTGCTGTACCGCCAACGAGATCCTGCAGCGCCATGGAATCCCGCCGGCGGGCACTTTTCTCCAGCAGGAACTGGCCATCATCACCGGCGCCTGTGATGCAATGGTTGTCGATGTCCAGTGCATTTTCCAGAACCTGGCCAACGTTGCCAAATGTTTTCATACAAAACTGATCACCACCCATCCCATTGCCAAGATGGAGCAGGATAACGTCATTCATATTGAATTCGATGAGCATCATGCCATGGAAGACGCCATCCGCATTGTAAAGATGGCGATTGAGAATTATGGGAACCGGGGAGCGGATGTGATGATTCCCCGCCACAAGACGACGCAGATTGCAGGCTTTGGCGTTGAGTCGATCAAATATCATCTCGGCGGTTCGTTCCGCGGTGATTACTTCACACTCAATGACAATATCATTAATGGCCGGATCCGGGGAATCGCCGGAGTTGTCGGCTGCAACAACGCCAGGACCAAGCATAACGAGGAACATATCGTTCTCATTAAGGAGCTGATCAAAAATGATGTCATCGTCCTGACTACAGGATGCAGCGCGATTGCGGCCGGTATCCACGGCCTTTTGACACCTGGGGCGGCCGCTGTTCACTGCGGGCCCGGTCTTGCTGAGGTCTGTGAGACCGTTGGTATCCCGCCGGTACTGCACCTTGGCTCCTGTGTTGACAACAGCCGGATCCTTCTGGCCGCGACCGAGGTCGTAAAAGCCGGCGGACTCGGCAAGGATATCTGTGACCTGCCGGCAGCCGGCAGTGCTCCGGAATGGATGAGTGAAAAGGCGATTTCGATCGGGCAGTATTTCGTCGCTTCAGGGGTTTACACGGTATTCGGTTACCATATGCCGCTGGAAGGAGCTCCTGTCTTCAAGGATTATCTCTACACCCAGATGGAGAAGATCTACGGCGGCATGTGGGATTGTGAACCGGATCCGATCAAGCATGCCCACAAGATGATTGCTCATATAGATAAGAAACGCAAGGAGCTTGGAATCGACAAGGCTCGTGAACGTGTGCTGATGGATATGGCCGACAGACAGGCCCTTGGAATGGAGTAGATATCCGACCAGAATTCAACGATGTAATATTTATTATCCTCAAAGAAGGAGGAAGGCATGTCAAGATTAGTAGCATTTGCAGCGATACAGGGCGGATACAAGGTTGTCTCCCAGGTTGAAGGTGAACTTGAGAAGGCGCTCAAGACCTATGATGCTTCCACCAAGGTCGGTTTTGGAAATACCGCGTACTATCTGCCGGTTATCTATTCGCTGACCGGAATGAAAGTTGAGACCCTTGAAGATCTCAAAAAACCAATGGAATTTGCCCGGGGGCTGTTGCCCCCGCATGTGAAGGGCAGCAATCATCTGCCCTATCTCGGTCCCCTGCTTGATGCGGGTATGGCCGGTATTTTCGCCTATGAGGTCAAAGAGGCAATCCGTATACTCAATAATCCCGATTTTTACACCTTCACCGAAGATCCCGACATAGATGCCGGCAAGATCTGGGTCGGTCCTGCCGATGACACGATTCTGAGGAAACGCGGCGTCGAATTCGTTGACGGTTCAGCCCCCGGTTTTGCCGCCGTTGTCGGTGCGGCACCGGATGCTGCCACCGCCAAGATGATCATCGAAGATTACCAGAAGAAGAGCCTCTATATTTTCTGTGCGGCAAATCATAACGGTAAAACGGCGATAGAGCAGTGCCTTGAAGCCGGCATGCAGGTTGGCTGGAATACCCGTATTGTACCGTTTGGCCCGGATATCTCCTCTGCGGTTTTTGCCCTTGGTTTTGCCAACAGGGCGGCAATGGCATTTGGCGGTGTTCACCCCGGTGATTATCGCCGGATGCTGATGTATAACAAGAACCGTATCTTTGCCTTCGTCAACGCCCTTGGCGATGTCGGTACCGAGTGGGCTGTTGCTGCGGCCGGCTGCGTTAACTGGGGCTTCCCGACGCTTGCTGACACCGATATTCCCGAGATTCTGCCGACCGGTATCTGTACCTACGAGCACGTGGTTGCCAATGTACCCCACGATGAAATCTGCCAGAAGTCTGTAGAGGTCAGGGGACTCAAGATCAACGTCACCGAGATTGATATTCCCTGTGCTTTCGGACCTGCATTCGAGGGAGAGCGTGTCAGAGGAGCTGACCTTCATTGCCAGATGGGTGGTGGTAAAACCCAGTGTACAGAGCTCGTGAAGATGGCCGAAATGAGTGAAATTGAAGATGGAAAGGTCGTTGTTGTTGGACCTGATCTTGGAGATGTCAAAGAAGGCGAGACACTGCCGCTCGGTATTTACGTGCAGATCGCCGGACGCGAGTTCCAGACCGATTTCGAACCGATCATGGAGCGTCAGATACATCACCTGATCAACTATATCCAGGGCGTCATGCATATCGGACAGCGCGATATCTCCTGGGTGCGTGTCGGCAAGGCGGCAATAGAAAAAGGTTTCACCCTGAAAGATATCGGGGTTGTGCTGCATGCCAAGTTCCACCAGGATTTTCAGAAAATCGTCGATAAGGTTCAGGTGACGCTTTATTCCAAAAAGGCGGATGTAGACAAGCTGACGAAACGGGCACGCGGCGAATATAAAACGCGTGATGAGCGTGTCGACACGATGACCGACGAGGATGTCGACCTCTTTTATTCCTGCACCCTGTGCCAGTCATTCGCTCCAAGTCACGTCTGCAGCGTCAGTCCCGAACGAACCGGGCTCTGCGGCGCCTATAACTGGATGGACTGCAAGGCATCTTTTGAGATTAATCCGACCGGGCCGAACCAGCCTATCAAGAAAGGCAAGGTGATTGACCCGGTACTCGGGCGCTTCGCAGGTGTCGACGAATTCGTCAAGAACGCTTCCAAAGGCGCTATTGAGACCTACAACTTCTATTCCATGGTAAATGCACCGATGACCACCTGCGGCTGCTGCGAGTGTATTGCCGCCATGCTGCCGGCCTGCAATGGCGTAATGACGGTTGGGCGTGATTATGCAGGAGACACACCCTGCGGTATGAAATTCACGACGCTGGCCGGAGTAATGGGCGGCGGTGCATCATCGCCGGGTTTTGTCGGTCACTCCAAGTTCAATATAACCCAGAAGAAATTCATCCTCGGTGACGGCGGGCTGCTGAGGGTTGTCTGGATGCCGAAGATACTAAAAGATGAAATCTATGACCGTCTCAATGCCAGAGGCAAGGAAATGGGGGTTGAAAATTTTGCCGATATGATTGCTGATGAAACCATCGGCATCACTGAAGACGAAATACTCCCGTTCCTCCAGGAAAAAGGACACCCGGCGCTTGAAATGGAATCATTGATTGCCTAATTAAAAATCGGACTCAGGCCGGTCACTTCAGCACTGGTGACCGGCCCCGCTTTCCTGACCTAAACAAACGATAAGGAGATAAAACCCATGGCATTAACAGGAATGCAGATTTTTAAACTCCTGCCGAAGACGAACTGCAAGGAGTGCGGAGTTCCGACATGTCTTGCCTTCGCAATGAACCTTGCATCCGGCAAAGCAGAGCTTGATTCATGCCCGTATGTTTCTGCTGAATCTCGAGCTCAACTGGAAGAGGCTGCCGCTCCTCCAATTCGCCAGATCGCAATCGGCAAAGGGGTTCGCGGTGCAAAAATCGGTGGCGAGACGGTACTGTATCGACATGAGAAGACCTTTTACAATCCGACACTGTTTGCCGGATTGATCAGTTCAGATATTACAACAGCGAATGCCGAGGTGAAACTGAAAAGCTGGAACGCTATTCAGTATGAGCGCGTCGGTTTGAATTTAAGACCCGAACTCGTCGCTGTAAAAGATGCAAATGGCGACAAAGACAGCTTTGCTGCGCTTGCCAAACTCGTTGCCGAGACATCAGAGTTCAATGTCATATTGATGAGTGAGGATGCTGGTGTGATGGCGGCAGGTATCGCCGCCTGCTCTTTTAAAAAACCGGTTATCTATGCGGCGACAGAGTCAAATGCGGATGAATTCGGCACGCTGGCGCTCGATAACAATTTGCCACTGGTGGTAAAAGCTGATTCTATTGACGGACTGATCGCGCTTACCGATAAGCTTGGCGGCATGGGCTTGAAAGATCTTATTCTCGATCCCGGTTCCCGCGAGTTGAAGCAGGCGCTTCAGGATCAGGTTGCGCTTCGCCGGGCAGCACTCAAGGCCGGAAATCGATCACTGGGATTCCCGACCATCAGCTTCCCGTGCGAGATGGCTTCAAACGTCGATATGGAAGCACTGGTTGCCAGCATGTATGTATCCAAGTACGGCGGTATCGTTGTACTTTCAGACCTGACCGCGGAAGCGCTCTTTCCACTGCTGCTTGAACGTCTGAATATCTTTACCGATCCTCAGAGACCGATGATGGTGACCGAGGGAATCTTTGAAATCGGTACCCCGGACGAGAACTCGCCGGTAATGGTGACAACAAACTTTGCTCTCACCTACTTTATCGTTTCAGGCGAGATTGAAGCGAGTAAGGTTTCTTCCTGGCTGCTGATAAAGGATTCTGAAGGACTTTCTGTCCTGACCGCCTGGGCTGCCGGCAAGTTCAGCGGTGACGATGTTGGTATGTTTGTGAAAAAATGCGGTATTATGGACAAAGTTAAACACACGGAGCTGATTATACCGGGATACGCTGCATCCATTGCTGGCGATGTCGAAGAAGAGCTCCCCGGGTGGACCATTACAGTCGGGCCACGAGAGTCAGCTCACCTGGCCGGCTTCCTGAAAGCCAGGAAATAACATCGTTCCCCGGTCCTCCGTGCCTGTTTGGCCGGTAGTCCGGGGATTGTCACCTATTGAAAATAGATAAAGGAGAATAATATGATTCTTTTCGGTGAAAGCCTGAATGTCATCTCGAAAGTGATCGGGGGTGCGTTTAAGGCGCGCGATGCCAAGCCGATTCAGGAAGAGGCCCTTGAGCAGAAAAAGTTGGGTATGGATTATATCGATATTAATCTCGGGCCGGCAAAAAAAGACGGCCACGAACTGATGCCGTGGGTTTGCCAGGTGGTTCAGGAAGTGGTGCCGGACATACCGCTGCTTCTTGATACCTCTAATATCACGGCCATTGAAGAAGGTTTGAAAGTGCTTAAGCCATGCAGCAAGCCGCATATTGTCAATTCCATCATGGCCCGTGCAGAACGCTACGAAGCGATGCTGCCGATGGCGGCAAAGTATGAAGCTGACATCGTCGCACTGCTCTGGGGGCCGGATGGTCTGCCGCGTGATGAGAACGAACGGGCAGCGCTCGCCGTGGAGCTGCTTTATGCGGCGAATGAAGCGGGCATCCCCAACGAGAAGATCTGGGTTGACGGTATCGTAACCCCGGTCAACATTCAGCAGGCGCAACTGGTCAGCCTGCTGAATTTCCAGATGATGCTTGAAGATATCGCCCCCGGCGTCATGAGTACCTGTGGACTGTCAAACATATCCAACGGACCGCCGGTGGAGCTCAGGCCGATTCTCAACACCACCTATATGGTAATGCTTGAGCGCTACGGTATGAAAGCAGTCATCTCCGACCCGCTGGACGAGAATCTGACCGCGGTTGCCAAGGGCAAGCGTCCGGAAGTTGTGGAAGTTGTCCACCAGGCGATGGACGGTACAGCTGACCTGGCCTCGCTTGACAAGGAACTTGCTGATTATGTGAAAACCGTGCAGGTTATCATGGGTGAAACCCTCTTCTCAGATTCGTATCTTCAACTCTGATATTCGTTTTTCAGATAAAAAAAGCCCCATTCTGAAAAGAATGGGGCTTTTTTCGTGATGGTGATTACCATTTGCAGGAAACTGAGGGCATGACCATTAAACAACAGGAGTAATGATTGAAATGGCAGACAAAGCAAATGCGAAAGGCTGGGTCTATGCGGTTGTGTGCACCCAGGAAAACAACAACCATTTTTTAGGCCTTCACAATGATGAAAAAGATATAGATTTTATCCCTGTTTTTGAGAGCAGAGAAGCAGCAAACGATTGTTTTCTGCAGCTGCCAAGAGAGAAAGGGAAAACCTATGAAGTCCAGGCTGTTCATATCGAAGAGCTCTATGAAGATGCTGAAAAGAACGGTTTTTCCGTCGCTCTGTTTGACGGTGAAGGAGCAGTTGTAAAAAAATGAACGGGACACCAGAATTAGACGGAGGCAATACGAAATGAGCTTGAAACTTGCAATCGGCGGCAAAGGCGGTGTTGGCAAAACGACGATAACTGCCCTGCTGGCACGCTGTCTTGCCGCAGATAAAGCTAATAAAGTGATTGCCATTGATGCGGATCCGGTTGCCAACCTTGCTGCCGGACTCGGGATCGACGAGCGTGAGCCGATCACCCCCATTGCCGAGCTGCGGGAGCTGATCGCCGAGCGGACAGGAGCCGAACCGGGGACCATGGGCGGTTTTTTTACCCTCAACCCGAAGGTTGATGATATTCCTGAGCGTTTTTCAAGGGAACGCGACGGAGTCAAACTGCTCGTCATGGGAACCGTCCAGAGTGGCGGATCCGGCTGCATCTGTCCGGAAAGCACCATTCTCAAGGCGCTGATGAATCATCTGGTACTGTTTCGGGAAGATATCGTTGTTATGGATATGGAGGCCGGTGTTGAGCATCTCGGCAGGGCAACGTCTGCCTCCGTTGATGCACTTGTCATTGTGGTCAACCCCGGCGCCCGGTCACGGCTTGCTGCGGAGAAAATAAGAAAACTCGGCACCGATATCGGCATCAAACGAATTGTCGTTCTGGGCAACCGGGTGAAAGATGGGCAGGATGAAGAGCTGATCAGGTCATCCATGCCCGATTTTGAAATCATCGGCTTTATTCCCGAAGATGATGAAATTGTTTCAGCGGATCGCCTGGGAACACGGCCTTATAATGAGATTGAGGATATTCCCGAGCAGATTAAAACAGCGGCGGAGCGTTTGAAGTCGTACCATTCCTGATTTCGTTTTCCCGTCTGCAGAGTATAAAGCACGCGTTATTTGAGGGAATGCAGTCCGAACATGTTTCCTTCAGAGTCATAGGCAAGGGCCATAAAGCCATACTCTCCGATCCCCATCTTCTCCTGTTGGATTTTTCCGCCGGCCGGAACGATGCGGGCAGCTTCAAGAGCACAGTCCTCACAGCTGAAATAAACCAATACGTTGTTTTTGCCGGGGGAAAAATCAGCCATTTTGACTAATGCCCCGGAGGCGCCATTTAACTCCATGTCCATCGGGAATGATAGCATTTCAATGCCAGGCACCGGGCTGTCCAGCTTCTCCAGTGTTATCTCAAAAACGGACTCATAAAACAGCCGGGCACGGTCCATATCCTGCACATATATTTCAAACCAGCCAACGGGATTTTTTTTCATCCTGGTTCTCCATTGCAATCGGGTAACAAGGCATTACGATCAACCACTGATCACCCTGAACATAAGTATGAAACTACGTGATTGCAATAAATAACCCGCCTGTCAGGCTGGCAAGATCATGCGGTTTCAGTTCAATTTCCAGCCCTCTTCTTCCGGCACTGACATACATCGTCGGAACCATTGCCGCGGACGCATCGATGAGTGTTCTCAGCTGTTTCTTCTGGCCGAGCGGACTTACCCCGCCGAGCACATAGCCGGTCGATTTTTCAACGATGGCTTTTTCAGCCATGGCGCTCCTCTTTGCAGCGCATGCCCTGGCGAGCTCTTTGAGGTTGAGCATAGAGGTCACCGGAACAATGGCCACGACAAGTTCTCCTGTGTCAAGGCATACTATCAGTGTCTTGAACACACGACCCGGGGGGAGATCAAGCTTTTCCGCAGCTTCAAGGCCGTATGAATCGATGTTCGGGTCATGCTGGTACTTGTGGAGGGTGTAGGGAATTTTCTGTCTTTTGAGAATGGTGACGGCAGGGGTCATAACAGGTTCAATGGCTTAAATGAGCGTCCACGGGTCTACCGGCAATCACGAACACAACGGTTAAAAAGAAGGTACTGATCGAGCCCCTTGGCCGGTGATGGCCATGTTCGAGCCAATCCCTGCTCCGCTGGGCTGTCCTGTCGCCATCACCAGACCAATGTGTCCGGGAGGCGTTGCCGGGCACCGCTTTGAGGTTAAATCGACTGAAGCCGGAGATTAGCAATAGTCGAAAACTATTGCAAGAATTTTGGGAATGGTGGTGATTCAAACCAGTATTCAACCGCTGCACATCCGGCCGCCGGGATGAACGGTTCTCGGGAAATTGTCAGCCCGGAACCCCTTTTCTTTTTTTTCAGGGGAAAATGTTGAATAATAAAGTGACATCTGGACTTTAAGGATTATTTTTGTTTGTTAGTTCATATACACATAACGAATTCTCGGCACCATTTCTCTCAAGGGTTGTTACCATGGCATCTATTAACGCTAAATCGCTGCCGGTTTTGATTGGCAGTTTTCCTCTGGATAATCACTACCGCGCGGTTGAACAGATATTTGAGTATACACCCCAGATCCCATTGTGGCCGCAGCTGCCAGTTAACAGAAGCGAGGGGATGCTGCTGCAGTTTCTTCCTGGTATGCCGGGGGTTGTAACCAGAGAGGACAAGGTCTTTATAGACACCGAAAGTTCGGATTTCGAGCCCGAGCTGCTTGCTTTTTATGAAGAATACCTGATGGTGATGGAAGGCGCTGCAGACATCGATGAGTCAAGATTCAAAATGGGTGCGGAGGAGGGTGTCGGCTTTTTCACCTTTCTCCGCTTCGCAGAAGAATACAAGGACCACCTGACGGCCGTCAAGGGCCAGGTGACCGGTCCCGTGACCTTCAGCACCAGTCTCGTCGATCAGGCGGGAAGGGCGGTGTATTATAACGATCAGCTGCGTGACGCTGCGGTGAAGCACCTTGCACTCAAGGCAAGGTGGCAGGCCCGGCAGATGGCGAAAATCAAACAGAAGCCATTGATATTCTTTGATGAACCCGGCCTGGCAGGTTTCGGTTCTTCAGCCTTCATAACAATTACCCCGGAAGAAATAAAGGCATGCTTATCCGAAGTCTTTGAAGCGGTCCATGGTGAAGGAGGGCTTGTCGGGGTTCATGTCTGCGCGAATACGGAATGGTCTGTTATTTTTGATTCCGGCACTGATATTGTCAGTTTTGATGCCTATTCCTATTTTGATAAATTCATCCTCTACCCAGAGCATATCAAGACTTTTTTTCAGCGCGGGGGTATCCTTGCTTCAGGGATTGTGCCGACAGCCCCCGAATATATCGAGACTGAGGATGTCGAGTCACTGGCCCAAAAATGGTTTGAGCAGTCCGCCCAGCTTGAAAGAATCGGCATTCCGGCGAGAAAAATCTATGAACAGACCCTGATATCCCCAAGTTGTGGAACCGGTACGATTTCCGAGGCTGAAGCTCTCAGGGTAATGGAATTAACACGTGATGTCTCTGCTCGAATCCGCTCCCAGTATCTGTGAGTGATAGGCGCAGACGCTGATGATCATTACCTGCAACGACAGTGCCATGGCCGAGTGCAGTTCTGCGCTGCTGGTTCCTGAAATTGCAGAGCAGGAACCCGGATATATCAAGGCGCTGACCAGCAGTTCTGCGGCCGCTTCCAAGCATGAGTTTCACGCTCTGGCACAGATGGCCTATTACCAGCATCAGGATGATGAAATCAAGGTTACGCCGTTGACCGGGCTGTGCCGTATCCGGAGGGGAAACGATGATGATGTGCTCGAGTCTGGGCTGATCATATATCGCAGCCTCGACGGAACAATACATATAGCTTCACATCAGGGTGTGAACAGCAAAAAGCTGCTCGAGGTGGCCAATCGTTATTGCACCCGCTGGGTACGGCTCGATATCTAGCAATTAACAGGCAACATTTATAATCTCAATCACATCGGTGGTAAAGCGTGCAGCAGGACAGTCGTCGTCAGAAGGTTACCGTTTTCCAACAGCAGGGTAGCGGAGAGAGGAAGATAGCCGGTGTCCGTTTGTATGGCGGTGATATCATTGAACTGGACGTCATTTCAATTGACGCCGAACTCCCCCCGGTGATCGATGACAGTTCGGAATTTCTGCCCCAAGACCTCGCCGCGGATCTCGTTCTTGATTTCCTCAAACACAGTGATCTTTCTCAGGATCTTGCCGATCTCTGCGAGCGAAAATCGATACCCGTCATTGCTTCAGGGAAAAAAATCGACAACAGGTGGGTCGTGAAACCGCCGACCTGATGCGGCCTTCCGAGGCAGGCTGCTCTCGGCAACTATGGTAAGCGCTTTGGATCCCCGGAGTTTGAGGTCGTGGTAAAAGACGGGAAAATAGCTTCTGTGCTGGTTATTCGCGGTGCCCCCTGCGGCGCAACCTGGGAGGCGGCGGAACGGATGGTCGGCCTTCCTGTCGAGGACGGGCCGAGGCGGATCGGACTGGATACCCAGTTCTTCTGCATTGCCGATCCGGCAGGGTGGGATCCTATTCATGGCCGCAGCCCGGTGCATTTCGCCGGCAAGGTTCACGACAGGGCGCTGGCTCGTGCTATTGAACGGGCCCTGGAGCACCATTGACGGTCTACCATTTACGCCTTCCGGGATAGTCAGGATGGATCAGCAGAAAGATCTCTACTTCAAACGAAATGTCCTGGGTGTGTCGCTGGTTGAATTTTTCTGGGGGCTTGGATTTCCGATCGTGCTGGAGTCCACCTTCCTGCAGCTCTTCCTGAAACATCTCGGAGCCTCGAGCTTTGTTGTCGGCATCGTGCCGTCGCTGCTGATGACCGGGATTGCCTGCTTTCCCCTTTTCTCAAGTTACTTTTCCCGGCGCGTGCGCATGAAGATGCCGCTTGTCCTCTTTCTGCATCTTGTCTCAGCCCTGTCAATACTGATTTTCGGCCTGCTGCTGCTGTCCGTGAAGCAGGAGAGTGTTGTCTTGCCGCTCTTTTTCGTTTCGTACTCTGTCTTTTCAATCTGTATGGGACTGACGATCCCGATCTGGCTCAACTATGTGGTGCGTATTTTCTCGGAGTCTAAATCTGTTCCCGGGCTTGGATACATGATGCTGGCCCAGAATGTCGGCAAGGTGATCGCCAGTTTTTTTATCATGAATATTGTCGAAAAATATTCATTCTCAACCGAATCGACATCATGGGTGTTTATTGCGACCGGTCTGGTCTTCGTGATCGGTTCACTCTGTTTTATCATAACCAGAGAAGTTGCCGACGAGGGAGATGGGATCAGGGACAGTCTGTCCTTTTTCGCCCATACCGGCGATTCATTTGCAGAAATTCTCTCAAACCGCAGGTTTCTGGTATTTCTTGCGGCTGCTGATCTTGAATTTATTGTGATTATTACCTCACTCTCCTTTTATGCAAATTATGCCACCCATTATTTCGATGTCCCAGTCGCCATTGCAGCGGGTCTCTTTGTCGCCTGTATCTATGCCGGTTCAATTACCGTAAATATTTTCCTCGGAACGCTGAATTACCTCGATTTAAAACAGAAATTCGTGTTGTCGAAAATTATTACCCTGCTGATGCTCTGCCTGCTGATATTTTTTCCCGGTGACGCGGTTTTTTTCCTGGTCAGCTACATGCTTGGTTTCGGCAGAGCTACAAGGAATATGGTATATCCGCCATTAGTCAAAAAATTTGCCGCCAGAAGCGATGCCACCAGTTATTTTGCCCTGGCGCCAATTCTCACCCTGCCGATCACGGCCGGATATCCGCTGTTGTTTGGAAACATGCTTGACCGGCTGGCAGGCCTGGGGCAGCTGTCGTACCAGATTCTCTTTGGCTTGTCAGCCCTGACTGCCCTGGCGGCGCTTGCTCTGGCGCTGGCAACAGATTACCGGCGGGCTGCCCTGTCGTGATTTTTTTTCAGGCAGGAAGATTGCGTCAGGATGGTTACATGGTAAGCAGGTTGCCGCCGTCTTCACGCAGCGGTTCAGTTCCTGCAATTTTTGCGATAATCCTTCCCGGCCGGGCAAAACGGTCGACGTTTCTGCTGAACAGGTGTCCATCGGTACGGCTTTTGACAGCATGAGTCTTGTCGTGTTCCTTTTCGGCCAGAGGATTGGTGATGATGGCGACGGTCTCGCCTTTTCTCACAAAGGTCCCCACTGCTTTGAGATAGCTGATAATTCCCGGTTTTTCAGCTTTGATATAGTCAACTCCGGTGAGTGGGGTCGCATTTCCAACAAGCGGCGGCGGTTTTGGTGCACTGCCTGCAATACAGGATCGGTTCTGCAGAAATGAATAGAGATTGCCTGCGTCCTGCTGCACCAGCTCCTGATCCGTATCAGAAATGCCCCGCAGCTCGACGGTTACTGCAAAACATGCCGGCGGAATCGGCTGGTCTGGAAACCTTTCTGCAAGCTCCCACCAGATTCTGCTGTTGGCTTCATCAAACGGATTTCCACCGGAGTCGGAGGCAAGCAGGATGGTTTCAGCACCCAGGTAGGCAGCAAGGTCGGAGCCGTCAGGCCAGAGGGCGGTTCCCATGTAGAGATGCATCGAGGCCTGCAGGTCGCAGTGCAGGTCAAGAACGATATCAGCATCATGGGACAGGCTGAGCAGTCGATTTTTGAGGTGCCCTGCTTCATTTTCGGGAGTGAGGCCCGAGATAATCTCTGACATGCTGTTCCTGATGATCTCGATGTTTTTCTGGGCAAGCGGGGTGAGCCGGCCGGTGATCTTTTCAGCAACCTGGCCGCTGAGGTCGAGGTGGTTCCTGTTGAAATTGACGGAGTTCGAAAAATCGAAACGGCCGCTGAGCCATTCGTCCCGCCATTGGGACAGGCCAATGGGGTTAGCTGCCGGAACAACGACAATTTCGCCGTTGATAATTCCCTGGCTGCTGGCCTGGTCGAGCTGATGGGTCAAATGGTGCAGCACGAGGTAACCGGGCGCCTCGTCTGCATGAAGACCGGCCTGGATGTATGCTTTTGGTCTGGCCCCCCTGCTGCCGTAGCGGATGATATCAAGAGACCGGCTGGTACCCGGGCTGGCTGGTGGAAGTGGCCAGGTTTCGACAATTTTCATCGTGGAGCCTCGATGACGGCATCGGAGGTTGATTGCGGCTGCAGGTGAGCGAACCATTTAACTTCCAGCTTCTTAATGAAAAAGATAATAAGAAAGGTAAGCGACATATAGAGCACAGCTGCCGTCAGGAACGCCTCATAGGGGCTGTAATAGCGTGAATTTATAATCCTCGCCGCTCCGGTAATATCGATAATGGTGATAACTGAAGCCAGCGAACTGCCATGAAGCATGAAGATGATCTCGTTGCTGTATGCCGGCAGGGCGCGGCGAAAGGCGCTGGGCAGGATAATCCTGCGGAACATCAACAGCTTCGACATTCCTGCGGCCATCGCTGCCTCGATTTCACCATGAGGGGTCGCCTTGATTGCTCCGCGAATGATTTCCGTCGTATAGGCGCAGGTATTAAGGGTGAAGGTGAACAAAGCACAGAAATAAGCTTGCTGGAAAACCGGCCAGAGGAAGCTCTCACGAAGCGCTTCGAATTGTCCAATGCCGTAATAGACCAGAAACATCTGAACGAGAAGTGGAGTGCCCCGGAAGAAATAGACGAAGGCCCTGATAGGTGCCTGTACCAGCAGATTTCCTGAATTGCGGAGCACTGCAAGCGGAACAGCGAGCAGTAAACCGAGGACAAGCGCAATGGAGACGAGGATTACGGTATTTTTCAATCCTCCAAGGTAGATCGGTATATTTTCAAGAATGATTGATAAATCCACTGTCTACACCTCCCTTACCCCGACGCTGTATCTCCGCTCCAGGTATTTGAGCAGGTAGATGGAAACAGACGTGATGATCAGGTAGTTTATTGCCACTACCAGGTAGAAGGTAAACGGCTTTCTCGTTGCTCCGGCAGCGAGTCCGGCTTTACGGACCATGTCGTCGAGCCCGATAATCGATACGAGCGCCGTTGTCTTGATAAGGACAAGCCAGTTGTTGCCGAATCCGGGCAGCGCATGGCGCACCATCTGCGGCAGCGTGATGCGCCGCAGAACAAGCAGCCGGCTCATGCCGTAGGCGCTCCCGGCCTCAATCTGCCCCTTGTGGACAGCAAGAATGGCACCGCGGAATGTTTCCGTCATGTAGGCCCCGAAAATAAAGCCGATTGTTGAGACACCGGCGATGAACGGATTGATATCGATATACTGATCATATCCAAACAGGGGACCGAGCTGGTTGATGAAAACCTGACCACCGAAAAAAACAAGCAGCATCAGGACAAGATCCGGAATTCCGCGGATAACCGTGGTGTAGACCTGGGCAAGAAGCTGCAGCGGGCGGGAGCTGGAGAGCTTGGACAGGGCGCCGATGATGCCGAGAAACATGGCAATGACCAGCGAGGCCAGTGATACCTCCAGCGAGAGAATTGTTCCCTGGAAAATACTGGGTCCGTAACCGTGCAGGTTAAACATAGAGTCCAGGTTGGAAGAATTGACCCCTGCCCTGGAATGTGCGTCTCAAAGGCAGGGGTGACAAGCGGCTTTCAGGAACAACTACTCACCATAAACGTTGAAATCGAAGTATTTGTCCTGGATTTTTTTATAGGTTCCGTCACTTCTGATCTTGTCGATGGCCATGTTGAATTTTTCCACCAGATCGGTGTCCTCCTTGCGGATGGCGATACCGGCTCCATCGCCGAACCATTGGGGATCGGTCAGATCCGGGCCGATGAACTCATAGTCGGCACCTTCCGGCTTTTTCAGGAATCCGTCGGACAGGGCAACGCTGTCTGCAAGCAGCATATCAACCCTTCCTGCCGCGAGGTCGAGATACGCCTCATCCTGGGTACCGTAACGCTTTATATCCACATCGCTGCCATAGTTGTCGGTGAGATAGCGGTCGTGGATGGTTGCCCGTTGAACACCAATATTCTTGCCCTTGACAGCCTCTTTGGAGAACGTTGGCATAGAACCTTTCTTGCCGATGAATTTCGCCGGTGTCTGGTAATACTTGTTTGAAAAAGCTACCTTCTTTTTACGCTCCTCAGTAACGGACATGGAGGCAATGATCGCATCATATTTCTTGGCAAGCAGCGCCGGAATAATCCCGTCCCAATCCTGGGCGACAAGCGTGACCTCTGCTCCCATTGCCTCTCCCAGCGCCTTGGCAATATCAATATCAAAGCCGGCAAGCTCTCCGTTCGGCTCAACATAGCTGAATGGGGGATACGCACCCTCAACGCCGATTCGTACCTTCTGCCAGTCGCCGGCCCACGCCGACCCTGTTGTCATTACCAGTGTAATCAGGGTGATGTAACGCAAGAATTTTTTCATCTGCCTTCCTCCTCGTCTGTTAATAGTAGCTTTTGGGATACCTGCTTGGAACATCCTATACCATCGCCTGAATAAAGTTCTGGAAGCGGACTGTCTCCGGGGCAGCAAAGACCCGTGACGGTGGCCCGTCTTCCATTATCTGCCCCTGGTCCAGGAAAACAACCCGGGATGAAACTTCTCTTGCAAAACCCATCTCGTGGGTCACGACAATCATTGTTCGCCCCTCCTCGGCAAGATTCCGCATGACCTGGAGCACTTCTCCGACAAGTTCAGGATCAAGTGCCGAGGTGGGTTCGTCAAACAGCAGGACTTCCGGCTCAACCGCCAGTGCCCGGGCAATGGCTGCCCGCTGCTGCTGCCCGCCTGAAAGGTGGGACGGATAGACGTCCAGCTTGTCACTGATCCCAACTTTTTCAAGGTATTCCCTGGCCTTTGCTATGGCCTGGGCTTTCGGAATTTTGAGGACGTGAACCGGTGCTTCGATGACATTTTCCAGGATTGTCATGTGCGACCACAAGTTAAAGGACTGGAAGACCATTGCAAGCTTTGTTCTGATCCGCTCTACCTGGCGGTTGTCAGCCGGTTGATTTTTACCGTGTCGATTTTTTCTCATCAACACTTCTTCACCGGAGACCTTCAGCGTTCCGCTGTCGGGTATTTCAAGCAGATTGATACAGCGCAGCAGCGTTGATTTTCCTGATCCGCTTGGTCCGAGAACGGATATGACATCACCCTTGTAGGCGGTGAATGAAATACCCCGCAACACTTCGTTAGCGCCGAAATATTTATGAATATTTTCAATTGATACCGAGGCTATCCGATCGCTCATGAGAATCCTCTGGTTGTGCAGATGGGCAGACGAAGCTTTTGAAGATAATTGCTGCCTGCATCTCAGATACTTATCAATAACCTTTAAAAAGTCAAATCAAAAGGCTTGCGGCTGCCATGTCGCGTCCTTTGCTTTCATCGTCGCAACACTGTAAAAAGAGGCTCTTCCGGTAAGCCAGTACCTGTGTTTGCTGTAATCATCTCTCGGTTGTCCATCAGGTTTCCGCTGCTCGGCGGTACCAAACGGGTGGGGAGATCCAGTAGGCGCTATCCTGTTTCAGGTACGCGCTGTCCGGACGCGCCTAAAAAGAGATAAACCCCAATCTTTGTTGAAATTGCCTGTCTCGTCCTCCAAGGGAAGTTGCCCGATGTCCGGATGGATTTCCAACCGGCGAGAGCTGCTTGAGCAGAACCAGCGTATTTCTCCGCCCAGGCAGATATATACCGGTGAGAACAGCCGTCCCTTTGTTCCCATTGAAAAACGCCAGGCAATACATTACATCTGTTGCAAAGAGATCAAAATTTGTATTTCAAGGTAAGTAAGGAAAAGGTGTCATGGGTGGTTTTAAGAATGTGATGCAGGTATTTACCCTGCTGGATAAGTCAAATTGCCGCAAATGCGGGGAAAAGACATGCCTTGCCTTTGCCGCTGCTGTCTTTAAGGGTGAAAAGGATATTTCAGCCTGTCCGCTATTGAGTGAAGAGATTGTGGCTCTCTACTCATCTGAGAAAGGCAAACGGCCCGGGAGCGAAGATGCGGCGGCTCAACTCGATGAGCTGCTTGACACGGTTAAGAGAATTGACTTCGGCGAGGCAGCCGTTCGAACAGGTGGGACATTTCATGATGGTCGACTGAGCATAAAAATTCTGGGAAAAGATTTCAGTGTTAATCGCCAGGGGGAGTTTTTCTCAAATATTCATGTGAATCCATGGGTAACGGTACCTTTTCTGAGTTATGTAATCAACTGCCGGGGAGAGAGCTTGAGCGGCGAGTGGGTTTCTCTTCGTGAACTCGACGGCGGCATGGAACGCTATCCGTTATTTAAAAAACGGTGTGAAGAGGGGATGAAACGGATTGCCGATGTCTATACCGACCTGTTTGACGATATGGTTCACCTGTTTCAGGGGCACCAGGTTGAAAGCAGGTTCGATGCCGATATCTCGGTGGTGCTGCCGGTATTTCCCCGCGTACCGTTACTGATATGTTACTGGAGTGCAGAAGAGGGCATGGAGTCCAGTCTGAATATCTTCTTTGACCGTTCAATCGCTTACAATCTCGGCGCTGAGTCGGCATTTTCGCTCGGTTCGGGGCTTACCCAGATGTTTGAGAAACTGGCATTACAGCACGGTTTTTCCGTTAAATAGAGGGTTGCGGGTGGCGATATTCCCGGAAGTCTGCCCGATCATACGGACTTCCGGGAATCCTGTTACCAGTTTTTTCCCAGCAGCTCAAAGTATCCCTGGGGTTTGACGCAGGCCGGACATTTATCCGGTGCTTCCCGGCCGTGATGGAGGAAACCGCAGCTGAGGCATTTCCAGAGCAGTTCCTGGTCTCTTTTGAAGACCTGACCGCTGTCGATATTTGCCGCCAGTTCCCGGAACAGTTGCTCATGGTGTTTCTCCGATACGCTGATCGCATCCAAGGTGTCGGCCGCCCGCTTGAAGCCCTCTTCACGGGCTGTGAGGGCGAAGGTTTTATACATCACGTCATGGACATAGAGCTCGAGTTCTGCAGAGGAGAGAAGGTTGGAGCGGGTGTCTTCAATGACACCCGCCGGGAAATTCCAGCTGATCTCAAGGTCTCCGCCATTAAAAAATTTAAAGAACCTGAGCGCGTGCTCATACTCCTGTTCGGCCGTTTCATCAAAGAGCCTGGCAATCTGGATATAGCCGTCATCTTCGGCCCGTCGCGCAAAAAAATTATATCGGGTCCGCGCCTGGGCTTCTGCAGAGTAAGAGATAAGCAGATTTTTGGCAGTTCTGCTCTGTCTGAACGGTATCATTGTCGACTCTACTCATCGATGATGATGGCATCGGCTCCGCATTCCCGCGCGGCCTGTCTGACGACATCCTTGAGGTGATCCGGAATCTCGTCAGCCTTGACGATCGAGAGGAGCTGATCCTCGTCGTATTCAAAGATTTCAGGACAAAGTTTGTTGCAGTTTCTGTCTCCCATGCACAGGTCTGTGATTGTCACTTTCATGAAAACATCTCCTTGTTTGATTAGGTGATAACAGCATTCATCGACACAATTTCATAGTGCGTATATAGTCTTAAATGGCAATGACCCATCAGTCAAATATTTTTTAGCACACATATCAGTAAAATAGCTGTTCCAGAGGGGGCCGAATGTGTTTATTCAATCATTAATCGCCTTTTTGCCAGAATATGGTATATAGTCGCGTTGCAGATATTCCTGCAGGAGTGATTGCCTGATGGCCTTTTTGCTGAAGCTGCAGATAATTCGTAACTATTTTACCCATGAGTTGTGCATAGAGGAATAGATGAAAGTTGGCATAATCGGATTACCGCAAACGGGCAAAAAGACCCTTTTTCAGATTCTCACCGGCAGCCGATTGCGTGAGCAGTCGGGCAGTCCGAAACCGATTCCCGGTACGGCAGAGATTATTGATTCACGGTTTGACCGGCTCGTGGAAATGTACAGCCCCAAGAAGCAAACCCGTGCCCGCATTGATCTGGTGCTGCTTCCAAAAATCGAGCAGGAGGCTATTGCCCGGGGTGATATTTTCCGCGATATCATCGATGTTGATGCCATCTGTCATGTCGTGCGGGCATTTGAGGACGATGCCGTCTATCATGCCTCGGGTTCGGTTGCTCCGATCCGGGATGTAAAAATGGTCAATTCAGAACTGCTGATGCATGATCAGATCTTTGTCGAAAAACGAATTGAACGTTTGGAGATCAGTCTGAAGAAAATCAGGGATGATAAACAGGCAAAAGAACTTGAACTGATGCGTAAAATCCTCGATCATCTGGAGCAGGAGAAACCGCTGCGCCTCATGGCATTTGATGAAGACGAGGAACTGTTGACCAGGAGCTATCCGTTCATAACCAAAAAGGAAATGCTTGTGGTTTTCAACGTCTCAGAGGCGACAGTCGGTGATACCGCTCTGCTCGAACGGATAGCAGCAGACTGCAGCGCAGATAAAATTGAGGCGATGGCCGTTTCCGCGCAGGTTGAATCGGAAATCGCCCTGCTTGACAGTGATGAGGAAAAACGTGAGTTCCTGGATGATCTCGGTATACAGGAACCGGCCCTTGGTGTCCTTACCCGCTTGTGTCTTCAGGCGCTGGGAAGGGTTTCTTTTTTCACGGTCGGCAAGGACGAAGTCCATCAGTGGCTTGTTCGGGTCGGCTCATCGGCACCGCTTGCTGCCGGGGTGATTCACTCTGACCTGCAGAAGGGCTTTATTCGGGCGGAAGTAATGAAATATGACGAATTAATGGCCTATGGCAGCGAGGCGGAATTAAAAAAGGTCGGTAAAATGTATGTGCAGGGCAAGGAGTATGTCGTTGTTGACGGTGATATACTCAACATCCGTTTCAGTGTGTAACGCTCCAAGCAATTAAAAGGCAGCGGCTGCCGGACACCTGGATAAACAGGCAGCTTTCCGTTGCCCGCGCAGGTCGCCGCTCCACCTTCCTCTCCCCTGCTCGTTCTATCTCATGGAACCCTTTTCCCATTGACAATACCACGATGTGGCGATAAAGTGTAGAAGATAATGAGAATCATTCTCGGACGCATTTTCTTCCCTTGATCCACGGGAATGTGCGCTGACGTGTTGGTTGCTTTCTGAGCAGGGTCAGGAAAGCTTTTCATCAATACCTTTTAGACGGGGGAGTTATGGCAAAGCCAAACGAGTTAATTCGGCCTGAAGATATCACCATCT
>CBDUGK010000059.1:0-25129 GCA_965366875.1 uncultured Desulfobulbaceae bacterium | reverse complement strand
CCCCCCCCCCCCCCGCTTGACTGAGGGATCTGTTTTCAAAGAAACGTTTCATTTTGAAAATCAGTTCATCCGGATCACATGGTTTGAACATAATTTCATCGGCAGATGAAAGAAGTTTTTCACTCGATAGTGCCATATACCCGGATCCTGTAAGAATGAACACACCAATGTTAGAATTAGCTTTTTTAATCTCTTTCAAGACACCTATACCACTGATCCCCGGCATGACCAGATCGGTTATAACTAAATCTAACAAAGCTGTCGATCGGAATACAGCTAAAGCGTCTTCACCATTTGTTGCCAATATCACATTAAATGCATTTCTCTGAAGAAAGTTTCTAAGAGAATATAGTATCGGCAGCTCGTCATCAACGAGCAGGACGGTTTTCCTGGACATGCTCAACCTCTCTATCCTGGAAACGGTTCAATCATAGAAATAACGGAGTTGAACCAGCGCACCACCTCCTGAGTCACACCAGACAGTCGCTTCGCCAGCAGCAATCCTGCTGCTCGCAGAAATCGCCATTAAGCTGAAAACAGGGCGTATTACCTTCTTCGATCTGAATTTTTCTGATAAGATCAGCTTTTCTCAATCTTTGAATTTTAATTCCCATTTTTTTTGCTTTTTTCTGCACATCAGTCATTTTCATGGTCTACCCTCTATTATTTTTCTATTTTTCAGTGCGTATTTAACAAAACATCGTCTGGCATTTTTGTAGTCGTCAGGACCGTAATGATCCAGATTTTCTCTCCTATCGAACATTTTTTTATAGTATGCCACCAGGTTTTTCAGACCATGTTCGTTTTTCATATCTCCAGTATGTAATTTTAGCTTCTTGGTTGTGTCAACATTATGGTTCATTGAAACCTCCCCGGCTTTTCCTGATACTGCAAGTCGAAGCCTGACACGCACATATTTGCACTGTGACCAAGCGCTGCTGGCCTTTACCTCCTAACGATGTTACTATTAACGGCTCATAGTGACAGCTGTCTTAACTAAGTTTTTTCACTCCCTCTGCAGCCGGGCCTTTCTGGCCAACAAGAATTTCAAAACTCACCCGCTCACCTTCCGTAAGAGACTTAAAGCCGATACCCTCAATAGCTGAATGATGCACAAAAACATCCTTTCCATCATCCTGCTCAATAAATCCATATCCTTTTGCATCGTTAAACCACTTCACTTTTCCTTCCGGCATAACTCATTCTCCTGTAAAGTAATAAACTACCGTTTCTCTACCAATAATCTTCGAGCTAACCATTCTCACGCTCGAAGATCCTTCCGAAGCAACCCATGTAACTCACTGTTTTCGATCAATTTGTCTTTTTATATGGGTTGCAGGTAAGTGTTGGGCACGGTGCATTCTTAATTACTCGATCGGCAACACTCCCCAGCCACATCTTTTGAAATCCTTTCCTGCCGTGAGTTCCTATAATTATCAGATCAGCCTTTTCATCAATGGCTTACTTGATTATGGAGTCCACAATATTTCCCCGGAAAATATTACCCTCACAATCGGGATACGTATTCTTGAACTTATTAAGAAATTGTTTCATCTCTTCTTCTGCATGTTCCGATATTTCGGCTGTAAGTGCCCCGAGAGAAGGGTACTCAGAGGGGCCAATACTTTGAGGAGGTTTAATAATATGGGTGAATTTCAGACGAGCGCCGAACTGCTTGCCAATGTATCCAGCATATTCAGCTAACCGTTCGGTATGCTCTTGGAAATCTATCGGCACGAGGATTGTGTGAATTTCTTTCATTTCTGCCTCTTTCAATTTTTAAGTTGCTCGTTGCAGTTACTGACGTTGATTCTCTCGTCCTTGATATCTTCAAGCATCCATTTCCTGGTCAGTGGCAGGTCATTCCTGACTCCTGCAGAGAATATCAGCTGAAACAAATGCAGCCTTCCAAGCCTGAATGCAGTTGAACAGCCGGCCAGGTAAATTCGCCACATCCGGATGAAACGATCATCAAACATGGCACGGATACATGCCTCATTTTTCTCAAAACGTTCACCCCATTTGTCGAGCGTTTTGCTATAATGAACACGAAGATTCTCACAGTCGATAAAATGTAATCCCAGGCTCGTGGACTTTTTGAGAATTGAACCGAGATCAGGAACATGGCATCCTGGGAAGATATATTTTTTAATCCAACTATTGGTTGGTCCTTCCACTGTCTTACCGATGGTATGAAGGAGAAAGAGTCCATTAGGCTTGAGTACCGTTTGGACACGTTCTAAAAAGTGCCTCATATTAGCCTTGCCGACATGTTCGAACATGCCAACCGAAACAACCTTGTCAAAGGTTTGTTTCATTTTTGGCAGATCACGGTAATCCAGGTATTTCAGTTGAACACGATCGTCAACACCCTCCTTCTTAATCTGCTGTCTACCGTAGTCCAACTGTTCTTTTGAGAGTGTGATGCCAACACCATGAATATCATTTTTTCTTGCCGCGTTGATAAGCAGGCTGCCCCATCCGCAGCCGATGTCAAGCAAACGTTCACCTGGCTGTAGCTGAAGCTTTCGACAGCACAGATCTATTTTCTGCACCTGTGCCTGTTCAAGTGAATCTGTCTCTTCTTTAAAGTAAGCGCAAGAGTACATCATTTTCAGATCGAGCCATAATTTATAGAAATCATTACCGATATCATAATGGTAGGCGATGTTCTGTTTGTCTGCCTTCTTGTTGTTTCTCTGCAATACATTGAGTTTGAAAGTGTTGAACAGTGACTGATTTGTTCTTTCCTGAAGTTTCTTAGATAATAATCCAACACTGATGATCTGCATGAGGTCTCCCTCGACTCTAATGTCACCATTCACGTACCCCTCACCGAAACCAAGTGGCGTATCCAAAAGAATTTTTTTCAGGGATTCCTTGTTTCTGAAGTGAAGTTTGAAATCATTACCATTACCAACTTTGCAGACACTGCCATCCCAAAAGGTGACCGTGAAATTGGCATTATTAATCTGTGCCAAGGTATCGCAAAATAAAGATTGAAGAGACAGTTTGGCCATTGAGAACATGGTAATCCCTCATCGATCTGAAAGAATAGTCACATACGTTGTTAGAGCCTTTTTAGTAAATCATTCTATTGAATTTTCATTCCAATAACGTCAGCATCGAAATTTCAACTGCGGATTGCAAGGAGAATAGACAGGTAAATACATTTTAGGCCCTTCAGTTACTCACCGGCTATTCCCCTTCTCAAAAGCTATTTTATTTCAATCTGCGCAACTTTTCGCTTCTCGTCCTTGGACTTGGGAAGACGGAGCGTCAAAACGCCATCCTTGAAGGTCGCGTCGACTTTGTCCTTCTTTACTTCGATCGGTAATCTTACCGCCCGGTAAAAAGAACCACTACGCCGCTCAATGGCATGATACCTCTTGTCTTTACTCTCTTTTTCCTCTTTTTTTTCTCCCTTGATGGTGAGCAGACCATCATCCAGCGAAACTTGAATATCTTTTTTTTCCAGGCCAGGCAGGTCCGCTACAATTTCCAGCCCATCATCCGTTTCACTCACATCAAGACGCGGACTCCAGCCAACATCCATATCTTCCTGAAGATTGCGGAAGGGAAATCCTGACCACATTTTTCTGGCCAGATCATCCATCTCCGAAAAAACACTTGGCACCATTCTTCGGCGTTTATAGGGCATTAGATCAAACATGTTGTGTCCTCCTCTTCAGATTTTATTTGGGTTGTCTGGAAATTCGCCCTTCCAGTGGGCCACACGTTTCATGTTTTTCATGAAGCATATGATACTTTTGATAAACAATCGTCGATAAACCAAACATTTGCTGTTGCTCCTGACTGCACAACCATTGCAACTTCTTCCGTTGTAAACTGTCAAGATCGATAAACTCAATATTGAATCGCCAGATCGGTTCATGAATCTCCGAACCAAATACCAAGCTCTTCCACCTAACTCGCCCCATGATATGGCTGATGGAATATTCAAAGCCCGTTAAGCTGTCATAGATGAGGATATCCATTTCGAATTCACTTTTGCTGATCTCGTTCTCATTGGCTTGCAGAAACGACACTCCGCCTTCAGCGATATCATAAATACTGCTTACAACGAGCTTCTCAAAACAAGTCAGTGCGACTATACCGTTTGCTCGGAGTCTTTTTGATTTCCGTCTTATACTCTGGCACCCGTTCGGTTTGCCTGGCATGCATGTATCCTGTCTGTTCGCTAGATTTTCGCAGCAAGGCACTATGCTTCCCGGGTTGTCTCCGTGCATCTCATTACCGTCCGTTAGTATCGCACTCACGGTTGGAGCAGTTAGGTTTTGCCTTGAAATCTTCCGAGTTTTCTTTGTGCTCATAATTGCCACCTCATCTTAAAAAGAAGAAGCCACCGGCAACAAGCCTACTTGAAAAGTATCAGGCGCATCAACCCGGCCAAAACGTCTTGATTCTCAGGATAGATATCCACTGCTACCCTAGCATCTACTTTGGGTAAAAAAGGTGATAACGGCAATACTGCACTTGTGAGAAAAATGCGGTAAGAAAGTACCGCGTTAAAGGTGGGAAGTAAGGAATTTTTTTAGATTTATTTTTTTGTTTTGTAGTCTTAGTTTTTTTCTGATACTTTCTCGATAGGATTCGACCGTGCTGAGCGTCAGACCGAGAAGATCAGCTATTTCCTTGGATCTTTTGTTCTGTCTGATATAGTGGATGATCTGCAATTCCCGAGGGGCCAGTTTAGCATTTATAAGGACAAGATCATGTGGTCCTTCTGAACAGATATCCAATAAATTCGCTTGCGCGGTTGCCATGTAGTCCCTGGCCGGTCCGCTTACTTTGTTTTGGGCTTTTTTTAGCAGCGGCAAAACCGTTTCAATCGTTTTTGCTGAAATTTCTTTCCTGATATCGTTATGTTCCTGTTCTCTTCTTTTCAGCATGGTACTCAAGGTCGTGTTATTGTCCTGGAGCTCCCGGTTTTTTTCCTGCAGTTCCTGCTCTTTTTTCAACAATGTCTGCAAGACGGTGTTCAACTCATCTACGGTGTTCGCTAATTCCGCCGTCCGGGCATCTACCTGCTGCTCAAGATTCATCCGCGCTGCCTCGAGCTGCAATTCGCTGGCCTTTCGTGCGGCTATCTCGTTTTTGAGAAGCTCGTTCTGGGAGCACAATCTGGCAACCAGTTCCTGCTTTTCAAAGCTGCGCCTAACTTTGTTGAGTAGATCTTCAACTTCACAGGGCTTTTGCAGATAGTCATCGGCTCCCAGCCTGAATGTTTCAACTGCTGAACCAACATCACCATACCCGGTCAGGATAATGACAGCGATATCCGGGTAGAGACTCTTTGCCTGTTTCAACACGGCTATGCCATCGACCCGGTCCATTATGAGATCGGTAATTACCAGGTCATAACGGCTTGCGCGAAGGAGATTTATAGCTTCCCCACCATCTGTCGCCGTTGTTACCTTGAAGTTATTTTTTTTCAGTATCCAGCCTAATGAGAGAAGGATAGCCTCTTCATCATCGACAAGCAGTATCGAATTATTGCTCACTATTTATACTCTCAACAGGTAGATAAACGGAAAAGAGTGACCCTTTTCCAGCTTCACTCTTCACATCTATTCGGCCGCCGTGTTTTTTTACAATACCGTAACTTACCGATAAACCGAGACCAGTACCTTTCAGATTGGGTTTAGTAGTGAAAAACGGTTCAAAGATATGCTGCATATTTGCAGGTTCAATACCAGTTCCGTTATCTGCTATATGGATTGCAATGGTCTCCCGGTCAATTGCTTCAGTGCTGATAGTAATAATGCCACCGCGTTCACCGATGGCGTCTGCTGCGTTATTTAATAGATTGAGAAAGACCTGTTTCAGCTGATCTCCAACCGCTGTGATCGGAACAATGTTGTCACCATACTTTTTTACAACCTTTACTCCCTTGGTGTTGAAGTCTTTTTTGCTCATCAGAAGAAGCGCATCAATCGTGCCATGAATGTCAACCGGTGAAAGTTTACCGGAACTTGGCAGGAAAAAATCTCTCAGATCGGCAATAAGATTTTTCATCCTGTGACATTCCTGCAGTGCCAGCTTGACCATTTCATGTTCATCTTTGTCCAACGCACCATACCGTCCTATCCCTTTAACAATAGTCATGACACTCTGGAGAGGATTATTGAACTCATGGGCGATGGAGGCAGCAAGATTGCCAACAGCGGCAAGTTTTTCGGAATGAAGCAGCTGTGCGTGAGACTGTTGCAGTTCAACTGTGCGCTCGGCTATTTTTTCCTCTAACTCATCATGGGATTTCTTCAGGGCCTGCTTGGCTATTTCCATTTCGGTGATATCAAAGGCATAATGCAGATAACGCTCACCGTCAACCGGAATCCAGTAGGCATCCCAGCATTGACCACTGACCCAGAACTGAGTGCGCTGGGGTTCACCGCTTTCCCAAAGCTTCTGGGCACGGCACCAGGCGCATGGTTTCTCGTCATTGGCCCAGGTTTCGTGACATGTTTTGCCCGGTACCGCTCCAAATTCCGCCGCCACCTTATTGGACGCAACAATCTGCCAGGAATTGTTTTTCATGAGGAGAGCAAAACAGGGCAGAGCGTCCAGGAAAAGCTGCCGCATTCTCAATTCGTTTTTCAATCTTTCCTCTGCGGCTTTTAGTTTTGTGACATCACGGCTGACAATCTGATACTCGACAACCGTTCCTTCCGAATCGAATAAGGCTCTGACGGAGCATCGCTGCCAGGAGATCGTGCCGTCCGGCATTCGCACCCGATGCTCAATGGTCGTATCCGGTATGAGCATGGTCAGGTTTTTAAACTGATCTATTACAAACTGCAGATCTTCTTCATGAATGTTCGGCAAGTATCGGGTGCCCAGGATGTTCTTGTGCTCGACATTATAGTATCGGCAAAACGCATCATTGACAAACGTTACCCTGCCCTGAGGATCGAACCGGCTTATCCGTTCACTCTGATCCATGACTATCGCCCGGTATCTTTCCTTCAAGCGACGAAGCTCTGCCAGCTCGGCCTTCTTTCGAGTGGAAATGTTGTTCACCATAACCAGAAACTGTCCCGGCAGATCGCAATTCCTGGAATCGGTTATCATTTCCACCAGACCGTAGAAAAAGGACCCATCGTTTTTCTGGAGCCGAATTTCAAAGGATTGCTGCTGCCCGGTCTTCAGTAGTTTTCTGCGATTACTATAGAACACATCCTGATCATCTGAAAAAACCACTGTAGAAAACGGTCGGTTGATCAGCTGTCCTCGTGGCACCCCCAGCATGTCCCCGGCAGTCAGGTTCGCCTCCAGAATCATCCCTTTGTCGCTCACGGTCATATAGGCTATCGGGGCAAAGTCATAAAGGGTTGCATATCGAGCATGGGATTTTTCCAGCTCCTCCTGAACGTTGCGAATATCCTCGTTTTGCAGCTCGAGTTCGACCTGGTAGGTATCGAGTTCGTGCAACAGCTTTTGAACATCCTCCTGGCTTATTTTCGTTTGTCCAGGTTCCTTGGGGAGGTAGGCCTGGGCGCATTTTCGCAGCTCGGAAAATTTCTTTTTACCTGTATTCGTTGCCATATCAACATCCTTGTCAAGGTGAAGGCGATCTCTTACAGTCTTTCCCGGACAAATATCAGTGCGCTCTGCCGCTTTTTGTACAAAATAGGAGTGGCTGAAATAACAAGTTCAATGAGAGCACCATCTATTCGCAGCCATTTTTGTTCAACTGCCGATAGCGGTTTTTTTTGCTCTATGAGGGTGCTCAGCTGGGTGCGAACAATGGCATGATAATCCTGATGGACACGGTCCAGAAAAGGTTTTCCGAGCATTTCTTCAGGGCAGTCCGCACCAAAAATCGTTAATGCACCCGGGTTAAGATAGGTAAATTTCATTTCAGAGATGATAAAAATACCCATTGGCGCAGTTTCCACCAGACCTCGCCACAATGTCTCCTTTTCGCTCAAAGTATTGTACAACTCTTTTAAAGTTGAAATATCTTCAAAGGTAACAACAACACCGTCAATCACATTATTGATGGTACGGTATGGCCTTACCCGCATACGGTATATACTGCCGCTCACGTCACTGATTTCAAATTCGTGTAGACCCAGGTCCGCCATTACTTTTTCCGCTACCTCGGCTAAACGCAAATCTTTCAAGGTGGTAGCGAAATGCTCAATGGACCGGCCGATATCGGCAGCGGTCAAATGAAAAAGGTGGGCCGCCTTCGGGGTGTAGCGTCGTACGTGGAAATCAATATCAAGGAATATAGTCGCAATATCAGTAGCGTCGAGCAGGTTTTTGATATCATCGTTGGCTACGATTAATTCGTCTATCCTGCTCTGCAATTCAACGTTGACCGTGGTGGACTCTTCATGCAAGGACTGCATCTCCTCTTTTGAGGTTTCCAACTCTTCATTGGTGGATTGCAGTTCCTCATTGGTGGATTGCAATTCCTCGTTGGTGGATCTAAGCTCATCGTTGGCCGTCTCCATTTCCTCAACAGTTGCCTGCAGAAGATTCTCCAGCCTGTGTACTTCAGCACTTTTTTCCGCATCTCCTGCATAGGCTGCGCGGGTCGGTGTTGCCCCCTTGTCGATACCGGCTTCAGCAAAGATGATCAGTGTCAGGCGCTGCAGAACGGTTTGAAAGTCGGAGAGCGGTCTGAGTGCAAGAGTTATGTCCACTGCGTTATTGTTATCGTTTATTCGCAGTTTTTGAATTTTTATTTCTCGACGCTTCTTCAGTACTTCAGGAATGGCACGGGAAAGCTCTGCCTGCAGGCCCGGCCGTGCCATTTTAAAAATATTAAGACTACCCTCGCCCTCGGCAGGCTCAAGGAACCGTCCTGTCCGGCCGTGAATATAGACAATATTTGCCAAATCGTCGATGACCACACACGGAGGCATGTTGCTTTCAGCAAGAATTGCCTTCAAGATTCTGACGAGATCGGTATCCTCGTTCCGACGGGGCTGCAGTTCTTCTCTCGGAGCCAACACAGCGACCGGCTCTGTCGGCGGGAAACTCAATGCTGGGAAGGGCAATTTTGCCAATGGACGGCACTTGAAAATCTTCCACTTCTTGTCCAGAGCGATAAAAAGATCAGTGGAATGTCCGACAGATTCTGAAGAGCCGAGAAAAAGAAGGCCGTTTTCTTTGAGGCTCCAGTGAAACAGGTGAAACAATTTATTCTGAAGTTCCTGCCCGAAATAGATCAGCAGGTTCCTGCAGCTGAGCAGATCGATCCTGGTAAACGGTGGATCTTTGCTTATGTTTTGTGGGGCAAAGACAACCATCTCCCTGATGTTTTTGTTAATCCGGTAGGAGGTTTCTTCCTTGGTAAAAAACCTTTTTAACCGTTTAGCCGTGACATCCCCGGAGATTGACTCGGGGTATCTGCCGACCCTGGCGACGTTTATCGCCTGCTCATCAAGATCGGTGCCGAAAATCTGTACCTCGAAACGACGGCCTATAGATTCCATGCACTCCACGACAATGATGGCGAGGCTATAGGCCTCTTCACCGCTGCTGCATCCCGGCACCCAGATCCTGACCTGATAATCATCGGGCTTATCGCTCAGTAAATCCGGAAGATAGGTGTCTTTGAGCGATTCAAAAGCGGTTATGTCTCTGAAAAAACTGGTAACACCAATCAGCAATTCTTTGAATAGAATGGAGATTTCGGTATCCGATTCCTGGAGATAGCGGGTATAATCATCAATATCGTCGATCTGCTGCACCTGCATCCTTCTTTCGATGCGGCGGACGATGGTGTTTTTCTTGTACAATGAAAAATCGTGCCCGGTGGCGGTACGCAAAAGAACGTAGATCCTCTGCAACGCATTGAGCAGTTTTCCCGCTCCCGTCTTGGTCGCACTTTCCAGCTCTCTTGACTGGTGTCGGGCAAAATTTTTCAGAAGTTCCGGCATCTTCTCCGGAGGCAGAATATAATCGGCCAGACCCGAAGCAATAGCGCTTTGCGGCATACCGTCGTATTTTGCCGATTTCGGGTCCTGGACAATGACCATACCGGCCTCGCCCTTTATGGCACGTATTCCCAGGGTGCCATCCGTACCGGTGCCGGAAAGAATGATGGCCGTTGCCTTGTTCCCCTGGTCCTCAGCCAGGGAGCGAAAGAAGGTGTCGATCGGCAGCTTCATTCCACGTGGCGTTTGAAACTCGAGAAGTTTCAATCTACCTTTAAAGATAGCCAGATCCCTGTTCGGAGGAATAATGAATACCTGGTTCGGCATTATTTTCATGTTATCGGTGACCTGAGAGACTTTCATCTTTGTTTTTTTCTGAATGATCTCAGGCAGGATACTCGGGTGGGATGGATCAAGATGAACAACCAGGACATAGGCGATACCGAAATCATCCGGCAGTGCCTTAACAAACGTCTCAAACGCCTCCAAACCTCCAGCTGAAGCGCCGATGCCGACAACCGGAACGGGAGTGTCTTTTTCACTGGTCCTGAGAAGCTTTTTTTCTGCGCCCTTCTTTGCCTTCTCTTGTTTAGCAGTCATTTCAGACAGATAATTATAATTTTAGCCGAATATTTTCCAACATTTATACAAACCACCGACTATAACCTTTAAATACTTTATTATTGATCTGATAATACAATATTACACACCAAATTAACTATTTATTTTAGAGATATCCTCAGAGCCTGGAATGTGGGGACTGCCATACGAGCCAGACATCATTGAAGGCCGCACACCGCCGCCTCGCTTGCCACTGATTCCTGGTCATCAAGTGATAGATTAGGTCAAAGCAAGGGGCGAAGAAGCCAAGCTCTTCAAAGACGGTGATCGAGTGGGCGTTGCCTGGATCCACTCGGCTTGTGAAACCTGCAGGTTCTGCAAGACCGACCGGGAAAATTTATGCCACGACTTCAAGGCCACCGGCCGGGATGTCGATGGCGGCTATGCCTACTATATTAAGGTAATTGAAGGTTTTGCCTATCATATCCCTGCCGGTCTCAGTAATACGGAGGCGGCACCTCTGCTCTGCGCCGGCACGATTGGCTATCGGTCTGTGCAGCTGCCAGGGCTCCAGAATGGACAAAATCTGGGACTCACTGGATTCGTGGCCTCTGGACACCTTGTCTTGAAGATGGTCCGTTACCTGTACCCGAAGACAGCAGTTGCCGTTTTTGCCAGAGGACTTGGCGCGGTCTGGACTGGAGAGAGCACCGAGGAGCCACCCGAAACGTTTAATTGCATTATTGATACCACGCCTGCCTGGGGTCCGGTGGTAGAAGCCTTAAAAAACCTCGAGCCCGGAGGAAGGCTTGTTATCAACGCCATTGCCAAGGAGAACGCAGACAAACATGCCCTGCTGGGTTTGGACTATTCGCGTGATTTGTGGCGGGAAAAAGAGATCATAAGTGTCGCCAACATCACCCGGAGTGACGTAAGCGAATTTCTGCAGCGTGCCCAGGAGTTGCAAATCAGGCCGGAGGTACAAGAATTTGCGCTGGCAGAGGCCAACCAGGCCTTGACAGAACTCAAGACGAGAAGGCTTCGCGGGGCAAAATTTCTGCGGCTGGATTAAGTCAAAGTCAAAAAATAGATCCACGATGAGTAAGCGACGGTAATCATTTCTCCTGGTGCCAGGCAGAACGTTCAACAAGGTATAATCGGCGCACTCGTTATCCCGTGTTTCCTGTAGCATCCAATTGGCCGGTAAATGGGACAAAGGCGACAGGCAGGATATATCTTTGAGTGCATCCGCCTGCTGCATCTTTTTGAACCAGCAGAAGTTCCTGGGGCATATGTGGGTGACCAACCGGGATGACAAGTCTGCCGCCGGATCTGAGCTGCTCTTTCAGCGCAAGCGGAATATGGCCGGCGGCGGCCGTGACGATGATTCCGTCAAAGGGGGCATGTTCAGGCCATCCCAAACTGGCATCTCCGAGCTGAATTTGGACATTATTGCAGTGGAGTTTTTGAAGAAGTCGTTCCGCTCTCAGTGCCAGGGACGGTACAATCTCAATGCTATAGACTTTTTTCACCAGTTGTGCCAGTACCGCCGCCTGGTATCCTGACCCAGTCCCCAATTCCAGAATGATATGGTTCTTGTTCGGGCGGAGCAGATCGGTCATCAGCGCTACGATAAACGGTTGGGAAATTGTCTGGCCGTCACCGATGGGCAGGGGATTATTATCATACGCCCATGGTTTCAGATGATCCGGCACGAATTCTTCGCGTGGTACCCTGGCGATGGCCTCCATAACCTCGGGGTTAAAGGTATGTATGCCGGTGTACCTGCTGGTATCTCGGCAATCCGCCTCGATTTCCCGCAACAGAGCAGTGATTTGCTGTTGGCTCATTATCAGCAAAGGTTCCGGTTGTTTTCTTCCACTATCTTACTCACGCTCTTGAAATGAAGCGAGCATCCTCTCTGCGTCAGTCTCATCAACATCATCCCAGTACTGGTAGGCCGAGGCTACGGCAAATCGAGGTCCACTGCGTATGTTTGCACAATAGAGCGCATCAACTTCGGACATTATCTGCACAAGAGATTCCTCGCGGGCAGTCGGCACGGCAACGAGTATTTTTAAGGCACCTGCCCTGCGCACGGCCTGGACGGCGACGCGCAGGGTCGAGCCGGCGGCTATACCATCATCTACAACTATAACCGGCATATACTGCAGGTCAGGCCACGGCCTGTCACGACGAAAAAGCTTGACCCGTCTCTGAACTTTACCCAAGGCCGCCCCCGTTTGCTGCTCTATGGTCGACTGATCCAGCCTGTAAAAATCAACATATTCCTGGTTAATCCAGATTGACCCGTCGAAGCCGACCGCGCCAAAGCCGGATTCTGTAGTCCAGGGGAGTAAAATTTTGCTCACGACAGCTACGTCAAGGGCCAGGTTGAGAGCACCGGCGACCTCGACGGCAACCGGCAGGCCGCCGGAAGGAACGGCAAGCACCATCGCCCTGCCATCCTGCCATTCAAGCAGCATGTCTGCCAATACCTGCCCGGCATGTTTTCGATCCCGGAATACGCCTGATTTCTGACGTAACTCTGCTATCTCATACAGTTTACCCTTCATGAAGATAACTGTAATTATGATGCAGAATCTCGTACAGGGGCATATGAAACGGCTTCTGTTTTAATAGCAACGCCCATGATTGTATCAATTATTTCAAACATTACACGTTCTTTTCCTACTGCTGAGTTCCGTGCTTTGCCTATAACAAGGGCCAAAATACGCTGCAAAGAATCAATGAAACTGAGATCTTTCACCTCCTCAATACAGGCACGGCCAAACCTATCCTGCAATATACTCGATAAACCCGTTTATGCATGCCATCAGCAACATTTGATGGTAATGACTATGTGACGAAAAATTATGTTAGGAAAAATATTGCACGAGACAGAGATAACGGCTACAATTTTTTTGTCTATTATATGGCCGTACCTACGGGAGTCTATTTTTTGGGTCTTTTCTATAAAGCGGCTGCCGTATCATCCAAAAAAGAACAATTGATGTCACGGGGAGACGACGAGAGCTTATTAATATGGGCAAGCGGTATCTACTTTACAAATTCTGCAGGGACGGTGATCACCATCTCATCACTTGGCTGACCGCTTCGGGAATGGAGGAGGCTAACCAGGCCGTGAAGCTGTTGCGCAAAAACCATCCCCAGGAGCAGGATCTTGCCTTGGACAAGGGTGAGTTTTTCGAGATAGTTGCGGAAAACCAGCTCAAGTCTGGCGAGTGGGAGCAGGCCATGCAGACCCTTTCTCTGCGCAAGGGAGGGCTGCACCCCTTGATCGCAAAGGAGGGAAACAATAAATGAGGCGTGCGGCAACGAGGTTCGGAGGCTCCAGTACCAAGATCTAACAGATAACCTGCCTTCAAAATCTCCTTCTATCTGCAGTAAAATAAGCGTGGCGGTCCGAGGCTGTGCCAAACTGCGTCAGTGGCATCAAGTACGTCCTGAGACAAGGTAATGTCAACGGCCTGAATATTCTGCTTCGTGTGTCAGTTCATTCTTCTCGTTGCATATGCGGCCTCCTCCTGAAAGTTGGACGTTTAGGTGTTGGTCTTTTGGCCATATGGCTAGCTAGATAGTGAACATTGCCTTTGTTCCCTCATTTTTCTCCTTCATCCTTGATGATGACTAGCTCCTTGGATTTTATGCCAGTTGATATGTTAGACTTACGGTCAAATCAATTGGAGAAGCAAAACAAAACAGCCACCTAGTCAAGAAGACTAAGTGGCTGTTTTTATTGGTACGCCCGACAGGATTCGAACCTGTGACCTACGGATTAGAAGTCCGTTGCTCTATCCAGCTGAGCTACGGGCGCTTTGTGTGAAATGTATGGGTAAAATATGCATCATTTACCGGAAGAGTTCAAGGATCCGGAAATGAAAACGGTGTATATTACAAAAAGATAAGCAAAAAGCAACCGGATTCTCTGATCAGTCTAGTCCTCCACCGTATCGGTTACCCTTTGCCAGACGGGACCGTTGGCCGTATCTATGACGGAAATGCCTCGCCCGGCCAGCTCATTTCTAGCCTGGTCAGCTGTTTGCCAGTCTTTTTCTACTCGGGCTTTTTCCCGGAGCTGGATGAGCGCATCAATTTCCGGCTCAAGCGGACATCCTTTAAGTTTGAAGATTTTCAACACCTGGTTGAATTTTTCAAGTTTTTCGAGGATATAACCTTTCTGATCCAGATCGAGATGATTTACCTGCAGAATCGGGTTCGCTTTCTTGATGAACTTGTAGATAGCGGCCATTGCCTGCGAAACATTCAGATCATCGTCCATGGCCTTGAAAAACTGCTCTTCCATTGCCGAAACATAGGCTGTTACTTCCGGATGCGGTCGCCCCGGAGGCAGGCAGAGCAGCTTGCAGGTAAACTCATCGAGGCGCTTGAGTGCAGTGCGAACATTGCGGAGTCTCCTGATGGAAAAATTGATCGCTTTGCGGTAGTGCACCGTCAGCAGCAGAAAACGAACCTCGCGACCGGTGAATCCTTCTGCAAGGAGGTCCTTGAGGGTGACAACATTGTTGTTTTCGCTCGACATTTTCTTGCCGTCAACCAGCAGCAGCTCAGAATGCATCCAGTAGCGGGCGAGCAATTTCCCGGTAAGCGCCTCGGCAATGGCAATCTCGTTTTCATGATGGGGAAACATCAGATCACGACTGGAAGTATGAATATCCAGGGTTTCGCCGAGCTGGCCGGTTGCCATTGCCGAACACTCGATATGCCATCCCGGGCGGACATTTCCCCACTCCGTTTCATAGAAAATGCCCTTTTTCAATTCCGATAAGGTGGAACGTTTGAGCAGGGTGAAATCCCTGGGGTTGTCTTTTTCGTAATTATCGAGATCAACTGTTTTACCGAGCTGAATTTTGGAAAGATCGATGCCGGACAGCCTGCCGTATTTTGAAAATTTCGAGATATCAAAATAGATCGATCCATGTTTTTCATAGGCGTAGCCTTTGTGCATCAGCTTGTGGCTGATGTCGATCATATCCTGGACATTTTCTGATGCTTTCGGGTAACCGTCTGCCCTTCTTACTCCAAGGGTGTCAATATCCGAGAGAAAGCTGCTGATATACTGCTCGGTAAATTCCTTCAGCGGCAAGCCGGTTCTTTCCGCTCCGTCAATGGTATTGTCGTCAAGATCGGTGAAATTCATGTAGGAGATCACTTTTAAGCCCTTCGCCTCAAGATAGCGGACAATCAGATCAGAGACGACAAACCGCCGGCAGAGGGAGAGGTTTGCCGGCTCATAGGCAGTGGGCCCGCAGGAATAAAAGGTAACCTCTCCCGCCTTCCGGGGGGTGAACAGCTCCTTTTTCTTGCTCATGGTGTTAAAAACACGCAACTGCGACTTCTTCTCCCTGGTCGCTGTATCCTTTGGCGTGAATAGCGGCGTACTCAGGTAGCGCTCACCGCCGTCGGGCAGCAAAACGACAACGAGTCCATCATCAAGATTTCTGGCGTACTCGATTGCCGCAGACATCGCCGCTCCGCTGCTCATGCCGACCAGGATCCCCTCATACCGGGCAAGTTTTCGTGCCATGCTGAAGGCCTCATGATCATCGACATTGACGATTGCGTGCGGCGCCGTTTTATCAAAGATCCCCGGCTTATAGGACTCCTTCATGTTTTTGAGTCCCTGAATTTTATGGCCGAGATGCGGCTCGACAGCGATAACCTGCACATGGGGCTGGAACTCCCTGAACCAGGCGCACAGCCCCATGACCGTTCCTGAGGTGCCAAGGGTTGCGACCAGGTGGGTTATCCGGCCTTCGGTCTGCTCCCATATCTCGGGAGCTGTCCGCGTATAATGAGCCCCCCAGTTGGCCTCGTTATTGAACTGATCGGTGAGGAAATAGCGCTCCGGATATTCCCGCGCCAGTGCATATGATTTTTCAATTGAACCGTCGGTTGCCCTGGCGGCCGGGGTCAACAGAATTTCAGCACCGTAGGCCTGCATGATTTTCCGGCGCTCAATGGAGGCGGATTCGGGCATCACCAGCGTGCAGCGGTAACCCTTGGCGGCACAGACCATGGCCAAACCGATTCCGGTATTGCCGCTGGTTGCCTCGAGAACGATTTTATCACTGGTCAATTCGCCGGACGCCTCACCGGCTTCAATCATCGACAGGGAGATGCGCTCCTTTACCGATCCTCCGGGATTGCGCGACTCCAGTTTGCCAAGGATCGTAACAGAGCTGTTGGGGTTGAGCCGGTTAATGGTTATCAGCGGAGTATTGCCGATGGACTCCAGTATATTGGTGTAGATCATGTCATGTCCGTATAACGTATGCTGTCGATTCTGTGAGATAGCCGGGAATACCGTGATCAAGCTGCTGGTTTATTCAGTCCTGGTCCCTTCTGCACGCCTGGGAGAGATACCAGAGGCGCAGCAGCGATTCTCTGGTTGGCTCATCGGCAATACAACTGATCTGTGTTTTGAATCTTTCCACTTTTTCAGGCGACGGCGCGATAAAGCGTATGCTTTGTTCCTTTTTGGGGGCCGCCTCCTCCTTCTTCTTTTCCTCAACGACAAAGCGAATATCTGAGAAATGTGCTATTTTCAAATAACTATTGAGTGTCTCAAGCAGAAAGAATTTCTGGTATTGGAACTGCTGCATCCATGAAGAATTTTCCACCTCGAGCCAGAGCACGTCCTTAACTACCTTCAGTGGCCGGCAGTGTGTTGCCGTGGTTTCATCAACAAGGTGCTCCCAGTCGATAAAAACACGATGCTGATCCAGTTTTGCCTCCCACCCCTTATCCCTCATTATCCCGGGCAGCGTGACGGAAAGCCTGGCTGTTTTCCTGCTCCTGATCGAGTCGTTCATACCTATTGTTTTATTCTCCTGTATCCCCTCTTTTTACCTCTTCGCCCATTCTATGGCAAGCAGCGAGAGAAGAAAAATAAAAAGGGCCCGACATGCCGGATGACATGCGAGCCCTTTTCTGCCAGGAGTATGGCTGCTGGCTGAGGTACTTTAGTAGATGGAGAGATAATTATCCAGTTCCCACTCGGTTACTGCGCAGCGGTAGGAATCCCACTCTGCCGTTTTGGCTTCGATGTATTTGGTAAAAATATGCTCGCCAAGTGTTTCCTTGGAGAGCGGGTTTGCGCTGAACTCTACAAGCGCTTCTTGCAGGCTGCCCGGCAGCACGGTTACATTTTCGGCAGCCATCTGGGTGGCGTTCATCTCGAAAATGTCCTTATCGACAGGAGGCGGAACCGGAAGATCATTTCTGATACCGTCAAGACCGCTGTTGAGCATCATTGCCAGCGCCAGGTAGGGATTGGTGCTCGGATCCGGGCAGCGCACCTCGGTCCTGGTAGACATGCCGCGGGCCGCAGGAATGCGGACCAGTGCGGAGCGATTTGATGCCGACCAGGCCGCATACACGGGTGCCTCGTAACCGGGTACCAAACGCTTGTAGGAATTGACCAGCGGGTTGGTGACCGCTACAAAGCTCGGAGCATTTTTCAATATGCCGGCAATGTATTTATAGGCAACCTGGGAAAGCTGCAGCTTGTCAGACTCGTCATAGAACGCATTGGTGCCGTCCAAATTGAACAGCGACTGGTTGGTGTGCATACCCGAACCGTTGATGCCAAAAATCGGCTTTGGCATAAAGGTTGCGTAGAGACGGTATTTGGCGGCAATCGACTTTACAACCCACTTGAACGTTATGGTGTTGTCCGCGCAGGTGAGAGCGTCGGCGTATTTAAAGTTGATCTCATGCTGGCCTTCGGCAACCTCGTGGTGGGAAGCCTCAATCTCAAAACCCATTTTCTCCAGGGTTTCAATAATCTCACGGCGACAGTCATTGGCCTTGTCCTCGGGATCAAGAGAGAAATATCCGGCAACATCACTGGTCTCGGTTGTCGGCAGGCCGTCTTCATCGAGCTCAAAGAGAAAGAATTCAGCCTCGGTACCGACGTTCATCGTATAGCCCATCTCTTTGGCCTCTGCCAGGACACGCTTGAGATTTACGCGGGGACAGCCGACAAACGGGGTCTCACCGTCAGACATATAGATATCGCAGATAATTCTGGCGGCAGCAACACCCTCTTTATTTCTCCAGGGGAGCACGACGAACGTATCGTAGTCCGGAATCAGATACATATCCGACTCGTTGATTCGGACGAATCCGTCGATGGAGGATCCATCGAACATCATTTTGCCATCAAGCGCTTTTTCTATCTGGCTGCGGGGGATTGCAACATTTTTCATGAAACCGAAAATATCGACAAACTGGAGTCGAAAAAAATGGATATTCTCCTCCTCGATGACTTTCATTATTTCGTCTCTGGTCATTTCCACATCTCCTTATGAATAGTTGATCTGTAATTTTCTGATCTGATAACAATCAGCCAGTAACCGTTTACCAATTTGTTACAAAAACTGCAAGAAAAAAATTAGTAAATAGTTTTTTGTTACATATTTGTTATTTATGATTCGTTTTCAATCCCGTCGATCGCGTGCAGCAGGCCATGGATTATTTCCTGCTTGTATTCTTCTGCCTGTATCCGCCTCCCCTCTCTGTCAAGTACATAGAAAACATCAATCAGCTGGCCGACTTCGGTTGCAATAAAGGCCTTGTGGATATTTATCCCAAAATCAGCAAGCGTCTGCGTAATCCTGTAAAGCTGCCCGGGCAGATCCGTCGCATGGACCTCGACAATGGTAAAGTCATCGGAACCGTCATTATCCAGAACCACCCGACGGTCCTGGCTTCCCGTCAGGTCTCGTTTATAGCCATAGCTGTTCTTGAGCTTTTCATAGAGTCGGTAGCTGAGCCCCATTCGATGGTTTACCGCTTTGTCAAGATCGTCGTTTAACTTCTGCCAGTCCCGCTCCTCAAACGTCAGCCCGTCAGACGCCCGGACGTCGATGACATCAACAACAGTGCCATCTGACCAGGTAAATATCTGGGCGTTGACAACGGTGAGGTTGTTGAGTGCCATAACCCCGCAGATCTTGGCCAGCAGACCCGGGTTGTCACGGGACATCACCAGAACAGACCAGTGATCGGCGGCTTTTCTGGCAACGGTCAGAGATTTCTGTCTGATGACCCGGTAGTGATCCCGGTGCATCCTGAGATGCTCAGCGACGGTTCCTGGCGTAAAGCTGTTCAGATAATCGGCCGACAGGTCGGCAACCTTCATCCTCAGCCCTTCCTCTCCATCCACCAAACCCGCCACCTGATCACGAAGCCAGGCAACCCCCTCCTCAAACTGCCGGTCAACGATATCCGCCATATCATCGCTGTCCCCCATGTGGGCAAGATAGGCGTCTATCTTGAGATACATATCCCTCATCAGGGTTGCCTTCCAGTCACTCCACGCTGACGGTCCGGTCGCCCTGGAGTCTGCGACAGAAAGCAGATAAAGCATGGCCAGCCGCCGGGAATTCCCGATGGTCTCGGCACACCGCCGGATAAAGACCATATCATTGAGATCCCTGCGCAGGGCATTTTCAGGAATGAAGAGATGATACCTGACCAGAAAGCCCAGGTCCTCGATCTCGCTGTTCTCAAGACACAGGCGCTCACCGATCTTCTGAACCAGATCAGCTCCATACTCGGAGTGATCGAACCCTGAATTCTTGCCGATATCATGGAGCAGCGCAGCCAGGAAGAACGCTTTCTTGCCACTGAAGGATGCGGCAATCTCGGGTTCTTCCCCGACGACCTTGTGAAGTTCTGCAACCGCCTGGAGCAGGTGGTGGTCAACGGTATAGATGTGATAGACATCGTGCTGAGCGAGGGTATCAATCCTTGCAAACTCGGGGATATAAACGCCCAGCAGGCCAGTTTCAAGCATGGCCTCCAGCACCTCGAAGATTTTTTGGGGCGATAGAAGAATCTCCAGAAAAGGTGTTGCCATGCGGGGGGAAGAGCAGATTTTGGCTGTGATCAGCCCAAGATTTTCGGTAATTGCCATCTTTGAGCGGTGATGAACCGGAACAGCCTGGCGTGAGGCAGCCAGAAAGACCCGCATCAGCAGGTGGGGCTTGGCCCTGAGCTCCTCAGTACGGGCAACGAGATGTATTTTGTTCTGCCTCAGCTCGATGCAGTGCTCGATCTTTCGGTCAGCCAGCCGCAAACCAGTGTCACCAAGGCCAAGCAACTCGTTGATATGGTCAAAAAACAGGTCTGTGATGACAGCAATGGCGCGCAGGTGAGCATAGACATCGCGCATGAAATGTTCAACACTGAGGGCTTCTTTTTCATCCTGGTAGCCAAAGGCGGCGGCCATTTCCTCCTGCTGCTCGAAATAGAGCTGGTCGTTTTTTCTGCCGCTGATGTAGTGGAGGCGATTTCGAATTCTCACCAGCATGTTGTGGGCTTCTTCAAAACGGCGTCCCTCGCTTTCGAGCAGGAATCCGGCATCAACGATTCCCTGAACGCTGTCTATGCCGAACACCACTTTTGCAGACCATACCATCGCCTGCAGGTCGCGCAGTCCACCCTTGCTTTCCTTGACATTTGGCTCAAGGAGATAGCTGTGACTGCCGAACTGCTCCCTTCGCTCCTCGTTATAGCGGTTCATGTTCTGGACAAAACGATCACGACGCCCGTCAACAAAGCGCTTTCGATAGGCTCCAAGGAGTTCGTCGAACAGCGCGCCGGATCCGGCAATCAGGCGGGCGTCCAGCATTGCCACCTGAAAGACGAAATCCTCCGCGGCCTGGGTCATGGACTCCTTCACGGTGCGGACCCCGTGACCGACCTCGTAACCGGTATCCCAGAGAGGGTAGAGAAGCCCGTCAACAACGCTGCTCACCCGCTTGCGGAATTTGGGGTGAAAAAGAATCATCAGGTCAATATCCGAGAAGGGAAAGAGCTCCTGCCGGCCGTAACCACCAAGCGCAACCACTGCAACCCGGGATTGCAGGTCGGATATTTCAATTCTATCAAAACAGTCCCTGATAAAGCTGTCTGCAAGAAGGCTGTGATCCCTCAGGAGTCTCTTCCCGCTTAACCCCCGGGACCACAAATCATCAAGGGCCTGCTTCTGCGTCTTAAGCCGTTCACTCATGGTAATCAGACCGCGTCACGATTTTCTTCGCCGGTTCTGACGCGGACGACACGCTCAACCGGGACAACGAAAATTTTACCGTCGCCGATCTTTCCGGTGTTTGCCGATTCACAAATCTTTTCGACAATCTGGTCGACCCGGTCGGCGGGAACAACAATTTCAATTTTAACCTTGGGAATGAAATCTATGACGTACTCGGCCCCCCGGTATATTTCCGTGTGGCCTTTCTGACGTCCGTATCCTTTCACTTCAGAAATGGTCATCCCCATGATACCGAGCTCACTCAGCCCATTTTTGACCTCATCGAGCATGAACGGTTTTATAATCGCCTCTATCTTCTTCATTGTATTCCTCTCTCGATATCACCGTTGCTTGTTCACCTTCATGGCTGGCGCGGCAAGTACTCAGGCTAGTTATTGTAGGCAGTTTCAGAGTGCTGGGCTGAATCCAGGCCGGCGACCTCGTCTTCATCAGCTAGCCGCAAGCCGATAGTTGCATTAATGACTTTAAAGATAATCCAACTGACGGTAAAAGCATAGATACTTACAATAGCAGCACCTTTCAGCTGAACAAACAACTGGATCGGGTTGCCTGCCAAGAGCCCGTCAGCACCGCCCGGATTCACCGCAGTGCTCGCAAAGATACCAAGACACAGGGTTCCCAGCAGGCCACCGACACCGTGTATACCCACAACATCAAGCGAATCATCGAGCTTCAGGCGACTTTTCAGGTTCACTGCGGAATAACAGAGCGCACCTCCGAGCAGCCCGACAATGAAGGCGGCGTTCGGGCCGACGAAACCTGCCGTCGGGGTAACGGTCGCCAGTCCTGCAATGGCCCCCGACGCTGCACCAAGAATGGTCGGCTTCCCCTGGGCCAGCCATTCCATGGCAACCCACATCGCCATGCCGGCCATGCCGGCAAGATGTGTCGCAACAAAGGCAGTTGCAGCAATTTCGTCGGCCGCCAGGGCCGAGCCCCCGTTAAAACCAAACCATCCAAACCACAACAGACCGGTTCCAAGGACAGTCATCGGCAGGCTGTGCGGCATGAAATTGGTTCTGCCATAGCCCTTTCGCGGACCGATCACCAGCACTCCGGCAAGGGCCGCCATACCACAGGTTGCATGGACGACCAGACCACCGGCAAAATCAAGCACACCCATGGAGCCCAGCCAGCCGCCGCTTCCCCAGATCCAGTGGCAGACCGGATTGTAAACCAGTAGCGCCCAGAGGACCGAAAAGACGATGAAGGGCACAAACCTGACCCGCTCGGCAAAGGCTCCGGTGATCAACGCCGGAGTGATAATGGCAAACATGCACTGGTAGATCATGAATACCGTCTGCGGAATTGTTGTTGCATAGACATCACTTGGGGCGGATGTCACCCCGTCAAGAGCAAACCAGGATAGATCTCCGACAAAACCGCCCACGGAAGGTCCGAATGACATCGAGTAACCGATATATACCCATTCGATTGAAATGATCGATATCATGAACAGGCTCTGCATGATCGTACCCAGGACATTCTTGCCCCTGACCATTCCTGCGTAAAACAGGGCCAGTCCCGGGGTCATCAGCAATACGAGAGCTGCAGAAGCAAGGATAAAGGCGGTGTCAGCTTTGTTCATTTTTTTCCCCCCTGAAGTCTGTCAGCCAGAGAAAAGTGATGAGCTGACGGATATAAAATGACATTTTTGTTATAAATATGTATTAATCTTGCGCAAGAATAACATGAATGAAACAAAACTCAATGTTTTTTTCGCACCAATTCGCAGTCGCGGGCTGCCTCGGGTGTTGACCTTTGGAGCAGGACATGCTTTTACTGCTCTTGCAAATATGACGTTCACGATGTTACCATCGCAGCCCAGCAGGAGAAATGGATGAAGGTAAACGGTAGACATTACAGGACAATCTGGCCGTCCACGGATTTCCCGTCTGCAGTCGAGGTCATTGATCAGCGTAAACTCCCCCACCGCTTTACGACCAAAACCCTGGTTCATGTCGAGGATGCCCATAGCGCCATCCGCAAAATGGTTGTCCGCGGGGCAGGTTTGATCGGCGCTACAGCGGGGTTCGGCATGCATCTTGCTGCTGTCCGGGCGCCTTCAACAGACTACATCCAGGCAATCGTCGACGCAGGAAACTACCTGAAAACGGCCAGGCCGACCGCCCGGGACCTGGCCTGGGCCATTGATCGCATAGCCGCTGTTATTGATCCTGCTGACTCCCTGGAAACAGTTCGGCGAAAAATCGTTACAGAAGCATGCCGCATCGCCGACGAAAACGTGCGGTTCTGCAAACAGATCGGCATCCATGGAGTGCAGCTCATCCATGACGCCTGGATGAGGAAGGGCAAAAAACGGGTCAATATCCTTACCCACTGCAATGCCGGCTGGCTGGCATTTGTTGATATCGGTAGCGCCACCGGGCCGATTTACGCGGCACGGGACGCAGGAATCGACGTCCACGTCTGGGTTGACGAGACGCGCCCCTGGAACCAGGGCTCTCGTTTGACCGCCTGGGAACTCCAGCAGGAGAACATCCCCAGCACCCTGATCACCGACAATGCCGGAGGTTACCTGATGCACAAGGGTGACGTGGACCTGGTTCTTGTCGGCGCGGACCGGACGACATACACCGGAGATGTGGCCAACAAGATAGGGACCTACCTCAAGGCCCTCGCCGCCCGTGACAACGGGATACCCTTTTATGTAGCACTTCCGTCATCAACTTTTGACTGGACTCTTGACAGAGGGGATGATATTCCTATAGAAAGAAGATCTGGAGAAGAAATTACGACGATTACGGGTATCACAAAAAAGAATGTTCTGGAAACAGTGAGTCTGGCCGCCCCCGACACCCAGGCTGTCAATTATGCTTTCGACGTGACGCCTGCCCGTCTTGTCAGTTCCCTGATAACCGAGAGAGGGATCGTCAAGGCGGAACATTCAGCTATTCATTCAATGTTCCCGGAACACGCACCTCCCGTTCCGGCTCGTTAAACTGCAAGGAGACAGGTATGCCGCACGGTGAGAAGCGCAAGTTTATCAGGTTGGATTCCCTTCATTTACTTGATTATATCGTCACCCACAGCGACGGAAAAGTCGGCCGCTACTCCATGGGAAGGACATTGGACGTCAGCATAAACGGGCTGAAACTGGAAACTGTTTATTCCCTGTCTTCTGCAGAGAGCCTTGAAATAACAGTAGGGGTTGAAGAGGACCTTATCGATCTCCAGGCCCGGATCACCTATACGGAAGCGTCCGGCGACCGGTTTATAACGGGGCTGGAATTTATCAAGATGTCTACCGAGGGACGCAGAATCCTGCGACGCTATATTGATGCCTTCAACGAGCAGAAAGCCAGCAGCGCCTGAAGTTTCAGGGAGCTGCTGAGTCTTTCTGCCGACGAAAAGAAATGCTCCCTGACGCCTTAAAGATCTCGTCCGTAAATATCCTCGAAACGGACGATATCATCTTCTCCCAGGTAGCTGCCGATCTGCACTTCTATGAGTTCAAGCGGGATAACCCCGGGGTTTTCCAGCCGGTGCCGGTTGCCGGCCGGGATATAGGTTGACTGATCTT
>CBDUGK010000058.1:0-25139 GCA_965366875.1 uncultured Desulfobulbaceae bacterium | reverse complement strand
GCAGCTTGGAGTTGTAATTGAACCCCATGGCGTGACCATGGGCGCCGGTATCGTGGATGACCAGAATATCACCATCGCTGACAGCCGGCAACTCGCGCTGAACGGCAAACTTGTCGTTGTTTTCGCACAGTGAGCCGACGACGTCAACCACTTCGGTTTTACCTGAGGATCCGGCAGAGACGACGTCGATATGGTGATACGCACCATAGAGTGCCGGCCTCATCAAGGCCGACATGCAGGCGTCGACTCCAATGTAGGTACGGTAAATTTCTTTGCGGTTAATGGCTGAGACCACAAGTGCTCCGTGCGGCCCGGTTATGTACCTGCCGCTTTCCATGTACAGAGACGGCATGTAGTTGTGCTTCGCCTTGAACTGCTGGAATAATCCGCTGATTTTTGCTCCCATTTTTTCCAGGTCAAGCGGGGCATCTTCAGGTTTGTAGGGAATCCCGAGACCGCCGCCGATATTGATGAACTCGAATGTGATGTTGAGCTCTTTGTGGATTTTTTCAGCGAGTTCAAGCAGCATGGTAACCGTTGTCACCATGTACTCATAATTACGTTCATTTGAGGCCAGCATGGTATGAAGTCCGAATATCTTTGCACCTCGCTCGCCTGCCAACCGGTAGGCGTCGACAATCTGGTCGCGACTCACGCCATATTTTGCTTCAAGCGGACTGCCGATGATGGTATTACCGTCGCGCTCTGCACCCGGATTATAGCGAAAACAGATCTTCTCCGGCATCTCGGGGACTTTATCGATCAGGGAGATGTCATCGAGATTGAGAATCGAGCCGCCATCGGCTGCCGCCGCTTTGAATTCATCCGGACTGGTATTGTTTGAGGTGAACATCAACTCCTCGCCATACCCGCCTGCCTGCCGGGAGAGGATCAGCTCGGGGATGGAACTGCAGTCAAACCCGAAGCCCATCTCTTTCATGATGGCCAGAATTGCAGGGTTGGGGAGTGCTTTGACGGCGTAATATTCGCGGAAATTTTCAACTCCGGAGAAACAGTTCAGCAGATGACGGGAGGTTGCTTTGATACCGGCCTCGTCGTAAATGTGAAATGGGGTGCCAAAATATGCTGACAGCTCTGGGAGCAGGGGAAACAGTTTCGCTTTAAATTCTTCTGACATTGGCATAATGTGGGTTCCTCAATCGGTTTTAATCGGTATCTGGGCGGTTTCCTTTATGGTTGATAATACCGGAAATGTCCTGGTATCCCTGACTCCGGGCAGCACAATGATTTTCGTTCTGAGCAGCAGATCAAGCTCGGTTGTGTCTGCTGTTCGAACTTTTGCGAGAAAGCAGTCCGCTCCGGCAATGAAATGGACTTCCTGCACTTCCCTGATCATTGATAATAAATTACCGACCTCGGTAGTTTCCGCGCCGCTTTTCATGAAGATATGAATAAACGAGATTTGCCGGCAATTGAAGCGGGCCGGGTTAAGGCGAACCTCATAGCGGTCAATGATTCCCTGCTGCTCCATTTTCCGGATGCGTTCCAGCACCGCGGAAGGGGCAAGGTTAATCAGCCTGGAGACCTCTATATTTGGAATCCTGGCTTTTTCCTGAAGGATTCTCAATATTTCAATATTCTTGCTATCCATTCCGTTTATCATGTCCTGTTTAATCCGTTTTGATAGAATATTCTCCGTCAAGGGGTCTGTCAAGAATATAATTCTCTTTTATTAGAAATAAAGAGAGTATTATTCTGTTTTTATAGTTTTTTAGAGAGTGTTGTTGCGTAAAACGACAGGCGGGGAGAAGGGGTTCATGAAAAGAAACCCACCTCAAGGGCAAAGGCACCGGTTATTTTCTGCAAGCAGCCAGCTGGGCGGGTGTGGTTGCCCGGCGCTTGATCACGCCGGGCAACCCTCGAAATGTGTCGGTGCAGCAGGGCTGTTATTTTTTCGGCGGAAGGGCGTCGGTGATCGAGCCGTCGACAATTTCCGCTGCAAAGGCAAAGGTTTCTGCAAGTGTCGGGTGTGCATGAATTGTTTTGCTGATATCTTCTGCATCGGCACCCATCTCCAGGGCAAGCACCGCCTCACTGATTAATTCTCCGGCATTGATACCACAGATTGCAGCACCGATTATCCTGCCGCTTTCATCATCGAACAACACTTTGCTGGAACCGTTTGCAGCCCCGGAACTGAGTGCACGTCCGCTTGCTCCCCATGAAAATTTGCCTTTCTGAAATGTGCGGCCCTGCTCTTTTGCCTCTTTTTCAGTGAGTCCCATCCAGGCAACTTCCGGATTGGTATAGGCAACGGATGGTATTGTCAACGGAGTGAACGCCGATTTGCGACCGGAGATAACTTCGGCGGCGACTTTCCCCTGGTGGGTCGCCTTGTGAGCGAGCATCGGTTCTCCGGTAACGTCTCCAATTGCAAAAATATGGGGCAGGTTCGTTTTCAACTGCTCATCAACCTGGACAAAGCCACGATCAGACACGGTAATCGACAGGTTATCCAGCCCGAGTCCCTGGCTGTTGGGTTTTCGGCCTACCGCAACGAGTACTGCATCATATGGCTTTGTCGTGCGCTCCTCACCGCTCTCATAGGTCACCTCCAGTGCATCAGATGTCGCCTTGACATCTGTTACCCGGCTGTTGAGATGGATCTGGTATTTTTTCTTGAGTTTGAGAAAAAGCGGCTGCACGACATCTTTGTCGGCGGGGGGAATGAGCTGTGATTCCATTTCTACGATGGTTATCTCTGAGCCAAGAGCTGAATATACCTGGGCCATCTCCAGGCCGATAATGCCGCCGCCGATAATCAGCAAACGCTGGGGGATGGTGTCGAGGGTCAGCGCGTCAGTCGAATCCCATATTCTTGGGTCTTCTGGAGCACCAGGCAGCTTGAACGGGTGTGATCCTGTGGCAATGACTGCATGTTGAAAGGTGACTTCGTACTGCTCGGCACCACCGTCTACCGTGATGGTTTTCTCTGCTGTAAATGTTCCTCTGCCGACAACTCTCGTTATGCCGCGCTTTTTACAGAGTGTGCCAAGCCCGGTGGTCAACTGGCCGATGATCTTGTCTTTTTTTGCTTTCAGCGCATCGATATCGATTTCAGGCTGGCCGAAAGAAATGCCAAAATCAGCGGCGTCCTGTGCATCCTCGATAAGGGTTGCGGCGTGCAACAGGGTTTTTGATGGAATACAACCGACATTGAGGCAGACCCCGCCAAGCCGGTCCGATTGTTCGATCAGGCAAACCGAAAGGCCGAGGTCAGCCGCGCGAAAGGCTGCAGTATAACCTCCCGGACCGCCTCCGAGTACTGCAACATCAGCTGAAATTTTTTCTGTCATTGTCTGTAAATCTCCTTGTTTTAAAGAAGTGCTCTCCTCAGATCCCTGATACTGTTGCTCAGCGACTTGCAGAATCGTGCCGCCTCAGCACCGTCGATTACCCGGTGATCATAGGAAAGGGAGAACGGCAGGGTCAAGCGGGGAATAAAGGCTGTTCCGTCCCAGACCGGTTTGTAGTAATTCCTGCATAAGCCGAGAATGGCAACCTGGGTGCCGTTAATGATCGGGGTAAACCCGGTTCCGCCGATTCCGCCAAGACTTGAAATGGTGAAAGAACCACCCTGCATGTCTGCAGGGGACATTTTGCCTTCACGGGCTTGAGAACTGAGGGTCTTGAGTTCCAGAGAAATATCACGCATGCCCTTTTGATCCGCGTTCTTGATAACCGGGACAACAAGCCCCTGCGGGGTATCAGCGGCTATACCGATATTGTAATACTTTTTGAGCATCACTTTCTCACCGCCCGGCACCAGCGAGCTGTTGAACAGCGGGTATTCCTTGAGCGTGGAAACCACTGCCTTGATGATAAACACGAGTGGACTGAATTTGATATCCTCCCCCTGCATCTCTTCGTTCATCTGTTTCCTGAAGGTTTCAAGGTCGGTGACATCCGCCTCTTCAAAGTGGGTAACATGAGGAATGGTAATCCAGCTTTTGTGGAGGTGCGGCCCCGAAATCCGTTTGATACGGCTCAGCGCGCTCTCTTCTGCTGTGCCGTATTTGCTGAAGTCCTCAAGCACTGTCTCCGGCACGGCAAGCATTTGACTGCCCTTGTCTGCCGGCAGTGAAGCGTCTGCAGGACGAAGGCCGGCCCCGGCGTCGATATCTTCCTTCAGGATCCTCCCCTTTGGTCCACTTCCTGTCACTTCCGAGAGGGCAACATTTTTCTCACGGGCGTAGGCCCGCACCGAAGGGGTTGCATGAAAGCTTCCAGGCTGCTCATCAGCTGCTTCCGGTTCAGCTTCTGGCTGCGTGTCCTCTTTGCTCGCTGCCTCTTTTTTCCGTTTATCAGCACCCTGGGGCTCAGCTGTTTCCGGCTCGGTTTCAGGCTGCTCACCTTGAGCGGCCGTCTCAATGAGCGCAATCAGATCATCACTTTTAACCGTGTCACCCTCAGCCAGGTGGATTTCAGTAATTGTGCCCGAGAGGGGGCTCGGTATGTCCATTACCGCTTTCTCACTCTCTAAAGAGACCAGCGGAGCTTCCTCTTCGACCGTATCTCCTGCGGATACGTATACTTCCAGTACCGTAATCTCCTGAACGTCGCCGAAGTCGGGTATAGTGATTCGTTCAATTGCCATGGGGCCTCCTTTATCGGGTAATGGGGTGTGGTGTTTCCGGGTCGATATTATAGCGCTTTATTGCCTTCTTCACGGTCTCGGGCGGGATCGTCTGCTCTGCCGCCAGTGCTTTCAGGGCGGAAATAACAATATGGTAGCGATCAACCTTGAAAAACGTTCTCAATACCGATCGTGAATCTGACCGGCCGAACCCGTCAGTGCCAAGAATGGTCAGCGGGTTTGGGATCAGCCGACGGATTTGTTCGCTGTAGGCGTTGACATAATCAGTGCTGATGACGGCAGGCCCTTCGTGGCCGTGCAGCAGCTCCTCCACGTAGCTTTTCTTTTCCGGTTGATCCGGGTGCAGCCGGTTCCAGTCTTCAGTGATCAATGCTTCTCGGTGGAGCTGGTTGACGCCCAGAATGGACCAGACGTCGGCTTCAATCTTAAAATCATCCCTGAGCAGGTCAGCGGCACTGATAACCTCGCGCAGTATCGAGCCGCTGCCCAGAAGCTGGACCTGTGCTTTGCCCGAGTCAGCCCCCCGGAAGAGATACATGCCTCGCTTTATTCCTTCTTCAGCGCCTTCCACCATTTCAGGATGCGTATAGTTTTCATTGAGCAGGGTGATGTAGTAGAAGATGTCTTCACCGTCCTGAAACATCCGCTTGATGCCATCCTGAATCAGGACAGCCACCTCGTAACTGAACGTAGGGTCATAGGCAAGACAGGAAGGGTAGGCGGAGGCAAAGAGGAGCCCGTGTCCGTCCTGGTGCTGGAGTCCTTCGCCGTTGAGTGTTGTGCGTCCCGCCGTTGCCCCCATTAAAAATCCCCGTGTTCTGCTGTCGCCTGCCGCCCAGAGCTGGTCGCCGATGCGCTGAAAGCCGAACATCGAGTAGAATGTGTAGAACGGAATCATTGGCACCCCGTAGTTGACATGGGCCGTACCTGCAGCCAGCCAGGATGAGATCGCTCCGGCTTCGGTTATCCCTTCTTCCAGGATCTGTCCCTCGGGATCTTCCTTGTACCAGGCAATGGTCTCTGAATCCTGGGGCTCATAGAGCTGTCCTGTCGGGGCATAAATACCAAGCTGCCTGAACAGCCCTTCCATGCCGAAGGTGCGGGCTTCATCAGGAATGATCGGCACGATATGCTTGCCGATATTCTTGTCCTTGACGATCGAACTGAGCAGGCGGACAAAAGCCATGGTTGTGGAAATTTCACGCTTTTTGGACGATGCCAGCAACCCTTTAAAGCTTTCAAGCGGCGGCGCCTCTAGAACCGGGGTATCTGTTTGCCGGTAAGGCACAAAACCGCCGAGAGCCTGTCTCTGCTGGTGAAGAAAATTTGCTTCGGGACTGCCTTCCTCCGGTCTGATGAAGGGGAGCGAGTCAAGCTGATCATCAGCCAGCGGCACATGGAAGTGATCACGGAAGATCTTCAGTGATTCGGTATCCATTTTCTTGACATTATGGGCGACCATCACCGATTCACCGACCTGCCCCATGCCGAAGCCCTTTATGGTCTTGACCAGAAGAACCGTGGGCTTGCCGCGGTAGGCAGTTGCCGCTGAATAGGCCGCATAGACCTTGCGGGGGTCATGCCCCCCACGGGTCATCTGCCAGAGTTCTTTATTGCTGATATCCTCGACCAGGGCCATCAGCCTGGGATCATCTCCAAAAACCTTTTCGCGCAGATATTCAGGCCCCCTGGCGCGTATGGTCTGAAAATCGCCATCCACCATGCTGCCAAACTTTCTGATCAGCAGTCCCTCTTTGTCTCGGGCGAGTATTTTGTCCCATTCCGTCCCCCAGAGAAGTTTGATGACATGCCAGCCGGCCCCCCGGAATCGACCTTCCAGTTCCTGGATAATTTTTCCATTGCCCCTGACGGGGCCGTCAAGGCGCTGAAGGTTACAGTTGACGACAAAAATCAGGTTGTCAAGATTCTCCCGGGCAGCCAGCGAGAGCGCTCCAAGGGATTCCGGTTCATCTGACTCACCGTCCCCCATGAATACCCATATCTTCCTGTCCCCCGCCTCCTTGAGCTTTCGGCTGTCCATGTATTTCATGAAACGGGCCTGGTAAATAGCGGCCATTGGCCCAAGGCCCATTGACACTGTCGGAAATTCCCAGAAATCAGGCATCAGCCAGGGATGCGGGTATGAGGATAAGCCCTCTCCGTCAACCTCCTGGCGAAAGTGCTCAAGCTGTTCTTTCTTGAGCCTTCCTTCCACAAAGGCGCGCGCATAGACACCCGGTGAGCTGTGCCCCTGGAAATAGATCATATCGGCTCCATGAGGAGCATCAGGTCCTCTGAAGAACCAGTTGAACCCCACCTCGTACATGGCTGAAACTGACGAGTACGTGGCAATGTGACCACCAAGTTCCTTACCTTTCTTGTTAGCCTTTGCCACCATCGCCATCGCATTCCAGCGCACAAAGGCAGCAATATTTCTGGCAACAAGAGAATCACCCGGTATTTTTTCTTCCTGTTCCGGTGCAATGGTATTGCTGTATGGCGTCAGAATTCCAGGCGAGGTTGAGACACCCCGCAGTCTGGCTCGATCAGTGAGTGTGCGAAGCAGGAGGTCTGCCTTGGCAGCGCCTTCATGCTCAATAACTCCCTCAAGAGCTTCAATCCAGTCAAGCGTTTCCTGTGGGTCAGGATCTTTATAATAGGAACTCACATTGTACCTCTGATTTGAAGGATCATAATCTTTTCGGATAAACAATCACCCAATTATCATTATTGTTTCCCTGTTTGGCAAGGGCTATCATGCCAAAACCCAGTTACCCGGATTGAACTGCAGCGGGCCGGATAATGGAGAAGAACGTTAACAGAGGCAGAAGCTGGGGTTCTTCTGCACAAGACAGGGAAGGGGAGAAAAAGACGCTGTTCTCCCCCTCCGGTATCAGGGATGAAAAATGTTATTTAATATCCTGGGTGAAAAGATCAGAATAAATTTTCTGGAATTCACCACTTTTTATAGCACTTTTGATATCGTCGGTATTTGTGTTAAACCATTTGTGCATCGGATCAGTGGCAAAGAGATTATCAATATAACCATTTACCTCCGGATCATTGTAGTGGCGCGCTTCAGGGATAAATTTGAAATAGAAATTCTGAGCGACATCGTAAATTCCATGCCACCATGCATAGTCAGGGCCCATCATCGCCGCGCCCATGCGCGCCCGCCGCCCTTCATGATGCCAGAGTTCCCAGTATTCCCATTCGATATCATTTGAGAACGAGGCCTTGTTGGCAAGAAGATTCTTCTTCTTGACCATTATCATGATCTCCGTTGCCGGTTTGGCGAACTTCTCGTTGTATAGTTTTACAAGCGCATCATACTGATAATAGTGCCCATCGACGAAAGCCTGCTGGTGGCAGTTGAGGCAGACATCCTGCATTGCATTTCGTTTCATCAGGGCATTGTCCTTGTATTTTGAAACGGGCGGCCGTAATGTCCAGGAAATACGGTCTCCGACATCGTGGGTAACCTGCTGGTTACTGGTGGCTGACATATGACAGGTCGCACAGGTTGGCGCGTCGTAGTAGTCTTTACCGACGATCCATTCGTCCTTTGCCAGGTTCAGCTTTTCCTTGTAGCCGTAGTAGGCGATACCGTGTTTTGACTCTTCATAAATTTCTTTCTGAGGGTGATCCGGGCCGAGGTGACACTTGCCGCAGTTTTCAGGCTGGCGGGCCTGGAATTTGGAGAAGGAATGCCTGGAATGACAGGCATTACAGGCTCCTTTTGAGCCATCGGGGTTCAGCCGCCCGATACCGCTGTTCGGCCAGGTCAGGGGAGAAAGTTTGTTTGGAGCGTTTTCATCGATCTTCACCTTGGCGCCATGGCACGACTCGCAGCCGACGATGGCGATCGGGTGCCCGCCTGCGGCATGAGCCAGATAGGCGTCGTTGGACTCCAGGATCTCGCCGGCATGGGCGTGATAGGAGTCTGTGGTCTCCTGGGCCTGCTGCTCGTGACACTTGCCGCAATCTTTCGGGGTAACGAGGGTGGCAACCATTGCCCCGTTATGTTCAAAGGCATCCGCATCATCTTTCTCGGCCCCGTGGCAGTCTATGCAGCCAACATCATTTTTCCCGTGTGCGGAATTTTTCCACTGCAGGTACATTCCCGGATTTTTTTCCTGATGACAGCTCTCGCAGCTTACTCCTTCCTGGGCCATTGCTGCGCCCGCCATGAGCATAGCCGAGATGGTTATCCCTGCTGCTATCAAACGTTTTTTCATTGCTTCACCTCCGCTGAAATTGAGACTACGTGCTGCCGGACACGGGCAGCCAGATCTGAAATTGCCATCTCAAGATACTATAAAATGCATAATACTGCAATTTTTAACAATGAAAACAAGATATTGATAAAACGTGCTACATTGTTCTGTTCATCGGGGTTTTGAGCGGAAAACAAAGAGAAAAAGATAGATTGTTTCTGTGGACATGGCAGACATCTTATCCATGATTGCTTCTCGGTTGACACTGGCACCGTCAGATTGTCAAAGCAGTGTTTGATTATTAAGCAGTTATTTGCTATTGAACCAGAGGCTGTTACGTTCTATGTTCAGGATGCTGTCTTTCGGGCAGGACAGCCCGTTGTTTTTCAGCTGTTATGAAGCAGCTGAATCCTGAAAATGAGAAATGGAAAAACCCAGGTTTGCCCACGGCAATAAAAGTACCCGGATCAGGAGCAAAAGGTCTATGGCAGGCGTCTCGATTATTATTCCGACTGTTAATGAAGCAGACAATATTGATCCGCTCTTCGAACGGATATTTGCAGCCGGATTGCCTGAAAATATCTCTATAGAAATAGTGGTCGTCGATGACAGTTCCACGGACGGCACGAGAAGTCGCGTCAACAGATGGGCCGGCCTGAAACCGGTGATACTTGTTTGCCGGGAAGACCGGGCGGGCCTGGCAAACGCCGTGGTTGCCGGCGCAAATGCGGCAACGTACGAATATGTCCTGGTGATGGATGCTGATTTAAGTCATCCTCCGGAAAAGATAGCTGAAATGATAGAGCCATTGCTTGATGGCCGGTGTGATATGGTGATCGGCAGCCGCTATGTGGAAGGCGGCGCCACTCCCGAGTGGCCGGTTGCCAGGAAGATCGCTTCGAAACTGGCATCGCTGCCGGCCTATCTTTTTACCGATGTCAAAGACCCGATGGCAGGATTTTTTGCCACCACGACACAAAGACTGAGCACGTTACGAACCGATATTCCTGGTTTCAAGATCGGTTTTGAAGTCATTGCCCAGGGTGGAGACCAGCTGTCAGTTCATGAAATTCCGATTGTTTTTCATGACCGGTTTGAAGGTTTTTCAAAGATGAACAAAAAAGTCATTTTTGACTACCTTAAACAGGTTGTTCAATTAAGCGGTATCCAGACGACACTGTTCACTCCGGCCAGGCTTCTGACGCTCATGGTTCTCGGTGTGCTGATCGACAACCTGTTTTTCAGCTTTTTGGCACGTGCGTATGGGAACCCGGCTGCAGACCATATCTCCGCGCTGTCACTAAGCTGCTCACTGGTATTCTACGCATTATTCAGGTTCTGGAAAGGAACAGACGATAACCGGAAGATACGCCCGTTTCATCTTGCCGCCGGACTCTTTTCTCTGGCCCTGGGAATAAGCCTGCAAGGCGGCATTTATGTATTGTTCAGTCGGATCGCTCTATTACATGACGCCGGCGCATTTTTCTGCGCTTCTCTGGCCGGCATGGGCTTGTTTGTCTGCCTGATGGTTGTTTTTGTTTTCTCAGGATACCATCAGCTGGATAGCAGAGTCAGGTTGAGAATCGGTGCTGCCGGTCTGATCGGCTTTGCGGTGCTGCTTCGCTTGGTTTATCTCGGCCTGCCCGAACTGATGGAACAGGAAGCCTATTACTGGAACTATTCAAATCATTTTGCCCTCAGCTATCTTGATCATCCTCCCATGGCGGCAACCCTTATATGGCTGGGCACAGCATTGTTCGGTACCAATGAATTCGGTGTTCGGATTGCCGGTTTTTTCTGCTGGTTCATAACTGCCTATTTTTCCTACCGTCTCACTCTGAAAATATTTTGCCGTACCGCCGCAATCGGTGTTCTGGCCCTTGTTGCCTGGCTGCCTTTTTATTTCGGTGCCGGATTGATCATCACACCTGATGCCCCGTTGCTTGCCGCCTGGTCGGCACTCCTGTACTTTCTCTACCGCGCGCTCATTGACGGACATAACAGGGCCTGGATTGGGGTCGGGGCAAGTCTTGGCCTGGGGATGATATCCAAGTATACGATCGTCTTGCTCGGACCTGCGATCCTCTGCTTTATGCTTTTTGACCGGAAAGCACGGAGCTGGTTTCTGAGACCGGCTCCCTATTGTGCGATCGTCATTGCCGCAATCATTTTTTTGCCGGTGATCGTCTGGAATTACCAGCACGAGTGGGCTTCATTCCTGTTTCAGGGTGAGCATCGGGTTAGCGGAAGGACTTTTTTCACGACTCATCGTCTTGCCGGTTATATCCTGCTTATTCTGACTCCCGCCGGCGTGCTCGGGCTGTTCTATTTTCTCCTTGGAGGAAACCGTTTTTTTAACGCCGCAGGCAGCAGATCCACCTGTCTGGACGAAAGGGGCATGAACCGAACCTACGGGTTTCTGCTGCTGCTGATCGCCTCTCCGCTGCTCGTTTTCCTGCTGTTCAGTTTTACCCGGGAGGTGAAATTGAACTGGACTGCGCCCTTGTGGCTCGCACTTCTGCCGTTTCTCGGCTGCACCGTAATGTCGGTATGCGGATGTGCAGGAATTGCAGTACTGCAGCTGGTTCACCGGCTGTGGATGCCAACGTTTCTCATTATTGCGCTGGCTTTCTCGATTGCAATGCACTACGTAACCCTTGGTTTGCCGGGAGTTCCCCATCCTCCCGGTCCATTCCTGACCGGCTGGAAAGCATTGTCAAAGGATATCGAGCAGATTGTCGATCAGGTTGAGCAGAAAACGGGAAATCGGCCGGTTGTAATCGGTATGAATCCCTACCAGATCAGCAGCGGCCTGGCCTTTTACAGAACGATAAACATGCTTGAAGCGGCTGCAGAAGACGAGACAAGAGGGGTCGAAGAGACAATCGGCTGGCACCTGTTCGGTTGGAACGCGCTGATGTACGGTTACTGGGCGAAGCCTGAAAATTTTGAGGGGCGCAATATTGTTGTGGTTGCCTCAAGCAGAATTCGAGCTGAATCACCTTATTTCCAAAAACGGGTAAAAGGTGAAGATCCGATCTTTACCCTGTATGCCAGAAAAGACGGTCAAAAAGTCGCACGTTTTTTTGTCAGGCAGCTGTATGATTACCGCCTGATGCCTTTCAAGAGGAAGTAGGGCTGATCAGCGCAGAGACGGGTGTTTTTTCCATCAGCTGACACCGGCAGGGTGCACGCTTCTCTCAGACAGTGAAAATCCCGTCTGCCAGATTTTCTGGATCCAGCAGTTTTACCAGCGTTTCATAGGGAATGTCGGTTTCCTCGGCAGCTGCGGCAAGTATTGTCTTTCCTTCCTGCCGTGCTTTTTTTGCGATTGCAGCGGCCTGCAGATAACCGACATGGGGTGCCAGAGCGGTGACCAGAATGGGGTTTTTACCCAGTTGTGACTCCATTGTCTGGCGATTTACCTGCATATTTTTAATCGCCTTCTCACCGAGGCTTTCAGCGGAACCGCCAATCAGCTCGGCACTCTCGATCAGCCGTGCAGCTGTTATCGGCAGCATCGTGTTAAGCTGAAAGTTTCCTGACTGGGCTGCCACGGTGATTGTCGTATCGTTGCCAATCACCTGGGCAGCCGCCATGCAGACTGCTTCCGGGATTACCGGATTTATCTTGTCAGGCATTATTGATGAACCCGGCTGCAGTGGAGGAAGGGTGATTTCATGGAGGCCGGCGAGCGGACCCGAATTCATCCAGCGCAGATCGTTGGCAATTTTCATCAGGCAGCAGGCCGCGGTTTTTAACTGGCCGGAGGTTTCAAGGGGAGTGTCTATGCTGCTGATTCCCTTGTATTTTGACGTCATCTGCTGAAACTGAAAAGCGTGGATCCGGCTCAGTTCCGCCAGTGCCTGTTCGCTGAAATCGGGATGACAATTTACACCGCTGCCTACGGCGGTGCCGCCAAGCGGCAATTGACTCAGCCGAAAAAGCGTTTCTTTTAGCCGTGCGATACTGTCCTCGATCATCGCAGCCCAGCTTTCCAGTTCATGACTGAGCCTGATCGGCAGCGCATCCATAAGATGGGTTCTGCCGGTCTTTATCACCGACTGATGTTCCTGGACCTTCAGGCGGATAAGCGAGGCGAGTGACTGCAGGGAAACGATGGTTCGGTTTTTAATCAGCAGCGCCACGGCAATGTTCAGTGCCGAAGGGATGACATCGTTTGAACTCTGACCCATATTTACATCATCATTGGCTGAAAGCTTTATGCCCTCCCTTGCGGCAAGGGAGCAGAGTACTTCATTGACGTTCATGTTGGTACTCGTCCCGGAACCGGTCTGCAGCACAGGAACCGGAAAATGCTTACCAAGGCCGTCATCAAGCAACGCTGTTGCGCTTTTGATAATTGCTGCAGCTTTTTCACCGTTCAGGAGCTGTAAGCGGCGATTTGCAATGGCGGCAGCAATTTTTATCGTCAGCAAGGCCCTGATAAAGGATTCCGGCATTACTTCCGCTGATATGGTGAAGTTGTTGACTGCCCGCTGTGTCTGTGCACCATACAGTGCCGTCGAGGGGACAATGACCTGTCCCATGGAGTCATGCTCAATTCGATTTTCTTTGTCCATTTTCATTATCCTGTTTGCCGGGTAGCTGATTTCGTTTTATAGTCTGACAACAGAATAATCCTTTTTTCCTCTTTTGCCTGATGCCGGCGGATTAAAAGCACGCAACCGTGAAAGAAGAAGGGGGATCCACCATTGAATTTCGCCGCTCTGAAAACAAAGGTCTCGGGGGGAGACATTGAGTCGCATGTACAACGCAAAGCTGTCTCATTACTGTTTTGCACCGCTCGCCCTGCCGACCGCAAAGCTTCTCATTCTCGGCTCCTATCCAGGGGTTACATCGCTTGAGAAACAGGAATACTATGCACATCCGAGGAATGTGTTCTGGGATATCCTGGCAGAAATAGTCGGTTTTGAGCGAACCCTGGAGTATCGGGAGAGGGCATTGATTCTGCAACAGGCTGGAATCGCCCTCTGGGATGTTCTCTACAGCTGTGAGCGGTCCGGCAGTCTGGATTCAAAAATAGAATCATCATCAATTACCATCAATGACTTCAATACCTTTTTTAACAGTCACCCGATGATCAGGGCCATTGTTTTCAATGGTGCGAAAGCCGAGCAGGAATTTAAGAAACGGGTTGTACCGGTATCGGCGGATCTGCTCGCTTCAAAGGAGCTGCTGAGAATGGTGTCAACCAGTCCGGCTATGGCTTCGTTGAGTTACCGGAAAAAACTGAAGAGCTGGAAAGTGATAGCGGAATATCTGTAACGGGAGCGTCTGGATAAGTGCTCAGCTACCATTTGAAAACGTCTTGATCGGCCTGTTCACCATGCAGAGGCGATAGCAGCCCCGAACTCGATGGCAATGCCCGCAATGGCGCCCCAGCCATGAGCTTTTGGGACAGTGTGTCTTCTTGAAAATGATGAGCATTTTCAATGCTTCACTGGTGACGCCAAACATGGTGGGACGAAAAAAGGCAGGCAACACCCGGTGCAGCCTGCCATGTAATTAAAACCCTGAAAAAAATCAGGCCTTCCAGAGTCCGTGGAGGTTGCAGTATTCCCTTACCGCCACTTTTGCTGCCTGGACAGGAAAAAATGCTTTTGGTTCCTGGCCGGGTTTTAAAAAAACTTTGTAGCTGGTGCCGTTGGCATTGAGCTCAATCCACTCGATAAAATGCTTTTCCTCCATCGGATGGGCAACGGAGCCGACGATCACTTCCCAACCGCCGTCAACCTTGGTGGCGACCGGAACGTGTTTTTCCTGGGCAGCATCAACGGTGTTTTCCTTCATGTTGACCATGTCCTGTCCGCAGCAGACAAGTGCGCCGGCACCTCCTGTTAAAACTTCCACGATATTGTTGCAGATGTTGCATTTATAAACTTCAAGTCTTTCAGCCATCGTCTGTCCTCCTTGTTTTGATGTGAGCGAACAAATCGTCGCAGGTAAATGTTACAGCTGAATGTTCAGCAATATTACCATGATTATCGGATCACTGCATACATTAACGTTTGCTATCAGAGATAATTTCTGGCAATTATATGGAGTTAATGAGTATAGTACCAGCAAATGAGATTACGACAGCAAAAGAAAATCTGACGCTTGACCTTGATGGTAATGGTTATTATTACTGCTTCGCATAGTACCAATAATTTTGTAACTGTCAACAACCTATTGTTCTGATTCTTAATATGATTATCATTCTGGGGTCATTAGCAGGTTTTCCGCTAATAGCAGAGCGATAGCGAAGATAACGATCAGGATCACAGTAATTAAAAAATGAGGAGGGGCTGTTTCAATGAAGAAAATGATGATCGCAGTAATAATGAGTGTGTTTGCCTGTTATTCAGCCACATCACTGTTTGCAGGCACCTATGATCACGAAGCATCAGCAGGTGACATGACATTTTCCTGGAAAGTGGATGGCGACACGCTGCATGCCAAGATGTCCGGAAAGACAGAAGGATGGATCGGAGTAGGGTTTAATCCGAGCAAGAAGATGCAGGACGCAAATTTTATCATCGGATATGTCAAAGACGGAAAGGCGGAAATCGCCGATCATTTTGGCACCAGGGCTACAGCCCACGATGCAGACAGCAAGAAGGGCGGCAGTGACGATCTAACCCTTGTTTCAGGCACTGAAGAAGGTGGCGTGACTACGATTGAATTCACCATACCGATGAATTCCGGTGATAAAATGGATGGCGCCCTGGTTGCAGATGGCGATACCATCCTCCTGCTGGCCTACGGTCCTGACCGGGACAGCCTGAAACCCAGACACAAATTCAAAAAAACAATGACCGTAAACCTCTCCACCGGCGCCTCTAAATAATCGTCAGGTAACACGGCAAATTGTGGATATCAAAAGAAAAATACTCGCCATTCCGATCATCTGTTGTCTGCTGCTTCCTGTAACTCTGGACGCCCAGCAGACAACAGAAACTGTCACAGAAGACAGTGAGGGTAAAATCTGGGTGGACGAGCAGACCGGGGTTTCGTTGCCGCTTGAGATTGAATTTTTGGATGAAAACGGCGAACGGGTGACACTCGGCAGCCTGATTGACAAGCCAACGATCCTGCTGCCGATTTATTTTTATTGCCCGAACAGCTGCAGTACCAATCTTGCCAATCTCGCGGCGGCTATGAACCGGATGAAGATGACTGCCGGAAAGGACTATCGGGCAATTGCCCTGAGTTTCAGCGAGCGCGATACGCCGAAGGACGCCCGCGATGCGAAACGCAACTATCTCAATCTGCTCTATGATGGGTTTCCGGCCGACCAGTGGAGCTTTATTACCGGATCGCAGGAGAACATAGCTCAAGTGCTTGACAGAATCGGCTATGCCTTCAAGCCGCTCGATGATGGAACGTTTATCCATCCTTCAGCTCTGGTTACCGTAGCCGAAAACGGCATAGTGATAAAGTATGTATACGGAAATTTTATCCCGGGTGATGTAGAGATGGCGCTGGCGGAAGCAGAGAGCGGAATTCCTGCCCTGTCGGTAAAACGGTTGCTCAATTTCTGTTTTAATTACGACCCCGACAAGAACAAAACCCTTTTCCAGGTTGTCAAAGTAGTGGTATTAATTCTCTTTGGAGTCCTTGTAGCGCTCTTTTTCAGGAAATTTCTCAATCGAAAAGGCGCTGAAGTTGCTGGAAAAGGAAAACCCTGAATGGATGAAAGACATGACAGCACGACAATCATTTTATGACACCCCGTCTCCGGCGGGACTGACCGGAATAAAGGCCTGGCTGCTGACACACGATCATAAACGCCTTGCCCTGATGTATCTCTGGGCTGTTTTTTTCTGGGTGGTGCTTGGTCTTTTTCTCGGCCTGGCGCTGCGCACGGAACTGATTGGTATTGGCGAGACCATCATGTCGGCGCAGACCTATAACTCGACCTTTACGCTGCATGGCGTAATTATGATATTTCTGTTCATGATTCCGGCAATTCCGGCAATATTCGGTAATTTCTTTCTGCCGATTCAAATCGGGGCAGATGATGTTTTTTTTCCGCGCCTGAACCTTTTTTCCTGGTATCTCTTCATGATCGGCGGCCTTTTTGCGATCATCTCACTGTTCGGGGGAGAGGGCTTTGCCGACACCGGCTGGACCTTTTATGTGCCGTTCAGTGTCGGCACGGAAAGCAATGTTTCCATGACCGTTACGGCGGCGTTTATCCTTGGAATGTCCTCGATGCTGACCGGCCTCAATTTTGTTACCACGGTCCATCGTATGCGGGTAAAGGGAATGGGCTGGCTGCAGATACCGCTTTTCACCTGGTCCCTGTATGCCACCGCCTGGGTCCAGATCCTGGCGACGCCGGTCATTTCCATTACCCTCATTCTCGTTGTTCTGGAGCGCTTTCTCAATATCGGTCTCTTTGACCCTGACAAAGGCGGAGACCCACTGCTTTACCAGCATCTGTTCTGGATGTACTCCCATCCGGCGGTCTATATCATGATTCTGCCGGGAATGGGCGTCATCTCTGAAATCATTCCGGTCTTTTCCAGAAAAGCGATTTTTGGCTACAAGGGCATTGTTATTTCTTCAATGGCCATTGCCATAGCCGGTTCGCTGGTGTGGGCGCATCACATGTACACCAGCGGAATGAGCGATGTGTCGGTATTTGTTTTCTCTCTGCTTACCTACCTGGTAGCGATCCCAAGTGCGGTGAAGGTGTTTTCCTGGCTGTCGACCATGTACAAGGGATCAGTACTCATGACGCCTCCGTTGCTGTTGTCGCTGGTTTTTATTTATCTCTTCACGGTGGGAGGCTTGACGGGACTGGTAATCGGAGCCGCCGGAACTGATATCCATGTCCATGACACCCAATTCATCGTCGCCCATTTCCATTTCACCATGTTTGGCGGAACCGGCTTTGCCTTCTTTGCCGCGCTGCATTTCTGGTGGCCAAAGATGTTCGGGGTCATGTACGACTTCAAGCGCGCCTATATCGGTACTGTTCTGGCAACGATAGGTTTTATTTTTCATTATATACCGATGTTTGTCCTGGGAATGCAGGGTATGCCGAGACGATACTTTGATTACCTGCCTCAGTATGAAACGGGTAATTTCCTGGCCGGGTTCGGCGGTTTCCTGATGGTGCTCGGGATCATGATAATGTTTGTCAATCTCTGGATCAGCTTCAGAAAGGGGGCGACGGCAGCTGATGATCCATGGGGTGCCACGACACTTGAATGGACGATTCCCTCGCCACCGCCGCTGCACAATTTTATCGGAGAACCACAGGTGAAAGATTACCCCTACGATTTCTCGGATGTGCTCAAGCGCGCAGCCAAGAGCAGTCAATAAGGACGCGGAAATGGAAAAAGCAATCGACAAAACTGGTGTAAAGATCGGGATGTGGATATTTCTCTATTCCGAGTTGATCCTTTTCGGCGGCCTTTTTGTGCTCTATGCCGTCTATTTTTATGAGCACCCGGAAAGTTTTGTCGCCGGCGGTCAGGAGCTCAACCGTATTTTCGGAACCGCAAATACCCTGGTACTGCTGATCAGCAGTTTCACGGTGGCCGCTTCAATTACAGCAATACAGAGAGAGAAGAAGAGGCAGGCGATCGGACTGCTGGTCTTTTCATTCTCCTGTGGCGTAATTTTTCTGGTAAACAAATATTTTGAATGGAGTGCCAAGTTTCACCACGGGCTCTATCCGAACTCTGATACCCTGCTCGATGGGGAACCGGGGCTCAACATCTTTTTTGGTCTGTATTACACGATTACCGGGTTGCATGGTGTGCACGTCATCATCGGCATGGTTTTGCTCGCTATCAGCCTGGTACTGGTCATCAGGGATAAGGTTACCCACACGCGGTTCGCGATGCTCGAGAACAGCGGCCTGTACTGGCACCTGGTCGATCTTATCTGGATTTTTGTCTTCCCGCTTTTTTATCTGGTTCTTTAGATCTTTATGGAGAATATCATCGTGAATGAGCATGAAAGTGAACATCAATTGAGTTACCGTTTTCTCGGGCTGATACTCGGTGCACTGATCATAATGACGGCCGTAACGGTAGGTGTCTCATATGTTGACTGGGGATTTCTGAATGTGCCGATAGCCCTGTTTGTCGCCTCCTCCAAGGCGACACTGGTGCTGCTGTTTTTTATGCATATCAAATACGAAGGAATGGCCATCAAGGTTTCTTTTATCAGTACCGTCCTTGTTGTGGCCTTAATGATCAGTTTCACTTTCTGGGACGTAGCTTTCCGATAGATTTAAGGAGCGAGTAAAACGGTATGGATCCTGTTAAAGGCGTAGATCTGGCGTTCTGGTATATTCTTGGATTTTCGGGCATCCTGCTTGCCGGGATTACCCTGGTGATGATTGTTTTTGCGATCAAATATCGCCGCAGCAAAAACCCTGAACCTGCTGATATCAGAGATAATCTTAACCTTGAGGTTATCTGGACCGCTATCCCGACTGTTATTGCTCTAACCATGTTCTATGTCGGCTGGCAATCGTACCTCGGCTTGAGACAAGTCCCTGAAGGGGCAATTGAAATCGAGGTTGCAGGCCAGATGTACTCGTGGATATTTCTCTATGAAAATGACAAGGAAACAGAGAATGAGCTGGTCGTTCCGCTGGGCAAGGCAGTAAAACTCAATATTACCTCCTGGGATGTGTTGCACAGCTTTAGTATCCCGTCTTATCGAGTCAAGGTTGACGCGGTCAGGGGTATGACGACCTATGTCTGGTTCAATGCCGACAAAATTGGCGAGTTCGATATCTTATGCACCGAGTTCTGCGGAGTCGATCATGCCTACATGACAGCCAAGCTCAAAATAGTCTCTGAGGATGAATACAATTCCTGGCTTGAAATAGAGGAGTGAGTGACATCAGTAAATCTACATCTGCTCTTTCCTCCACGGTCGTCGGTGGGTTGATCAGATACCACCTCCAGGTTGCCAAAGCCCCGCTCTGTCTGCTGGTCGCCTTTTCTGCATTTTTCGGCTATCTCCTTGTCCCGTTTCAGCCCCTTGAGCCGGGATTCTATGTATTTTGCGGAGTTTTTCTGCTGGCGACTGGTGCGGCGAGCTTGAACAGCGTGCAGGAACGCTTGACCGATCAATCAATGGGGCGGACCAGACACAGACCACTGGCGCAGGGATTGGTCTCCAGGCAGCACGGATTGCTGCAGGCGCGCATTTTGCTTGCTGCCGGGTTCCTGATTCTCTATGCCTGCTTCTCTTCCCTGGGACCGGTGCTTGGCGGTTTAATCTCTGTTTTCCTTTACAATTTAATCTACACACCCTTGAAACACAGGAGTGTCTGGGCGATCTTTCCTGGTGCTATGTGCGGTGCGCTTCCACCATATATCGGCTGGCTTGCGGCAGGCGGGTTTTATGGTTCGACGCTTATCATCGCTGTCATGAGCCTCTTTGTCGTCTGGCAGATCCCACATTTCTGGCTGGTGGTTCTCGATAATCAACAGGACTATCATGCAGGGGATATACCAAGCCTGCTGAAAATTATGCCGGCACGTTCCCTGAAATGGATCTCGATTGTCTGGATTCTTGCTCTTGTATCGATTTTACATATCATCATCTTGCTCCTTGTCGAGCTGCCGCCGCCGGTCACGCCAATTATCAGTTTTGGAAGCCTGATGTTTCTTGGTTTTTATGCATACCAGCTTGGAGTCGTAAATCGTGTATCGTATCGATTTCTTTTCATTGCTCTCAACATCCTGATGTTTTCGATCATGGCTGTTTTCATCATCTGTTCTCTTGCCGGAAGATTTTAGAGACAGGTGGACGCTGACAGCAGACCATTGCCCTGCCCCTGGTTTTACTGGCGACGACAGTGTACCGGGTATTTACCGGCTTGCTTTCAGAAGTAATAATAATTATTAAAAAATATCAGCACATCTGCTGAAAGTTTTGAGATGCGGTTCAGGGTGTCACCGTTCCTGTTTGTGGAAATCAGGGGGGAACAGCAATGATTTTGCATTTTAAGATAGAATCGGAAATTGGAGCGTTCAAATTTTGCTGAGGTTTTGTGCATGGGAAATGAGAAAAAGGGCAAGAAAAAATGTTGTGGAAAATTTGTCAAAAAAGGCAAGCATTGCAGTAGTTGTCCTATCACCACAAGCAGTAAAAAATGTAAATCCGACAAGAGTTATTGTGACGATTGCGAAGTGAAGCCGAAAAACAATAAAGGAAAAAATGCTAAAAAAAAGAAGAAGTCGTCAGCCAAAAAAAAACAGAAAACAAAATAATGGTTGGCCTCGCTAAATATAAACCTGAGATCGACATGTTAGACGGCAACTGAGAGGGAGCATTTTCCGATTTGAGGCAACAGAACATCATTCAAGGAGAAACATCATGAACGTTGATTGGGCATACATGCGTAAAGGCTGAACCTCATGTAAAAAAGCCTGGGAGGCTTTAAAAAAGTCAGCAGCGGTTGTGAAAGAAGAGAAGGATGCCAAAAAAGACGTGATCAGTGGTGAGGCGGTCTGGTCAGTTCTCTCGGCGGCTGAAACAGTGTATGTAGCAAGTGGTAAAAAATTCCTGAAATATACACCCGACAGCAGCACAAAAGAAGAACTGGTAGCAAAGGCAACGGGCCGGACCGGTAACCTCAGGGCACCGACGCTGCGGAGAGGGGACGCGCTGTACATCGGCTATAATATTGAAATGTATGATAATTTCTTTAATTAAAAGCCTTTCGGAGAATTGCTGTTTTTCTCAGATCAAGCCACTGCAAGAACATCAAGCGCAGCGATTCCGTTGTTTTCTGGCAATAAGTGCGCGGCCGAACTGTCGTCCGCAGGTTTGTGCCTGATGGAGCTGGTCAACCGTATGACCAAAGTGGGGAAAATGGACTTTGAGATGGTTCATCTTTTCCGGACAGTATCCCGAGGATTTGAGGAAGACGCCAATGGTGCTCCAGGGTTCCGGCACAGGGTGCGTGAAAATCAGGCTTTTCTCGAGCCCTGCACCAAGGCGTGAGAGTTCCCTGCGTAGAAAAAAGTCGTGGAGACGATAAAAACCACGGCAGGAAATAAGCGGCAGGACTTGCCTGCCGTCAAATAGATCCCGGCCATCCCTGTCCAGCAGACTCAGCATCGGGCCGCAGGGATTGTAGGACCAGGTCGGACCTGAAAGGACAACCAGATCGTATGGTTCAAAACATCGGGGATGAAGCTTTTTAATCGGGATTCGAAAGCGTAAAAATGTGGTGAGCATCATTATTGTTGTGTGCAGCACGTTTTTAAAAGGAAAAGATATTTTCCGGCGCGCCTTCAGCTGTTCGATACTCACGGAAACACCCTCATCCTTCAGCCCTGATGCAAAGAGATTGATCAGGCCGCGACTCTGACCGCTGAGGCTGAAATATATGATGAGTACCTTTGGTTCTGTCTGCTCTTTTTCCACGCTCACCTGCTGTGCAAATCTTATCCCTGTATCTGCCGGGGGGTCATTTGAGATCAGTTAATACATTGTTTTAATGAGAGGGGTGCTGGCCCGACAGACAGGCACTCTGGTAGCACTAGGGCAACAGGCTATTATGAAATGATACAAAAAGCAATCGTATAACAAAAAGATGCCTGATCGCCATATTTTTAGACAGTGAGAGACCAGTCGGCGATTGTGAGAAACAATCAGGCAGTTTAACGGTTTCGGGAATCGTTCAGTTGGATTGTGATGAGCGAGGTCCGTCTATCAGTTGAAAAAATGAGCTGCCTCGGCTAAGAACAATACCGGGCAGCTCATTACAAAAGGCTGGGATTACTCGTCATATTTCCAGAATGCATCTTTTTCTGCGCCGCACAAGGGGCATACCCAGTCAGCAGGCACGTCTTCCCAGGCTGTATCCGGATCGACTCCGTTAGCGTAATCACCTTCTGCTGGGTCATAGATGTAACCACAAGGACATTCCCATTTCTGCATGATTTCCTCCATCTTTCTTGGTTTTAGTTGGGGTAATAGTAATCATTCTCTTCCAGAAACGATTATACCAGATTGAAAATCCTGTCAACAGATACCTTACTGGTACCTTGAAAAAATAAAAAAAATTGTTGTTTAAACAGGCAGTTCATTTCTTTCTCAGCGTTTTAGAAGCAACTGCGGAAGTGGTCGTAATGATCTTTTTTGCAGGGATCAGTGCGGTTGCTGTGGCTGAAACGATATTTCCGGCAACGCCGGGCCCGTCACCTGCCATATACAGCCCTTTGATGACGGTTTCCAGATTGTTGTCCGTCTCCACCTGGGTTGCAAAGAACTTGATTTCCGGAGCATAGAGCAGCGTCTCGTCATTGGCAACTCCAGGGATAACCTGATTGAGCTGATCGAGGCCATCGACCAGGTTTGTGAGGATTCGCTCAGGCAGGGCCATGGCTATATCGCCGCAGGTGACATTGGTAAGTGTCGGCTCTATATAGCTGTTTCTTACCCTGTTCCAGGTGGAGCGCCGGCCTCTTTTCAGGTCGCCATAGCGCTGCAGTGTCGGCTTGCCGCCTCCTATCAGTGTTGCCAGTTTGCCGATAGATTCGCCGTAGGCCTGATTGTCTTCAACCGGATCGGTGAGAACGACCTTGGAGAGAAAGGCGAAATTTGTATTATTGCTTTTCCGGTCCATGTAGGCATGGCCGTTTACGCAGATGAAGTTTTGATAATTTTCAAGCGCCACAAAACCGCCGAAGTTCGTGCAGAACGTCCGTGTCTGGTCATCGTAGCGGTTGGTTCTGATAAAAAAAGTCGGGTCATAGATAACCGAGCAGAGATCCTGCATAATTTCATTGTGCACCTCCACCCGCACCCCGACTTCGATGCCTCGCTGTGACACGTCGATTCCATTTTTGCGTGCAAGCGAGCCGATCCACTCGGCACCAACCCGTCCCGGAGCCATAATGATATTGGTGCTGTAATAGTTCCCCCGATTTGTCGTTAATCCGGCAACCCGGCCTTTTTCAACAATAATGTCAAGTACTTCTTCAGAATGATGGAAGACGACACCCTTGTCTCTGATATACTCCGCCATCGCAGTGATGTGATTGGGAAGATTGTCGCTGCCGAGGTGCTTTTGTTTGATCACAAGCAGGTCGATGCCGCATTTCCGGGCTTCTTTCCTGATCTGGTGAGCTTGGTTCAGATCGGTCGGAAACACCTTTCCATCCATGCCGAAACGATTGAAAATCGTCTCGGTCTCGTCGATAAGCGCCCTGGCCTCGGTCTCGGCCATAAACTGGGTAAGATCGGTTTTTCCCAGTTTATGGATAAAATTCAGTTTCCCGTCAGAAAAAAGACCCGCTCCGCCAATTCCGCAGAGAATATTGCACGGTTTGCACTTGATGCAGCCTTTATCCTTCATGGGGCATTTTCGTTTCAGACTCTCCTTGCCTTTGTCAATGACCAGGACGTCAAGGTTTGAATATTCAGCAAGATAATAGGCACCGAAAAGACCGGCCGGCCCTCCGCCCACGATAATCACATCAAATGTTTTCTTTTTACTCCTGGGGCTCATTTTCAATTAATCCTGTTCATCATTTCGATGAACCTTCTGAAGATGATCCAGACCCTACAGCCGCAGGAGCCGGAGAATATGGGGCTTATAAACGTTGGCGGGGGCAGAACGGCTATTGTTTTTCGGTCTTCTCTTCCACCGGGACGCTTTTTAATCCAAATCCCAACCGCACACTGTTCTCAATTTCGCGAAGCATTTCGGGGTGGTCGGCAAGGAAACTCTTGGCGTTCTCGCGGCCCTGGCCGATACGTTCGTCACGATAACTGTACCAGGCACCGCTTTTATCTACGATCTCCTGCTCGACGGCGAGATCAAGGATGTCGCCTTCCGCTGATATTCCCTGCCCGTAGATAATATCAAACTCACAGATCTTAAACGGAGGTGCAACCTTGTTCTTGACCACTTTTACCTTTGTCCGGTTGCCGATTACTTCCTGGCCATCTTTTATCTGGCCGATTCTTCTGATATCGAGCCTCAGGGATGAATAGAATTTAAGGGCATTTCCTCCGGTTGTGGTTTCCGGGTTGCCAAACATAACGCCGATTTTCATCCTGATCTGGTTAATGAAGACAAGCACGGTGTTTGAGCGGTTGAGAACGCCGGTAAATTTCCTCATGGCCTGTGACATCAGCCGCGCCTGTAGACCGACATGGGAGTCGCCGACGTTGCCGTCAATTTCGGCTCGCGGCACCAGGGCGGCAACGGAGTCGATAACAATTATGTCAACGCCTCCCGAGCGGAGGAGAATTTCTGCGATTTCAAGTGCCTGTTCGCCAAAATCAGGCTGGGAGACGAG
>CBDUGK010000057.1:0-25146 GCA_965366875.1 uncultured Desulfobulbaceae bacterium | reverse complement strand
CAGCGACAGCCAAAACCTTTCTGCTGCCGGCAATGATTCTGATCTATGTTCTCACCGGCACGCTGGATTTCAGTTCAGAAATAGCAACAGGCATTTTCCCGCCGGAGGTCAGTAAACCGCTCGTTATCATGCTGTATATTTTCTGCATTTTCGGTTTTGCCAAAAACGGCATCATGCCGTTTCACCACTGGCTGCCCGGCGCGATGGTTGCCCCGACGCCGGTATCGGCACTGCTTCATGCGGTGGCGGTCGTTAAGGTGGGCGTCTTCTGTACCACCAGGGTAATGCTCTATGTTTTCGGGGTTGACACCATGGCGGCGCTCAACCTCGGGATTCCCACGGCCTATTTTGTCGGCTTCACCGTTATCGCGGCCTCCGTCATTGCCTTGTCAAAAGACAATCTGAAGGCCCGCCTTGCCTACTCTACCGTGAGCCAGCTCAGCTATATCATCATGGGCGTCGCCCTGCTGACGGTTCCCGGAATTCAGGGGGGGCTGATCCATATCGTCAATCACGGTTTCGCTAAAATCACCCTGTTTTTCTGCGCAGGGGCCATCTATGTAGCCGCCCACAAGAAAAACATATCGGAAATGGAAGGTCTGGGTAAAACAATGCCGTTTACCTTCGGGGCCTTTGCTGTCGCCTCCCTGTCAATGATTGGAGCTCCCCCCGTTGCCGGATTTATTACCAAATGGAATCTGCTGATCGGTTCGCTCGAGGCTCACCAGATCGGTATACTGCTCATTCTGCTGACCTCCACCCTGCTGAATGCCGCCTACTTTTTGCCGGTGACCTATCGCGCATTCTTCTGCAAATCACCTGCTGACGAACCCTATGCCGGAATCAGGGAAGCACCCCTGGCTATGCTGATTCCCATTCTGATAGCCTGCGCCGTATCGGTTGTAATCGGTATCTGGCCTCAATTCATGATGCAATTTGTCAAAGCGGTGACGGGATGATACAAATAATCGATTTTATAATGAAAAGACACAAACAGGCGACGGCAATCCTGGTTGTTGTCATGGTCACCATATTTCTCTGGAGTATCACGGTTGATACCTCTCACGCCCATACCTGGGTGGAGAAACACATACCGGGGTTCTGGTCGCTGTTCGGTATCGTCTCCTGTATCGTTCTTATCTTTGTTGCACGCTGGTTCAGCCGCTGCGGCATAGCGAAGGGGGAGGATTACTATGACAACTAGCTTTTTCTTCCATCCTTCAATGCTCCTGATTTTCGGCGCACTACTGCTGCCCTTTATCCGCGGCCCGTTCCGGCAGCCGTACCTGATGCTGGTGCCGATCGCCGCTTTTATCCAGGTAGTCCAGCTCGGTTTCAGCCCCGGCATCTACGGCCAGGTCTCTTTTCTTGAATGGCAGCTGGTTTTTGGGCGCATCGACGCACTCTCAAGCGTCTTTGCCTTCATCATGGCGCTCATGGCAATTATAGGCACCCTCTACGGGCTGCACGTCAGAGATGAATGGCAGCACATTGCCGCCTGGTTTTATGTTGCCGGCTCCCTGGGTGCCATTTACAGCGGCGACTACCTGAGCCTTTTTCTGTTCTGGGAGATGATGGCCTTCGCCTCGACCTTTCTGGTATGGTTCAACAGGGACGATCCGGGTGCCCCTGCAGCCGGGTTTCGTTATCTGCTCGTTCATACCTTCGGAGGACTGCTCCTGCTGATGGGCTTTGTCCTCCGTTACCAGGTAACCGGCAGTATCGCCTTTGAGCTGCTCGATTATGAAAACAGCAGGCTCTATACCTGGCTTATCATGTCGGGTCTTATGCTCAACGCGGCGGTTGTGCCGCTCCACTCCTGGCTGCCGGACGCCTACAGCAAGGCAACCGTCACCGGCTCCGTTTTCATGTGCGCATTCACCACGAAGACCGCCATTTACACCCTGGCCAGGGCCTGCGCGGGGTTTGACATCCTGATCTATCTTGGCGTGGCGATGGCGATCTACGGCATCATCTACGCCATCATTGAAAACGATATCCGCCGGCTGCTTGGCTGGGAGATCATCAGTCAGGTTGGTTACATGGTCGCAGGAATCGGTATCGGCACCGCCCTTGCCATCAACGGCACCACTGCTCATGCCTTTGCCCACATCCTTTACAAAGGGCTGCTGTTCATGGCTGCAGGGGCAATCATCCAGGCAACCGGCAAAAGTAAATTCACAGAACTGGGTGGTCTGTACAGAAAAATGCCGCTGACCATGCTTTTCATGATTATCGGCGGTATTTCGGTATCAGCTTTTCCGTTCTTTTCAGGCTTTGTCAGCAAATCAATCATCATCGCGGCAAGTTTCCAGGAACATTTGCCGGCAGTGGGATTCCTGCTGACGATGGTCTCGGCGGGAACCTTTCTTGTTGCCGGCCTGCGGCTGCCTTACCTGCTCTTTTTCAGTGAAAAGTGCGGCGCTCAGTCAACGCTTGACAAAGCGACCGATCCTCCCTGGAATATGGTGCTGGCGATGCTTGCTGCCGGGGGACTCTGCTTCATGATCGGTTCCTATCTGCCGTTTCTTTATTCCATGCTGCCCTATCAGGACATTCCCTATTTTGCCCCTTACAACAGTTACCATCTCAGCGAAACCCTGCAGATTCTTGCTTTCACCGGACTTGGGTTCATCCTGTTCAAAGACCGGATCGGTGCCAGAGCGTCAACAAACCTTGATCTCGACTGGTTCTACCGGCGGGCGGGCCTGGTCTTTCTGTGGCTGGCCGAAAACCCGATCCAATGGTTTGATAACGCCTGGGGCAAGGCGTATCGTGTTGTCGGTCTCTACTCCCTGATGACCACTGCCCGATTCTGGGCCTGGTTTGACTGGCACGGGATCGACACCATTGTTGACGGTTCCGCCAGGGGGGTACGGACTCTGGGACGACGGCTCGCGCAGATCATGCAGCGGGGCAATATACAGATGACCATCTTTTACACTGTTTCATTTACAGCACTCGTCATGATCGCCGTTATCTGGCTCTAATATCTGCTTCAAGGAATTGTTGAGATGGATCAACTTCTGATAAATCATAGTTTTCCACTGCTGAGCACACTTATTTTCCTGCCCCTGTGCGGCGCACTCGTCCTGCTCTTTGTCAGCAGTGATCAAGCCTGCAGATTTAGTGCTCTTCTGTTTACCGGCATCAGCGCGCTGCTCTCACTCGTTCTGGTTTTCAACTTTGACCGGCACACCCCGCTTTTTCAGTTTGCTGAACACCATCCCTGGATTCCCGGGCTGAATGTTCATTATACAATCGGCGTTGACGGTATTTCAATCCTGCTGATAGCGATGACCGCCCTGATCATGCCCTTTTGCGTTCTCGCTTCGTGGTCATATATCAAAACACGGGTAAAACCGTTCATGATCTGCCTGATGGTAATGGAAACGGCAATGATCGGTGTCTTTGCCGCCCTCGATTTCGTACTTTTCTACATCCTCTGGGAAGCGATGCTGATACCAATGTACCTGATCATCGGTATCTGGGGTGGACCACGAAAAATATACGCGTCGGTTAAATTTTTTCTCTACACGCTTGCCGGCTCCATCCTGCTTCTGGTCGCCATTATCTGGCTTTACAAGACGAATGACTACTCCTTTTTCATCCCGGACATGATGTGGCAGGACTATCCAATCAACGCCCAGATTCTCCTGTTTATCGCCTTCTTCCTCGCCTTTGCCATTAAGGTTCCGATGTTTCCATTCCACACATGGCTGCCTGCAGCCCATGTTGAAGCCCCGACCGCCGGATCCGTAATTCTCGCCTCTATTCTCCTTAAAATGGGCACCTACGGATTCCTTCGCTTCGCCCTTCCAATTGTCCCGGATGCGACAATACTCCTGATGCAGCCGGTCTTATGGCTCTCCATTGCCGGTATCATCTATGGCGGCTTCACGGCTCTTGCCCAGCAGGACATGAAAAAACTGATCGCCTACTCATCGGTTGGTCACATGGGCTTTGTTACCCTTGGTATTTTCGTCCTCAACAAACAGGGAATCGAAGGTGCACTGCTGCAGATGATAAACCATGGCATTACCACCGGAGCGCTCTTTCTCTGCGTCGGCATGATCTATGAACGTACTCACAGCCGAGAGCTCGACGAGGCTGCCGGAGTCGGCAGATTCATGCCGGTGTTTGTCACCTTTCTGGCCTTTTTCTCACTGTCGTCATTCGGTTTTCCCGGCACCAACAGCTTCGTCGGAGAATTCATGATCCTGGCCGGAAGTTTCGAATACAACATTGTCCTCGCGCTTGCCGCTATACCGGGCGCTGTCCTTGCCGCGGCCTACATGCTCAGAATGCTCCAGAAAATCATCTGGGGAGGTACGAACAATCCTGAGCTGTCGTGGATCAGGGACATAAACAAACGTGAAATTGTAATACTGACCCCCTTTCTCTTCTTCGTTCTCTGGATAGGGCTCGGCCCCGCTCCCTTTATAAGCATGATGGATGTGAGTGTAAGCGAACTGCTGGACCAGCTTTCAGCCTACCAGTCCCAGGCTGTTGCCGGTGCCGGGAATGCACTATTGCAGGTACAATGAATCTCTTCACATTACAACAAGGTAAGCTGATATGCTCTTTCTGCCTGAACTGACCCTCCTGATAACAGGTCTTGTTATTTTCCTGGTTAGTCTCGGAAAACCAGGGGACAGCAACCTGAAAAACCTGGTACGCACCATGATGTTTTTTGTTTTGGCAGCCGCCGTACTATCTGTCAGACAGAACGGTATTATTTTCTTTGAGTCATACCAGATAAACCTCTTCAGCCAGGTTTTCAAGGTGCTCATCGCCGCATCAACGCTTGTACTGCTGATATTTACCGGCAATGCTCCTGGGATAAAAAAAGAGGTAAAAGCTGAATATTATCTCTTTCTTTTTATGGCTGTCCTCGGATTGATGATGCTCGTTTCAAGCGTTGAACTGCTGGCCATCTTCATTTCACTCGAGCTTTCCAGTTTTGCTGTTTATATTCTCGTCCCCATGCGCCGGACAAATGATGGCAGCGTATTTCAGATGGAGGCGGCGATCAAGTACCTGCTGTTCGGTGTTATGGCTACCGGGTTTATGCTGTTTGGCATGAGTTACCTCTTTGGACTCACCGGTTCGACCTATCTATCGGTCATCGTACCTGCGCTTGGGAATTTGTCTCATGAGCCGGCCGCCATTGTCGCAACAATCATGGTACTGGCCGGTTTTTTCTATAAACTTGCAATCTTCCCTTTTCATTTCTGGGTCCCTGATGTCTACGAAGGAGCTGCAAACGAGACAACCGCCTTTATCGCAGCCATCCCGAAGATTGCCGCCGCCGGTGTCTTAATCCGCCTGCTCGCATTGGCAGGCGGGGAGAGAGAAACCATAACGACGCTTCTTCTCATCTGTTCGATTGGTTCCATGTTCTATGGCAATCTCTGTGCTCTGGTCCAGACCGATATCAAGCGAATGCTTGGATACTCCGGCATCTCCCATGCCGGATTTGTTCTTTTTGGACTCCTCACCCTGCAAATAGACGGCTATTCGACAGCGATCTATTATGTCGTCGGCTATGCGGTGATGAACCTTGCCTGCTTTCTGGTCATCTGTACCGTTGCCGGCTCTGGAGAGAATCTCCAGATCAATGATTTTTCCGGGTTGCACAAGCGTGCCCCACTGCTCGCAGTCACCCTTGCGACAGGTCTCTTTGCCCTTGCCGGAATCCCCCCGTTTGTCGGCTTTACCGGAAAATTCATGCTGCTGATAAACGGTTTTAAACAGGGATATACCATTGCTGTAATTCTTGCGGCTTTGAATACGGCTATTGCCATATACTACTATCTCTCTGTCGTGCGGGTTGCCTACTGCAGTGATCCAGAAACAGAGTACCGCGCCGTCCCTGCCCAGAACATGCTTCTCACCAATGTTGCCTCGATAATCCTGCTGGTAATTATCGTAATCATGGGAATAGCTCCAGCCGGTTTTTTGAAAATCGCTTCGGCAACGGTAAAGACAATTTTATGATTAACCTCACGGCTGCCGGGCTCTGGTTTTCCTCTGGAGCCGGTGACTGAAAGAGGCTCAGAAGGTGGGCATCTTTTCGTGCGCTCTTGTCTCTTTTTAATCATGTATTATAAATAGTTACAAATATGTTGTTTATTCATTAACAGCAGGTGTTTTATGACCTTTTGGCTGATTTTTATTCTGACTGTAATTGTTCTCCACTACCTCCTTGATGTCACCGTCTCAGTCCTGAATCTCAAGGCGCTGTCCAGGGACCTGCCGGAGGAGTTCCAGGACATATTTGACACCAGGAAATACAGAGAATCCCAGGAGTACACAACGGCCACCACCCATCTCGCCCTCTTTGAAAACAGTGTATCAACACTGCTCACCATAGGCTTTGTGCTGCTCGGTGGTTTCAATCTCGTCGATCAGTTTGCCCGCTCCTTTTTATTCAACGAAATCGTTACCGGCCTGATCTTTACCTTCACGCTTCTCCTGCTCTCATTTATTATCGGCCTGCCTTTCTCCATATACTCAACCTTCATGGTCGAGGCCAGATTCGGCTTTAACAGAACAACGGTTACAACCTTTATCACTGATATTGTCAAAGGCTTATTAATTGCAGTCGCAATCGGAACACCTGTCCTTGCCCTCATTCTCTGGTTTTTTGAAAACAGCGGCTCGTATGGCTGGCTTTTCTGCTGGATCGGACTCATCTGCTTCGGGATTGTTCTGCAGTTTCTTGCTCCGGTTCTGATCATGCCGTTGTTCAATACGTTCACGCCACTTGACGAAAATGAACTCAAACAGAAAATAGTGGCGTACGCAGACCGTGAAAAATTTCAGTTGAAAGGCATCTTCACAATGGACGGTTCAAAACGCTCCTCAAAGTTAAACGCCTTCTTTACCGGTTTTGGCAGATTCAGAAAAATCGTATTTTTCGACACCCTGCTGGACAAGTTATCCAATGATGAAATCATCGCGGTTCTTGCCCATGAAATGGGGCATTTCAAGAAGAGACACATCTGGAAAATGGTCGCTGCCAGTGTCCTGCAAACCGGGCTGATGTTTTATCTTCTCTCCTTTTTCATCAACAATACAGGACTTTTCCAGGCCTTCAGGATGGAAGCGCTTTCCATCTATGCAAGTCTCGTCTTTTTTGCCTTTATTTATTCACCGTTAAACACCATCATCTCGATTTTCTTCAACTATCTCTCACGTATTCATGAATTTGAGGCAGATCGTTATGCCGCGGAAACAACCGGAAAACCTGAGATGCTGATTAACGGACTAAAGAAGTTAAGCAGGGAAAACCTTTCCAATCTGACACCGCATCCGCTCAAGGTTTTTTTCAGTTACAGCCATCCCCCGGTTCTGAGTCGTATCAGGACCCTGAATGGGATGATTGGCGGACAAAAGTGACGGGGAAGATTCCTTACACCTTGACACCGTTAGGATTTAGGTGTTGATTAATGGGTGTGTCTAAGTCTAAAGGGAACGAAAAGATGATTACATGGTACTGCCTGGTACCATAAACCATTGACGGCAGAGGAGACCCATATGAACCGAAATGATTTCCGCAATCCGCTTATCCAGTCAGGAATTCTGCTTCTTGTTGTTTTTATCTTTATTTCCATTGTTGCAAGTGCCCCCGCAGATGGATTTATCGCCGGTATTTATGCCCTTGTTTCAGGACTCATCAAGGGACTGCTGTTTGTAATAGCACTCAGTATCGGTTTGATTTTTTCCATTGCTGTCCTCATCGGGATATTCCTGCTGGCCGCCTCTTTTCATTCTGTTGACAAGGCCCGGAGCATGTGGGAACACCTCAGGGAATCGCTTGTCTCTCTTTACAACAAATTACGGGATTCCAGCATTTCCATCTGGGCTAAAGCGAAAAGGTCACCCGTTGGAGATCACCGGACTCCGCAGTCTGCAAAGCCTGTAAGTTCAATAAAAGAGAGTGGAGCTCAAAAACAGGACACTCTCAGGATCGAAGAAAAGCTCAACACGCTTGGAGGGCAGCTCAATCGTCTCCAATCCTCTTTTAAAGCTGCAGAAGAGCAGCTCGCCGCGGTGCAGGCCCGTCTCCAGGAAGAGCTGGCGCCTGCAACCGACCTCGAGAAAAGACTTGGTGACCTGGAGGTTTCATCTGCTGAGCTGGCCTCTGTTGTAAAATCACAATCGAAAGAAATTGTTTCTGCGCAGACGGAAATCTCAACGTTTGCAGATTCCATCAGACCGGAGATTGATTTACTCAACAGGGAAATTGCAACGCTTCACCAAAAGACGTCGGTACCGGAGGTGGTAAGCGGGATACTCGCCTATATCGATGCACAGGAAGATCGCGAGACGTTAACTGAAAAAGCCGAAGAGGCTGTCTCGCGCGGGATGACCTACGCACAGACAGATGACTTCTTCAAAAAATCCCTTCCGGCAAAGGTGCACAAAACACTCTCCGAACACCCGCGGCTGACAAAAGATTTTATCCGCTCTATCAAGAAAAAATTTGAATAGAACAGATGGAGGCGCAGCGTGGTGACAGCTATTTCAGGTACCCCTGCTGCTGCAGATAGAGCAGGATTTCCTGCACCGCCTCCATCGGCGTTACACTGCTTGTATCTATCGTGATATCAGGATTTTTCGGGCAATGATAGGGATCGGTAATACCGGTGACTCCCTTTACCTTGCCGGATCTGGCCTTCGCGTAGAGCCCCTTGCGGTCGCGCTGCTCGCACACTTCAAGCGGTGTCGAGACATGGACCTCGATATACCCGCCGTAGCGGGAAATCAGCGAACGATTTGACTGCCGTGGCTCCTCGTAGGGAGCAATCGGTGCACAGAGTGCAATTCCGCCGTTCTTGGTAATTTCGCTGGCAACAAAGCCGATACGAGTGACGTTGAGGTCCCTGTGGTGGCGAGAGAAATTGAGTTCCGAGGAAAGATTCTTTCGGACAATATCACCATCGAGCAGGGTAACCGGCCGATCCCTCATCTCCATGAACTTGACCAGAAGCACCTTGGCAATCGTTGATTTCCCCGAACCTGAAAGCCCGGTCATAAAAATTGTGAACCCCTGTTTGCTTCTCGGAGGAAAGGCGTACTGCAGCTCGGTTACCATGTCGGGCCAGGTGAACCATTCGGGAATGTCCTCATTCTGAATCATTTTCCGCTGCAGTTCCGAGGAGGTGATCTTTTCAAGATTTTCTGCCGCTCCCGCGGCCAGCTGAAAGTATTTACCGGTTGATTGCTGATATCCATATTCAAGCTGAGGAACCATTATAATCCCCGTCTTTTCTGAATAGGAATCAACCAGCTGCTGCGCCGCTCCTTTTTCATAGAATAATTCTGAACCATTGTTGAGACGGGCAAAGGGATCACCGTGATCCGCTGCGACCATAAAGTGACTGCAACCGAAATTTTTCCGCATTATCGCCTGGTGCAAGGCATCCCGGGGGCCTGCCAGACGACCGGCGAATGGAGACAGGCCAAGCATAATCATGTTGGGAGGAAATTTTTCGGTAAAAACCTGAAAACAGCGGATATGGGTGTAAAAGTCCACATCTCCGGGATGATTGAGACCGACGACAGGTTGCAGAAAGACGGCAGCACCGACCTTTTGCGCGGTATCAAGCACCATTTCACGGTGGGCGCAATGAAGATACTGCTCGCTGTGAAAACCGAGTATACGCCGCCAGCCGTTCATGGTAAAGCGCCGCACCGTTTCAGATGGCGTCAGGCGGAGCTGCAGGAAATCATAATGTATCGGCAGGCTGACCCCTTCGATGCTGCCGCCTACATACCATGGCTTCACCTCATCATAGAGCATTCTCACACCCGGATGACGGGTATGGTCTGTCGTGCCGTATACCTGAAGTGCCTCTTCTTTTTTATCGGGTTGCCAGATATCCGAAACACTCAGGATCGCCAGCAAAAATCCTTCCTGATCGTTCAGGGCAACTTTCTGACCCGGAACAAGCATCCCGGCTTGCGCTTCACCCAGGTCAAGACAGATCGGTATCGGCCACACCGAGCCGTCCGGCAGCGACAGCGTCTGCACGACAGACTCGTAGGCATCCCTGCCCATAAAGCCGGTCAGCGGATAAAAACCACGGTTAAGGATAAGCTCGAGGTCGAACAGCTGCCGCTCATTAAGGTCAATGGAGACAAGGTCAAGTGCTTCACGACGTAAGACTTCAGCCCGCCTGAAATGAACAACCAATGATTCTGAATAGTCTTCGCTTCTCATAATGTAAGGGCACCTGATAAGATAGTGCAGAGGTAATAACCGGTTTTGGGAAGATCAGGCATGGCGGGAAATTCTCCTGCTGTCATTGCGCGCAGTACCAGTCATACGTCGCTTTCAAACCTTCTTTCAAACCATATGAGGGGCGCCAGCCAACCCCGCTGATTCTCGTTGTGTCCAGCAATTTGCGGGGCGTTCCGTCGGGCTGCTCACTGTTGTAACGGGTTTCCCCAGCAAATCCGACGATTTCCCGGATCATCCCGGCAACCTCACTGATCGTGCAATCCAGTCCACTGCCGATATTGAAAAAACTGGGGGTGCTGAGTTCAGCAGCGCTGACATTTGATTCAGAAAGCTCAAAGGGGTGTCCCAGTGCCTGGAGATAAGAATCTCGGGAAAGGTTCATCACATGGATACAGGCCGATGCCATATCATCAACATGGAGAAATTCACGGCGGGCACGACCGCTCCCCCAGAGCTGAACCACCGGGCGCTTATCTTGACAACTGCTGGTAATGCCAAGCATGTCGCTAATTTCAGGTGGTATCGAGCCGAAAGTGTCCTGATCTTTTCTGATGGCTGAGAAATCTCCGCTCATTGCACACTTCGCCAGGTGATATTTGCGCATCACAGCCGGAATAACATGACTGTTTTCAAGATGAAAATTATCACCTGGCCCGTACAGGTTGGTCGGCATGACGGCCCGATAATCGGTACCATACTGACGATTATAGGATTCACACATTTTTATACCGCTGATTTTGGCGATCGCATACGGCTCGTTCGTCATCTCGAGAATACCGGTGAGCAGATACTCCTCTTTCATCGGCTGTGGTGCAAATTTAGGATAAATACAGGAACTGCCGAGGAATAGCAAACGGCTGACGCCAGCCAGATAGGCCTGATGAATAACATTGTTCTGAATCATCTGGTTGGCGTAAATAAACTCGGCCGGATAGTGAAAATTGGCATAGATTCCCCCAACCCGTGCAGCAGCAAGGACTACATAATCGATCGCTTCGGACTGAAAGAAAGAACGGACAGCCTGCTGGTCCGTCAGATCCAGTTCAGCGGAGGTGCGGGTGATGATGTTCTTGCAGCCTTTCGCCCTCAGGAGCCGGTGGATGGCAGATCCGACCATGCCCCGGTGTCCGGCTATGAAAATCCTGTCCGCAGGTGCTTGGAGTTGCTGGCTATGATTCATCAGCTTGGGTATAAGACCGTCGGCCCACGGTTCCTTTTTTTACTCGTGATAATTATAGGTATGAAAGCCTTCGCCCTGGCAAAGCGAGTCACGTTTCGCATCCTCGAGATCTGTCTGCACCATCTCAGCAACCATCTCTTTAAATGTTGTTTTTGGTGACCAGCCGAGCCGTTCTTTTGCTTTTCGAGGGTCCCCGAGCAAAGACTCAACCTCGGTGGGCCTGAAATAGCGCGGATCAACCCGAATAATTTCCTGGCCCGGAACTACTTTCGACTCCTCTGCAGGAGTGCTGAGCGCATCAACAATACCGACCTCCGAAACGCCCTCTCCCTCCCATCTCAGCGAATATCCCAGCTCCCGGGCGGCGAGATCGATAAAAGCCCTGACGGAATGCTGTTCACCGCTCGCTATCACATAATCCTCAGGCTGGTCCTGCTGCAGCATGAGCCACTGCATTTCAACATAGTCGCGGGCATGCCCCCAGTCGCGCTTGGCATTGAGGTTTCCCAGGTAGAGAATGTCCTGCAGCCCAAGGGCAATTCGGGCCAGGGCGCGGGTGATCTTCCTGGTGACAAAGGTCTCTCCCCGGCGAGGAGACTCATGGTTAAAGAGGATGCCATTACAGGCGTAGATACCGTACGCCTCACGGTAATTGACGACGATCCAGTAAGAATAAAGCTTGGCCACAGCATATGGAGATCGCGGATAAAACGGTGTAAGCTCCGTCTGCGGCGTTTCCTGAACAAGTCCATAGAGCTCAGAGGTGGAAGCCTGGTAAAATTTCGTGGTTCCGGAAAGACCAAGTATTCGGATCGCCTCAAGTATCCTCAGTGTACCAAGGGCATCGGAATTGGCGGTGTATTCCGGTTCTTCGAATGAAACGGCGACATGGGACTGAGCGGCCAGATTGTAGACTTCATCAGGTTTGACCTTTTCGATCACATGGATCAGGCTCGACGAGTCCGTCAGGTCTCCATGGTGGAGGATAAACCGCCTGTCTGCTTCATGCGGACCCTGGTAAAGATGATCAATCCTGCCGGTATTAAAAAGCGACGTCCTGCGTTTAATTCCATGAACCTCATAGCCTTTGTTCAGCAGAAACTCAACCAGGTAAGAACCATCCTGCCCGGTTACCCCTGTTATCAGCGCTTTCTTTCTCATTCATATCCCTTTTATTGTTATATTTCAGTTAGCCGGGGTTTCTTCTGTTATAGCATACAAGCACTGTTTTTGATGCTTCTTTTTCACAGGGGACAGATCGGTCTGCGTTGCAGCCCCAGGTCGTGCAGATCAACGATGACGGGGCATCCTCAGACACAGCGATTGAGACTGCTGAGCAGTGCTTTCACCGAGGCAATAATGATATCGGTATCGATTCCAGCCCCCCAGAAACGGGCGCCGTCGGCACGTTCCACCTCGATATAGGCAATTGCCCGGGCACTGGAACCGGTGTTTATTGCATGCTCATGATAGCTGCAGAGCGTGAAATCCCCGGTGACGCCTGCCTTGAGCGCGGTGGAAAAGGCATCGAGCGGACCGTTTCCCGAAGCCCTGATTGCGCGCTCTGCTCCCTCGACGCCAATCACCGCCTCTACCTCGGCAAAGGAAAGCTTCTCCCGCTTGTCCGAGTGACGCTTCATCACATGGAACGACTGGAGGTCAAAGGGGTGATGAATATCAAGATAGGTTTGTTCGAAGGTCTGGTAGATTTCATCGGATTTGAGTTCGCGTCCCTGCCTGTCTGTTACTTCCTGGATGATGTTACCGAATTCCGGGTGCATGTTTTTCGGCATTTTGATACCAAACTCATGATCCAGCACATAGGCAACCCCGCCTTTGCCGGACTGGCTGTTAATCCTGATGATCGATTCATAGGTCCTTCCCACATCGGCGGGATCGATCGGCAGATAAGGCACCGCCCACTGAGCATTGCCGTTGGCTTCATACTCCGTCATACCCTTGTTGATAGCGTCCTGATGGGAACCGGAAAATGCCGTATAGACAAGCTCACCGGCATAGGGATGCCTGATCGGAACAGGTATCCTGTTCACCCGTTCGAAAACATCGATGATATGGTTGATATCATGAATGTTGAGACAGGGATTAACCCCTTGAGTAAACATGTTCAGGGCAAGCGTTATCAGGTCCACGTTCCCGGTGCGCTCCCCGTTGCCGAACAGCGTACCCTCTACCCGGTCAGCGCCTGCCATCAAGGCCAGTTCGGTGGCGGCGACGGCGCATCCCCGGTCATTATGGGTGTGAAGGCTGATGATGGCGGCTTGCCGATTTTTCATGTGAGAACAGAACCATTCTATCTGATCAGCATAAATATTGGGTGTCGACATTTCAACGGTTGCCGGCAGGTTAATGATTACAGGATGTTCCCTGCTCGGTTCCCATACATCCATGACCGCTTCACATATTTCAAGGGCGAAGTCAATCTCGGTACCGGTAAAGCTCTCCGGGGAATATTCATAGCGAAAAATTGTTTCCGGATACTTTTCTGTTTCCCGTAATATCAGCCGGGCGCCATTTACCGCCAGGTTGATGATCTCTTTTTTATCCATCTTGAATACAACGTCGCGCTGCAGGGTTGAGGTTGAATTATACAGATGCACAATTACTTCCCGGGCCCCTTTTATGGATTCAAAGGTTTTTTTGATCAGATGCTCACGAGCCTGTGTCAGTACCTGGATAAAAACACCTTCGGGTATCAGGTTGTCCTCAACCAGTTTTCTGGTAAACTCAAACTCAACCTGTGAAGCCGAAGGAAAACCGACTTCGATCTCCTTGAAGCCGATTTCCAGCAGGAGTTCAAACATCTCGAGCTTTTTGGCCAGGCTCATCGGTTGAATCAAAGCCTGGTTGCCATCACGAAGGTCGACGCTGCACCAGGCAGGCGCCTTACTGATGACCCTGTCCGGCCAGGTCCTTTTGGGCAAATGAATAGAAGGGTATGGTCGATATTTCTGCGTCAGTTCCTGATTCATGACATTTCTCCAGCACATCTTTTAAAAAGCTTTTTAACCCTGCAATAAAAAAGGCCGCGGTGAAAAACCGCGGCCTTTTTTATTGCAGGGATCAAACTGAATTCAAAAAATTCCGACCCGTGCCGCGGCTTTCCGGGGCAATCCTAGAAGGAGTAGAGACAGGCCGTTATTCATTTGATTCATTTCCATTCTATTTCACAATAAGTGTCAGGTAGAGGTAAAGGTAATCCTGCATGCAAGTCCTTGTCAAGTCAATTTTTATGGTATGCAGCGCTTTGAGGCAAACACCACGAATCCTGAAACTGCAAAGAATGATGAATGATGGTTGACATCTTTACCCGAGAAATTTATATTTTAAGGTTCGTTCTGAAAACTATGAAACCATGGACAACTAATTATTTCAGTAACTCTCTGAAGATATCGAGGAACAGATGAAAGAACTCACCGGTGCCCAGGCAGTGGTTCAATGTTTGCGGGAAGAAGGAGTAAAGACAATTTTCGGATATCCCGGTGGTGCAGTAATCGACCTCTACGACGAATTGATGAACTCGACAGACCTGCAACACGTTCTCGTCAGGCATGAGCAGGCTGCAGTCCATGCTGCCGACGGGTATGCACGGGTCACCGGTGAGGTCGGAGTTGCCCTTCTCACCTCCGGACCAGGGGCCACGAACGGGGTTACCGGAATTGCCACGGCATATCTCGACTCTATTCCTATCGTAATTCTCACCGGACAGGTGCCGACTCCACTGATCGGCAATGATGCCTTTCAGGAAGTCGACATCGTCGGTATCACCAGACCATGCACCAAACATAATTTCCTGGTCAAGCGCAAGGAAGAGCTCGTCCAGGTCATGCGTGAAGCGTTCCATATAGCACGCACCGGAAGGCCGGGACCAGTCCTTGTTGATCTGCCCAAGGACCTGATTAAGGGCCTGGTGCCGTTTTCAGAAAGAAAAGCGATTAAGATGCACAACTACCAGCCGACCTACGCCCCCCACCCGGTTCAGGTTGATAAAGCCTGCAGACTGATCATGAAAGCACGTAAACCGGTGCTTTATGTCGGAGGTGGAGTAATCCTCTCAAACGCCTCGGAGGAACTCCGGGCACTCGCCCTGAAGCTCGATATCCCGGTCACGATGACCCTGATGGGGTTGGGTTCCTTTCCGGGAACTCATGAGTTGTCCATGGGAATGCTGGGAATGCACGGTACCTACACCGCCAACATGGCTGTTTCTCAGTGTGACCTGCTGATTTCCGTCGGGGCCCGCTTTGATGATCGGGTAACGGGGACACTGGATACCTTTGCCCCGAATGCTGAAATTATTCATATCGACATAGATCCTACGTCAATCAGCAAGAATGTAAAAGTTGATGTCCCCATCGTTTCAGACTGCAGGTTGGCACTGGAGGCAATGGCATCCTGGTTTGACAGTGAACCTGAGGTTTCCGTTCGCTATGAAAAGAGTAAACACCAGGAGTGGTTTGCTCAGATCAGGACATGGATGGAAGAACATCCGCTCACCTACATTAACGATGACACGGACATCATCAAACCTCAGTATGTTGTAGAAATGCTCGATCGATTGACCAATGGCGAAGCTATCATAACAACAGAAGTCGGCCAGCACCAGATGTGGGCGGCACAGTTCTATCGGTATGATCATCCCCGCCACTTCCTCACCTCCGGGGGACTGGGAACCATGGGCTACGGATTTCCTGCGGCAATCGGTGCAAAAATGGCCAGGCCTGAAAAAATCGTTATCGACATAGCCGGGGATGCCTCGATCCAGATGAATATTCAGGAACTTGCCACTGCCCGGCAGTATAACTGCCCGGTCAAGATCGCGATACTCAACAATCAGTTTCTCGGCATGGTACGCCAGTGGCAGGAGCTGTTTTATGACAAACGCTATGCCTCGACGACCATGGATGTCGCCCCCGACTTTGTCAAACTGGCGGAAGCCTACGATGCCGTTGGGTTGAGGGCCACAAAAAAGAGCGAAGTGGAAGCGGTCATAAAAGAGGCGCTGGCAACAGATAATACCGTGATTATGGATTTCAAAATATCCCGGGAGGAAGGGGTGTTCCCAATGGTGCCGGCGGGTAAATCTACTACTGAGATGCTTTTGGTGTAAGGCGCCTTTTTCTCTATTCAGAGGGGTATATGAAACACACGCTATCCGTTCTGCTCCAGAACAAACCAGGCGTATTGTCCCGGGTAACCGGCCTTTTCAGCGGCCGTGGATTTAATATTAAAAGTATCTGTGCCGCGGAAACGATCGATGCAAATGTCTCCTGTCTGACCCTGGTGACAGAAGGCGACGAAAACATTGTTGAACAGATTAGCAAACAGCTGCACAAACTCATCGATGTCATAAAGGTTTATGATATCAGTGAGGGGGAATTCGTCGAACGGGAAATGGTATTAATCCGAGTCAAGGCAGAAGCGCATACCCGTGCCGAGGTTCTCCGGGTAATTGACATTTTCAGGGGTAAAGTGATTGATGTCAGTGCCAAAAGCTATGCCGTTGAAGTAACCGGATCGCCGTCAAAAATCCAGGCGGCAATAGACATTCTCAGGCCAATCGGCATCAAGGAAATCATCCGCACCGGAACGATCGCCATCAGCCGGGCGGGAAAAAACAAATAACGGACGCTCCTCATGATAAAACCAAAAGTACCCGTGGCCAAAGAGGGCTATCCGTTTATTTTCTACGCGGCTTTTCTCTCCCTTATCTGCGCGATTCTCGACTATCCTATACTGGCCATTGCGCTGCTTGGAATAACGACGTTTGTCCTGATGTTCTTCAGAGACCCTGAAAGAATTATCCCGACTGGTGAAGACACGGTTCTATCTCCGGCCGACGGCAGGGTGATTGTCTCAGAGAGAGTAAAAGATGTGCGTTTCTCAGAACATGACCTTCTGAAAATCTCCATTTTCATGAATGTCTTCAACGTGCATGTCAACCGGAATCCCGTGTCGGGAATTGTCAGGCAGGTGGACTACGTACCGGGTGTGTTTCTGGCTGCCGATAACCAGAAGGCCGGTCTGAAAAATGAATATTGCGCGATAACCGTAACCAGTCGAAACGACAAAGAGATTACCTTTGTCCAGATAGCGGGATTGATCGCCCGCCGCATAGTCTGCTGGCTTGAGCCCGGAGATTCGATTACCCGTGGGCAGCGGTTTGGTCTGATCCGCTTTGGCTCGCGGGTCGATGTTTATCTCCCGGGAGATTCCCAGCTCATGGTCAGTCCCGGCGAAAAAGTGAAGGGTGGGGAAACAGTTCTCGCGAGGTTCACATAGCTATCGATGTGCTTTTGTTTATACCCTGGACTTTATAAGCTGATGCCATATAAATGGCTGAGGGGAAGAAAAAATCGACTGCACGTTGAGAATATTTCAGGCGGCTGCTCTCCCCTGTTGCCTGCTGAGAACCGGCTCCGCAAGACAACCGTTACCTCCCTGAGCCACCCAAGCGGATAGAGATGAGAATAATCAGCGGCCTTGCAAGAGGGCGTAAACTGTTTACCCCGCCCACTCAGAGCAAGGCGATACGTCCCACTTCAGACCGCGCTCGGGAGGCACTGTTTTCCATTATCGGTTCAAAGGTCAAAAACAGCGAGGTTCTTGATCTTTTTGCAGGAACCGGGGCCCTCGGCTGTGAAGCATTGAGCCGCGGTGCCCAGTCAGTCACCTTTGTTGATGCCAGCAGGCAGGCGCTGGCCCTGATACAAAAAAACATTGCTCTTGTCCCCGATGGTAGACAGCGAAGCAGGATAATTCAGCATGACATCAGAGCCTCTCTGCCGTTCAGTGGTGATCCTTCTATCTCCATACAGCGGTTTGATCTGATATTCGCAGATCCTCCCTACCAGCGGGGTTTCACGAAAAAAATTCTTTTTTTACTTGATAACAGTACAGTTCTTGCGCAAAAGGTATTAATGATAATCGAGGAAAAAAAAGGTGTGGACCTCGATATAACCTTAAACAACGTGTTCCTTGACAGCTGTCGATGTTATGGGGACAGTTGTTTTCACTTTTTTATGCGAAAACCACTAAAAACACCGGAACATTCGGAACAGAAATCATGACTTCTTCATCTGCGTTAAACGGCAAATCTCTTGCCATCTATCCCGGAACATTTGATCCCATTACCAACGGCCATATTGACATCATCGATCGCGGTTTGAGTCTTTTTAACAAGATTATCATTGCTATTGCAGTCAATCCCGGGAAGGAGCCTCTGTTCAGCCTGGCTGAGAGGGTATCCATGATAGAAAAATGCTTTGCAGACAGAAACTCAAGGATTGAGGTTGACTGCGTTGACGGCCTGCTGGTTGAATACGCAGCAAAAAGAGGAGCCCGCGCAATCATCCGAGGACTCAGAGCGGTTTCCGATTTTGATTATGAATTTCAGCTGGCGCTGATGAACCGGAAACTCGAACGCTCCGTTGAATCCGTGTTTCTGATGCCCGGTTTCCGCTGGATTTACATCAGCTCATCCATTGTCAAGGCTGCGGCCCAGCATGGCGGCGATGTTGCAGACATGGTCCCTGCTCATGTTCACCAGATGATGATCGAAAAATACCGCCGGAAGTAATCATTTTATTGTTTTTTCCCGACCGATGACAAAAAGCAACGCCAAGCCAACACTGACCCGCCGACTGGTCATCATCGTCGGCTCCATTCTACTGTTCTACCCCTTCATACGGTTCATAAGTCACAGGGTACCCCGTAAGCCGGTAATCGTAAAAGTTTCCGAACCGCTGAAACAGGATCATTTTCTAGCCCAGGATAACTTTTTTATTTTTGCTGAAAAAGAGCACCTCTGGGCGGTTTCCAGAAAATGTACCCATCTCGGCTGCCGTCTGCACTACAAGGAGAAAGAAGATATCCTTGAATGTCCCTGCCATCAGAGTAGATTTACAACCACCGGCATGGTAATAAACGGGCCTTCCCAGAAACAGCTGAAACGCTATCTGGTCGAAAGGACATCAGACCCTCCAGCATTTATTGTCTCCACCTGACGATCATGGACTACCCGTGAACTGGACAGCCTCTCTTGGACAGCTGAAGAAATCACCGCTCTCTCAACTGCTCGGCGGCATAGAATGGGGAGCCTGGAGCCTGGTCTGTCTTTATATCTCGCTCCTTTCCGGTATAATAGTCGGCCTGCAGTACGATCTCTCGGAGCCGTTCTACTCGACAGCGGCCCTTGACCTTCTTATCCCGTACGGAAAATACTTCCGCTCGCTGCATTTTTATTCAAGCCAGTTTTTCTTCTTGTTTGCTATTCTCCATTATGTACTTGTCCTCGATAAAACCAATGTCTACAGCCACAGCCGCAGAATCCTGCTTGTCTTGACCCTGCCGATCATCCTGCTGCTGCTGTTCACCGGATATGTTCTTCGCAGCGACAGCACCGGCGCCTCTGCGGGAATAATCGCTGAAAACATCCTTCTTGCCGTACCCGTTTTCGGTTCGATTCTCAATGAACTGCTGTTCTCCATAACTGATAACGGTATGCAGCGCGTCTATCTGCATCACGTCATATCATTAGATTTTCTCCTGCTGATACTGGCATGGGATCATCTGCGCAGGTACCCAGTCAGGGTTTCCGGCTACATCCTGCTTATCACCGCTATTCTGTGCTTCAGCATCTTCATCGAAGCCCCGATGGACCCCGAAGAACTCGGTAGATTCTATATATCCGGACCATGGTTTTTCCTTGGGCTGCAGGAGTTGCTCAGGTATCTGCCGCCGGTAATTGCCGGCGTAGTCATACCTGGTTTTTTCATTATCCTCCTTACCATGTTGTCCGGCTCGCAGCGCTGGTTTATGCTGCTGCTCTCCTGCATCTGTCTATGGCTCCTGGCATACATGCTGCTGTCGATCAGTGCCCTGACAACACATGGATAAACCTGCTGATTTAGGCGATCGGGTGATGAATCGTTTTTGGAAAGGAATGGCAGGTTAACGGAACGGTTTATAAAGCCTGTTCCCGGTGCCAGGAAAGCCTCTTCCAGAAGCCTGGCCGGATGATTTCAGGGATGGCAGACAGTACCCGAGACCTGGGTAAAAAATGATAGATTGAAACGATCGTGGCGAGGAACCTCTTTAAAGAAGTCCATCGCCACGATCGTTTGACGGCAAGGCGGAATCACTATTGGGACCATTGAATCGAAAGAGGCGCTGCTGTCCCGGTGAGAGCCCGCTTGGGATTGAAAAGAACTACTCCTTGTCCTTGAACTTGTCTTTGAGCGCCTTCAACTCTGCCTGCAGGAGATCTTTGAGCGATTTCATTTCTCTTTTAATTACCCCTGACAACAGGACTGAAAGCCCCTTAATATCGATCTTGCTTTCTGCTCTGACGTTATCCGGCAGGTTATCCGCATCGTCCGCTGGTTCTGTCTGAAACGCACCGGCTGCTTCCCCGCCTGACTGAGAATCATTTTTGATTAATGAATCTCCCAGCTCCTGCTCAATTCCTTCCTGAGTCGCCTGAATTTCTTCAATAACACCAAAGTCCTCTTCATCAACCGGCTCGAAAACGGCACTGAAGTCCTTTTCGGCATCTCCATGAGGCTCTGGTGCAGCTGCTGTTTGCATTGCAGGTTCATCAGCTTCTGCCTGCTCTTTTTCCTCTTCAGCCATCCTGGTACGAACCGGATTGACAAACGTCAGTTCATCTCCATTTTTTACCACCTGACGATCTAGCATTTTCTGCTGCCACAGCAAGACCTTACAGGTTTCTGCCAGAAGGGTTTCCTGGGATTGTTCCCGGCTGACGGTAGCTTTCTGAGCGAGTTCAAGCTTATCGAAAACGGAAAGCATGAGGGTATGAGCCTCGGAGCTTGATTCAAATTTGTAGCGGCCAATATGCTGGACAATGGTTGACAGAAGCTGCAGGAACGTTTTCTCAACCGGCCTGGAAACCATTCGCTGCCGTACCTGGTTGATTTCAGTTAACAACCCGTCGACGATACGATCGTCAATCTCGACACCAAGAGAGGCAACCCCATTCCTGAGCCCTGAGAGTTCATCATCAATAGCAAATACTCGAGCCTCAGGTTCGTCTTCCTGCTCTTCTACGAGCTGCTCCGGCAGCCCGGTTGCAATCGTTTGGTCAAGTTCCTGGCCAAGAGCAACATCTTCTTCTTCATCATGATCCGTTTCAAGTTCACTCTCAACAGCATCAGTTTCAGCCAGCAGTTCTATCTGTATCTCACCAGGTTCGTCGATGCGATTGTCGATATCCGCAAAGAATGCCTGTTCCTCAGAGTCAGAACCAAAGCTTGAAGCCACTCGGCCGGCAGTGAATTGCGGATCATGAACGATTTCTTCCTCAGCTGCGGTCTGCTCAAGGCTTGAAATTTCTTCAGGAATTGATACATCTTCTTCATCTGCATCAAACTGCGTTTCAGAAGATTCTGCTCTGTCCTCATCCCCAAATGCTTCAGCAAAGGAGTCAGCTGCAATCGCTTCATCCCTGAACGTTTCTTCACCCTCGAGCGGCTCTTCGGCTCTATCCTCGCCAACAATTTCAAAACCCGGCTGCGCCTCGATCTGAACCTCCGCTTCAGGTTCATCATCCAGCAGGCCAAGCGGTATCTCTTCTGCAGCGTCTACCAAATCTTCTTCAGCAACTGGTTCAAAATGTAATCCCTCTGCCTCCTCATCTGGGGAAAGATCAGAAAAAGCAGGGGGTTCAACCGTTGATACTCCGGCTTCCTCCAGACCGTCCCAGGAACCTTCATCGACAAAGCTCAGCTGCTCCTCCGGCTCCTCGTCCGGTTGTTCATCTGCTGTTACTCCATCTCCAGAAAGATCAGAGACAGCAGAGGTTTCAAACGTTGATACTCCGGCTTCCTCAAGATCGTCCAGGGAGCCTTCATCGACAAAGCTCAGCTGCTCCTCGGGCTCCTCGCTCGGTTGTTCATCTGCTGTTACTCCATCTCCAGAAAGATCAGAGACAGCAGAGGTTTCAAACGTTGATACTCCGGCTTCCTCAAGATCGTCCAGGGAGCCTTCATCGACAAAGCTCAGCTGCTCCTCGGGCTCCTCGCTCGGTTGTTCATCTGCTGTTACTCCATCTCCAGAAAGATCAGAGACAGCAGAGGTTTCAAACGTTGATACTCCGGCTTCCTCAAGATCGTTCAGGGAGCCTTCATCGACAAAGCTCAGCTGCTCCCCGGGCTCCTCGCTCGGCAGTTCCTCTGCTGTTACTCCATCTACAAAAACTTCATCGCCGTCACCACCATCACTCTCAGGTTCCGACAACATTTCAAACGGTGTGGCTGAAGCACTCGTTTCTTCCGGTTCAGCAAAGAACGTGTCAAGCCCTGCCCGCACCTCTTTCGGCGTTTCTTCATGGGGTTCAGAAATCTCGGTAAGGCCATCATCACTCTCTTCCGCTGACTCCTGATCGAATACTGTTTCAGCTGCTCTATCCTCTCCAGCATCGAGCAGTTCGTCTTCCTCAACCTCACCGAAAAATGTTTCGATCTGGGCGTCAATTTCAGACACTTCGTCTTCCACCTGAATGTGCTCCGAAATCTCAGGGACCGTATCATCCAGAGCGAGTGCAGGAGCTATGTCGTCTTCTTTTTTCGGCAGCGGCTGCTCATCGCTGTCATCATCAGCATCAGTCTCGACATTGACGCCCTGGAGAGCTGCAGCCTGGCTTACCGTTCTTTCCGCTATATCGTCTGCGAAGATATCACCAATGCTTTCATCCACATCAGCGGCAGAATAAAGGGATCCTTCCCCGCCGTCATCGGGGTTAAAACCATGCGGCTCAGAATCGGCAGAATCTGCAAGAGCCGGTGCCAGTAATCCATCTTCTCGTATCGGCAACGCCTCCTCATCTGAATCATCATCAGCATCGGTCTCAACGTCTACGCCCCTCAGGGCATCCTCCGGACTAATAGAGGACAGCGATAAGGCGTCGTCAGCAAGATCATCGCCAAAGAATGAATCGATCCGCTCAATTGCCTCAGGCGGCAAGGCGCTTTCTTTTTCACCAGCTCCTGACGATTTTTCTCCTGACAAAAAAGTATCGAGACGGTCTTCAACATCATTGGATGCTCCAAATGTCGCAGCTTCCTCCTCGGCCTGAAAGCCGTGGACTTCTTCCGACATATCAGAAAAGGCAGGGGATACCGCATCGACATTGTCATCTTTATCACTGTATTCCGAAGACTCTTCAGCAACGATTTTCCCGGCAATGGCTTCCGGCGTAATGGTTGCGGCGATGACCTGTTTGAAATCCTCAAACTTTTCTACTTCAGGAAGGAGGATTTCTTTAATTGCCTGCTTTGACAGGTTGGGATTGACAACGATTTTCTCCAGACCTTCATAGAACGAATAGAGTAATTTGAAGGCATCGGCATGGGCATCGCTCTTCTTGAGTTTTATATATCCGCCCAGTGCCGCGATGCCCTGCACAAAGATCAATTGGGGTTTTTTGCCGGCGAACTCCTTTTCGAGCCGGGTGACTTCATTGCCGAGATCTGCCAGTTCACGCTCGGTTATCTCCCAGTCCATCCCCAGAATACACGCCTTCAGGTTAAAGAGGACCGGACGTTGCTCTTCCTGCTCAGCACCATCAGCAGTGGAGACGGTTTCGTCCCCGGACCCCGGCTTGCCAGACGCCGGGGCAATGCCGATCTTTTGTTTCAACTGCTCAAACTTTTTTACATCTCCGCGCAGGATATCTTTTATTTCAGCGTCGCTTAACGTTGTTTCGAGTACGATCTTTTCGAGATTATAATAAAAAGTCAGCAGCAGTTTAATCGCATTTGGATGAGCGTCGGCTTTAAACTGATAGATGTATCTGCTGATTTTTTCAAGGGCCTGTACATAGACCAACTTTACCTGATCGTTTTTCCAGACATCCTTCAGTACCAGCAGTTCATCGTTAAACTGGGTAAGAATTTCATTATTAATTTCCCAGTCAATAGAGAGAACTATGGTTTTAAGCCTTGAAATAGGCGAACCGTTGCTGCTTGAATGCTCAAATAAATCAACGAATCCGGTGTCGAGAAAATCTTCTGTTTCCTCCATCCCAACAGTTAGATCATCATCATATTGGCTGATTGTATTCTGTTCCACCGTGTCTTCTCTCTAGAGTAGTTTTTTCTGTATCGAAATAACGGTTGAAGATATAATTTTCTTCAATGTCAGTGCCACATTATAGCCGGTTATAGCACTCGCCTCGTAATATGGAACCTTTAATCTGCTGTTTAAATCCTTCTGCAATACCTCGGTCGGCAGAATCGGTATTCCATGTTCTTTCAAGTCAACCTTGTTGTATTGCATGACCAGAGGAATCCTGAAAATACTCTCTTTGTAGGACTGCAGATTCTCGTGCAACTGGTTGAGAGACCTGATATTTTTTTCGCGCTGCTTGGCCATGGCGTCGGCGACAAAAACAATGCCGTCGACACCTCTTAAAACCAGTTTTCTGGTTGCATTGTATTTCACCTGTCCCGGCACGGTATAGAGTTGAATCTTGATGTCATAGCCTTTGATCTTGCCCATATCAAAAGGCAGAAAATCAAAAAACAATGTTCGATCACCATGAGTTTTAAGACTCACCATTTCCGAGACGATCTGCTTGCGATAGGTTTTATTGATATACTCCAGGTTTGTCGTCTTACCGCAACGGCCGGGACCGTAATAGACTATTTTAACCTGAACAACCTTATCTTTTAAG
>CBDUGK010000056.1:0-25678 GCA_965366875.1 uncultured Desulfobulbaceae bacterium | reverse complement strand
TTCAGGAGTGAGTTGATTCACCAGGATAGTTTCAAAGCTTGATCGAGAAATGGCCCTGTTGTTTCCCTGCGCTTATCATGGTTTTGTCAGAGAAGGTGCATCATTGCCGATGCCGTGTCGAGCATGCGGTTCGCGTAGCCCCATTCATTGTCAAACCAGGCCAGTACCGTGATCAGGTTTTTGGCGCAGACGCTGGTTTGACATCCATCTACAATTGCTGAACGGGGATCGTGATTAAAATCACATGAGACAAGCGGCAGTTCTGTGTAGCCAAGCACTGCGGGCATCCTGGCTGCCGCTTCCGCGAACAGGCGGTTTATCTCTTCTGCGCCGGTCTCTTTTTCAACGGCTGCCGTGAGTTGCATTGTCGAGACGTTGAGGGTGGGAACACGCAGCGCCGTGGCGGTGAACCTGCCGGTGAGTTCCGGAAAGACCCGGTCGATTCCCCTGGCAAGTTCGGTTTTTACCGGGATTATCGAATTGCTGGAACTCCTGTTCTTTCTCAGGTCAGGGTTGTGATAGGCATCGATAACCGGCTGATCGTTCATCATTGAGTGGACGGTGGTGATCACCCCGGCCGAGATTGCGCAGTGATCGTTGATGATCTTGATTATATGGCTGATGCAGTTGGTCGTGCAGGAGGCGTTGGAGATGATCTGGTGCTTTGGCTTCAGTATATGATGATTCAGCCCGAAGACGATGGTTGCGTCCACATCAGGTTGCGCCGGGCAGGAGAAGATCACCTTTTTTGCACCGCTTGACAGGTGTTGTTCGGCAACGCTTTTTTCCGAAAAACTTCCGCTGCATTCGAGAACGATGTCGACCTCGAGTTCTTTCCAGCGGAGCCGGGATATATCGGCCTGGCTGGAAACCGCAATCCTGTCGCCCTCGATGATCAGGTGGTCGTCATCATGACTGATATTTTTACAGAACGTTCCGTGGGTGGAGTCAAAGCGGGTGAGATGGGCAATGGAGCGGAGGTCTGAAAGTTCATTAATAGCGACAATCTTGATACTGTCATTACGACCGGACTCGTAGAGCGCCCGGACAATACAGCGTCCGATCCTGCCGTAGCCGTTAATAGCGAGTTTAATCATTTTTCGTCAAGCATATCGGTTCTCAGGAGCTCGATACGTCTATGCACCAAGGTAAGCCTTTTTGACTTCAGGGTCATCCAGAAGCTGAGAAGCCTCTCCCTGGAGGATGAGATGTCCATGTTCCAGCACGTAGCCGCGCTGGGCAAACTTGAGGGCCAGGCGCGCGTTCTGTTCTACCAGCAGGATGGTGGTTCCCTGACGGTTAATTTCTCTGAGTGCATCGAACATATCCAGCATCAGCAGCGGTGCAAGACCCATTGACGGTTCATCAAGGATCATGATTTTCCGACCGCTCATGTAGGCGCGCCCGACAGCAAGCATCTGCTGTTCCCCGCCGCTCAGGGTTCCTGCCAGCTGGTCCTTGCGCTCTTCGAGCCTGGGAAACAGGTCAAAGACCCATCTCCTATCCCGGTCGATTTCTTCTGAATCTTTCCGGGCAAAGGTCGCAAGCTTCAGGTTCTCGGTTACCGTGAGGTTGCCGAAAATCATCCTGCCTTCAGGAACATGGCAGATACCAAGCTTGGAGACGACTTTATCGGTATTGTATTTTAATATATCCTCTCCCATGAATTCGATTTTAGAGCCGGGGTCGGCAGGGATCATCCGGGAGATTGCCCGCAGTGTCGTGCTCTTGCCGGCGCCGTTAGCCCCGATGATCGTGACGATCTCACCCTGTTCGACTGAAAAGCTGATTCCATGCAATGCCTTTATCTTGCCGTAGGAAACGGATAAATTTTCAACTGTCAGCTGCATCAGTGAAGGTCCTCCTTGCCCAGGTACGCTTCGATTACTTGAGGATTGTTCTGAATTTCTTTCGGGGGCCCCTCTGCGATCACCTCGCCAAACACCAGCGTCTGTATTGATTCGCACAGATCCATGACAAACTTCATGCGGTGCTCAATCATGAAGATTGTCACCCCGAAATCACGATGCACCTGCCTGATAATTTCAATCATCCGCCCCAGCTCATCAGGCGTCATTCCGGCCGTGGGCTCGTCAAGAAAGAGAATCTTGGGGTTGGTCGCCATTGCGCGGGCCATTTCCACCCGTCGCTGGGCACCGTAGGGCAGATTTCCGATAATATGGTCAGAGAATTGTTTGACATCAAAAATACCCAGCAGTTTCATTGAGTTTTCTATGATCTCGTCTTCCTGTCTGCGGGCCGAGGATGTTCCAAAAAAGGCGTCGAACAATCCATAGGTGAGCTGCGAGTAGTGTGCCATGCGGATATGATCCAGTACCGACATGTGCCGCCACAACGCCAGGTTCTGGAAGGTTCTGCCGAGACCCATGGCGGCAATCCGGTGTGTCTCTAATCCCTTGATGTTTTTACCCTCAAGTTCAATGATACCTTCTGTCGGGGTGTACACTCCGGTCATGAGGTTGAAAACCGTTGTTTTACCCGCGCCGTTTGGGCCGATCAGACCACAGATCTGGCCTTTTTCGATGTTCAGGTTGAAATCATTGACCGCACGCAGACCACCAAAAAAATGGGTCATTCCTTTTACTCTGAGCAGCGCTGCCATTATTCAGCTCCTTCAGCACGATGTTTGGTTTTCGGGCGCAGAATCTCTTTCACGTTGATTTCGGTAAAGGAAATGAGCCCGTGCGGCCTGAATATCATGACCAGTATCAGGATGAGCGGGATAATGATCCACTTGAACAGTTCCAGCGGTCTCAGTGCTTCGCCGAGAACACTGATGCTTACCGCCCCGACGATTGAACCGTAAATGGAGTTAAGTCCGCCAAAATAGACCATGGCGAGAATTTCAGCAAGTTTCTGGAGACCGAATGAACTCGGGTTGACATAGCGCAGCACATGCGCAAAAAGCCCCCCCGCGACTCCTGCCCAGAAGGCGCCGAACATGAATGCCACGATCTTTGTTTTTCTCGTATTGATGGTCATCGAGGAGGCTGCCTGTTCATTGTCACGCACCGTATTAAGAGCTTTGCCCATGATTGAGGTGGTGAAGTTGTGGATGATCCAGATACAGATCGCGGTCCAAATGAACACCACCGGCAGGGTCGCATAACTTGGCTGGCTGCTCATTCCTCTCGGTCCGCCGAGGAATTCCAGGTTCTCCACGGCGCTTTTGACGATAAAGAGAAAGGCCAGCGATATGATTGCAAGATAATCCCCTCTGGTCCGAAACGAGGGAATGGCGACAACCAGAGAGCCCAGAGCGGCAACAATCCCCCCGATGATGAGCACCAGCGGAAAGCACCAGGGACCAAGAGCCGGCGGCAGGAGTGCTTCTCCGAACATCTTGTCATTAGTGAAAAGCAGGAGCGTGAGCGTCGAGGAGGCATAGGCGCCAAGAGCCATGAAGCCGGGATGAGAACAGGAAAACTCTCCCTGGTAACCGTTAATGATGTTCAGGCTGATGGTAAGGATAATGGAGATCAGGGTGAATTTTATCACGATTACCCGATAGTCATTGATTCCCGCCCACATGTGCAAGATGCCGTAAAAGGCAACAAGATGGACCAGCGTTGCCAGCCAGACGGGCGTTTTTTCCAGGAGTGCGGCGACCCTGTTCATCGCAGGAGCCGAGAGCAGCGCGACAAGGCTGACAGGAATAATGTAAATGAGAATATCATAACCGATTACACTGGGGATCAATATCGGTTCTTTGAGCATGATCAGGGTTCCAAAAAGCACCGGTATCTTCGGCAGGTAAAAATAATATGATACCAGATCGCCGAGGTAATACTCGGCCAGGACTGCTGAAAAGACACCCAGAAGCCAGCCGGCCAGCGGAACAACAGAGAAAATAGAAATGAATTTTCGTAGTAATTTCATATAAATTTCCAATGCATAGTGGAAGGAACGGTCTGCTGCTCCCGGATTAAAGTCTTAACTGGGTGGAGTGAGTCATTCCGAAAAATCCACGCGGCCTGAAGGTCAGGATAATCAGGATGATGGAATAGGCGATCAGGTCTCGAAATGTTGACGGGAAGACCATTGCTACGAAAATCTCTATGAAGCCGAGCAGGTATCCCGCCATTGCCGCTCCCATGATCGATCCCCGGCCGCCGAGAATTGCTGCAACAAAGGCCTTCCAGCCAAGCAGGATGCCCATATAGGGATCAAGGATCGGGTACGCCTGGCCATACAAAATACCTGCAACCGAGGCCAGTCCGGCGCCGATTGCAAAGGTGAGCGGGGCAATGACATTGATGGACACACCCATCAGTGGAACGGCAAGGAAATCATAGCTCATGGCACGCATGGCCATGCCCCATTTGGTCTTCTGGATAAAGAGGTGAAGGGCGAGCATCAGGATGAGGGAGATAACGATGATCATCACCTTCACATTGGTGAAATACACACCTCCGATATTGTATGAGATCGACTTGATAAGAGGAGGGAAACTGAAACGCTGGGCACCCAGGATGATAAGGGTTCCGGTTTCAAAAATGATTCCGATCATCAGGCCGGTGATAGCAGCTGATGCCCGGGGTGCTCCCCGCAGGGGCCGATAGCCGACAACTTCAACAAAGACACCGATAAACGAGGCAAGAAACATGGTGACGACGACGACCAGGACAAAGATCATCCAGGACGGCAGGAACGCTGAAAACAGGGCGAGGAATATGGTTGCAATGCCGAGGCCGATATAGGTCCCTACCATGAAGATATCCCCATGAGCGAAGTTGAACAGCATGAGGACGCCGTAGACCATTGAATAGCCAATCGAGATAACGGCGTAAAAACTTCCCCACTGCAAGGCATTGATCAGGTTCTGAAGAAAATATTCCATCACACAGCTCCTGTTGTATCAGAAAAATAAAGGATAAATGAAAGCCCGGTTTTCCCTGTCTGGCTCTGCTTTATTGACGTTTGTCCACGAGTGGACACGGTGAGACCTGGCTCGACAGAAAAAGCCACGATATAACGCCGGTAGTGAACCTGGTGCGCACCTTCCTGCTGCACACCAGGTTCATGGGACGGCTATAGTTTAATTAAGCAGATGGATAGAGTGAAATCACGGGCAGATGGATTTATAGAACCCATATTCACCGGTGTCAGTGATTTTTACAATTACCGCACACTTGATCGGGTCGCCCTCTTCAGTGAACGTCATGTTTCCGGTAATTCCGGCGAAATCCTTGACGCTGGCAAGTGCGTTTCGAACCGCCTGGCGGTCCTTTTTGATATTTCCTGTCAGCTTGCCGGTTCCTTCAATTGCTGTCTGTGCCAGCCGCAGAGCGTCCCAGGTGAGTGCTGCAACGTCATCAGGCACATAACCATACTTGGCATTGTAGCGGTCGATAAATTCCTTTGTCGCTCCGGTTGCATTTGCTGCCGCGTAATGACTGCTGAAAAACAGGCCGTAGCAGGCCTCGCCGCAGAGCTTGATGGTTTCCGTAGAACCCCAGCTGTCACTGCCCACGATTGGGCCTTTCCAGCCAAGATCCTTTGCCTGCTGAACAATCAGGGGAACTTCATTGTAGTACTGAGGGGTGAAGAGTACTTCGGCACCGGAACGAATGATTTTTGTCAACTGTGAGCTGAAATCCGTATCCTTGGTGGTAAAACTCTCATAGGCGACAACGGAGTCCGGACCGTTGGTTTTCTCCCAGGCTGCCTTGAAGACTTCGGCGAGGCCTTTGGGGTAATCGCTGGCAACGTCGTAGAGCACGGCAGCTTTGGTAAAACCAAATTCTTCAGTGATAAAGTTAGCCACAACCGGACCCTGGAACGGGTCAAGGAAGCAGCCGCGGAAAACGTAGGGGCGATCCGTTGTGGTCGCCGGGTTCGTCGACCAGGGGCTGATCATCGGGGTTTCGTAGTTATTCGCCACATCACCGGCTGGAACCGCCTGACTCGAAGCCTGGGGGCCGATGATGATCATGACGTCGTCCTGGGTGATCATCTTGGTGTTAACCTTTACTGCAGATTCAGCTTTTGACTCGTTGTCTTCGACAATGATTTCAACCGGGTATTTTTCTCCGCCAACCTCGATGCCGCCGGCCTTCTGCACATCCTCAAGCCACATTTCGGCGGCATATTTGGTTCCCTCGCCGACTTTTGGGATGTCACCGGTCATCGGTGCGTTAATGCCCACTTTAATTGTGGTTTTTCTACCCTGGCTCCACGCTGCTGTTGAAAAACAGAGCGCGACAACGCAGGACACCATCAGAAGATAGATCATCTTTCTCATGTTAAGGCCTCCTTGTAAATGTGGAATGTTCAGCTCTCAGCCAGGTGGTATAACCGTATGGGCCCTGGAAGTCACTATCTCGCATACAAACAGTTCCAGGAGCGACGGGCTCTGGAAAAAACACTCCCAGGTCAAAAGAGCGTTAAATGATGATAAAATCGGTAACACAGCTGAGCGGCGTTGACAATCAAAAATGAACGATAACTGAAAGGAACTATAAAAAAAATAGATTGTTTATCGACAAGATATTGATTTTATTGGTGTTGGCTCGTTATCATTGTGTTGGTATTGCAACCTGTTGATTTATTACAAAGTTGTGAGATATTCAGTATAATTGTCAAGAGCAGACAAGGGCGTTTGACCTGGACATACCAGGGGGCGGTTGAAATGAAAAAAGAATTGCTGAGTACAGGGCTGACGATAATCGGGGATGAGATTTTGTCGGGAAGAAGGGTTGATAAACATTTTGCTCACTCGATCAACTATTTCCGGGAGCTGGGTGTTGATATCTCCTGGGCTCTTTATATTGGCGATGATCAGGACGTTCTCACGGACCATTTCCGCAAGGTGAGAAAAAATGGCGACATGACCTTTTCTTTTGGTGGAATCGGTGCGACACCCGATGACCTGACCCGGCAATCGGTGGCTGCGGCCCATGATGTAAAACTGATCCGTCATCCCGGGGCGGTATCGCTCATAGAAGAGCGATTCGGGGAAGAGGCGTATCCAAACCGTATCCTGATGGCCGAGCTGCCCGAAAGCGCGCAGCTCATTCCCAATGATTTTAACCGGATTCCCGGTTTTTCAGTGGGTGAGATTTTCTGTCTGCCCGGTTTTCCGGAGATGGCCTGGCCGATGATGGACTGGGTGGTCCGGACATATTATCAGCTGCCTGAAAACCGTGACCTCTCTTTTTGTTCTCTTCTTGTTCACGGTGTGCGGGAGAGCGAGTTGATCGGGCTTCTTGAAACCGTACAGAAACAGTTTCCCGAGGTTAAAATATCGAGCCTGCCCCGTTTTCCTGCTGAGGGTCAGTGGCAGACCGAGCTGGGTGCCCGCGGTACCAACGCCGCTGTCCGGGAAGTCCTCGGTCTGCTGGAAAAGCGTCTTGCCAAAAACGGCTATACCGTTTCTTCAAAAAAGTGATGAAGATGAACACACCCTTCTGCTTTTCTTGTCTTTTCTCCAGGCGACTGGTAATAATCAGGTTGATCATGGCATTAACCTTACTGATACCCGAGGTGAGTATGGCGTTGTTACCTACCATTGAAATCCAAACGCAGGACCAACCCGATGCAGCGGTGATCTGGCTGCATGGATTGGGAGCAGATGGCAACGATTTTGCCCCTGTTGTACCGGAGCTGGGATTACCCGGGGATTTGAAAATTCGATTTATCTTCCCGCATGCCCCGAAGATACCCGTTACCGTCAACGGCGGCTTTGTGATGCCGGCCTGGTACGATATCTTTGAAATGCAGATAGATCGGCGGGTCGATGTTGAGCAGTTGATGGTTTCAGTACGGGCAATTTCGGCGTTGATCGAACGTGAACTGGAGCGGGGAGTTAGCAGTCGCCGAATACTGCTGGCCGGTTTTTCTCAGGGAGGGGCAGTTGCCTATCAGGCAGCGCTGGCGTTTCCGGAACCGCTTGGCGGGCTGCTGGCAATGTCTACCTATTTTGCCACGGGTGACAGCATAGAACCGGACGCCGCCAACAAGCAGCTGTTCATTGAGATCCACCATGGCCTCCATGATCCGGTTGTTCCCGAACAGCTGGGCCGTAAGGCTCAGAAAAGACTCCAGGAGCTCGGTTACCATCCGGACTATAAAACCTATCCGATGGAACATGGTGTGTGTCCGGAACAGCTCAGGGACATTTCACGGTGGATTCAGGAACGGTTGAAGAAATAACGCGCCGCTTTTCTCCGAGGACCCTTTTGATTGCAAAACGGCGGCGCTGGAGAATCCCGGACGTCAGGCGAGGACTACTTATGTTTACCGCAGCAGATATCAGAGATATAGCGATTCAGATAGAAGAAAACGGTGAGAAGGCATACCGGCAGGCGAGCCGGGAGGTCGCAGATCCTGAAATTGCCAAAATCTTTGCCTGGATGGCTGATGAGGAAAAACGTCATGCCCAGTGGTTTGCCTTGCTTGACTCAGGCAAGCCCCTTACCGAAGAGCAGCAGAAGATCGAAGAGATGGGGCGGGGGCTGCTCAAAGAAATGATTGCCGATCAGACTTTTTCCATGGAGCACGAAGAGCTGCTCAAGGTAAAAACCTTTGAGGAAATGGTAAGCCAGTCGAAATCTTTTGAACAGGATACGATCCTTTTCTACCAGTTTATCAAAGGTATGCTTGATGATGACGATGCCTGCAGGCAGATAGAGCTCATTATCGCCGAGGAGCAGAGACATTTCGAGCTGTTGGCGGAAATGAAGGAGGCAGGAGACGGGCTTTTTGTCCTGGTCTGATGTTGCGGTGAATTTTCTTGATTCAATTCCGCTCTCAATTATTGTGGTGCTCTGCCTGACACTTGGTCTTGCTCCGTTTTTTCCCGAGCCTCATCTTTGGGAGAAGCTGAAGCTGTTGTCTTCCGGAACGCTGGTGCGACCGGTAGACATTTTTGATCTGCTGCTGCATGGCTTTCCATTTATCCTTCTTGGACTGAAACTGACCCTTTCCAAAAAGAGCCGGGATTCTTGATGTACAAGCCTTCAGCTGCTGGTTGAGCCGTTATTGTCTCAATCCGTGCGTTCGTTCCCAGGACTATCTATGATCAAGACGATATCCCGCATCCTTCTGTCCATCTTTGGCTGGAAAACTTCCTGTACAATACCGGCCCTGGATAAATGTGTGCTGATTGGCGCACCTCATACCAGCAACTGGGATTTTCCCTTGACACTGCTGGGGCTCTCCTGCATGGGGATAAAATTCAACTGGGTGGGGAAGCACACCCTTTTTTCCCGGCCCCTGGGAATCCTGCTGAAAGCGATCGGGGGAATCCCGGTGGATCGAAGCCAGGGAACCTCTTTTTTAAAAAGGATCATTGAGCTTTATGAAGCGAAAGAGAAATTAATCCTGGCAATAGCTCCTGAAGGGACACGATCCAGAACCAGTCACTGGAAGACCGGTTTTTATACCATTGCCTGCCGGGCGGGTGTTCCCATTTGCCTTGGCTATATTGATTATTCCAGAAAATTAATTGGTCTTGAAAAGGTTATCATTCCGTCCGGAGATATCGAAAAAGATTTCGAAGTCATCAGAGACTATTACCAGGACAAGTCCGGCAAGTATCCGGAAAAACAGGGAGAGATTCGTATCAGGGAGAAGCGGAACAAAACGCTGAAAGAGGGCAGTGGGCCTGGAGCGGAACCATAATCACCTGTGGTTATAAAATGGTTGACAAAGAGCGGGAAAAACCCGTAATAGGCTGAAAACAGATGAAGCAAAGAAAACATTTTGCCTGATCATTGCCTCCCCTGTTTATCTGCCGCACTCCTTTTCGGCCTGGGTTCGGCACATACGGTCATAACAGAATTTGTTGTGCGACGGACTTGCAGGCAAGGGCTTTGTGATACATTATTAGTTCACGAACCATAGCGTTGCAGCTGACGGCAGCCACCGATCACCTCTTTTTCGGGACTTCTATTGGTCACAACTACTATCTCAGTTCTCTCTTTGCATGACCTGTCAAAGTCTTTTGCTGACACGATTGCCGTCGATCGTTTCAGCCTAGAAATCCAGCAGGGTGAGTTTATCACCCTGCTGGGCCCCTCGGGATGCGGGAAAACCACACTGCTCCGCCTTATCGCAGGTTTTGAACGACCTGATCACGGAACAATTTATCTGGATGGCGAAAATATCCTTTCTCTGCCGCCGGAAAAGCGCCAGGTTAATACGGTATTTCAGAGCTATGCGCTGTTTCCTCATATGACCGTATATGAAAATATCGCCTTCGGTCTCAGGCTGAAAAATATCAGCACCAGGGAACTTGAAGATACCGTAGAGGCGGCTCTTGAACAAACCCAGATGACCCCCTTTGCAGGCAGGATGCCCTCCCAGCTTTCCGGCGGCCAGCAGCAGAGGGTGGCAATGGCAAGAGCCATCGTCAACAAGCCTCGCGTGCTGCTCCTTGACGAACCGCTCTCGGCCCTGGACGCACGGCTGCGGTCAGAGATGCAGGTTGAATTAAAACGGCTGCAGCGCGAACTCAATATCACTACCATCCTGGTGACCCATGAACAGGATGAGGCGCTTTCTCTTTCGGACCGGGTTGTTGTCATGAGCGAAGGTAAAATTGCCCAGATCGGTACACCCCGAGAAATTTATGAAGAGCCATGTAACCTCTATGTCGCCAGATTCATCGGAGACATTAACCTGCTGCCTGCTCACATAGATAAACGGGTTGATAAAACAAAGCTCCATGTGAGCTTGATGGGGCAGGAGATCACGCTCGACTCTGAGCTGAGCGGCCCACCGGGCACTAAATTACAGATCCTGCTGCGCCCGGAAGACCTTCGTCTTGGAAAAGATATCCGGGAAGGAATGCCGCGCTTTGGTGGTACGATAATCGAGCGCAGGTATCAGGGGGCAACCCTGGATACGACAATCGAGCTTGATGATGGGCCGACCCTGCAGGCCTGTGAGTTTTTTGATGAAGATGACCCTGATTTTGATTATCGGCTCGGGGAACGTGTCGAGGTCTCTTGGGTTTATGGCTGGGAGGTCGTCCTGCATGACGAAGAGTAAGGTCCGCTTCTTCAGTATCGGTCTGGTTTCGGGCTGGATCCTCGTCTTTGGTGGAGCTCCGCTGCTGCTGGTACTGATCACAAGTTTTCTCGGGCAGCACCCCCAGAAATTTTATGCACTCTCTTTCTCTCTGGAATCATATATCCAGCTGATTGACGCAACGTACCTGGGTGTCATGCTCCGATCAGTACGCCTTGCAGCTCTGACCACCCTGTTCTGTCTTTTTGCCGGTTACCCTTTTGCCTGGCTCACGTACCGGCTTGCCCACCGCTATCGTTTGACCGTTCTGATTATGTTGATGATACCGTTCTGGACAAATTCTCTTATCCGTACCTACGCAGTGCGGATGATTCTCGGAACCCAGGGGTTGACCAACAAGGTTCTGCTTGGTGCCGGAATCATCGAGAGCCCTGTCAGGCTGATGTATACAGAGACCGCCGTGATTCTCGGTCTGATCTACCTGATGCTGCCATTTATGATTCTTCCACTCTATGCGAACATGGAGAAATTCGACTACCAGTTGGTTGAGGCCTCCAGGGACCTTGGAGCAGGACCGCTCCGGACCTTTCGGTCAGTAATTATTCCGCTGACATTGCCGGGTGTTATTGCCGGTTGTATTATGGTTTTCGTGCCGACAATGGGTCTTTTCTATGTTGCCACGCTTCTCGGCGGGGGCAGAAAGCTGCTCGTCGGAAACCTGATACAGCACCACTTTCTCGTCAGCCATAACTGGCCGCTGGGGTCGGCCATGAGCGTCGTCTTGATTGTAATGATGGTCTCGATGCTGGGCCTGTACTGGCTTGTCCTGCGCAGGTTTAGTGCGAGGAGATCCCTGCTGTGAAAAAGTCCTCTCTTCTCTACTTCACCACGGTTTTTGTTTATCTGTATCTGCCGATCTGTATACTGGTCCTCAATGCTTTTAACGCAAATCGCTATGGCTTGAGATGGGACGGCTTTACTTTTCAGTGGTTTGCTGCCATGGTTCGTAATCACGGGCTTATGGAGGCTGCCGGCAATTCCCTTCTGGTGGCGGTGAGCAGTGCAAGTCTGGCTACCTTCCTTGGTTCTTTCGGGGCGGTGGGGATGTATCTCTATCGCTTTAAGGGCCGTCAGGTGCTCCAGGGGACATTGCTGACCATGCTGATGGTGCCCGACATCATCCTGGCAATTGCGTTTCTGGTATTGTTCATCCTTCTGGGCGTCTCACTGGGCTTCTGGTCGCTGCTGCTGGCCCATGTTACCTTCTGCCTGCCATTCTCGGTAATAACGGTATTGGCAAGACTACAGGGTTTTGACCCATTCCTGCTCGATGCAGCCCGGGATCTCGGGGCATCCGAGGGCCAGGTATTGCGCAGAATCGTCTTCCCCCTTCTCCGGCCGGCTCTGCTGGCGAGCTGGCTGCTGAGTTTCACCCTGTCCCTCGATGATGTTATCGTCAGTTCGTTTGTTACCGGTCCGTCTTTTGATGTGCTGCCTCTGAAAATTTTCTCGATGGTCAAGATTGGGGTAAAACCGGAAGTAAATGCGCTGGCGACATTAATGATCGGAGTGTCTATTGTGTTTGTAATTATCAGTCAATTACTACTCAAGGAGAAAAAATAATGAAAAACAGGATGATTTGGTTTGCCTTTGTGCTGATTGCTTTACAGCCGATTTCAGCACTTGCTTCAGAAAAAGTCTATGTCTACAACTGGACGGAATATATTCCCGATGCCGTATTAGAGCAATTTACCAGTGAGACCGGTATCAAGGTGATTTACTCTACCTATGAAAGCAACGAGACAATGTATGCAAAGCTCAAGCTGATCCAGGGAGAAGGGTATGATCTTGTCTTTCCATCCACCTATTTCGTCAGCAAGATGAGCAAGGAAGGAATGCTCCAGCCCCTCAACCATGCGTTGTTGCCCAATATCGCAACGCTTGATGAGACCCTGATGGACAAGGAGTTTGATCCCGGCAATGTCTATTCCATACCGTACATGTGGGGCTCAACGGGAATTGCTGTCAACGCCGATGCCATTGCTGCCAGCGAGGTGAATTCCTGGCAGGACCTGTGGCGGAAGGAGTACAGGGGCCAGGTACTGCTGCAGGATGATATGCGGGAAGTCTTTCACATGGCCCTGAAAATAAAGGGGTACAGCAGCAACAGTAGAAACCCCGGGGAGATAGAGGAAGCCTATGAGCTCCTCAAAGAGTTGATGCCCAATGTTCTCGTCTTTAACAGCGATTCACCACGCCTGCCGTATCTTGCAGGCGAGGTCAATGTCGGAATGATGTGGAATGGAGAAGCATGGATGGCACAACAGGAAAACAAGGCAATTACCTATATATACCCGTCAGAAGGAGCCAATTTCTGGGTCGACAGTTTTGTTATTCCAGCGGGTGCAAAAAATAGCCTGAACGCACACACCTTCATCAACTTCATGCTGCGCCCTGATATTGCCAAGGCGTGTGTCGAGGAGAACGGCTTTGCAACTCCTGTAACAGCCGCACTGCCAATGCTTGACGAAACAGTCCGCAGCAGTGAAATTATTTTTCCACCTGTTGAAATAGTCAAGGCGGGAGAATTCCAGACGGATGTTGGCGAGGCACTGCCAGTTTACCAGATGTACTGGGAAAAACTCAGGTCAGGCAGCAGCAGTCAGTAAGCGCCATTTTGGGCGGGGCAGACGTCGTCAGGCCCGCTGTTCGAATCGATCTGCTGGTTACCCCAGGCCCTGCTCCCGTATCTCGGCGAGCAGACTGATGGAGGTGAGCGCTGAGCATTGCCTGCCAGCCGGTGATGTGCCTGCAGCCAGGTTTTTCTGTAATTACTCTCATCGGATTTTCCTATTTTGTCCTGCGCACCGATTGGAAAAGAAATCTTGTTCAGTCATCACTCATGTATAATAATATCCTTGCGTTCGATCAGACCCGGTATTTCAGATAAATCTTCATTACTCATGAGTCATGTCACTGTTACGTTTTTTTCAGAAGCCGACGCTGCAGAATTTGTCAAAGACCTGCGGCTGAGCGGCAAAAATCGACCCGGTCGGGCTCGGTGCACTGCTTGCAGGACTGCCTCAGACTGACGATCAGAATCTGCTTGTCGGCTACAAGACGAGTGATGATGCAGGTATCTACCGTCTGACGGATGAGCTGGCGATTGTCATGACGGCGGACTTTATCACACCGCCGGTAAACGACCCCTATGTTTACGGGCAGATAGCCGCCGCAAATGCGATCAGCGATGTCTATGCAATGGGAGGTGAACCGAAGGCGTGTCTGAATCTGGTCTGCTTTCCCTCACGTAAACTTCCACCGGAGGACCTCCACCGCATCATTGCCGGAGCCCTCGATAAAATTACCGAGTCCGGGGCCGTTCTGGCAGGAGGACATTCTGTTGAAGACAGTGAACCAAAATTTGGCCTTTCGGTTATCGGCACCGTACACCCGGATCATTACTGGACGAATGGTGGAGCTCAGCAGGGCGACGTCCTGGTTTTGACCAAGCCGTTGGGCAGTGGCGTCCTCTTTAACGCCAATCTCAAAAAATGGGTGTCAGACTCGGCCATGCGCGCCTGCGTGGATGTGCTGATCCAGCTGAATAAAGACGCCGCCCATATCATGAAACGCTTTGATATCCATGGGGTCACCGATATAACCGGTTTCGGCCTGGCCGGGCATGCGCTGGAAATGGCAAAAGCCTCCGGCGCACTGCTCCAGATAACGATCGACTCACTGCCGCTAATGGACGAAGCGCTTGCCATGTATCAAAGAGGAATGACAACCGGAGTTAACCGTTTCAATGAAAAACTGGTAAAAGACTTTCTCAGGGATGAAAGCACACTGCCCGCGATTCAGAAAGAAATTCTCTATGATCCTCAGACAAGCGGAGGTTTGATGGCTGCGTTGCCTGCCAGCCAGGCCCCGGAGCTTGTTCGGCTCTTGAAAAAAGCAGGAACCCCTTCAGCCGCAATTATCGGCACTGTTCTTGAGGTTGACGGAACGCCAGGTCTGCTGATTCGCTGAGCTTTCCGTCAGCTCTTTTTCCATGGATGTCCCCCGTTTGGCATTCCGCCACTGGCGGGCAGCGCAGGGAAGCCCGCAGTGCCGGAATCGGGCGGCATATCAGCCTTCCGGAGCTGGCTGTGCCGGGGAAACCTGGGGGGAAGAATATGAGCTTGTTGAAGGCTGACAATCTTCGGCTACCGAGCAACTGTCAGATTCCGGTGACGGGAAGGAAAAGCTGCCTGACTGGTTATTCCGGGGTGTAGATTTTTGCTGGGTCTGATCCGGCAGACAGTACTCCCGCAGATATTCCATGATTGCCTTCTCCCCCTTCAAGACCGTTATGCGCTGCTCATCGATGCTGGCCATTGCCGGCACTTCAGTTATTCCGAGATGTTTGAGGTAATTCACGTTCACCTGCGGCTCAAACGAGGGCGATATATCGATATTGGGGAATGTAAATGAGGCAACCCGGTCAACCGGGTTGAAATTCACATCACAGTGCATTTCATCCTTCATTGCTTCGATAACACTCTCGCAATATGTGCATGTTGAGGAGAAGAACAGATAGAGCTGTTTTTCAGACACGTCGGTTTTGAAGGTGGCAAGCGTGCCGTCCTCAAGAGAGAAGGTCGACTGGTTGTCGACTTTAAAATCAAGGCTGGCAAACGCCATGGAAACAGCAGCAAAAATAACGACACTTCTGAAGATCTGCCTGATTCCCATAAAGAGGTTGATCAAGACGACCAGAGAAAAGATAATCAGGCAATAGGAACAGAAAATGTCGGTGATAAAATACTGGAAACATATGAGTACCGCTTCAGCGGCGATTGCAGCAAGGAGCAGGAGGCTGGTGAATCGCTGCCACAACTCGGATCCTTTTCTGGCCTGGCTTAAACCGATACCGACAAAAAGGAAGAAGAGCAGGCCGGCGATATTGAAATAAATCGGCGGCAGGAGGCTGAGCGAATCAACAATTTCGCAGCCCTCATTCAGACAGAGGCCTTCACCCTGGTAGAAAATGAGGAATGTTTGCAGTCCGGTCAGGGCAACGCCGACAAGTGATAAAATATGGCTCAACAGCATGGTTTGCTCAGTACTCGCAGAGGTATTGGTTTTTACCCGTAGGTATATTACTTATGCAAAACAACCATTCCCGCCGTGCAGCGGCAGTCCTTTTTACACCGGTTGCAGGACCTTCAGACTTACTTTTTTTACGAGATCTTTTGTCTGCTCGCGGTAGCGCAGCATATGCACTGTTTTTAGATGACGTTTAAGTGCTTCGACGCTCTCCCAGCATTCAATGATGGTGACAACAGAGGGGTCTGCCTGCTGAAGCTCAAGCCCTGTTTCGATGTCGACAGTTGGATAATATTCGATACAACCGTCCTCGGCCAGAACATTGGGAACATTTTCTTTAAAGATCTTTACAAATTCAACAACCTTGTCGGGATTAACACTGATTGAGGCGATAACTGTGATCATGACTATTCTCCATATCGGAACTATTTTTAAAAAACAGTAAACAATTACCCTAAAAGCCGGAAAAATAACAATCTTTTCTGCACATGGTGGCGCCTGTGCAGATGAATTCAGGGTTTTCTTTAACAATCGCCTGAGCTTATTGATTCGGACAAGTCTTTTTTATTCCTCTTTTTTTTGCTTTATTGTTGATAATAAGGACAGGCTCGCTAAAGTGTAGGATAGCCAAGCCCATACGCGTAAAGAAGAAAATACCGGTTGCCTCAGGCAGGGAGCAGATCGAATAGATGATAGTCAGGATCATAATAGCAGGTTTCAGCTCGGTTGTTTCGGGAGTATGCTATCTCTCCGGTTTAATGAGAATCATGAGCGGCCTGCTGCTGGGCTTTGGCATCCTGGCGAGCCTGTTTTTCGGTGTTATTTTTCTGCTGCCGGCAAATGATGACCGCCTCCTGTTTCCCATTTACGGCGACGGGTCCTCCTGGCCCTTTTTCCTTGTTGCCGCCAGCCTGGCAGGGCTTATCGGCCTGCTTTTTTTCGGCACGTTTACACCGGCAGATGAGGAGCAGGCAACCGGTTCCCATTATAAATATCTTGGAGCAGGGCTTCTTACCTATCTCTGTGCTCTTTTTCTTCCTGCTTTTTTATGGTTTCCTTCCGATGAGAGTCGGATTGCGTCCGAGGTCTCAATCCTGGAAATGAAAGTGTTCGCAGGGGTCGTGCTGTACCTGGCCGGATCCGCGCTTGCGCTGTTTTTATTGTACCGCGCCTCTCGCGGTTCAGCACCGAATCATCCGGATCTGATGAGACGGTTTGTGACGGCTCTTTTTTCTGTGTGCCACCTGGACAAGATGCCGGCACTGGTAGCCTACCTGTTGATATTTTCTCCGGAGACCCAGGTCATTTTCCCGACAAGTGCCGCACTGGCGCTGGCCGGCTACGTTCCGATCGGTGTTTTTTTGATCAAGGTCTGCGCTGACTGCAGGGACAGCCGGCAGTTGCGTGACTGAGACCCGAAAGATTCCGGTATGACGAGAAAAAGGTGAGGATGTCACTATGTGCGTATCGTCCATTATTTTCACTGATTTGCAAACCATTATCTTGTGGTATGGGGCTGCTTCTCGCCGGTGTTGCCTGAATATGCTGAAACCGGCTTCCTGATTCGTGTTGATGAAGTCGCCGCAAGTCCCCATTTACGTCGTTTTTCTGATCCTTATCCCGGTCAGTGGTTGGGGCGCCGATGCTGTTTCTGTGAGCGGTGTCATTGCTCAACTGGAAAATTATGCTGCCCAGTCAGGTAATCAGCTAACCGTACTCGCAGCTATTGCACTGGCAACGCTTATAAGCGAAGATCTCGCCTGTATTGCGGCAGGACTGCTGGCGGCACAGGCCATCATCTCACTTCCCGGGGCCGTCGCCGCAAGCGCGATCGGTATTTATCTTGGCGATATCATGCTTTATCTGACCGGCTACCTTGTCGGTATCGTTGCCCTGGATCACCCGCCGCTCAAATGGATCATCAAGGCGAAAACCGTAGAACAGTGCAAAATGCTCTTTGAGCGTCGCGGAGTTTCATTGATCATTACCAGCAGATTTTTACCCGGAACACGGACCGCAACCTTTTTTGCTGCCGGTCTGGTGAATGCGAACCTGGTGAAGCTGATGGTGTTTTTTGCAATTGCAGTGGTGCTCTGGACACCGTTGCTTGTTATAGCAGCAATGTATGTCGGCAGGGAAGTTGTCCACTATGCTGAAGCCTACCGTCAGCATGCGCTGTGGATTTTTCTGGGGTTGCTGATCATCCTCTATGCAGCCACCCGTCTGCTTGTACCGCTCTTCTCCTGGCGAGGCAGGCGGCTGCTGGTGAGTAAGTGGCGTAGAATCCGGCACTGGGAGTTCTGGCCCTATTATGTGACCAACAGCGTGACCTTTCTCTACGCGCTCTATCTCGGCTGTTTCCGCTATCGGCAACCGACCCTTTTTACCGTTGTCAATCCCTCAATGAAGCCGGACAGCGGTTTTATAGGGGAACGGAAATCATCAATTTTCCAGGAAATGCCGCAGGATGCACTGGGCAGATGGCTTCTCGTTGAGGCGGGGAAATCGGTTGCGGACAAGCGTACCATCTTCAATCAATTCATGCAGAGACATTCCCTTGACTATCCGGTCGTTCTGAAACCGGACCGGGGCCAGCGGGGCATTGGCGTCTCTGTCTGCCGCAGTCAGGAGGACGCCTTCCGCTGGCTGGGCGATATCGAAGATGATTTTATCATGATGGAGTTTCATCCCGGTGAGGAATTTGGCGTGTTTTACTATCGTTTCCCGGGCGAACCGCTGGGGAAGATTTTCAGCATCACCAGGAAAAAACACCTTTTTGTCGTCGGAGACGGCCTCCATACGCTCGAAGAGCTGATTCTGCAGCATCGCCGCGCGTTGTGCATGGCGCCAATATTTCTCAAGCGACTTGAACCGGACCTGCTGAAGATTGTTCCTGCCGGGGAATCAGTCCAACTGGGGAATGTCGGTGCTCACTCCCTGGGAACACTGTTTCTGGATGGCAGTTACCTGAGATCAGAGCAGCTGCTGATGGCTGTTGAAAAAATAGCCCGGCCATATAAAGGTTTTTATTTCGGCAGGTTTGATGTAAAGGCTGCCAGTGAAAAGGACCTCCGGGAGGGAAACAACCTGAAAGTTATCGAGATCAACGGGGTGACCTCGGAAGCCACACATATCTATGATCCCAACAATTCATTGCTGTATGGTTGGAAAACATTGATGCAGCAATGGAACATTGCCTTCCAGATTGCCTCCTGTAACGCACAGAACGGGCACCAGCCAATGTCTCTGAGAGCTTTTGTCGCCCATTGGATGAACGGCGGCAGGACCTGATCAGTTCTTTTTCAGCTGCACTCTGGCCAGAAAAAAGGCGCCCGCGAGGAAGAGCAGAAGAATTGAAAGTATTCCCCATCTGCTGTCGCCGCTGAGCCGCGTGATAAGTCCCATCAGCATGGGGCCGGTAATCGCTGCAAATTTTCCGGAGACATTATAGAAGCCAAAAAATTCCGCACTCTTTTCTGCTGGAATTAATCTGGCGAAACAGCTTCGGCTCAGGCTCTGCAGTCCCCCCATGGAAGAGGCGACGAGGAAGGCGATCAACCAGAATAGAGCGGTTTTCATCCTGATATCGCTTATCCACGGCAGCGCAAAAGCGAGCAGGGTGACCAGGCAATAAATAATGATCCCGGTCATCAAGAGTGATTTTGTGGTAAATCTCTCTGCCAGTTTTCCATAGACCAGGGTGCAGGGGAAGGCAACGATCTGGATAAAGAGCAGGACAGCGATGAGGAGCGGTATGCCAAAACCCAGATCTCTCCCATATGCCGTAGACATGCTGATGATGGTCCCGACACCGTCTATGTAAAAAAAATAGGCGACGAGGAACAAAAACGGTTGTCGATGGTTCCTGATATTTTTAAATGTGTCGATCAGCCGCTTAAAGCTGCCAATTACCAGGGCATCCGGAGTGGGTGCTGCATGGATCTGCCTGACATTCTTTAATGCAGGAATTGAAAAAATCATCCACCATATTGCCACAACAACAAAGCCCATCTGCACCTGTCTGACCGGCAGTCCGTCATCCATACCCGCTGAGAGTATGAGGGTAATGACGAGAAGAAAAGGGATGACGCTGCCTATATAGCCCAGAGCATAGCCTCGGGCGGAAATGTAATCCATTCTGCCCGGCGTCGTTACATCAACTAAAAATGCGTCATAAAAGATATTGGCACCGGCCCAGCCAATGCGGGCACAGACAAACAGGACAAGACAGAGGAACCACTGGCCGGTTGTAATCCGTGCCAGAGAGAGGGTGAAGATCAGGCCGACCAGGAGAAAAAACAGGAAAAACCGTTTTTTTCTGTTCCTGGAATCAGCAAAGGCCCCCAGTACCGGTGCCAGCAGAGCCAGGACAAGTGCTGCTGCGCTGTTGGCAAATCCCCAGTGGGCAGTGGAAACCGCAGCGGATAGTCCTTCTGCGGCCACGTCCTTGAAATAGATAGGCATGATTGCCGTCACCATGATCAGTACGAAAGCGGAATTTCCAACATCATAGAGAATCCAGCTTTTTTCTTCCCTGCTCAATACCTTTTTTTCAGTCATGGCCCTGTCCGACAAAGAGGTTGGTTGTCAGCTGTTGCGCACGGGGATGTCTTTTTGTCGTATTGCCTGAAGAGGCGGATGGAAGATTCAGCAGCAGAGCCATCGCAGATCTTTGAGTGGAGATGTTCATGGCCTATGGCGAATTGACCGGGGGATTAGTTGCTCCGCAGGGGCAGGGCGATGATCCGTTTCATGTCGCGTGAGAGTTTGAACTGTCGTCTTGAAACTTCCTGCTCGAGCACCAGGGAGCGGTTTCCCAACAATATCCTGGTTCCGCTGTAGGCTGAACCGTGCAGGTCAATCCTGATGGATTCAACATCCAGGCCGGTGTGGTAGAGCGAATTCTGCTCGTCAATCTCATCTCTTGAGGATCCACTTCCCAGGCGGGAAAAGAGTTCGGTGCCGGGTATCAGGTTGAAAGCGACCAGCTGGGCTCTGGTTTCCTCGATTTCACCTTCCATCTTTCTTACTTTTCTTGACTGAGCTCTGCCGTGCAGCTGTATCCATTGAATAAGCTGATCCTGCTGATCAGTCAGGTTTTGCCTTAATTCCCGATACTGCCTGACCCGTTCAGGATCAATTCCCGCACCGACCGTTGCCGGTTCGCTGTCTTCAGAGCCAACCGTTCCCAGCGTCAGGTTCCCGGCAGCAATGAGTGATCCTGCCATGACAATGCTCGTGGGGTTACAGCGGACATCGGCTTGAGAGCTGATCTGGCTGAAATAGGCCTGAGTCCTGATGACGACGATCCCGCCCGCCGAAAGAGCGGACCGTTCGATAAATGTTATATCCGCATCGCCGCTGACGATCAGCCCGGAACCCTTACCGGTAATCCCGCCATTGACAACACAGTTGCCTCCGCAGCTGACTTCTGCGGACATGATGCTGCCTTCGATTTTCAGATCTCCGCCGCTCTTGACTTTAAATCCTGCCTGGACGGATCCTGTAATGGTAAGGCATCCCTGAGAATCGATATTGCCGGTATTGAAGTCAATGTTGCCGTCTATCTTCTGCTTGGAGGATACTTTTATGGTGTTGTTTTTGACGATTGAAAGAACACCGTCCCCGGTGGCTTTTACCGACAGACTTTCTTCAAAATAGCGTACATCCCCCTGCGTTATAATTTTGATATCATTACCGTTCCTGGGCTCAATTTGCTCGCCGAGCACGTTGATACCGGGTTTTCCGGGTACGGCCGGAACTTTTGTTGCGATTATTTCCCCGGCCTTGACACCAACCATAATCCGGCGCTCCCGGAAGTCGATTGAACCGTCGGGCAGACAGAGTCCGGCTATGGGGCCGACTTCCAGAGCATACTCGAGGTACGCATTGGTTCCGTGTTCAGGCAGCGTTCCCGCGGCGATTCTGATTTCGGTGATTTCATGTGCAGCAGCGGCGATAATCCGTTTTGCTTTTTCCAACGCATCATGGTCGATACCATGGCAGAGACCTGAGTCATGCAGGAACTCCTGGAGATTCTCAGTATTCAGTGCACTTTTATCGGGCAGCACCGGATAAATGAGAAGCGTTGCCGACATCAGGTCAAATGAGATATTGACAAGTGGGGTTATCGATACAACAGGAGTGGCCTGTTCCTCTTCCTGTTGCATGGAGATCCGCGGATAGCCGCTAACCGCTGCCAGGAGTGTCAGGCCGTCGTCGGAGAATTCGGTAAACCTGCCCGCTATCAGGCCGCCTTTTTGAGCGTTGCTGCTGCTACGGTTCGTAAAACCGGGGAAGTCGGCGAGTGTGCAGCCCTTCGGGACCAGTTCGGACACCAGGATTTTCTCATTGCTGCCGGAGTCTTCGCTCAGGTAAACCTGGGTGAAATGGAAGACCGGATCGATGATTATTTCAGGGGATGACGGGGCGGCGATGATAGCGTGACTCCATACCTTTTTTTGTTTGGGAAAAACGGGACTGATCTCTTTTTCCCTGTCCTATTCAAATATGGTATCTCAAAATGGTCATGATAACAAGATGGTTGAATATGCTGTAGCGGTGGTTGCCCTTCAATCAGGATCAGTTGACGTGAAGAAATGAATAATTACCAGCAGGCCAAGACCCAAAAACCCGAAGATGAACACGCTGGTTATGGCAAGGCCTGCCGCAGAAGAGAAGCCAAACGGGACGCTGAACGAATTGATGAGATTATACCCGCCCCTGCCGAGAATAAAAAGCAGGTAAAGCGTGGAGAGGAGGAGAACTGATCTGAAAAACGTCCGGGTGATGCGGATAAATCGGTTTTGAGCTATTTTCATGGGCCAGCCATTACAAGGGCATTTTAAACAGGATCAAGCCTCGAATATACCCTGTTTATCCGTAAATGTCAGGTTCATTGTGGGCATGTTTGCCTATTGACTCTAAAAAAGTTAGAGCGTACAATCACATAGCTGTTAAAACAGAGGGCTTGTGCACGCATATGCAGAAACGATTTTCAACGTGCGTGCTGACGGATGGTGATTGCCTTCATCCTTCATCATGATGGTATCGAAGCGGTAATTGTTTTTTAGCATGACGGGCATGACATGAGCTTTATTCCGAAAATCGGTTTATCAATCAAGAAACAGCTTGAGGAAAGAGAAGATGCGATCCTCTCCCCCTGTGCTGCCCGAAACAGCAGCTCCCGGGGGAGAAGAAAAGCAGAAGAGGAAGAGATATCTGATATTCGCCTGCCCTACCAGCGGGACCGGGACCGGATTATTCATTCCAAGACGTTCAGGAGGCTCAAACATAAAACCCAGGTGTTTCTTGCGCCGATGGGTGACCATTACCGGACCCGGCTCACGCATGTCCTTGAAGTATCCCAGATTGCCCGCACTATTTCTGCAGCTCTGTGCCTCAACGAACCGCTGACCGAGGCAATCGCTCTGGGGCACGACCTGGGACATACACCTTTCGGGCATGCGGGGGAAGCAACCCTCAACGAGCTGCATCCCACCGGCTTCCGGCATTATATCCATAGTCTCAGGGTGGTGGATTTTCTTGAGAACAATGGAAGGGGGCTCAACCTCAGTTTTGAGGTGCGCAACGGCATTGTACGCCACTCCAAGGGGAGAAAGGAAATAATTCCGGCCCGTAAATCAGAGCTGGCGATTACCCTGGAAGGCCAAGCTGTCCGGCTCGCCGACATCATCGCCTATGTCAACCATGACCTCGATGATGCACTCCGTGCCGGAATCATAAAAGATGGGGATGTGCCGGCTGAGATAAGGAAGATTGTCGGAGACCGTCACTCCCAGCGTATCGGCTGCATGGTGAGGGATCTTATTGTGGAGACACTGAGGATTGATGACGGGACGCTGCACATCAGCGATAAAATGCTTGAGGCGATATCGGCGCTGAGAAGCTATCTCCATGAAAATGTATATCGCTACGACCGGGTCCACCAGGAGTTTGAAAAGGCCCAGCGTATTATCAGGGAACTGTACAGCTATTTCCTGACCCATGGGCTGGTGAAAAGATACGGTGACGAATGGCGTGTGGAAGAGTCAAACAGCAGCTGGAACGACGAAAAAATGGCTCACCGAAGGGTTTGTGACTATATTGCCGGAATGACCGATCGTTATGCCCTTGGTGTCTATGAGTACCTTTTCCTTCCGAGAGCGTGGAATGCGAGGCATTAAAAGCAGCGGTACCACGCAGCCCGTCTCGGAGCCGGGAATCCGGTCATGTTCCATAAAACGGTTGAATTATATAGGCTCCACAGGTAATCTGCGCCCCTTGCCCTGATGAAATGCAGGATAATTCGTGTTGACAAGCGATAACAAAGAACAGAGTGAAGAAATACATACCATGAGCAGCGGTACCACAAAAGAGCTGAGCAAAGGCTACGAATTTGCAGATGTTGAGGAGAAGTGGTTAGAGACCTGGGAGGAACAACGCTGTTTTCAAGCGCAGATGGTTGAAGGTAAGCCTTCGTTTTCAATTGTCATTCCTCCTCCCAACGTGACCGGGGTGCTCCATGTCGGACATGCACTGAACAACACCATGCAGGATGTCCTGACCCGTTATCACCGAATGTGCGGCGACAATACACTTTGGGTCCCGGGAACAGACCATGCCGGTATCGCCACCCAGAATGTCGTTGAGAGGCATCTTGCCACAGAAGGAAAGAGCCGGCATGATCTTGGCCGAGAGGCGTTTGTTGAGCGGGTGTGGGAATGGCGTCAGGAAAAAGGCGGAACCATTATCAACCAGTTGAAAAAACTTGGCTGTTCATGTGACTGGGAGCGTGAGCGCTTTACCATGGACGACGGCTTGTCAAATGCCGTTCGTGAAGTGTTTGTCAGGCTTTACAAAGAGGGTTTGATCTACAAGGGCGACTACATTGTCAACTGGTGCCCCCGCTGCCTCACTGCGCTTGCTGACGATGAAGTGGATCATGAAGAGTGCAGGGGAAAGCTGTACCATCTTCGTTACCCGTTTGCCGACGGCTCCGGAGACGTCGTGGTGGCGACGACCAGACCGGAGACCATGCTTGGAGATACCGGGGTTGCTGTTCATCCCGACGATGAGCGCTACGCTCATCTCGCGGACGTCGGGATCCTCCTGCCGCTGACCGGCAGGACCATTCCTGTTGTCTTTGACCAGCACGTGCAGAAAGAGTTCGGCACCGGTGCCTTGAAAGTTACACCCTCCCATGATCGCGATGATTATGAAATCGGGCGCAGGCATAGTCTTGAGATGTGCAAGGTCATGGATGAGCATGGCGTAATGAACGAGCTGGCGGGAGAGTATGCCGGTCTTGATCGATTTGACTGCCGGAAGAAAATCGTTGCCGATCTCGAGCGTCTCGGCTTTCTGGTGAAAATCGAAGATTACGACCACGCCATTGGTCAGTGTTATCGCTGTAAAACGACGGTTGAACCGACGACGTCACTGCAGTGGTTTGTGTCGGTAAAACCGCTGGCCGAAAAGGCTGTCGCCGCGGTGCGTGAAGGGCGCATCAACATTTATCCGAAGAGCTGGTACAATACGTTTTACGGCTGGATGGACAATATTCGCGACTGGTGCATTTCCCGACAGATCT
>CBDUGK010000055.1:0-25772 GCA_965366875.1 uncultured Desulfobulbaceae bacterium | reverse complement strand
ATTGAGAAAGACCACGGTGGAACTGCTGCTCTCGGATCATCCCAACGACTGCATGATCTGTATCCGGGCAGGAGACTGCACGCTTCAGGAGCTGGCCTATAAATACCAGCTGCGGGAAAACAGGTTTAACGGGGCGCAGAGGGATCACAATGTTATTGATGAAAACCCGTTTATCCTGCGTGAACAGAATAAATGTGTGCTCTGCGGACTCTGTGTCAGGGTCTGTGATGAAATTCAGGGAGTTGGAGCCATTGGCTATGCCAATCGCGGCTTTGACAGCAAGATCTGTTCTGCTTTCGAGCATGATCTTGACTGTGAGTTCTGCGGCCAGTGTGTTTCGGTCTGTCCTACCGGTGCTTTGTCCGCGAAGATGTGGCAAGGACATCCGCGTCACGAAGGGATCAAGCTGACGGAGACGACCTGCGGCTACTGCGGCTGCGGCTGCAATATGACCATCCATTCGCTGGGCAACGAAATTACCCGTATATCGTCTCGCAGTGACAATCATAACAAGGGCTGGCTCTGCGCCAAGGGACGCTTTGGTTATGAATTTGCAAACAGTGCTGATCGTCTCACGACCCCTCTGATTCGACGCGAGAAAGGCGGCATCCTCGAGCCGGCCGGCTGGGATGAGGCCCTGGAACTGGTTGCCGCAAATTTTCGTAAAATCAGCGAGGAGCACGGCCCTGACGCCATCGGCGGTCTCGCCTCGGCCAGGTGCACCAACGAAGAGAATTTCATGTTCCAGAAGCTGATGAGGGCCGCCATCGGCACCAATAATATCGATCACTGCGCCAGGTACTGACACAGCGCGACCGTGGCCGGTCTGGCCACAAAATTTGGATCCGGCGCAATGTGCAACTCCGTTGCCGAGATAGAGGATGCCGGGGCCCTTTTTGTCATCGGCTCCAATACGACTGAAAATCATCCGATTATTGCCCTGAGAATGAAAGCAGCCGTCAGGAAGGGGGCTAAACTTATCGTCGCCGACCCCCGGCAGATACCGCTGACGAAGTTTGCAACCCTCTGGCTCAGGCACAAACCAGGTACAGATTCCGTGCTGCTCAACGCTATCATGCATACGATACTGCGGGAGGGCCTGGAGGACAGGAAGTTTATCGAAGCGTTCTCGGAGAACTTCGAGGAGTTCAGTGGTTCGCTTGCGGACTTCACACCCGAGTTTGCCGAGCAGATAACCGGTGTTCCTGCTCGGGACATCGAACGGGCCGCAGAGATCTATGCTTCTGCCGACAGTGCTGGTATTTACTATGCCATGGGAATTACCCAGCACACCATGGGAACCAACAACGTGTATGCCGTCGGAAACCTCGCCATGCTGACCGGGAATATTGGCAAACCAAGCTCTGGAGTGAACCCGCTGCGGGGGCAGAATAATGTCCTGGGGTGCTGTGACATGGGGTGCCTGCCGAATGTCTACCCGGGATATCAGAATGTAACCGATGTGTCAGCACGGGAAAAATTTGAAAAAGCCTGGGGGGTGGCCCTTTCAGAAAAACCAGGGTTGCCGGCTTCCGAGATGACCCCGGCCATGAACGAGGGCAAAATGCGGGGGCTCTATGTCTTCGGTGAAAATCCTGCCCTCTCGGACCCCAACTCGTCACATACCATCAGCGCTTTCAAGAACCTTGAATTCCTTGTTGTTCAGGATATTTTTGAAACGGAAACAACACGGCTGGCCGATGTGGTCCTGCCGAGTGCATCCTTTGCTGAAAAACTCGGTACCTTTACCTGCTCCGAGAGGCGGGTGCAGATGGTTCGGCCGGCAATTCTACCTCCGGGTGAAGCACGATCCGACCTCGACATCATCCGTGAGCTTTACCAGCGCTTGAAAGGAGAGGCGTTACGGTTCATCAGCCCTGGAGAGGTGTTTGATGAAATTGCCTCCCTCTGGTCGGGGATGGCTGGTATGAGCCACGAGCGGCTGGAAAAAGAGACGCTCCAGTGGCCCTGCCCTGACAAAGATCACCCCGGAACTCCGTACCTTTATAAGAACGGGCTTTCCAGGCCTGGTGGAAAAGCGTTGTTCTCGGTGGTCCCATACGTAAGCTCCCAGGAATTGCCTGACGGGGAATACCCATATATACTGACCACCGGGCGGGAGCTTTTCCACTATCACACCGGTACCATGACTAGAAGGTCGGTTGGCCTTAATGCCGCTGCTCCCGAAGCGTTTATCGAGCTGAACCCGGCAGATGCCGGAGTCCTGCAGGTGGCGGAGGGGGATTTGCTATGCGTGAGCTCCAGGAGGGGAACCATAGACATCAAGGCCCGAATCACTGAAATCGTTCCACCCGGAGTCGTGTTCATACCGTTTCACTATACCGAGGCCGCCGCAAATATCCTTACCAACGATGCCCTTGATCCGGTCTGCAAGATCATGGAGGCGAAAGTCTGCGCCATACGAATCGAAAAAGCCGGATAAGCCGCAGAAAAAGAAAGCCCAAACCCTCGTCTTCTATTCCGGGGACAGTATACTCATCTCTCCTGGCGACAAGTTGTTTTAAGAAGGTGTGATGATTTTAAAAATCATATAGAAGTTGAACATGCCGACAATAAAACCGAAAAGGCCCAGGAATGTTGTTTTTTTCCCGTGTCTGGTTTTCAGTTCAACAAGTCCCAGGAAAAGCGCCGCAAGGCCCGGTATAACCGAAGTTATCGAAAAAAGAGTCACAAGAATGATGAACCAGAGCGAATTAAACAAACCTGAAAAGGTATTCAGGTGACGAATGACGCCTTCCGGATCAAAAATAAACCCGTATTCCAAGGAATAATCGACCAGAATCAAGAGATAGGCAATGCAGATCATCCCTGCGCTATAGCTGCTGAATGCAGCTGTCAGTCTGCTTTCAAACGTACCTTTTCCTGGTCGACACAGCAATCTGTCCAGCATCTTTGTTTGACCCCTTGATTTGTTAGAAAAAGAATAATGACCTTCCATTGGTTTGGCAACATGCGATTCACCTCACGTCCGGGCAATTCCGGGAACCGTCTATTGGGGTGTACAGAGGTCAGTTGCAATTGTTGACAGGGTCACTCAGCGAATAGCTGCAAATTTTCTTCCAGGTGCAGGATGGGTTGCAAACATCGAAGAACTGTGGCCGGACTAAACGGAGGTTTTAATGTGGCAGGATCTTTTTCTCCGGACGTTTTTTTTGTTCTCGCTTGTGTTTTATTTTAACGAGTGGCATTATTTCAGTGCCTTACGTAAAAAAATGGCAACAGTGAACTGAACGATCCCATCACCTTTCGGTCGACGGGGTCGTTTTTTGCCTAAAGGGAGGTGATGCAGCCATCCCCGCTGGTAACCTTCGTTATTTTGGACTATTGTTTTTTTTGAATTGAAAAGGAGTAATGATATGAGATGGAATGGTAATCAGATTATCGGGATGAGTATTTTACTGACCCTCGCTATATGCTGTACAACCGTTGCAGGCTTTGCTGAAGACGCCGCTCCTGAAGGCATTGATAGGAAGATGGAACTTATCTGGGCGGAATCAGATGGTTTGCGGCATGAAATTTTCACAAGCTCCTATCAATCAGGAGCCTGGAGTGAGCCGGTAATGATTACTGATGACAATGCCGACAATCTCATCCCATCAATTGATGTGGATTCAAAGGGCCGGAAATGGGCTGTCTGGTCTGCTGTCGAAGATGGTGAAGTGGAGATCAGGTATAGTGTCTATGAGGATGGAACGTGGAAAGAAGCGGCGAAATTTCCATCAGATTTATCGAGCAACACCAAGCCAAACATCATTGTTGACGATGCTGACACCCCATGGCTTGTCTGGTCTGGAAATAATAACGATCTCGACGATATCTATTATTCCCGGTTTATAGACGGGGAGTGGGCTGCCGGGAAAAGACTGCATTCTGCAAATGAAGTTCCGGACATCCTTCCCTCTCTCGACACCGATAGTAAAGGGTTCCCCACGGTCACCTGGGACAGTTATGCTGATACGTCCTATGTAACATTCCAGTCCACCTGGGATGGAAAAGAATGGAGTGAACCAGTGCTAGTATCCAGAGAAGAGACCCAGGAAGAACAGCTTGATATTGCCCTTCCCGAATTCATAACCGATACCCAACAGGCTTTTCTCAGGATTACTGAATAAAAAACGCAAGAGAACAGATCGTGAAGATTAATAACTACATCAGGACTAAAGAGGGTTTCCCTGTGAAGAAACAACAATCTTTAAACTCAGTTTTTGCGGTACTATTTTTTTTGTTTTTATTTCCTGGCGCTTCAATCATCCAGTCAGCGCCCGTCGATATATTGGAGTCTGCTACCACCGCAGCCGAATCTGAGACCACTGCAGCCGATTCTGATACTGCTGAAGCGGACTCTGATACTGCTGTTTCTTCAACAACCTCTACAACGGCAGCCAGCGGGGACACGGTCGTTGCAGCCTTTGGTGATTCAATTACACGCGGTGTGACAGGAGCGGTTGCTTATCCCGCCCTGCTGCAGGCTCAGCTGGATGGTTGTGCAACTGTTATAAATGCAGGGTTAAGGGGTGAGAGGACCAGTAGTGGTGTTAACAGGATCGATTCGGTGCTTAACGCAGCAAATCCAACTCATATCATCATAATGGAAGGAGCAAACGACGCGATCGCGGGAATCTCTGCCTCAACGGTTAAGTTCAACCTGGGTGTAATGATAACCAAAGCACGCCTGAAAGGCGCAACTCCGATCCTCTCCACGGTTACCCCAAACACGATAAGCCCAGGAACATCCAGTATTGTTACGTTCAGCTATAATCCACAGATAAGGGCCCTTGCCGCAGAAAGAGGGGTGCAACTGGTTGATCAATACCAGAACGTCGCGGCTCAATGGCAATCCCTGACTATAGATGGGTTGCATCCAAACACCCAAGGCGCAACGCTTATCGCAGAGCTTTTCGCAGGCGTAGTGCCCTGCAGCGGCGGGGGTGGCGGAGGTGGCTGTTTTATAGCAACAGCAACATTCGGGACACCACTCGAACCACAGGTCACGCTGCTGAAACAGTTTCGAGACCAGTACCTCCTGACTAATACATTAGGAACAACATTCGTTGAAAACTACTATCAATATTCTCCTCCGATTGCTGAATACATAGCAGAGCACGAGATTCTGCGACATATCGTCAGGCTCAGCCTTTACCCGCTGGTAGGATTTGCCTATTTCATGATCGAAACAGGGATTATGGTGAAAATTTCCTCGCTTGCCCTCTTTTTGCTGCTGGTCATGGGGAGTCTGTCTCGACATTCTCAGCGCCGAACAAAAAGAATGAATACCGTGCTATAGATCAATAGTATGGATGTATTGCTTTTTGGTGCCTCAGGGGATTGATCATTGTGAACTGCTGAAAAACATTCATGTGCCAATTATGGGGTGATCACAGAGAATCTTCCAGGTTCAACTGTTTTTGGGCAGATACATCCGGGGCATGCTCTTTGTTTTTCCACCGTTGAAAAAGAAGGAGTTTAATACTGTAGCCGGCTGGCTGGGCCAGGGTGCTCACGGCCCGTTCTATTGTCGGTATCATAAGATCTACTCAACCATCGTTCACAAGACCCTGACTGGCACATTCCTCCCCATGTTCCCGGCTACGAGAAAGCCGCGAGCGCGAATCCATTCAAGACCTTTGAACAGATTCCTCCGAAATCGTGTTATCAGTGGCTGCTGGACGATTCCCATTCTATTATCATGACCTTTAGCCGCGGACCAGTCTGCAAAGGGCAGGTTGCGCTGGATGTGATCAATGATCATTTCTGGCTGAGGTTCCAGGGTCCCGACCATGATCTGGCGGTAAAATACCCTGGCTTTTTGAGGCTGCACGTCGGCAACCTGAGAATGCCGGGAGAGAATGGCAGTGACTATAAACTGCACAAGGTACTGCTTGAAAACAAACACGACACATGGGCCATTGACTACTAGACGGCACCGCAGCAGTTTTACCGCTGGAAGCGTTGTGAAATTGTTGGACTGGAGGTATGTTTCGGCTCTGGACAGGTTCGTTTCCAATGCCTAGAATATGTTGATATCCGATAACAGTGCTCAAACTGCTGCAACCTCTCGCCGCCTATGAAAATGCCAGCCATAATTTCAGGTTTTCCCGATGAGGTTTCTGATGACCCGGCGGTTCAGATCAGAGCTCTCAAAACGCTTGGCTGGAACTACATTGATTTGCGCTCTGTCAATGGCCGGAACGTCAGCAGCCTGAGTGAAAAAGAGTTTGATCATGTCCATCAGCAACTTGTCGAAAACGATATAGAGATCGCCTGTTTTGGCAGCACCATCGCCAACTGGAGTCGAAGCGCCCGGGATTCTTTCGAGCTGGATATGGCGGAGATGAAAAACGCTGTCCGCCATATGAACAGGGCAGGTGTTCGCTTTATCAGGATTATGAGCTATAAGGTTGACACACCTGTTGAACTGGGGAACGCTCTCGAATCAATCATTATCAGCAATATAAAAAAAATCGTTCAACTGGCAGAAGACAACGGCATCGTCTGCCTCCACGAAAATTGTGAGACCTGGGGTGGGCAGAGCAGCAACCACTCGCTTCGGTTGCTCGAGCAGGTTGATTCACCGGCCCTTAAACTGGTTTTCGATACCGGCAATCCTGTCTCGATGAAGGAGATCTCCGGCGGTCAACCGTATCGATATCAGGATTCGCTGAAGTTCTTCCGGGAGGTGCGCGAGCATGTCGCCTATCTTCACATAAAGGATGCACGTCGGGTAAACGGGAAAACCGAGTACACATTCCCAGGAGAAGGAGAAGGCAGGGTGAGCGAAATTCTTGGCCTTTTACGTGAGCACGAGATGGCTATACCAATTTCCATTGAACCGCATGTCGCGGTTGTCTTCCATGACCCGACGGTGGAGGCCGGTTTCGAGGAGCGTTGGAATACCTTTATTGATTACGGTAAGCGGCTGATTGCACTGGCAGAGGGAGCTGGAATTACTTTCAGCACAAGAGGATCACATTAATTTCATCTAAGGAGATTGTTATGAGAGGCCTGAGTAGAGTTCTTACCATAGCGGGTGTTTGTTCCGGTTTGATGACCAGCGGCTTGTGGGTATCTGATCTTTCCGCAGAAAATATGTGGAAACCTGAAAAGCCGGTCAATCTTGTCGTCCCCTGGGGCGCGGGCGGTGCAACAGACGGTGTTTCCAGGCAGACGGCAATGGTGCTCGAGAAACATCTCGGTCAGAAAATCGTGGTTGTCAATCAGCCGGGTGCTTCCGGCTCTGTCGGGACGAAAAATGTTATTGATAAACCGAAGGATGGGATTTACTGGACGGCAGGCGCCGTTAAAGATCTTGGTGTCTATAAGGTACAGGGCCTGCTGGACACCACGCTTGATGACTGGCATCTTTTTCTCAATTTTGCTATCCCCAATGTCGTAGCCGTCAATGTCGATTCCCCGTACAAGGATTTCGGGGAACTTCTCGAAGGGTTCAAGGCAAATCCCGGCAAAATCAAGGTGGCGACGGCAGGGGTCAACTCTGCGGGCCACACCGCTATCGAAATGATCAAATCCTATACTGGTATCGATTACAAACATGTCTCCTACGACGGCGGTAATTCCGCAGTGATAGCAACGGTTGCCGGTGAATGTGATGTCGTCCCGCAGCTGTCGAAAGAGGAGGTCGACATGCTCAAGGCAGGCAAGCTCAGGGCTCTTGCCGTTCTGGCTGATGCCCCTCTGCTCATAGAGGGATATGACCAGGAGATTCCATCGGTAAGACAATGGATTCCGGATTTTGTCACCGCGCCAATCTATTTTGGCATCTTTGTTCCCAAGGGAGTTCCCGGGGAGGTTGTTGATACACTGAACGCAATCTGGAACGATGAACTCAAAAATGATCAGGGGCTGAAAACATTTGCCTCCCAGAATGCCATGATCTTCGATCCTGCCAGCGGCGATGCCGCCATGAAAAAATCGTTTCCGATGGTTCAGCTTGATGCCTGGATGAAATTCGACAGTGGCGACGCCACCGTCGACCCGTCAACAATCGGGATTCCCCGCCCGTAAAACGTCCCGTCACCGGAAGTTCCCGATAATATGAGTATTGTCGGGCACCTCCGGTGACCACTGTAATGCAGACGCAGAAATGAACGATCAAAAGATGGTCAAAAAAGATTTCATTACCTCCATTGTCCTGATTGCCTTCAGCGTTTCAGTCATCGTGATGTCGTACACAATGCCGCGGCTCGAGAGGCGCAATATTGATCCTTTCTCTGCTCCCGGGGTGGTTCCGGGGATGGTCGGCATCGCCCTGCTGCTGCTGTCGCTTATTCTTTTTGTTCGCTCAATCAGGCGCGGCGGTTACAGGATTTTTCACAAGCAGAGCAATCCAAACGATAATGCTCACCTTCAGGGAGCTGCAACGAGGGTAGTGCTCACCCTCTTTATCTCCCTGGTCTATGCGATCGGCTTTCTCGGAAGGTTTGATTACTCAATTATTACGGCACTCTATATCTGTACCTTCATCTGTCTTTTTGAATTCAAGGCGGGGGTTGGGATTTGGGCTCAAAAGAGGATGGTTCTTTTTGCCATCATCCAGGCCGTGATCGCCTCTGGGCTGATAACCCTGGTCTTTCAGAAGCTTTTTCTCGTCGATCTACCGTGAGGCCGGCATGCTGGACGGGTTGAATTATTTTTTTGACGGCTTACTCGGTTTTCTGACGGTCCGGACGATTTTCGACATCCTCTGGAGCACACAGCTCGGCATCATCGTGGGCATGCTTCCGGGACTCACGGCAACGATGGGCGTTGCCCTGATGACCACACTGACCTTCAGTATGCCTCCGGACAATGCCATTCTTATCCTTGTCTGTATGTATATCGGAGCTATTTATGGCGGGGGACGCAGCGCGATCCTGTTAAACATTCCCGGAACGCCGGCCAACGCTGCGACGGCTATGGACGGCCATCCCCTGGCAATAAAGGGGGAGGCCGGCAGGGCGATCGGCATAAGTACCACCGGGAGTTTTCTCGGCTCGATCATCGGCATGGTGCTGCTGGCCTTCTGTACGCCGCTTCTCGGTAATTTCGCCCTCAATTTTCAATCCTTTGAGTTCTTCTGGCTGGCGGTATTCGGCGTTGTCATTTCCGGCAACCTGACGGCACCGAAAGACCCTGTCAAGGGCTGGATCTCCGGTTTTCTTGGTCTCTTTATCGCCCTCATCGGTATGGAAGGGATCCATGGCTTTGTGCGCTTTTCCTTTGGCAACACCAACCTCTCGGGGGGTATCAACCTTATTCCGGCAATGGTTGGAGCTTTCGGCTTTGCCGAAATCCTGTCGATGATGAAATACAGGCAGGTCAATGTGGTTAAAGCGAGCATTGAACGTGTGATCCCCCGTTTCAGGGAGATTTTCAGGTATCGGAAAACAATTGTACGTTCTGGCCTGGTCGGCACGCTGATCGGGGCAATCCCCGGAGTTGGAGAAGACATCGCCGCCTGGGTAAGCTATGATTTTGCCAAACGGGGCAGCAGGGAGCCGGAGACCTTTGGCACAGGGAATATCGAAGGCCTCATCGCCTCTGAGACCGGAAATAACGCTGCTGTCGCTGGAGCGGTGATACCGGTGTTGTCCCTGGGGATTCCAGGATCAGCGCCGGCGGCGGTGCTTCTTGCGGCGATGTTCATTCACGGCGTGCGTCCCGGTCCTATGATCATGATAGAGTCACCCGAATTTGTTTACAAGGTCGTGGCCATGGTTTTCCTGGCGACCTGTGCCATGTTTATCCTGGGGTTGTCGATGGTGAGATACGTTGTAAAGGTGCTCCAGGTGCCAAGGACAAAGCTGATGCCGCTTATTTTCACGCTTTGCGTGGTGGGCTCGTTTGCAATTCAAAGCAGGATTTTCGATGTGCGGGTAATGGTGTTTTTTGGCATACTGGGATTCATCATGCTCGAGATGGAATATCCGGTCGCGCCGATGATCCTCGGTTTAATCCTCGGGAATATGCTGGACACCAATCTCAGGCGGGCACTGGTCATATCTGAGGGCGATATTCTTCAGTTTATCTCGAGGCCGATCTGTATTGTCCTGATATTATTTATTGTTTTGACTTTGGTGAGCAAAACGAAATGGTTCCGGGCAACCATGGAACTGGCGCGAATCAATATAAACAACATATTGTTCAAGAGGGGGTAACATGAGTAATTCGACAAAAGCCGTGCGCGCAGGAATCGTAGGTTCTGGTTTTGCAGCCCGTTTTCATCTCGAGGCGCTGCGCAAGGTTTACAACGTTCAGGTCGAGATCGTCGGGGTGTATTCACCTACCAGGAGAAACGCTGAAAAATTTGCCGGGGAACACGACCTCAAAGTGTTCCCGGATCTCTCGTCCTTGATCGCAGATAGCGATGTCGTTCATGTCTGCACTCCTCCATCAACCCATGAAGAGATCGGCATAAAAACCCTTGAACAGAATAAATATGTGATCATCGAAAAACCCTTTACCGGTTATTTCGGTGCCGGCGATGTGCAGTTTTCAGGGGATCATTTTGACCGGCGGATTGGTCTTGAGCAGGCCAGGCAGAGCGTAGAAAACCTGCTGAAAGCGGAGAGCAATAGCCGTGGCCGGATATGCTATGCGGAAAACTGGGTGTATGCGCCTGGAATTCAGAAGGAAAAAGAAATAATCGAGAAGACTGGAGCCCAGATTATCTGGATGCATGGAGAGGAATCCCATTCCGGGTCCCACTCGCCATTTTATGGGATATGGTCTCATTCCGGTGGCGGCTCAATAATGGGCAAGGCCGTACATCCTCTTGGAGCAGTGCTCTACCTCAAGCAGGTTGAAGGTATGGTCTCGCAGGGAAAACCGATTCGCCCGAAGACGGTATCTGCCCGCGTTCATTCGGTCACCAGGTCGGCTCAGTACAAGGACCAGGGGTTCATAAAAACAGGCTATACCGATATAGAAGATTTTGGCTCAATGCACATTGTCTTTGAGGATGGAATGTTTGCAGATATTTTCGCCTCGGAACTTGTGCTCGGTGGGGTCCACAACTGGATAGAAATAACGGCCAATAACCACCGGACTATCGTCAATATCAACCCCAACGATTCGATGAAATCCTTTAATCCCCGGGGCTCCCAGTTTCAGGATATCTATGTGGTTGAAAAGATTGAAACAAAGGAAGGCTGGTCCAATATCTCCCCGGATGAAGACTGGTATACCGGTTACCAGAGTGAGGCGCAGGATTTTTATCAATGCGCCGTCAGCGGAGCCGGCCCGCAGTCAAATAGCCTGCTTGCCGCCGACACCATTCTGACCGTTTATACCGCTTATTGCTCTGCAGCGAGCCATGGAAAGGAGATGCTGATACCCCAATAGCCGAGATTGATCGCTGTACGGGATGGCTCAACGTGCCGAGGGAAGTTCAGTGTGAGCGCTGAAACCCGGTATAATTCTGGATGAACCGGCTCATCCCGACAGCCTCGAAATGAGCCGGGTCCCATTCATTTGGTGAAACAAGATGGAGATAGCGATCTTTAAAGACATACACCTCAGCCGAGAAAGTTGAGCCGTTTTCAACCACCACCGGCTCCAGTTTCCTTGCATAATAGCGTCCCTCGAATTCATCGAGCCGGCAGAGGTCAGCTCCGGTGACATTGAAATAGAGGATGCCATCTGTTGCCGCTGCGCCGGTTTGACTGAGCAGAGCCGGATAGTCCTCGCCCATGACAGTCCTGCGGATGTATCCGGAGATGGTTGCCGTTGATTTCTGATATACTCCTTCAACGACCAAATTCCATATCTGCTCATACATGAGTGAGCCGTAGGTGAACACATGAGGCATAATTCTGTTTCCAAAGAATGATACAAAAAATAAGGGGCCAGATGAGTTGAGTACCGTTATATATGGTAAACAAAGTTATACCAATAAAAACATGTTTTTTAACCTGCTTTAAACGCCTAACGATACATCATGACTTTTGTAAAGCTCCTTGAAGACAGCAGCCTGATGCTGACGGAGTGTGCTGTCTCTGAACGGTTGCGGCGCATGCCTGATATCGAGCTCGATCCGGTTCTTTTCAATACGGTGCTGATCTATGATGCGGTCGGCCGGGAACGGCTCGAAGAGATCTATCTGAGCTATCGTCGCGTAGCAGAAGACGCGAAGCTGCCCATTCTGCTGTGCGCTCCCACCTGGCGGGTCGACCGTGAACGCATTGAGATGGCCGGCGTGCCGCAATCCATTAACCGGGACGCGGTTGCGTTCATGAAGCTGTTTAAAAGGCAACACAAGGCAGGCGATTCAGCGATTATTGCAGGCGCCCTGATAGCCCCGAAAAATGATTGTTACTCAGCTGATCTTGGTTTGAGCAGGAGCCAGTCTGCCGAATTTCATGGCTGGCAGATCGATGAACTGGCCGGGGCGGATGCTGAAGTGATTATTGCCCAGACCATCCCTTCTGTTGCCGAGTCGCTCGGCATGTCAGACAGGCTGGCTGTTTCCGGGAAACCCTATATCATCAGCTTTGTTATCAATCGGTTCGGAAGGGTTCTTGACGGCACCCCGCTGGCCGAGGCGATCGACCGGGTGGATCAGGCGAGCGTTTCTCCTCCTGCGGGATACATGGTGAATTGTGTTTACCCGACATTTCTGGCCATGGAGGAGCTGTCGCCCGCACTGCTTCATCGTCTTGTCGGCATACAGGCAAACGCCTCTTCCAGGGACCACGACCAGCTTGACGGGGCAGACCAGCTGCAGCAGGATCCGCTGCCGGACTGGGGGGAAAACATGCTGAAACTGCACAGGGATCACGGGGTGAAGATCTTGGGAGGGTGCTGCGGCACCGATCATACATACCTGCGGTTTCTTGTCGACAATCTCTGAACTGCAGCAGGATGGGCTGCGTGAACCGTAACACCGTTTGTAGTTTCTGCTTGGGGTTCAGGGGAATGCAGACAAACCAAACCCCGGTTGCTCCAGTCAACCGGGGTTTGGTAGAAGTCGTATATCTGAAGATAGCTTACCAGCTGTCCCCAAGTACCTGACTTAAATCAAGACAATCTGAGCGCTGCTCGGCAGAATTCTTCCCCTCCTTGTTACCATCGTCACTGTAGCAGGCATATTCTTTTCCATCCTCGCCTCTTACCCACTCTATTCTCTGGTATTCCCGTGATATGATTTCTCCTCTCATGACATTCTCCTCAAGGCAATATGTTTTTTATTTCGGATTGTGTTTGACGTTCATCACGTACCGTTTGTATTCATCTTGTTGGGTTCTTCACACAACACCTGATGGTTCTCGTTGTTGTGTGGAGAAACAGTAATTACAATTCAGCGAGAATCAACAATAGTAAAATAGCAGAGTAGTAGTAGTTTTTACTATTAACAAATATCATGTTTTTTGCACCATTCGACAGGGAAGAATTTCGTGATTATTAATTGAAAAAGCAGTGCATTACCGGCTCCGTTTTTCACCAGCGGACCCTGGATACAGGTTTTATGGAGTCAGCCTATATTTGTTTCGTTCGTTATCTGCTGACCAGTGAAATTACGACCACGTGGAGGAACACATGAAAGTTAAAAAATATGTTCGGATGGCAGCGGGTGCGGCATTTGTTGTATTCCTCGCCGCACAGGTTCAGGCAAGCGGCGGCGGCATGGGCAGCAGCGACGGCATGCTGCAGGAGCTCAAACGCATGATAGAACAACAGCAGGCTCAACTCGACAGGCAGGCGGCTGAAATCGCAGCCTTAAAAGAGCAGCTTGCCGGCAACAGCGAGGCAATCAGCACCAAGGCTGATAAAGCTGACGTTGTTGATAACGACAAAATGGTGATATCCAGCAACCCAAATGTAAATCTGAGCTTGTACGGACACGTTAACCGTGCCGTCCTCTTTGTCGATAACGGTGATACGAACAAGTGGTATTCGGTCGATAACTCCAATTCGCAGACCAGGCTGGGCCTGAATGCGCTCGTTGACACGAACACCGGCTGGAAAATAGGAGGACGGATCGAGTATGGTATTTACTCCAACTCATCCTCTGCGGTAAACAATCTCAACACCAACGCGGGATCGGGATTTACGCTTCGCTGGGCTGAAGTTAATCTGGCACATGATGTCTTTGGTAAAATCTCTCTGGGTAAGGGTGATACCGCTTCAAACAACAGTGCCGAGGTTGATCTTTCCGGCACAACGGTTGCCAGTTATGCCGGCATTTCCGACATGGCCGGCGGCTCCCTGTGGTATGACGGGGGCAGCAGCACGCTTACCGATACCCGGATCGGTCAGGTGTTCAGTGATTTTGACGGCTTGAGCAGGCAGGACAGAATCCGTTACGATACGCCCTCCTTCAGCGGATTCTCACTTGCAGGTTCGGCAAGCTCAGGGGATGCAGTTGACGGTGCTCTTCTCTATAATCGTCAATTCGGTGGGACCAAAGTCGCGGCTGCCATTGCTGCGGCCAATCCAGGTGATGTCATAGCGAATGCTGACAGTTTGTTTTCCGGTTCGATCTCTGTCTTGTTTCCCACTGGATTCAATGCGACATTCTCGTCCGGTTATCTGGAGTTTGAAGACGACACCCGCGACAACGCAACCAACTGGTGGACGAAACTTGGTTACCAGACAAGACTTGTGGAGAGCGGAATCACCTCTTTTTCCATCGACTATGGTGAGACGGCAAATCTTCGCATGGATGATGAAACAGGAAAGACATGGGCAGTTGCCGCGGTGCACAACATGATGGATTGGGGAACCGAGCTCTATATCGCCTACCGCGGCCACTCTCTTGACAGCCGGAGCCTGGATGTTGATGACATACACACCGTCTGGAGCGGTGTGCGGGTGAAATTTTAATGAAAGTGATCCTTGCACTCATACAGGCCGGCACGTTGATTGCCGGCCTGATGCTGGCAGGATGCGGCGGTGAACCCTATACGTACGTACCCGATCATGAGCTAAAGCCGGGCCCCGGTCTGGTTACCGGCGAGGCGGGAGTACTGACGGTATTTGGCTCAGCCGGCTCGGAAAAGCAGCAGGAGAAAAGAGAAGAGACAAAACAGGCGCCATAAAACGCTCTTGCTCCTGCTGCATCTTGTCAGATAGCCGCGACGGTGACGCCCTTTCCGAAATCACGGAGAATCCTGCCGACGACTATGCGGCGGATCTTATTGTCCGAGCCGTGGGCAGTGTCCTGTTATCCGAGGTAGCCGAAGTGAGGGACGAAATCCACCTGCTCATGGCGCGAGCGGTTAACGAAGAAGTTAGGCTGACCCTTTTGCGTGAAATAGCCTGGTATGATTGATATCTCTACCTTGGTCAGTTAGCCCGGAGCGCCAACATGTCGCCTTGTAACAAGGAGGGGGCTTGCCTCGGTGTCGACCGCCTCAACCTGCATAATGATCTCGTTTTGTTCAACCCGGCCCGATTACATAAGTATCTGATATTTAATTTATTGCAAAGTTACCCTGGCAACTGGGGAAAACGGGAACAACCATTCGCTACGAATCTTTTCCTGCAACATTTTCTGCAGGGAATGCATGAAAATAGAATGTGCTGATTATATCCCTGCAGGTGTTCTGGAGATGTTCCCGCATGGTCTGCTCGCTTTTCCCGGCATCATTCGTCAGCACGGCATCGATCAAAGCGAGGTGGTAGTCCTTCGATTCCCGCTCGATCGCCGTACTTCTTCGTGAGACATTTCTCGTCATTCTAGACATATAACTGATTTTAAGATAGATTTCGCCCAGCACCGCGTTAGCAGCGCACTCAACCAAGCAGCTGTGCAGCTTCTCGCCCCATTTCGGCCCCTTCTCGGCAATGGTGTCGTCATCGAGCTGGAGCAGATTGTCTCTGATCTGTACTAGTTTTTCGATGGTTGCCGGATTCAAACGCTGGCTGGCCAGGTTAGCGGCCATACCTTCAATCGCCTCGCGAGCCTGGAAGATATCAACGATCTGTTCCCATCCCAGCGTACGGATATAAAATCCGTGGGACGGTCGCTGCTCGACTATCCCGTCCAAGGTGAGCTTCCAGAGAATCTCGCGAATCGGGGTCCGACTGATTTGATAGTGCTCACAGAGTTCCCGTTCGACGAGGTATGTCCCTTGCGGGTATTCCTCGGCCAGAATCCTCTCACGTAAATCAGCCAGAATCTCTTCTTTGCTCTTATTCACGATCTACCCCCTGCCAATCTCGCTTCTTCTGGTCTTACACAAAGTCGACACAGTGCGTCGTGCATGTCTAAAACAGGTACGACTAAGGGGAAAAGTACGCCGCATCTCTATTCGTCTTCGATGGCAATTTTTTTCCTTAACTTCATCTGGCTGTAAATGATCAATATGAGCCCTATGAGCAGGAAGAGCCCGAACGGGCGCAGCAACATCCCGGTAAGATCGCCCGAGTAGGTGATAAGGGCCCGCCGCAGCGATTGATCAGCAACGGTTCCGACCATGACCCCCAGTACCATTGGAGCAAGCGGATAACTGCGCAACCGCATGATGAACCCGAGTACACCGAATATGAACATGATAGTCACATCGAAAGAATTGAAACCGACGCCCCAGGCCCCTATTACACCAAGTCCCACGGCAACCGGAAGGATGACCTCGCGGCGCACCGAAAGCAAACGTATGAAATAAGATGAAAAAAGCCAGGAGAGCAGGCGGAACACGACTGCCGAGACCCAGAACAGAACGATAATTTTGGCAATAAAACCGGGAAATTCGATAATCAGCATCGGGCCGGGTCGAATGCCGTACATGAAAAGCGCCGCCAGCATCACCGCTGTCGGACCGCTCCCCGGGATGCCGAGGACGAGCATGGGGATCAACGCTCCTCCGGACGTGGCGTTGTTGGCTACTTCCGGGGCGATGATACCCTCCGGGCAACCGGTACCGAACTTATGTCCATCCTTCGATTTCCTCTGGGCCGAATCGTAAGCCAGCCAGGGGGCGACCGACTCCCCGACGCCCGGAACAATACCAACCCCGATCCCGATCATGATCGATCTGATCACGGTACCTATTTTACCCTTGAAATGACTCAATTTCGCAATCATCCTGCCCGGTTTCTCAGTCAGCTGATAGGGAACTTTATCGCGCAAGACCCAGAAAACCTCGGCAATGCCGAACAAGCCGATGAGCACCGGAAGAAACATGATGCCGCGCATCAGATTAGGGTTGTAACCGTATCTGAAGACGCCCCAGATCGGGTCGGTACCTATCATAACCACGAGAAATCCGGCAAAAGCGGATATCCATCCCTTGACCGGATTTTTAGCGCCGAGGGCGCCGGCCAGGGTAAGCCCGATGACCGACACCAGAAATATCTCCCAGTCTCCGAGCTTCAGGGCGACGACCGCTATAAACGGCAAGAGGATGAAGGTACCTACTTCGCCTCCGATTTCTCCGAAAAAACTCGACCAGGTGGCTATTCCCACTGCTTCCCTGGCCTGGCCCTTCCGGGCCATCTCATGACCGTCGAGGACCGTTGCCGCCGCCGCGGGAGTTCCCGGCATATTCAGCAGGATAGCCGTGATGCTGCCTCCATAGATAGCACCGGTGTAAATACCGACCAGCAGTCCAATACCCGCGTCCACCGGAAGCTTCATGACAAATCCAAGCATCAGCGTCATTGACATTACTGCCGATATCCCCGGCAGGATGCCTCCGATCATACCGAGCAGGCCGCCGGCAACAAGGCCGAGCAAGGTTTGTGGGTTCGTCAACACGCTGACGGCCATTTCGGGAAGCAGCGTCCATTCCTGAATCAACAGGTTCCAATCCATTTATCGAGCCTCTCGGGAGAGTAGCGGACCAGGATTTTGGCCCATCACGGTAGCGGCATCTGGTAAATCCAGGGAATCACGTAACCGATAAGCAAGGCATTGGCCAAACTGTAGATGAGGATCCTGCCTATCGTGCCGATTTTCAGATAAAAATAGATGGTGCATAGAAAAAGAAGGGTGAGGGGCAGAAAATGGACAGTGCCCACGAGAAAAATATAAAGGCCTGTAATCGTAATCAGAAGCGCTGAGCGTCTCACTGTTTCATCCCGGCATAGCCGCGCGGCCCAGGCTGAGAAATGGATCGATCCGGGTTTTTCCCTCCGGATGGTCCTGACAATTAAAAAGATCGACAATATACTGACAAGTATCGCCAGCAAGATGGGGGTGAATCCGGCTGAGGTGACGAATCCCATTTCCTTCTGGTAGGTAAACCGGGTAGCTCCGATCAGCATCAGGAGCGCAAAAAGCAGGAAGCCAGCAGCCGTGACAATATCTGCCATTGCGTCATCTGATCCGTTTACGCTGACCTTCTTCCCCTTTATGTCTTTATCCGGCATAGCGCAGTTGCCTCTTTCCTTCACTGTTACGGCACGGATTTGACTCTGTAGAACCGAACTGCACCGAGCCGTTTGCGTAACATAGCGTCGCCGTTGAACCGATCCGCTTTAGTATCGATATTGTTGATTATCGCTACAACCGGTAACCTTCCCGTCCCGCCTGGAATCGTGCTGCAGCACGTCCCCAAGAGAACACCCCGTCCGCCGGAACGTGCAAAACTACCAGGACAATGCCCTCTGGCGGTGGGGAGACAGCGCTTTCGCTGCCTCCCTCGGCTGGCTTTGATCGATGTATCTATTTAGTAGCCAGTTGGCTCTTGTACAATGCTTCTACGGAAGCCGGCCAGGGCGCAACGTTACGAGCGGCGTCGTTGGGAGGCCAACTCCAGTCCTTTACCCGGGGGATGTTGAAGGTCTCGGGGCTTGTATCGACAATCCCGTAGTCAAACTGAGCCCAGCCACGACCGGCGCCGACAATGGCCACAGCTTGGTCGGCAGCAACTCCCATCTTGGGATCGACAATGATGCCTCGCGCCTCGAGAGCCGCCTTGAAACGTTCCTGCTTAACCGCATAAACAAATGCTTCGGCAAGCTTCTCGACAACCGGAGCCGGGGTGTCTCGTTTCACGGCGATGCCCCAGTAAGGGTTGATCGACATGTAAACCACGAGATCGGGATAATACTTGCTTACACTCGGAAAGGTGACACCGCGCCAGACAAAATCTTCTGAATAGAGATTCACCAGCGGTTTTACCTTGCCGCCTTCGGCCCAGTCGGAGACATCGCCGAGGGAAACAGAGATATATTCAACGTCTCCTGAGAGAAGATACCGTCCGGCTTCCCGGCCTCCGTTATAAGGGACTTCCTGCACTTTGTCACTCACGCCTGCGGCTTCGGCCAACACACCGCCGAAAATTGACCCGTTGCCACCGCGGCTGGTGGTACCGTATTTGACCACTTTGTCGCTCTTCTTGATCGCTTCTACGAGCGCAGGAAAATCATCGTACCCTGAGTCTGAACGAACATAGATGGTGGTAGCACCCATCCCGGCTGGAAATGGATAGAATTCTTCCCAGCCTATCTTCGCCTGCTTGGTGATAGGATAGGTTGCCTGAACCTCGGCTCCGCCGAACCACTTGTATCCGTCACTGGGCGATCCGTAGGTATTCTGATAGGCAATGCCACCGTTCGCTCCGCTCATATTGTTTATTTTGATCTCGACCTTCAGGTACTCGCTCATCTCCTGAGCAAGAGCGCGCACCGTTGTGTCGGAGGTGCCTCCGGCAGACCATCCAACCATTGCCGTGATCGGCCGCTCAGGCCAGTCAGCAGCCATGGCTTTGCTGCCGCCTTCAAGGCATACGGTCATTCCGAGGGAGAAACACAGAAACGCAACGAGAATCCAGGGCATAGTCTTTGATTTCTTCATGACAACCTCCTTGTAAGTGGTAGAATTCATTATTCTATCCTTCATCTCATCTCTTTGTATACCATGAGAATACAACAATAGTACCGGGTAGGGTCATCCCTGTCAAGTTGCCTGGTTTGCCACTGAGTTTCAACCGTGCCTGCTGGCGCTGATCGGGGACCACTAAAGCCAGTCCTATCGGAAACTCGCGGGTTTACCCTGCAGCGGGCTGTGAGCGGGGAGGGACCCCCGCCATCCTTAAGAAATCGAGACCGTGAACGAAAGCCGAAGGCCGCGGGTTCGAATACCGCCTTGCCCACCAGTAGTTATAATAGGTGATAAGTAGTCGCTTTTTAAGGCTCCCCCAAAAACAGTTTGGTTCAACCGCCCAGGAAAAGCAGCAGGAGAAAAGAGAAGAGACAAAACAGGCGCCATAAGACCGGCATCTCTGCCGCTATCCGCCGACGGTCGTTTTACCTGCCAGCTGCACGATAGCCACAACCCGAAAAAGCTGCCACAATCAGGGAACAGGATTGTGGTGGAGAACTATCTATTTTTCCTTCTTCAGGTCGGCCAGAATTCGCTCACAGTGGTCAATATTTGATACCCGGTTGTCATAGGCCTTCTTGGCAATAAAAGACAGTCCGCCGGTGGCGATAAAGGAGGTGTACTCGGCATATTTCTGCCCTGCATCACGCAGGTCAATACCAAATGATGGTTCTGCCAGTGTGCCGCCGACCCGGATCAACGAGGCAAGGTCAATGTTTGTAATGGAGCTGATTATCTCTCTGGCCTTGGGAGCCATCCCCAGGTCAATTTCCTCGGTTTTAAGATTGATTGTCCCGCCTCCGAGCCAGGTTACCTCGGTTGTCTGGGCAGCGAGCTTGTCCTCGAATTCCATCATGCCGTCGGTAACGTTGAGTCGGGCAATTGCACATTCGAGTGTGGTTCGATCACTGTCAAGCGGGTTGAACTGGGACAGTAAGCCGGCGCCAAAGGTGCTGAGCATGGTTTTTTCCAGTTCCGCGTTGCTGATTTTGGCAATGAATGTTCCGTCAAGGCTTGCCATCAGCGCGGCAATCGAGTCGCCTTTGCCTGTAAGGTCAGCATCAAGGTTAAATTTTCCACCAAATCTGGGTGAAACAAAGTCTTTGAAATCAAGGAACAGATCAAGTTTTGCCTCGCTGTCGCGGGCATCGAGTTGGAATCTGCCGTCGGCTTTAGCACCGCCGCTTCCTGAGAGGAGAAATGGATCTATAGTAAGCAGTCCCCGGTCAAGGGATAACGCAATAGTACCGTCGATAACAAAACCTTCATGAATCGTGGTATCTGTCGCTTCCAGTTTGAGATCCACATCATAATCCTTCAGCGGCCCGACAGCCAGGGGCTCGCTCGAGAAGATTTTCTTGCCTCCGGGCGATTTTCCCTCACCTGTTTTTTCATCGCTCTTCTCTTTTGGTTCAACCGTTTTTGATGACTCTTCAGGCGGGGGCGTGTCGAAAGCCAGAAACGGCGTAATATCAAAGTTCTCTAGCGATACCTGGCCGCTCAGCTTCTTTCTTCCTGTTTCTTTCTCGAGGGGGGTGGTGTAGCTCAAATCGGAGAGCAGCTGGCCTCCTCTGAACAGCAGTAAAAATTTTTCAAGTCTGTATTCCCCGGGGGTGACAGCAATGTTGCTGCTGATCCTGACCGGCTCATCTTCTGGTAAATCCCGGTCAGTAAAATTATCAAGTAGCGCGAGAGAATCGGCGTCAACGGTCAGTTTCGCCAACAGCGTCCGGGGTGATTGTATATCGGGAATTGTCGCATCAATGACGGTTGTTGTTCGTTCCCCCTCAAGCCTGCCGTTGAGAAGCAGCGGACTTGAATTCAATGCTGCTGTTGAGATGCGGGCGTCCAGGTTCCACGGCCCGGTCTCCGGCAGCTCTGATTTCGTGACGGGTGAGAGGGTCCGCAGGGAATCGATTGTTGCGTTGACCGAGGCTTTGATATCAGAGAGCGCAACGATATCTGCTATGGTCCCTTCGACATGAGCTGCCAGGCCGTCATCTTTCAGAGCGGCACTGAATGTCTCGAGCCGGAGCGCCTGCTCAACTGAATGTATCCGCGCATCAATCACCAGGCTTCCGGGGTAGGGTAGTTGCATGCCGACTGTCTGGGCCGCGAGATCTGCTACTGAATCAATAGCTGCCGTGATTGAAACATCAATGCCTGCGGCGCCCATCTCTTCAGGCTTTTTAGCAGCATCTGACAGAGCGAGCAGATCTTGTATTTTCCCCTCTGCCTTGGCGCTCAGGTCATTGCCGTTCAGGTTGAGGCTGAACGATTCAAGTGCCGGCACCATTTCTTTTGCTGAACTCACCTGCCCTGACAGGTGAAGCGCGCCGAGCTCAGGAACCTCGATGCCGGTTATGTCATTTGTCAGCCCCGAAATTGATGCAATATCGGCATCAAACGACATCTCGATTCCGGCTTTTGATAGCTTCTCCCGTCCTTCTCTATCCCCCGCCAGAGCCAGCAGGTCCTTGATCGCTGCATTTATCCGTATTTGCACATCCTCCCCGCCAAGATCAAGATCAAGGGATTCAAGAGCATAGGTTTTATCTGCCGAGCTTATCCTGCTGTTTACCGTCAATGGTCCAAGGTCGGGAATTTCCATGGAGGCAAACTTTGACAGGCTGGCGGTGCTGTCAGCTTCTGCCGTCAATGTCGCGGCAACCCCCGACTGGTCAAGGATGTTTTCCGCCGTGGCGGAAAGATTCATATCCACCCCATCGTCTCTAACCGCAAGCTCCAGCCTGTTGAGGCCGAGTTTTTCGAGGCTTCCTGCCGCTTCCAGCTCAAGAGCCAAGGAAGCGGGAAGTGCGACCGGCAGGCTGAGCTCAAATCTTTTGGCAACCTCCTCCAGCTGAGTTGAGTCGGCTCGTGCTTCGATGTTGATATTTTCTATCGCGAGTCCGTCCTGCTCGGTAAAGAATAGCGCTCCGCTGGAACCTGAAACCTGAACAGACAGTGCCGGGTCGCTGAGATTGAGCACCAGGGACTTCAGCTGGATTTTGTTGTCAGGTGAGATTATTTCGGCCGAGATGTCAAGCGGGCCCAATCCGGGAAGCTTCTTTCCGATATAGCTGCCGATGACATCAAGTTTTTCTACGGCTGCTGTCAGCGTTGCCTCAGCTCCCTGGAGTTTCAGGACATTCTGCATTGCCCCGGACAACGTGATATCCACCCCCTGGTCTTTTACGGAAAGATCGAGGCTGCTCATCGACAGGCTTTCACGGTTGCCCTGCAGTGAGGCGGTAAAAAAAAGTGAATCCGGCAGCGACTCCATTGCAAGACCGCCGAGTTTCTGGTTGAGAGCTGTTCCCTGGTCTGTACTGATCTCCGCCTGCATATTGATGCCGCCGATGGTGGACAGGTCATCGATGGTGCCGCTTATGGAAACAGTGAGCAAAGGATCATTGAGGCGAATGCTGATGTCCTTGACAGCCGTCTTGCCATCCGCTGCCTCTGCCGTCAGTTCGATATCGAGCCCTGCGAGTTCCGGCAGGTCCATACCTGCAAAGGGGGAAAATGTCGAGACGTTCGGGGCCGCAAGGAAAAGACCAAGGCTGGCAATCGGCTTGGGGAACAGCGGACCTGCTGTTCCCTCTATGCGCACATCAGCTTCATTGAGTTTTCCCTGGAGAACAACAGGAGTCTGCCTGTTTGAATACCAGTCGTCAATGGTACCCAGGGTTCCCTCCAGAATAACTGGTGCATCCTGGTAAACTGCATTGACAAGCAGCGGCAGTTCCCCAGCCTCGTTAACGAAGAGCCTGAACATGTCGACCCGGGCCTCGATCATCTGGTCGGCCTCCGGGTTGTTGTAGGCAAAAAGAACATTTCTGATTCTGAGGTTGCGTATATATGGCTTCAGCGGCAGGATGAACTGCTGCTCAGCCCCGGGAGATTCGGGCATGACTTCAGGTTCAGCAAGCGCACTGCCGGAGGGTGCAAACATCCAGTTTCCTGCTCCCTGATCATTCGTTTCCAACAAAATATCGGGGCCGTCAATTTCTACCGTCAGATCCAGAACTCCCTTCAATAAGGGCAGCGGGGAAACCTCGACAAACAGACGCTCAGCACTGACCATCTGCTCCCTGCCTCCCCATTCGGCATTGGAAAAGCGTATATTCTGCGCCGCAAGGTTTATCCTGGTCCCGAACTGCAGGCTGAACGGGCCATCTACTGCAAGTTCACGCCCGGTTGCTGATTGAGCTGCTGCGATCAGCCAGTCTTTATACTGCTCATCGCTGATCAGTTTGAGAACAATAACAGCAAGGAGTATCAGGCCACTGAAACCAAAAAACAGGTACCCGAAAAATTTGAACATTTTTTTCATTTCGTCACCGTTGAGATCGTCATCTGCATTGTCGGCCCCTTTAATAATTCAAGGCAGGATCGATCAACCGCATTGCGTTCAAACACAGTAAATTCTATTTGATATAAGGAGGTTACATCACGTAATAAAGGACCTGATCCCCATGCATGGTTGAGCAAAGTTATCTATGACAGTAATCATTTCCTGACAGCTCCACAAGCATTCTGTTCTCCACGCTGCGCTGATTGAGCCAGCCTGCAACATGGTTTTGGCCCATGATTATTATTACTTAAACCTGGATAGTTGACGTTCTGAATATATTTTTGTATCGATGCGGGTTAGTCTCTGGATTGGGATGGTAAAAAAATCCGTGAATAACAGGAAGAAGCAGGAAACAGCCATGAAACCCCTGGAACTGGTCATTGCTGGTGGTGTCGCCTGTTGTATATTGAGAGCAAACGGTTTCTGTCTCTCTCCCAGGGGCGGATACGGCCTTTACAAGCACGTCATGAAAAATGATAGTATGGTACCGGGAAAGTAGCAGCAGAATAGTGAGCGCTGACGCCTGTTAATGGAGCGGTCTGCCGAAACACACAACGGAGGAACTATGTTAGAGATAAAGAGTGGGGAAACGGTGATTGGATTTGTTGGAATCGGGGTCATGGGAAAAAGTATGGCCGCGCATTTGATGGCAGGCGGCTACAGGGTAAACGTCTACAACAGGACCAGGTCCAAGGCGGATGAGCTTTTGGCAGGGGGCGCCGAATGGCAGGAGAGCCCCGGTCAGCTGGCAGCCGTATCGGATGTGATTATTACCATGATCGGTACGCCTGATGATGTCAGGGCCGCGTACCTGGATGCTGGCGGAATTCTGGGCAGTGCGAAGCCGGGTAGTCTGGTTATCGATATGACCACCTCAAGCCCTCAACTGGCGGCGGAAATCTATCAGGAAGCACAACGGGCCGGTATCCATGCCCTTGATGCACCTGTCTCAGGCGGAGATGTGGGCGCCAGGGATGGGACGCTTTCGATCATGGTCGGAGGTGACCGCGAAACGTTCGACGCGGCCAGACCGCTGTTTGAGCTGATGGGCAAAAATATTGTTTTCCAGGGCAAGGCCGGCAGCGGCCAGCATTGCAAGATGGCGAACCAGATTGCAGTTGCCTCGACGATTATGGGAGTGTGTGAAGCGCTTCAGTACTCGAAGAAGGCCGGTCTCTCTGCTGAAACGGTGCTCGCCAGCATTGAAGCGGGAGCGGCGGGAAGCTGGACCCTCTCAAATCTTGGGCCACGCATGATTAAAGGTGATTTTGCTCCCGGATTTTACGTCCGGCACTTTATCAAGGATATGAACATCGCCATCGAGTCATGTGAAAACATCGGCCTTGATGCCAAAGGATTGTCGCTTGCCAGGGAGCTCTACGAGCGGCTGGCGCAAGCCGGCGGCGGGGAGGAGGGTACCCACGCGCTTTATAAACAGTACGAGTAGTGTACCTGTCATTGTTCGCGGCTGAACGGTATGCCAAGATCAGCAGGTGCGGCTGATTTGTGCCGTTTTGACGATGTGGTGACAATGACCAGCACCCCGATGGTCAGCAGGTAGGGCAGCATTTTCAGGACATAGGAAGGGATAATGTCAATTGCTGCAGCCTGAAAAAAGAACTGCAGTGC
>CBDUGK010000054.1:0-26520 GCA_965366875.1 uncultured Desulfobulbaceae bacterium | reverse complement strand
ATCAAGGCATGCGAAAAATTTTACCGCAGGCATATAATTGATATTCCGAGGATAATATTTTTTAGCATAACGCGGAGGTTGAGCGAAAAGGGCGTTTTGCAAAAGGCTCCTGTTGAATGACTGTTAACGGAACACGTGATAGATATTATGAATTTGAAAAGCATGACCGGCTATGGTCGCGGGGAAGGCGAGAAACAGGGCAGGCACTTCAGTGTCGAGGTACGCTGTGTCAATAATCGCTACCTTGACGCTAAGATAAAAGTACCCCGGGACTACTCAGTACTCGAGGACCCGATCAGGAAGATGATTTCTGCCTTCCATAATCGCGGGCGTGTTGATTTATCCCTGAGTGTGACAGGTGATTTCTCAGATCTCGTCGATGTCCGGATAAACAGGGAAGTAGCTGCTGCATACCAAAAATCGTTGACGGCTCTGGCGGACCTGCTCGGTATAGAGGCTGATCTGAGCCTGTCCCTGTTTGCACAGCTGCCGGATGTGCTCGTGCGTGAACAGCGTGCCGAAAACATTGATGAATTACTGCCTGCAGTTAATGCAGCTGTTCACGATGCCCTGCAGAGCTGTGAGCAGATGCGGAGGCGTGAGGCCGCCGCTTTGGGTGAGGATCTGACGTTGCGGCTGGCTTCATTTGCAGGCGTTTTGGACGAGGTCGAAAAAAGAGTTCCCGTACTGATTGAGCAGCGCAAGTCCTCATTGCAGGAGAGGCTTCAGAAATTACTTGGAAGTGTGGAGCTCGACCCGTTGAGAATTTCCCAGGAAATTGCTGTTATCGCTGACAAAACAGACGTTACGGAGGAGCTGGTGCGGTTGCGGAGCCATATCGTCCAGTTCGAACAGATGCTCCAGGACACAGGAGCCGTTGGGCGTAAACTTGATTTTCTGATCCAGGAATTCTTGCGGGAAGTGAATACCATGGCTTCAAAAATTAATGATGCTGATATCGCCCATATGATGGTGGCGTTGAAAAGTGAACTGGAAAAGATGAGGGAGCAGGTACAGAATATCGAATAGCCGCACGTTATTCAGACTTTTAACGGAGTGTAATCATTCATGCAGTTACTCAATGTCGGTTTTGGCAATACCGTAATGGTGGATCGAATTCTGGCCGTAATCAATACCGGCTCGTCTCCGTCACGAAAAATTAAAGACCTGGCAAAAAGAGCTGAGCGGCTGATAGATGTGACCGAAGGAAGGCGAACGCGTTCGATTATCATCCTGGACTCAAACCATGTGGTCTTATCGTCCGTCCAGCCTGATACGATCGGTCAGAGGATCTATGCCCTGCAGCCGAAGCAGCACCTGGACGAGTACCGGCAGCTGATGAGGGCTGATCGAGGCGAGGATATCCCATGAGTGGCAGGCTTTTCATTATCTCGGCACCTTCTGGCACCGGTAAGACCTCCTTGCTGAAGATAGTCATGTCGCAGGTTCAGCAGCTTGTTTTTTCGGTTTCCCATACGACAAGGCCGCCGCGTGAAGGAGAGCGGGACGGCAGGGATTATTATTTCGTCACGCGAGAACATTTCCAGGGGATGATTGCCTCCGGAGCGTTTCTTGAATGGGCAACGGTTCATGACAATTATTATGGCACAGCGCTGTCAACGCTTGCCTCGGAGCTGGAAGGTAATCGGGACGTCATTCTCGACATAGATGTCCAGGGAGCTGAAATTGTTCGCAGGGATGAACGCCTTCCTGCCTCTTTTATATTCATTGCACCTCCCAGCATGAAGGAGCTCGAATGCAGGTTGCGGGGCCGCGGCACGGAAAAAGAAGAGACGATCCGGAAACGTCTGCAGAATGCCCGCAATGAGATGGGCAGTGGCGAAAAATATGACTACTTTGTGATTAACGATGATCTCCAGGGTGCGGCAGGACTGGTCAGCGCGATAATTTATGCGGAACGGGCCCGCGACCGGAGGACGGCAGAGGGGATGCCGATTGATATGGGGTTGATCAGGTGACGGAAGCGGACAAAAGCAAGCGCTCCAGAGCGGAGCGACAGATCCGCTTCAGCGATGATTTAATCTGGGGTGTCCATCCTGTAATGGAGGCCCTGCAGGCAGATGAGCAGCGGGTGACGGAGGTAATCCTGCAGAAAGACAAGCGGGGAAGCACCTGGGAAGCGCTGCTCGATCAAATAAAAAAACTGGGCGTCAGATACAGCTTTGTCGAGCGGATCAGGGTAACGGGAGCAGTCGATACACAGATCCGTCACCAGGGTGTTGTTGCCAGGGTGGCACCTGTGGCTCTGACATCCTTTGATGATTTGCTCGGACACTTTTCAATGGCGGTGCAACAGGGTGAAAAACCCCGAATCATTGCCTGTGATTCCATTCAGGATCCTCACAATCTGGGGGCGATTATTCGCTCTGCGCACGCAGCCGGGGTAAACCGGATACTGTTGCCGCGCGAACGTTCGGCACCGCTTGGCGGCATTGCGGCAAAAGCATCAGCAGGAGCCCTGTTTCGCGTGGAAATCTGTCGGGTAATAAACCTGTCTGACGCTCTCAAGGCAATAAAAGCAGCGGGCGGCTGGATTTTTGGTGCGGTAAAAGACGAGCAGGCGCAGTCTCTTTACGAAACTGATTTTAACGTTCCTGCATGCATCGTAATCGGTAATGAAGGTCAGGGAATCAGGCCGCTGGTGCGTAGGAACTGCGACGTGCTGATTTCGATACCGATGGTGGGATCACTTGATTCTCTGAACAGCTCGGTTGCCGGCGCAGTGATTATGTTTGAGATGCACCGGCAAATGCTTGCGAGCAGAGATTACTAGTCTTTTTTCTCGTCCAGCTTCGCTTTTAACAGCGCTCCAAGCGTTCCCATCGAGGTCTTGGCCTCCCCGGAATTCTTGGCTGAGCTCAGATAGCCGGAGAAATCTTTGCGCTCCTTTTCCACCTTGTCTTCAGCAGACTCGTAATCTGATGGAGCCAGTGATATTCTCTTGTTCTCCCGGTCTATGGATTCGATGAGTACCTCGATATTCTGCCCCTCCTCGACTGCTTCCCGCGGGTGATTGAGCCTTCGTCCCTGTCCCAGTTTGGAAATGTGCACAAGGCCGTCTATTCCCGGTGCCAGGTTTACAAAAGCTCCGAAGGGCGCCAGCCTGTTGATGACGCCCACATGGCTGGTTCCCTCTGGAAATGAGTTTATTGCCGTCTCCCAGGGGTCGTCCAGGGTCTCCTTGATTGACAGGCTCAGGCGGTCGTTATCCCAGTCGAGGCTTTTGATCACGACCTTAACACGCTGGCCAGGGTGAAATTGCTCTTCGAGGTTTTCGACACGGCTCCAGCCAACTTCAGAAAGCGGGACCAGTCCGTCAACGCCTCCTAGATCAACAAAAAGACCAAAGGAACGTATTGATGATATCGTCCCTTCAACACTCATTCCTTCTGCCAGCGTTGCCTGGAGTTCTTCCTTTTTCTGCTGCTGTTCTTCTTCCTGGAGAGCGCGGGCCGAGATAACAATGTTCCTGCCGTTTTCACTGTACTGGGTGATGCGAAATGTTTTCTGGCTGCCAAGATATTCTTTGGCCGGGTCGTCGACGCGCCTGAGTCCCATTTGTGAATAGGGGCAAAAGGCGCGGGCCTGGCCTGACAATGTTACTTCAAAGCCTCCTTTTATCTCGGCTTTAACAGTACCCTCTACCGGCACGCCACTGCGCCAGGCCTCTTCAAGGTGAGCACTGCCGGCACCTGAGCCGAGCCTGGTGGTGAATAACTGTTCGGACCTGCCTGACTTGAGGTAATAGACGGAGATGGTATCGCCGATCTGAACGGTGAGTTCTCCCTTTTCGTCGACAAATTCAGAAGCGTTTATTATTCCTTCACTTTTCAGACCAACATCGAGAAAAATGGTCTCTCCATCGACCCCGACAATTGTGGCCGTGGTCTTCTGGCCTGGTGATAGTCTGCGCACAGGCTTTTGCTCGCTGGCCTGGAGGAGTGATTCGAAACTGTCGTTGTCGGAAATCATGTGAGGATCATCCTGTTGTTTGTTGAGTTGCCGGCTGGTTACTGCCTGATTATTTCAGTCCCGTAAGGAGGGGTAAAGACGAACAGCTGCTGAATTTCCTCGGGAGTCTTCGACTGAAAGGGGTTAACGGCTATATCTGCTATGGTGATTGTAGTTCTGGTCTCAAAATGATCGACAAGCTCGACCCGTTGAATAAGCGCGTCCGGCGTCAGGTAGAGATGGATTGTGGCAAGCTGGGCATCAGGGTTTTTCGGTTCAAGATGGAGAACGCTTAATTCAGTGGATGGGACGGGGGATGGTTTTGTTTGCTCAGGATTGGAATCGAGGATGGTAAAACTGTTTTCAAGAGGACCCTGCCCTGCAAAAAAAGCAAACAAAATATCTGCCTGGCCCCGGTCAACCGGGGCGATGATCATTTGATTCAGCTCCTCAAAATACATCGAGATGATGTCGCCGTCGCTGATGAGCACCTGATGGTCAGGGCTGTCATAGTTCCAGCGCATTTTCGGGCCGCTGACGGTTCTGGCAAAAATCCCGTTTCCTCTTCCTGTCTTCGGCCTGCCGACCATCTGCCCTTTGGTTGTCTGGATGAAGGAAAATGAAAGACTGTCAATCTGACGGTAATAGTCCTGAAGTCGGGCGGCGACCTCTGCCGGCGTTTCAGAAACTGCAGCATATCCGTTCGGAAGTGCTGCTGTGGCCAGCACGAAAAAGAGCATGAATGTACCGTTCAATGACGTAAACGGAAAATAGTTCTTCATGGAGTACACAGTTTCAGCGCGTAAGCCGATGTGTTTGCGGGTTGATGTCAACTATGCGGTGAGCCTGAAGGTGCAGTGGCACACTATTCCTGTCTGAAGACGCGCAGCGTTATCGCAGAACGCTCGGCCAGCCTGCCGCGCGTTTATTTTTTCACAGCCCTTTTTCTTGCTGCGGGTTTATTGGCGGCGGTGGAAGCTTTTTTTCGCTCGGCAATCGCTTTTTTTAACGCCTCAGGTATCCCTCTTGCCTTGCCGGATTTCTTGCGCTTTTCCGAGAGTGCTTTAGCGCAGAGCGGCTGACGAAGAGAAAAGCCATATTTAACCCGGTATTCTCTTCCCGTCAAGTCGTGAGAACGAAGATGTTTCGGCGAGAGCATTTTGAATTCTTCACCGCATTCAAGACAGATAATTTTGTTTTTCAGAATGGATTTCTGCGGACTGATCTGAACTGTTGCTGATGACTGTTCTTCAGCTTCCTCGCCTGATTCGAGCTTCTGCAATCCCTGCAGTGTTTCAAATGTTTTCTGCAATGCAGACTGCATTTCATCAATTGACATATCCTTTGCACTTCCTTGTGCCTGAATAATCTCAGCAGCCATTTCTACCAGAGTTTTTGCCATAATAATTACCTCAACAGATAGAATTAATAATGGAAATAAAGAATTAACAGCACTCATGATAAATCGTTAAGAAGATAAAATCAACCATATCAGTAGTATTCCAGAAATTTATCTGATGAGTTTTGCAAATTACAAAAATATGCAGAAAATAACATGGTTTTATATAATTAATTGGATGCTACCCCATTTTACACTCAGATATTGACATCGAATTGCAAGAGAATTAGATTGGCTACCGGAAAATCATTAACCTGAACCGGCCATCACGACTTTTGAACCAGTGTGTCTGGCCTGAATGTATGGAGCTGTAAGATGCCTGTTTATGAATATGAGTGCAAAGAATGCCGAAAAGTTTTTGAAGTTCAACAGAAGATGGCAGATGCCCCTCTGGCGGCCTGTCCAGAATGTACAGGACCGGTAACCAAGCTGATCTCGATGAACTCGTTCCAGCTAAAAGGCAGCGGCTGGTACGCCGACGGTTATGCTTCTTCCTCGAATGGAACATCGGCAGCTGCTGCCGAGAGCAAGCCCGCCGCATCGCCATGCCAAGCAGACGCGGGCTGCAAGAACTGTCCGGCTGCGGCAACGGGCAGATAGCAGCGATCGGCTCGTAAGTATAGCCCGTGTGGTTTTCAACCGATACGGCGGATGCCACCTTCTTCAGGAAATAATTGTCATCGCGTCCCCGTACGAATAAAAGCGGTAATCGTGGCTGACAGCTAGTTGATAGCATTCGAGTAATTTTTTTCGTCCGCAGAGCGCTGCAACCAGAAACATCAGGGATGAGCGGGGCAGGTGAAAGTTTGTGATCAGGTTGTCGATGACCCGGTATTTAAATCCTGGGGTAATGTACAGATCGCACCAGCCGCTAAACGGGCTGACGCGCCCGTTTTCGTCACTGCTGAACTCCAGTGCCCGGACTGACGTTGTGCCGACTGCCCAGACTTTTCCTCCCGCGCTTTTTGCTCTGTTAATGGTGGCTGCGCTTCCCGGTGAAATATCAATATACTCAGCGTGAATAGCATGTCTTGAGATATCAGGTTCTTCAACCGGTGAAAAGGTGCCGTAGCCGACATGGAGGGTCAGCGGAGCGATTTCAACACCGGTTGAACGCAGATTGTCAAGCAGAGATCCGGTGAAATGCAATCCGGCGGTAGGTGCGGCGACAGCACCCGCCTGTTTGGCGTACACGGTCTGGTATCTGGCTGCATCCTCTTCCGTGCTCCCATGGACTCGGCTTATGTAAGGCGGGAGCGGGATATCACCGCTTGTTGCCAGTAAATCATCGAGATCAAACCCGGGTGCTATTAACAGCCTGACTGACCACTTTCCCCGGCTGCGGTATTGCAGCAGCCGGCACTGACAATGCTCATTGATGACAAGGGTTGATCCGGCTGTAGGTCTCCTGGAGCTCTTGATCAGTGCTTCGCAGGAGAACTGCCGCTGACCTGATTGTAAAGGTTTCTCTGCAATCGATGCGGGATAGCCAAGCAAAAAAACCTCGACCTTGCCGCCTGTTTCCTTTCTGCCCGAAAGTCGTGCAGGAAAGACTTTGGTGTCATTAATGACCAGTACATCACCTTTTCGGATAAGCGCTGCGATGTCTGAAAAGCGCAGATGTTCAACGAAACCTGAATTGCGGTCAAGGACAAGAAGCCGTGACTGATCGCGCCTTTCGGCAGGGTGCTGGGCAATATTTTTTTCCGGCAGGTGATAATCATAGGCCTGCAGCATTAAATCGTCTTGCATAGTCTCTTACGGTTAAGTACAAGAAATGTCAGAGTCAATCGTTAAGCGGTTATTGAAGACAGGTTAGATAACATGCTCCTGGTACTTGCTGCAACAGAAATTGAAATGATGGCCTTTACATCATCTGTTCCTCAAAACGATGATCGGGTAATGGCGACAGTCTGCGGCGTTGGTCCCGTCGAAGCTGCGGTGCGCACCATGAAGGTGCTCGGGGACCACGCAGACAAGATACGCCATGTTGTTAACTTTGGCATCGGTGGAGCATATCTGCCTGAAGCCGCCAGTCCGGGTATCGAACTGCTTCATGTCTGTCTGGCGGAGTCAGAGGTTCTCGGCGACCATGGCGTCTGTTATGGCGGCCGGGTGGAAGCGTTCGCTGACAAGGAGATGACAGACAAAACCAGATTCAGGCTGGATAAAAATCTGTTCAATGCTGCCAGGCAGGACCTGGTTGACAGGTCGATCGATTTTTCCAGCGGGACATTTGTTACGGTAAATGGTGCAAGCGGAACTGCCGAGCGGGGAACCTTTTTAAAGAACAAATTCAACGGAATTTGTGAAAATATGGAAGGAGCAGCGATTGCCCGCTGCTGTGAAATGTACGCTTTATCAATGCTCGAGGTGCGGGTTATCTCCAATATGGTGGAGGACCGTCCCGGTGCCCCCTGGAGGCTGGAAGAAGCCTGCAGCCGCGCTGGGTATATTGCCGCCCTGCTCGTAGACAGACTCAAGGAGCAGTTATGACCCCCCTGACAATCGGTTTTTCTCCGTGCCCCAACGATACGTTTATTTTTAACAAGCTGGTGCATGCTTCGCCGCAGCCCGGAGAACCGCTGTTTGCAGTTCCTCATCTGGAGGATGTCGAGACGCTGAATCAATGGGCCTTCAAGCAGCGGCTGGACATTACCAAGCTTTCCTATCATGCAGCAGGCCATCTGCTTGATGAATATTGCCTGTTGCCTTCAGGAGGAGCCCTTGGCCGCGGCTGCGGCCCGCTGCTGGTATCACGTGAGGATTGTTATCTCCGCGACCTGGTCGGAAAAAGAATCGCCATCCCCGGCAGGCTGACGACAGCGGCGCTGCTTTTTCGTATGTTTCTTCCGGAATGCACCGATCTGGTGGAGATGCGATTTGAGCAGATCATGGATGCCGTCAGCAGTGGTGAGGTGGGTGGAGGCGTTATTATACACGAGAGCAGATTTACCTATCAGGACCGGGGATTACGCTGTCTGCAGGATCTTGGCCAGTGGTGGGAGGACAGTAGCGGGATGCCCATTCCCCTGGGGTGCATTGCCGCCCGCAGGAGCCTCGGCAGCGCCTTGATCGGTGCCGTTGACAGGCAGATCAAGAATAGTCTGTGCTGGGCACGGGAGCACCGGGAAGAAGGGTTTCCTTATATCAAGCAACATGCCCAGGAGACTGAAACGGAGGTGATCAGGAGTCACATACATCTTTATGTGAATGATTTTTCGTATGATCTTGGAGAAGAGGGAAGAAGAGCGGTGGAAACCCTTTTCGCCCGCGCCCGGCAGGAAAAGATAATACCCTGCTCCACTGAACATGTGTTCTGCCTCTAACCGTGCCGGCACCTGATCATGTTGCCTGACTACCTGCCTATTGTCTGTTTGACACAGTCCTGCGGGGATCAGGAGATGCGCTCGCGGCTGTTTGAACTGCTCTGTAAAAAACTTGCTGAGAACGGCGTGCGCACCGGTGTGCTGAAACAACGTCTTCAGCATCCGGAAAAGGGAAGAGCGGACACCGATATTCTTCAGCATGTCGCCGCTTGTGACATCCTTGTCATCGATGGACACTGCGATGCTGACTGTGCCGAACTCGTGCTTGGACAACAGCTGAATGCTGAACAGGGGTATGAAGCGAAATTCCCGCGTTTTGTGTGTCCGTCACTGGCGGAAATTGCACAGTGCGCTGAGACAATTTTCAACTGGCTGATCGGCTCCATGCAGAACACTCCAGTGTGGGGTTGTGTCCTTATCGGCGGCAAGAGTTCGAGGATGGGCAGTCCGAAGCATCTTATTGCCGGGACGGCGGGAAAGAGCTGGCTTGAGCAATCGCTTGACGTGCTCTCCTCCCAGGTTTCTCGTGTTGTTATTTCAGGTGCAGGTGAAATTCCGCAGGGCATCGGTCAGTTCACCCGGGTAGATGATCTTCCCGGGGTGTCCGGCCCGATGGCCGGTATCTCTGCTGTTTTAAAGCAGTATCCATTGGTCTCGTGGATTGTCATGGCCTGCGATATGCCGGATATCAGTACTGAAAGTGTCAGGTGGGTTGTTGAACAGCGGAGACCGGGACGCTGTGCTGTGATACCTCGGAATCCAATAACAGACAGGATTGAGCCGCTGTTTGGCTGGTATGATTTTCGCAGTGCCCCCCTTCTCGAGTCGCTGATTGACAGGGGTGAGATGAAGATGAACAGTTTGGGAGAGTGCCCGGGCATCTATTGTCCGGTTATTCCAGCGAACCTCGTTGACGCCTGGAGAAATGTGAATAGGCCGGAGGAATTGAACCGCTGAGCACATCTGCGACTATGATTTGAGGAGTCGTTTCAGTACCTTGCATTGCCTGCAGATGGCAATTTTTTCATTCCAGTTTTTCTGGGGTTGTTGAGCACAGATTGTCCCGTTAATGAACCAGCAGAGGTTGCCTGATTTGAACTCCCAGGCAGGGCAGTTTTCTTTTTTTTCGGGCGAACATTTATTTATGTCCCAGCAGTTCCGGTCCTTGAGGTCGACTTTTCTGGAGAAAAGAAAGAGAAGCTGACGCTCAACATGACCTGGAATCGAACGCCATCCCTGCTCGTAGCTGCTGACCGCTTTTAACGAAGAACCCAGCAGTTCGGCGAGCTCTTTCTGGGTTTTCTGCAGTCTTTTGCGTATCGTTCTGAATTCCTCGCTTTCCACGCCACATTCTCCTGGGCTGGTGATTGATCCGGCCTTTTGTATAACACATTGTAGCATTAGATGGTCAAGAGAACAATAGTTTATACTGTAAGCAGGTGATGAAGCCTCAGGCCGACGTGGCCTCTTTCCTTGAGAACAGGCAGAGCAGGCCTGAACCACCATAGAATATGCCGATATAAGTATTGCTTTTTTTAGCATCGTTTGGTTCTCTAGAAGGGGATGATCCAGTGGTAATCTAAAACAATCTTTTTCTTTATTCTGTTCTGACGTGCATAAGGCAGGCGCTATCGTGAGATCGTTTTTTTCTGATTACTGGTCTGCATGCGTGCAATTAAAACTGCTCCACGTCTCTCGCAGCGCCAGTGTTGCCGTTCTTCTGTTTCTGTTGGCTGCCGCCTGCGGTTCCGGTGATTCCGATCGTTTGAAAATCGGGGACCAGGCACCTGATTTTTCCATAACCGACTTGAATGGTGAGTCTATCAGTGCAGCAGCCTGGCGAGGGTCTCCGGTGATTCTGAGGTTCTGGGATACCGAGTGTAAGTATTGTCGGGCAGATACGCCGATTGTTAATCGTCTTTTTGATCAATACCAGGAACAGGGGCTCAAGGTTCTTTATGTTGCAACGGCCAATGAAACGATTGATGGTGTGAAATCTTTCATCCAGGACCTGGACATTGTTTTTCCGGTCGCGCTTGATCAGGACGGAACGATGGCCGCGGATTATCAGGTGCGTATGGTACCCCAGACCATTTTCATCAGCCCGGACCAGAAAATTATCACCGCCATCCTTGGGGGGGTTGGAGAGGCTGAAATAGAAGAGCTTGTCGGCAAGTATTTTAGATAATAAAATTTACTGATTGGGGAGGTTGAGTCGTCATGAAGATCCCGCTGCGTATCCTGGCACTTTGCCTGAGTTTTGGCATAACCTGTGTTTCAGCTCCAGCTGCACCGGTTGATCCGGTAAGCCCGGACCAGCGCTGTGCCGTCTGCGGGATGATGGTAGCGAAATATAAGCCCTGGATCACCCAGATCCATGCCGCAGGTGAAGCGGTAGAGATGTTTGACGGGGTCAAGGACATGATGGCGTATTATTTCAACCCGGCCGACTACAGCGGTGGGGGTGATATGTCGACGGCAGAGATATGGGTAAAAGATTATTATACACTGGAATATATTGACGGCCGAAAGGCGTTCTATGTTCTCGGCAGCGATGTCATGGGGCCGATGGGAGAGGAGCTGGTACCCTTCAACTCACAGGGAGCTGCTGAAAATTTTCTCACCGATCACAAGGGCACGCAGCTGCTGCGGTTTGCCGAGATAGAACGTGAGCTGATCATGTCGATGAAAAAACGCCATATGATGAAGATGAAACAGAAAAAAGGGACGCACCAGTAGGCGGCCATGAGACCATCGACCCGGCTGCTGGTGCTGATAATCTTTATCGTCATCGGCCAGCTTGCGATGTACCGGATGCAATACAGGGCGTCTTCCATCCGCCAGGAGGCAGACCGGCAGATGAAACAGATTGTCGGCCGGTATGGCCTGACAGATCTCTGCCTGGCAACGGATGCCCGCTATATCAGGCATCTCAGCGTATCAGATCAGGTAGCACCGGTTATGGATCATCCCGGTGCAATAGAACATTTTCCTTCGAGTGCTTTTTTTGTGCCGGTGAGATAAATGGCGCTTGATGATCTCAACAGGCAATTAAATATTCTTGATTATGCCCTTGGCAGCCTCTGGCGGAACCGTTTTAAAAATAGCGGTGTTCTCCTGGTTTTCGGCCTGGTTATTTTTATCATCGCCTCTTTCAGGCTGGTGACCAGCAGCCTCGATAATGCGGCGGAGCAGCTGCTGACCACTGTACCGGATATCACGGTGCAGAAAATGACGGCCGGTCGCCAGGATGTTCTGCATTACAGTGATATTGAAGAAATAACAGCATTATTTGGCATTAGAGAAATCAAACCGCGTATCTGGGGATATTATTTTGATGAGGTGAACGGGGCAAATTATACCGTCATCGGCGATGCTGCTTTTCATGGCCGGGAACAGCTGCCCGGGCTTTCAATTGTTGACCGACCAGACGAACGTGTGAGTGAGGGGTTGAGCCCTGTAGCTGTAGGGCAGTCTGTTATCACCGGCAAAAATCTGCAGGGCCGAAGCAGCTTCTCCCTTTTTCGGCCGGATTTAAGTCTGAAATCATTTTACCTGAGCGGCGTGTTTGCAGAAGCGACATCTCTTGTCAGCGGAGATCTCATGGTCATGGAGATTGCGGCAGCTGCTGACTTGTTCGCTATGGGTGACGGCGAGTTGACCGATATCGTCGTCTCGGTCAGCAATCCGACAGAAATTGACACGATTGCACAAAAAATTTCTGAACGGGTACCAGGCTCAAGAGTCATAACAAAAAATCAAATCCATAAAACCTACCGGGCGGTATTTGGCTGGCGCAGCGGCTTTGGCCTCGTCTGTCTCCTGGGTTCTGTTGCCGCCTTTGTCATTCTTGCCTGGGATAAGGCGTCAGGACTCTCCGAGGAACAGAGGCGGGAGGTCGCGATCCTGAAGGCTGTCGGCTGGCAGACTGCTGATGTTATGAGTGTCAGGTTCTGGGAATCGGTTGTCATCTCTGTTCTTGCCTTCAGCATCGGTTATACGCTTGCCTGGGCACATGTCCTCTGGTTTGACGGCCTCCTGTTCAAACCGGTACTGCTGGGATGGTCTGTTCTTCACCCGCCGCTGTCACTGCTTCCCGTTTTTCACCTGGCTGACCTGATGCTGATTTTTTCCATCTCTATACTACCCTATCTTGCCGCAACCGTCATACCTGCCTGGCGAAGCGCGCTGATCAGGCCCGACTCAATCGTGTAAAACCATGATTACCCTTGCATCAGTAGAGAAATGGTATAATCGGGCCACTGACAATGCAGTTCATGCCCTCAAGGATGTTTCCCTGCATATCCCTGATAACGAGGTCATCTGTATACAAGGGCCAAGCGGCTCAGGAAAATCGACGCTGCTCTCTATTATCGGGTGCCTGTTCGTACCGACCAGCGGCAAGGCGATAATTAACGGCAAACCCCTTTCCCGACTGCCCGATCGTTTTCTGACCCTCTACAGAAGAGAGACCATCGGCTTTATCTTTCAGCGTTTTCACCTGATTCCCGGGCTCAGTGTAACGGCAAATATCACCATTCCGCTGCTGCCTCTGGGGATATCCGTGGCCGAGCGCCGGCAACGTGCGGAGCGGCAGATGGCGAGACTGTCTCTGAGTCATCGGAAAGATTTTGACATAGCTCATATTTCAGGCGGTGAACTGCAGCGGACGGCAATCGCCAGGGCATTGATCAATGATCCGCCGATAATCATTGCCGATGAACCGACTGCTCACCTGGATGAACAGCTCAGCAACCATTTCATGTCGATCCTCGCAGAACTCAAGGCTGTCGGCAAGACAATCGTTATCGCCTCTCACGATCCGCTGGTCAGTGGTCATCCCGTCGTCGACCGCTGTCTTCTGATCAGGGATGGGTCTCTTGCGGGAGCGGAAACGTAATATGCTCACTGATGTCTGGTCCATCGGCTTGTTGAGTTGTTCAGCGGTTACACTTTTTCTGCTGCTTGTCGGTGTGAGAACCGGATGGCGCATTTTCAGGTTCTGGAATGCTGATTCCGATTCTGAACTTCAGATCAGGTTGGAAGAAGAGGTTTATCTCAGTGCGGTACTGGTTGAATTCGGTTTTGCAGTTCAACTGCTCAGCGTGTTAATGCTTGTTCTGGCGGCCGATTATTTTTCCAGTATTCTGGCGGGTGCCATGTGCGCAGCCGGGTCCTTGACGGCAAATGGCTATGGGGTTCCGACCCTGCTGGTTAAATTGATGACCTTGTTCCTGTCTGCTGCCTGGATCGTCTGCCATAAACTCGACATCAGCTCTGAATACTACCCGCTGGTAAAACGAAAATATCTGCTGCTATTTTGTATCCTGCCGTTGTTGTTTCTGGACAGTATCCTGCTGTTTCTCTACCTGTACAACCTCAAACCTGACATCATTACCTCCTGCTGTGGAGTACTGTTCAGCAATCAGATCAGCAACGGCTATAACCTCCTCAATGTCATGCCCACCTCAGGCCTGCTCACCTTCTATGGTGCGCTGGTGTTTATTCCGTCATTTCTCACCTACCGGATGAGCCGACAGGTCAGCGAAACCGCTGCTGTCGCACCATTAAAGGCCAGCGTTGCTATTGGATCATGGATTGTTCTTTATGGTTTTTCCCTGGTGGTGATTACCGTCCACACCAGTCCTTATATCTATGCAATGCCCCATCACCGCTGTCCGTTTGATCTGCTGAAAGCCCCTTTTCGGATGATCGGCTATCCACTCTATTTTTTTCTTCATGGCTCGGTTATTGCCGGAATCAGTTGTGCTCTTGCAGCTTTGGCTGAGAGACAGAAAGGGCTTGCCGTATCCGCGGCACGACTTCGCTTTCGGGCGGGTCGGCTGAGCCTGATATTTCTGCTGTTGTTTTTGTTGATGATCATCTATCACCCCTTGATCTATTGGTTTCGGGGGGGTGAATGATAAAAAGCACGAACATGGCAGGATTCGGTTTTGTTTTTCTGTCGATCGGTTATACAGTAGTTCTAGCAGCTGATTTTTCAGGCACGTTTCAACACAGATCAGAGTGGTATCTGTGTTTTTTTGTACGCTGTTCGGAATAATTATCGCTTCAGAGGGGAAAGATGCCAGCATATCCAACAATTCTGCCGACAGCTTTTGATCCTCATTTCAAAGTTTTTCATGAATTAATGCCCTTCAAGGTGCAGGAGATTCTGCTCGTATCGAGTCTCTATGATGCCTATATCATGGAGGAAGATGGAAGTATAACCACCAAGATTATTCATGAATACCATGGTTTGAATCTCAGTAAAGCTCCCAAATTCACCAGGGTATCAACTGCCAGGGAGGCGCTTGAAAAACTGGGACAAAAACATTTCGACCTGGTCGTGACCATGCCGTACCTCAACGGCATGGACGCCTTTGATCTCGGCAGGGAAATCAAAGCAATAAGGCCGGATCTGAAGGTGATCCTGCTGGCCCATAACCTGAGGACCATCTATTCGCTTCCCGAGCGGTTCAAAAGCAACTACATTGATAACGTTTTTCTCTGGTGCCACGAAGATGACCTGTTGATGGCAATCGTCAAGAATGTCGAGGATCATTGCAATGTCGATAGCGACACCACGCGGGCGATGGTGCGTGTGATTATCTATGTTGAGGATTCACCCGATTACAGTTCTCTGTTCCTGCCGGCTATTTATCGGGAGGTTGTCAAGCAGACCCAGGCGGTTCTCGACGAGAGCATCAACGAGCGTCATCGTCTGCTCAGGATGAGGGCCCGGCCAAAAATCCTGATGGCCCGGACCTACGAAGAAGCGGTGAATCTGTATGAATCATACAAACCATATGTTTTCGCTATTATCTCAGATGCCCGCTTCCCCCGGGACGGGAAACTGGATCCGCGGGCGGGAGAGGGGTTTCTCGCCAGTGTCAGGGAAGAGATTCCCGATCTGCCCATGTTGATGCTGTCTTCCGAGATCAGCAACAGGATTCGTGCCGAGTCGATTCCCGCAGTTTTTATCCATAAACAGTCTCCAGACACCTATAAAGAGTTGCATAACTTTTTTCTTGCGTATCTGGGCTTTGGAGATTTTGTTTTTCGAAATCCTGACGCAACCTTGCTCTGCTCTGTTTCCAATGTTGTCGAGTTTGAAAAGGCGCTGGCAAAAATACCAGCTGAATCTCTGCGCTACCATGCCGTGCGGAATCATTTTTCCAACTGGATGATGGCTCGCTCGGAAGTCGGGTTGGCGCGTCGCCTTCATCGTGATTTTATCGGCGATATTAATAATGTTGAGGAGATGCGTGCGGATATTATCTTCAAGGTGCGCTCCTTGAGGAAGCTGAGGCAGCAGGGTGTCATCACGCGATTCAGCAGGGAAGATTATGATCCTGATATCAACCAATTCGTCAAGATCGGGGAGGGGCCGATCGGCGGCAAGGCTCGCGGACTTGCCTTCATGTGGGCCTGCCTGCAGCGTGCCGACTCGGATGATTCGATTTTGACAAAGTATCCGGTGAGCATCCCCAGGACAATGGTTATTTCCTCCGTCGGATTTGATGATTTTATCAGCAAAAACCTGTTTACCCCTTTTACGGATATCAGTGATGAGCAGATCGGCGATCTTTTTCTGGACGCCACCCTGCCTTCCTGGCTGAGCGAGCAGTTGGAGGATTTTCTGAAAAAATGTGATTTTCCACTCTCGGTAAGATCTTCGAGCCTCCTGGAAGATGGGCATTTCCGGCCGTATGCAGGACTTTATTCAACCTATTTCCTCACCAACAACCACCCTGATTTCGGTGAGCGGCTCATCCAGCTGGAAAGTGCGGTAAAGCTGGTGTATGCCTCAACCTGGTTTGAAAGCCCTCAGGCCTTCTCACGTTCAAGTTCCGGCGGTATGGAAGATTCCATGGCAGTAATTGTCCAGCAGATGATCGGTTCCGATCACAACACCAAATGGTATCCGGCCCTTTCAGGGGTTGCCCAGTCGCATAATTATTACCCGGTGCAGGGTATGAAGCCGGAAGACGGTATTGCCCACATAGCTCTCGGTATCGGAAAAACCGTTGTTGAGGGTGAAAAGAACTTGCGGTTTTCGCCGGCCCACCCGCAGAAGCTGATACAGTTTTCAACGGTTGAAGATATTCTCGAGAACTGTCAGCGGCAGTTCTACGGCCTTGATATGAGCAGTGATAACTGCCTGAATCGTTATAATGCCAACCTCATCCGTTATCAAGTCCAGGATGCGGACGGCGACAGGCCCGTGCGCATCCTCTCTTCGACTTACGTTCCGGAAGAAAACAGGATTCGGGATGTCGACATGGCGGGATTAAAGATTCTTACATTTGCTCAGCTCCTGAAGTATTCGACCTATCCGCTTGCCGAGGTTCTCTCGGAACTGCTCTCCATTGGCCGTTCTGGAATGGGCAGCGAGGTTGAAGTCGAATTTGCACTGCAGTTGGGGGAAAGTCTGCCTGAAAGTACATTCTACCTGCTCCAGATCAGGCCGATGGTGACCGGCAGCGAGCGCGCCGATGTTGGAATCTCTGAGCACGAAATAGCCCGGGCAATCTGTTACTCGACCCAGTGCCTCGGCCATGGTCGTCTTTCAGATATCTTTGATATCATCTATGTGAAGCCGGACTGTTTTGAACCTGGTGCAACAAGAAAAATTGCTGGGGAAATCGGGCATCTGAATCGAAAACTCAAAGCCGAAGGAAAGCATTTTCTGCTCGTTGGTCCCGGTCGCTGGGGGACGGCTGACCACTGGCTTGGCATACCCGTTCAGTGGAGTGATATCTCCAATGTTCAGGCGATCGTTGAAGTGCGAAGCAGCCTGCTGAGGGCTGACCCCTCCCAGGGGTCACATTTTTTTCAGAATATCACTTCTCTTGGAATTCCGTATTTAACCGTTGATGACAGCAACGGTTCGGGTGTTTCCGGCAGGGAAGACAAGATCGACTGGTCCTGGTTTAAAACCATTGAGCCCGATTACGATGGCAGATGGGTGCGGCACCTGAGGCTCGATCACAGTCTGACCATCAAGTGCGAGGGAGGCGGCTCCCGCGGAATAATTATGTACCGGGAAGATTTAATTAACAGCATGTGCAGTGAGGACGAATAGTCTTATATTTCACTAAAAGGAGATTGCTAATGGAGCAGATTATTGAACTGATTGAGTCAAGAGATCCTGAACAAAAAGAATTTCATCAGGCCGTAGAAGAAGTTGTAGAAACGGTAAAGCCGGTGCTGGAAAGAAATCCCGAATATCGTCAGCAGGCTATTCTGGCAAGGATTACCGAGCCTGAGCGTGTGCTGATGTTCAGGGTTCCCTGGATGGCCGATAATGGCCAGGTGATGGTAAACCGGGGTTTTCGCGTGGAGATGAACAGTGCCATCGGACCCTACAAGGGAGGCTTGCGTTTTCACCCGTCGGTTAATTTGGGCATTATCAAGTTTCTGGCCTTTGAGCAGGTCTTCAAAAATTCTCTGACAACGCTTGCCATGGGCGGTGGAAAGGGTGGCTCGGATTTTGATCCGAAAGGAAAATCAGACAACGAGGTCATGCGTTTCTGCCAGTCTTTCATGTCGGAGCTGTTCCGGCATATCGGCCCTAATACCGATGTTCCGGCAGGAGATATCGGTGTCGGTGCCCGGGAGATCGGCTACCTGTTCGGCATGTACAAAAAGCTCAAAAACGAGTTTACCGGCGTCCTGACCGGAAAGAGCCTGAACTGGGGCGGCAGCCTGATCAGGCCGGAGGCCACCGGTTACGGTACGGTCTACTTCGCCGCTGAAATGCTCCAGACCAGGGGTGAGACGCTTGAAGGAAAAACGTGTCTGGTTTCTGGTTCCGGCAATGTGGCCCAGTTTACCACCGAGAAGATTATCGAGCTTGGCGGCAAGGTGGTAACCATGTCCGATTCATCAGGTTATATCTTCGATGAGCAGGGCATCGACAGTGAGCGGCTTGCCTATATCATGAATCTGAAGAATATCAGGCGGGGAAGAATCAGCGAGTATGCCGACACATACAGCACTGCTGTCTATACACCGATAGATCCGAATCTCGATCACAACCCGCTCTGGAATCACAAGGCCGAGTGTGCGATGCCGTGTGCCACACAGAATGAGATTAACGAGGTGGACGCGAAACACCTGTTGAAAAACGGTGTTTACGTGGTCAGTGAGGGTGCGAACATGCCTTCAGTTCCTGCGGCGGTTGACCAGTTTATCGACAATTCCATTCTCTATGGTCCGGGGAAGGCGGCAAATGCCGGAGGTGTTGCCGTCTCGGGGCTTGAGATGGCCCAGAATTCAATGCGGCTGTCATGGCCCCGGGAGGAGGTGGATGAGCGGCTCAAGCAGATCATGAAATCAATCCATCAGACCTGTATTGATGCGGCCGACAGTTATGGCGTAACCGGCAATTATGTCGCCGGGGCGAACATTGCCGGTTTTGTCAAAGTTGTCAATGCTATGCTGGACCAGGGACTGGTGTGATATGAGGTAGAAGGGGGGGCAATAGTGGCGTCTCGATATGATAGTCAGTGCAGGCAATCGTTTGCCCGGATTGAGAAGCAGCTTGATCGGTATTTTATTAACATGTCGATGGAGTGTCCCTATCAGCTCCCCTTCCAGGCAACATTCTATCAGGCCCTTTTCGGTCCGCTCACGGACCATATCATGGAGTTATTTCTGGCGGCGGGGTATCGACGCAACGGCAACAGCCTCTATACTATGCGCTGCCCTTCCTGCAGTGCCTGTGTGCCCATACGTCTCTGCCCATCCGAATTCAGGCCAAGCCGTGACCAGCGAAGGGTTCTGAAGAAAAACAGTGATCTTTCGGTCACCTTCGGCTCTGTGCAGATGACTGAGGAAAACCTTCAACTCTGTGAACAGTTTCTTCAGCAGCGCTATCCGCATGAGAACAATACCTCCATCGGTTACTATTCCGGATTTTTTCTCAACCACATCGTCAACTCGCTTGAATTTCGTTATCGAAAAGGAGGGCGTCTCCTGGGAAACGGGATTATTGATATTGGCGAGAACTGGATGAACGCGGTTTACTTCTATTTTGATCCTGCTGAAGCAAGACGGAGCCTCGGAACATTCAATATTTTAACCATGATTGATTTCTGCCTGAAGAAGTCGATCAAACATCTCTATCTTGGCTATTACATAGAAGGAGTTTCAGCCATGAGTTATAAAAACCGCTTCAGACCATATTACCTGAGGCGGGATGAAGAGTGGATACGTTTCACCGACAGGTAGAACAACCGGTTGCTGAAAACTGCGGGGGAATCAGTTGAAAATGAAAGAGGCACTATTCTACCAGAAAGATGGAGCAGAAGTGATCTGCGGACTCTGTATGCACCAGTGCCGGATCAATCCCGGCAGGAGGGGTATCTGCGGGGTGCGGGAAAACATCGATGGCACGCTGTTCAGCCTCGTTTACGGCAGGATTTCTGCGGAACAGATTGATCCTGTCGAGAAAAAGCCCCTTTTTCATTTCCTGCCGGCGTCACGCACCTATTCGATCTCAACAGTCGGCTGCAATTTCAGGTGTCTTCATTGCCAGAATTATCACCTGTCCCAGGTCGAAAGCGCTGAAAGCATGCCGGGATATGTGACTCGATCACCTGGAGAGGTTGTAAAGAATGCACTGAAGGGTGGCTGTCAATCGATCAGCTACACCTATGTTGAACCGACTGTTTTTTTTGAATTTGCCTATGATTGCTGTCTGGCTGCTGACGAGATGAAGCTGAAAAACATCTTTGTTTCAAACGGCTACATGAGCCGCCAGGCGGCCGAGATGCTTGTTCCCGTTCTTGATGCCATTAATATAGATATCAAATCGTTTTCTGATGATTTTTACAAGAAAATATGTGGAGCAAGACTGTCCCATGTCCTCGAAAATGTACGTTTTTTTCGTAAACAGAACGTTTGGGTGGAAGTTACCACGCTATTGATACCGGGTCTCAATGACTCGGAAGAGGAGATCCGCAGCATTGCTGAATTTATCGTCGAGGTCGATCCGGAAATACCCTGGCATATTTCCGGATTCAGGCCGACGTATCGTATGCTCGATCGACCGCCGACATCTTCCATCATGCTGCAGCGTGCAAGGGATGCAGGAATTGCAGCGGGAGTAAAATATGTATATGTCGGGAATATTCGTGACGGCAGGGGAGAGAGCACGCTCTGCCCAGCGTGCGGGAATCGTGTTATCGATCGTCGGGGTTTTGTCATTACCGGGAACCATATGACGGCTGGTTCATGTTCCTCCTGCGGGACGAAGATAGCAGGTGTCTGGTAATGCAGAGGGCATCATGTCTGAGGGAGCAGAGCCGCCGTCGCCTTTTCCTCAATGGTTTTTAATGGTTCGCTTCTGGAAAAGTTTTCTGCTGATAATCGTCAGCATGATGGCAAAAAGCGCCGCTGCAATCCCAAGCAGGACATTGTAAAATGGCGGCGCCGCAAGCGCGATCCTGATAATTACCGTTGACAGGGCGAAACCGGAGTTCCTGAATACCGCATAGAATCCCGGCTGAAAGCATTGGGAAATGAGAACAACCAGTACATCGGCAAGGATCAGAAGGGTATAGAAGTCGTGGAGAAAGTCAGTGTGGACCTCTCCTGCAGCACTCAGCCAGCCGCTGCGCAGTCCCATATAGATAAAAGCGCCGAGCAGGAGGAGCGCCAGCCCTTTTTTGGCCGCTACAAAGCTGAACAGATCAAGCGGCCTCATTACTTCATCCTGCTTCTTTCCCTGGACAAGATAATAAAAGCCGAGCAGCGCAAAGATCAACAGCGCGCCAAACCCGTCGGAAAGGATTCGCAGGATTGCCTCCTCATTTCCTGCAAAACTGATTGGTTCCGGAAAGTAGGAAAGTTCTTTAAAGGCATTTCTCATCAGGATGAGCGCAAGCAGTTCAAACTGTTTACCGACCGATTGGGAAAACGAGCAGGGAATGGTGAAAATCAGGCTGATTACTTCCAGAATCAGGACAACGGTGAAAGCGGCTTCTATGGCGGAAAAATGGCTTCTGGGAAATACCATCGCCAGCGATGCAGGAAGCAGCCCAAGTCGTTTGAGCTCGATACAAAAAAGACCACCAAGGAAAAAAAGCACCAGAAAGAGGGATATCTTTCGGTGCATCCGTTCATGTTCCCACATATGGTGCAGGGGATCAAAGATATGGGTTATCTTTTCGTAGATCATGTTCATTGACTGTTACCCGGAAGTACTTGTAATCTAGAATAATTACTATTTAAATCAGCGCTGACTGTAGCATGTTGCAGGCCGGGGATCAACAGTTTGCTCCTGGAGGCTGCACCGCTGTTTTCAGATATGTGCCGGATCCTTAATGCCCTCTGCTGATCAGGCCCAAAGACGCGGTGCGGTTTTATCGAATATAAAGTATACAGTTTTGCCGGGGGATCATAATCCGAAAACAGTGGTTTCACTATTTTAGTATCCAGTGGGGATACATGCTATGCGGGTATTATCGGAAGGAGACATAATTGCCAGGATAGAAGCTGGAGACGTTTTTTCTGCAGAGCTCAGCAGTCACGCCTTTGATATCAGGATTGATCACTACGCACCGTTCATTGCAACTGCCATTCATCATGGCCATCATGTCTGTTCTTCATTGACGGACCGTCTGCTTGTCAGTGAAGATGAGAGACGGTTTGAAGAGGACCCCTATACCGGCGACCTGATCGATTCCTTGCCGATTACGCTGAAAGTGCATGACTCCCGGTACTATTATGATCTGAACCGGAACCGGCAGGATTGCATTTACCAAGAAGCCTGGGGTAAAAAGGTCTGGAAAGAGCCCCTTGAGACCGGGAAAATCGAGAAAATCAGATGTTTGCATGACTGTTATTATCGTATACTGCACAGCCTGGTCGGAGCGCTCGAACGAAGATTTACCCGCTGCATCCTCTATGATCTTCATTCCTATAATTATTCACGCATTAGAAACAGTGCGCCGCTCTTTAATATCGGCACCCATTTTATCGACAAAGCTCTCTTTGCGCCAATTCTCGATCATTTGCTCGAGCAGCTCGAGCATCTCTGTCTCCCGGGATATGAAAACCGTGCTGTTTTCGATCAGGTTTTCGAGGGTAAAGGCTATCAGGCGGCGTACATGAACGAAAATCATCCGCACAGTCTCTGTGTTCCGTTGGAGATCAAGAATATTTTCATGAGCGAACAGCACTTTGAGCGCGACGACAAACTCTTCAGCGACTTGAGGCGACAGCTGCAACTGGTATTGAAGGAAAATGGAGCACGCTATGAAGAGCTGTTTGTAAACCACCCGGTCAACCATGACTAAGAGCACAGAGGTAACGAGCTCCGAATCATTTTTTATTTCTTCCATCTGTTGCTATGGATTATAGTTACTGATTGTGGTACGGTGACATATTTTGAGCTCTGGTTGTCTGGTAATACCAGGGATGTACTGTGGAGGCTTTCTTTCAACTCCTTGACTGGGCATGGCTTGGAAAAGAGGATGCAAGTTTCAGGAAAGCAGAATATAACGAACAACGTTTTTTAGGAGGATGAACAATGAAATCACCTGTACGTGTTGCAGTTACAGGGGCCGCCGGTCAAATCGCCTATTCGCTGATCTTTCGAGTTGCGCACGGGGATATGCTTGGACCAGATCAACCGGTAATCCTGCAGCTGCTTGAAATTCCGCCGGCAATGGACGCTCTTAAAGGCGTTGTAATGGAGCTTAATGACTGCGCATTTCCGCTTGTTGAAGGCATCATTCTCAGTGATGATCCCAACGTTGCTTTTAAGGATGTTGACTATGCCTATCTTGTCGGTGCCCGGCCTCGTGGTCCTGGCATGGAGCGTGCAGACTTGCTGACCGCGAATGCCAAGATTTTCTCAGTGCAGGGCAAAGCGCTTAATGATCATGCCAGCCGTAATGTCAGGGTGCTGGTTGTCGGAAACCCTGCCAACACCAATGCACTCATCACCATGAAAAATGCTCCTGACCTTAACCCGAGAAACATCACAGCGATGATGCGGCTGGATCACAACAGATCCCTTTCTCAGATAGCGGAAAAGACAGGATCTCATTCCACCAAGGTGGAAAAGATGGTCGTCTGGGGCAACCACTCTGCGACACAGTATCCTGATATCAGCTATGCAGCAGTTGATGGTGAGCCGGTTGTTTCAAAGGTTGACAATGACTGGTATGTCAAGACGTTCATTCCTACCGTTCAGCAGCGCGGTGCTGCAATTATCAAGGCGAGGGGTGCTTCCAGTGCGGCCTCTGCAGCCTCTGCGGCCGTTGACCATATGAGAACCTGGGCCCTCGGTAGCGGCGGCAAGTGGGTGAGCATGGGAGTCCACTCAGCGGGAAACAAATACGGCATAGATGAGGATATCATGTATTCTTTTCCGATCATTTGTGAAGGCGGCGACTGGAACGTTGTTGAAGGACTGGAAATCAACGAATTCAGCAGAAAAATGATGTCGGCGACTGAAGCTGAACTGGTCGGCGAGAGAGACGCGATCTCCGATCTGCTCTAGAGTATTAATGTATAGTACCTGCACAGGAGGATTCTTTCTCTTGTGCAGGTCTCTTCTTCTGGCTGTTCATCAGCGCTGTGGTTATTTCGTATTTTTCTTCCGGTTTTGACTGCCAGTCTGCAAGCGCAACATTATTCGCTTAGGTTTTAGATAAAGCTGTTTGTCGTTTTTCCTGCAACCCTCTGCTTTTCCTGGAGGAATCATGGCCGAAATTGAGATTATCATTGCCGATATAACGACCCTTGACGTTGATGCTGTTGTTAATGCTGCAAACAGCACGCTGTTGGGAGGCGGCGGTGTCGATGGTGCAATTCACCGGGCTGCAGGTCCTGCCCTGCTCGATGAATGCATGACCATTGGAGGATGCCCGACCGGAGATGCACGAATTACCGGTGGCTACAACCTGCCTGCACACCATATTATTCATACGGTCGGTCCTGTGTATCATGACGGCACGGAAGGAGAGCGCCGTTTTCTCGCCTCCTCCTATCGCAACTGCCTGAAACTTGCGGTAAAAAACAACTGCAAATCTATTGCATTTCCTGCAATCAGCTGTGGTGCCTATCGATTTCCCGTCAAAGAGGCCGCCCTTGTGGCAATTGAAGAGACATTCAAATTCTTACAGACAAACGATACAATCGAGCGAATTATTTTTGCCTGTTCATCAAAGGAGGTTCTCACTGCTCTTGAAGATGCCTGTCAATCTTTCAGGTAAGTAAGAAAAACTATCTGCTTCATCTCTCAAACCAGTGCATCGGCAACCCGATGCGATTTAGCTGATGAGGAAGAAACGTCTCCCCACGTTCTGTTATCAGAGGAATTATTTCTTTTCCTGAGAGCTCAATTTCCGATCTGTTGATTTATACCTGAAATGTTTTTCATTTGACATCGTGAAAGCCATAACATAGGCTAACTGTATAACATGTGTATGAAAACAGGCCTTTGGCCGTAGAAACGAAAGAGCAATAAAGAAGTATTGCAACGAATAGTGTGATTCTTCCGGACTGCCAAGCTATAGATTTTTTATAATGGAAAAAGACAAAGACAGAATAGCCGCCCATGTCGACAGCAATGATATGGCAATCATAACGTGCCCCTATTGCGGTATTATAAAAAAGGTATCAGTGGTCAAGTTCAAGAACTCAAAACATCAGATATCCACACGCTGTCAATGCGGCAAGCGCTTTGATCTCCAGCTGAACTTCAGGTCCAGCTATCGAAAAGAGGTTCACCTGGAAGGGATGTTTATGGTTGTTTCACCGAAGGCTTCGCACTGGTGTGAAATGGTCGTTCATGATATCTCCCGAACGGGAATAGGGTTTAAAAACACTGACAGTGTCGAGGTAAAAACAGGATATACGCTGCGTGTAAAATTCAATCTCGACAATATCAAGAAAACGATGATTGAGAAAAGCGTTATCGCCAAGATCGTCAAAGATCGATATGTCGGCTGCGAGTTTAAAAACCTGGCCCTTGAAGAAAAAGAACTTGGTTTCTACCTGTTCTCCTGATCAGACGTTATACTCATTATTTTTTCAAGCCACAGAGGCAAAAGCCCCCGTCTCACGCTGGTGAAAACGGGGTTTTTGTATATAAAATCGGCGGCGTCCGACTCTCCCACACAGTTGCCCATGCAGACCACCGGCGGCGACCTACTCTCCCACACAGTTGCCCATGCAGCCCATAGACGCAGCAGAGCGCTCACGGTGAAATCCTCCGTGTTCAAAAAGGAACGGGTGGAACCTCTTCCACTTCAGCAAGAAATACAAAACCCCCGTCTCACAAAGAGTCAGACGGGGGTTTTGTATAAAGAAAATCGGCGGCGACCTACTCTCCCACACAGTTGCCCATGCAGTACCATTGGCGCTGGAAAGCGCTCCCGGTTTTTTTTCGAGTTGAGATGGCCTGGAAGCCAAGAAGCGGTGAGTGGGGCGATACAAGTGTATGCCACGCTCACCAGCGACGCAGGATAACGGGTCATATCGGCTTGAAAAAGGATCGTGAGAACTGCCGTGTCGGATATGAAACGGGTGGAGCCGCATGCTTCCGGAAATTACATAAAAAAACCCCCACCCGGTAATTAGCCAGATGAGGGTTCTATAAAGAAAATCGGCGGCGACCTACTCTCCCACACAGTTGCCCATGCAGTACCATTGGCGCAGGAGAGCTTAACTGCCGTGTTCGGAATGAGAACGGGTGGAACCTCTCCGCTATGACCACCGATAAAGGGTAATCGGTAATACGCTATAAAAAAAGATAATCGAACAGTAGAGTAAAAAACAGCAGCAGCTTAATCAAAA
>CBDUGK010000053.1:0-26605 GCA_965366875.1 uncultured Desulfobulbaceae bacterium | reverse complement strand
GATCGTACCAAATGGGATGAACACATTGCTCAGAAGCTTGCGAAACTGGAGGGCATAGATCACCTTGATCAGGAACAGCTGGCAATCATCAAAACAATGCGTCAGCACTATGATCGGCATGGGTCCTTTCCTATCCTGGCAAGTATCTGTAAAAAGGCTGGCAGTATAAGCAGGGACTGTGTTGCCCGTAAGTTCCATAATCCGATGCTGGCCTGGAAAATTGCTGGATTGCCGAAGCCTGCCAATATCTTTTTCACAAGCTTCGATGGAGAAAGATATGTTCCTAATCCATTTTACTGAACCATTAAACACGGTCGATTATTGCAGGAGGCAACGTCATGTATAAAGAAAAAGAGCTGTGCCAGAAAATAACCGATCTGTATCCTGAAATCGGCACATGTGGAATCGATATTGATGTTATCAGAAATACTCAGGAAGAGACCTGGATCGTTAAATTGAAAAAGGGAACGCACAGCCTGGATCACTTTCTTGAGTACCTGGATGCAGATAAATGTATGGATGGCGAGCAGTGTGTTTCGTTGGGTCTTGAGATAGCACAGCTGAAAAAAAATATAGAAGGGAAACAGTTTTAGCCTAAAAAGGTTCCGATCCTCAAACCAGCCTGAGCGTCATTCCCACCGACCCTCTGACAATTGAAAATGTTGTCTCCGAACCAGGTATAAATTAAACGGTATCGTAATAATTTGTCGTAATAGTAATGACATGCATGAAGAAATGCGTTTCTCTTGCGACAAAAAAGCTATGCGCGAACAATCCGCACATCTTGCACATTTCACAGCAATGACTACCTTGAAAGTTGTGGCCTGGAAAACTTCAGGGGTTGTTCTGTCATCTGCTAAGTGTACTTCGCCTTGTTTGCAGTCGCGGTTCTTGAGCATGACTTGCTCAGAAGTAACGTACCCATAACTGATGGTTGCGAGATACCTTTGGAACTATCTCAAACAGCTGAAACGTGAGAGGCATAAATCATTGTATACATGTCGAAATTGTGGAGTCAGGGATGATAATGCCGAAAATCTCTGCCGCCCATCTGCAGAGCAGGGCGATGAAAAATTTTGTGGTTCTAATGCTCTTGATGTGTGTGATAAAAAAATTGTTTCCATGAAATTCACCTGTGACGCGTGCTTGAGTGTATCTGCAGATCCCGATAAATTGTGCAGCCCGAGAAAAATGGACAGATCATAGCGTAAGATTGTATAGAATGAATCTGCTCCGCAGGCGGGAAGTATCCAGTGAACGGAGTACCGTAATAATCGGGTATATACAGCTGGAACATCATTTCGCCGGGCCATAACCAAATTCAACAAATATTTATATAAAACAGGAGATCAATGATGAGTGATGACAAAAAAACGCTCTGTGCTTATGTGGAAGAAGAATTACAGGTAAAGAACCCAAGAGCCTACGTTGAGCTTATAAAGCCGGCGACTCACTATTGTGAAGGCTGCGGCAGAAGCGTAGCAAAAGCTGAGAATGTCTGTAAACCAAAGAAATTATAACCAGTGCGTCACCTCCCGCCGGCCATGTCCTGAAGTCGGTATATCAGGCGGGAGGTAATTGAAGTAACAGGGGTCGTCTGTGATTTCCATTGTGAAGGGATCCCGTTGATCAATGCATACTCAGCATGTTTCCAAATAGAGTCGCTGAGGCTCAATATGAAATGCCAGACGTATCAACTTCAGTTTGAACGTCCAATGTCTTTCCATCTGTAGCAAAACATATCCCGACTTTATTGATCTGCCTGCCGTGAGTTTTAGGGTTGACCAGACGGAGGAAAACCTTCCCCCTGAGTATTTTTTTCATAACAAACCATTTGAATCTGTAATCAAGCCTCCACGTCGCATGCACACCGCGAAAATACACGCTGCGTGAGTTTAATTCCATGTTTCCCGGGCAGGGGGACCGTTCTGAACGTGCTCTGTTGTTCATGGGAAGCTGTCTCGCGATGAGGACGTATTAATTTGAATTATGCGATCCTGTATGAGACAATGGAAAAACCGGAAACTGAACCGCCATGATGGCCAAACTGAGGATCTTATGAAATCAATCAGTACAATACTCTTTTGTCTGCTCATGTTGACTGGCACTCAGGTGCTGGCGACAGGTATCGGGAGCATCAAAAATGTCGAGGGACAAGCGTGGATAGTGCGGGGTGAGAAGCAGCTTCCCGCTCAGGCAGGCGTGCGCCTTCTGGTCGATGATATTTTGAAGACCGGTGATGATGGAGCCATGGGCATCATCCTGCAGGACGATACCATCATCTCCATGGGCCCCTTGGGCACAATGGTTCTGGCTGATTTTCTCTTTCAACCTGAAATCAGTAAATTCGGCATGTTTATTACATTTTTACAAGGTACTTTTTCTTATCTTTCCGGCACCATAGGTAAGATCGCCCCGGAATCGGTCAAGATAGAGACACCTGTGGGTATGGTTGCGGTTCGCGGAACCCATTTTTTAGTAAAAGTTGGAGATTAGCACGTGGGAAATTCTATGCTGCGCCTTTTATCCATCATATTTTTCTACTTTTTTGTGTCAGGATGCGGTGCACAGAGAAGCACGTTCGTATTGTTACCCGACCCTGATGGCAAGGTGGGAACAATCAGTGTTACTAATGCCCAGGGAGTGCAGACGCTCAACCAGGCAAGACAATCCACAATCATAAGCAGAAAAACTGAAGCACCGGCCAAGGCCGAGGTCATGGACGTGGAAAAGATAGAGTTCCTTTTCGCCAGAGCCATCGCTATACAACCCTCAGAACCCAGCAAATTCAATCTCTCTTTTAAGTTCGACTCAATCGATCTGCAGCCAGACTCTGAGGGCTTGTTCGACAAGGCGGTGGAAGCTGCCCTGGATAAAAAATCATTGGATATAAGAATCAGCGGTCATACCGATCGTTCAGGAAATGCGAAATATAACTATGCACTGTCATTACGAAGGGCGAAGTATATCCAGGGGTTGTTAGAAAAACGTGGCATTGATCCAGCCATCATCACGACCACCTCACATGGCGAAGGTGATCCCCTGGTGCCGACGGCCGATGACGTATTTGAAGAGCGTAACCGTCGGGTCGAGGTCATCATCCGATAGGCCTGCATGCATTATACGTCTTCCAGTATGCGATCCCCAGGAAATACGACAAAAGCGCTGCTGATTGCAGGAGTGGTTGCGACCATCCTTGCAGCGGCGCTGGTTGTGCTGGAGCTTGAACCACTGCGCCAGCTTGATCGGATCACCTACGATTTCATGCTGCGTAAACTCGGCGAGAAGCAGGGCAATCCCAAGGTAATGGTGGTAGATGTGGACGAAGCGAGCCTGGCTCGCTATGGACAATGGCCCTGGCCAAGGGATCTTGTTGCTCAATTGCTGGACACCATAGGAGACGGGAAACCGGACTTTGTCGGTGTTGACATCCTCTTTGCTGAACCGGACCGCACTTCACTGCGACTCTTGAGTGAAAAACTTCAAGCCGGCTTCGGAGTGCAGCTTGACCTTAAAGATTTGCCGCCGGAAACGGTGGATCATGACTGGCGCCTCGCCCGCACGCTGCTCGGTGGTCCATTTTCGCTCGGTGTAATGTTTCGCTTCGGGTCGGACGGTGTGAAGGATGTGCAGCTGACAGATCCAGGCATCCGAACCGTCCTGGTTAATCGCAGCCGGGGCGGGGGCGCGCCTGTACCTGTCGCCAACGGCCTGGTGTCCGTTCTCCCCCAGTTGATAGATGCTGCTGATGGCTTGGGATTCGTCAACGTGCAGCCAGATCCGGATGGTGTCATCAGGCGAGCTCCCATGCTCATCCGCTACAACGATGTTCTCTATCCTTCCCTTGCTTTGTTAGCCAGTATGCGATCGATGAAGAGCGAGGAGGTTATTATAGAGTCCGGTCCAGGGGGAATAGCATCCCTGCAGGTCGGCAACACCGTAATCCCTGTAGACAGGCAGGGGAATATAATCGTTCGCTATTGCGGACCATCTCGGACCTACACGACGATTTCAGCGGAAGCAGTACTGGGGGGCAATGTTCCTCCAGAAAGATTTACCGGGAAGGTCGTATTTCTTGGCGCTTCCGCCGAAGGATTAATGGATAATCATGTTATCCCCTTCGACAGACGTTTTCCCGGAGTCGAGCTCCACGCTTCGGTGGCTGGATCGATTTTAGATCAAGATTTTATTGCCCAGCCCGACTGGATCAACGGTGTGAGGGGCGTTGGTATTATCAGTGCTATTTTAATGGCTTTGACAGCGCTGGTACGGTTTCCCGCTGTGGCTATCGGAGGAATTTTTTTCGGATTCCTTCTCATTATCCCTTTAGGAGCGGCGATCGCATTCGATTATTATCGAGTATTCATTTCCCCTGCTTCCTCCATGCTTGTGTTTGTAGCCACATTTGCACTACTGTCATTGGTTCGTTTTCGCAGTGAAGAAAAGCGTGAAATGCAGCGTGGACGAGAATTGACTGCGGCCAGAGACTGCGCAATGGTGGGGTTGGCATCACTGGCGGAAACACGTGATTCCGAAACCGGTTTTCACATCCTTCGAACCCAGCGTTATCTTCAGATTTTGGCTCAATATCTGGCGCGGCAAAAGAAAAAGTCATTCCGGTTTCAGCCGCATGATATAGATCTGCTGGTCAAATCCGCACCACTTCATGATGTTGGAAAGGTGGGGGTGCCCGATTCCATTCTCCTCAAAGCCGGCAGTTTGACTCCGTCCGAGTTCGAAGAGATGAAGAAGCACACGCTCTATGGTGCAGAGGCTCTGGCAAAAGCCGAATTGGTTTCAGGCATTGGCGACGACACCTCATTTTTAAGGACGGCCCGAGAAATTGCTTTAACCCATCACGAAAAATGGGATGGAACCGGTTATCCGAATGGGCTTAAAGGCGAGGAGATCCCCCCGAGTGGCAGGCTTATGGCCTTGGCCGACGTGTACGATGCCCTTATTTCAGAACGTGTCTATAAAAAGGCTATCAGTCCTGAAAAAGCTGCCGTAATCATACATGAAGGCAGTGGCACGCATTTCGATCCTGAGGTGGTTGCCGCCTTTATAGCACTGGAATCTGAATTCAGGGCCATTGCTCTTGAATATGCCGATAAAAAGAAGTGAATCGAGATAGGTTTAAAAAAGTGGAAACCAAACTTGTTTTCACTCTTTCCCCCTTATTCTTCGTCAGGGCTGATTTCTTTCTCCGACTTTTCCCAGGCATCTTGGAGTGATAAATAAGCTTCTGAGAAACCTTTCTTCATATTTCCCCAGGCATCGCTTGAACTGTTTTTCAGGCTGCCATACCATTCTGCCGCTTGAGTCCGTTGCCTGCGCAGTGCTGCAAGGCTGTTTTGTGACTTTTCGCGGGCGGCTTTATCCATTTTATCCCAGTTATTGTAGACCTGGGTCTCCAGCGCCTCAATGCGCTTGTCCATGCTGTCCAGAGCCGCCTTGCTTTTCTGCATTGCTTCGTCCCGCTGCTCCGCCGTGTAGTTTTTAAGCGTTTCCAGCAAACTTTGTGTTTTTTGTTTGACGTCTTCTATTGATGTTTCGCCGCTTGGTGTTTCAGCATGGCACAGAGTTACTGCCGCGGGCATTCCAGTGAATGCAAGGACCACTGCAGTATAGATAATTTTTTTAATCTTCATGTGTCATCTCCCTCGTGTTAATAGGATAATACGAGCCTGAAAATAGTGCGTGTGGGCATCACCATTACGCTTCAGTAGATAATAATCATTAAAATGACAGAAGAAGACCCGCAAATGATCACAAGCCGTTACCTGAAAACCTGCTGGTTGTGGAATGATTTCAAGTTCATGGACCTCAAGTAGAAAAGGGCCAAAGGTGTCATGCTGTTCGCAAGTGGCCCGGCAGTGGAAAAAAACAGGCGGTGAATTCCATCTAAAAACAGCGGAGTGCTGCTCACGTGAGCCGGACCACTGCTCCTAAAAGGTTCAGGCCGATATAAATTTCTACTTCCTCAAATACATATCACTGGATCTGTCGGCCAGGTAGGGATAGGTGCTCCTCACTTCCTCAAGATATCGGAGGTCGATAATTCCACTTAGTACCCCGGGCGCATCACCAAGTTTTTCCAGGCAACTCTTCCGTCCGTCGATAAAGGGAGGGCAAAATGCTGTGCAGCCATTATCAGTCCCGGCCCAGTTTGTACTCATAATGTAGATTTGATTCTCCATTGCTCGAACCTGCACAAATATGTGCCAGGAGTAAAAACCCTCATCTTTTGGCCATCCTCCGGGATGAAGCAGCAGAGAAATACCGTTTTCCAGGGTAAGTTTACGAACCAGTTCTGGAAAACGAATATCGTAGCAAATAGCCAGGCCAACCTGTATTCCGTCAACATCGAATGAGGCTGGAGGTCCCTGGCCAGGGGTAAAATAGTCTTTCTCGCAGCAGACACCTGTGCTGCATACATGCCATTTATCATAAAAAGCAGCCAGATTGCCGCGTCTATCTACAACAGCTGTGCAAATGGTATATCGATTCCCACTTATACGTCTTGGAAAGCTATAACATATAAAGGCTTTTTTCATTTTTGCCAGATGGGAAAATGTTTTAAAACTTGGCCCATCAAGGTCTTCTGCAAAATCATCAAGTGCCTGAAAAACATGGACGCTATACCCGGAACTCGACAACTCAGGCAAGACATAGATATCATGATGTTCCACAGAGTCGATAGCTTTTACCGCTGCAGCGATAGTGGCTGCGCGATTTCCTTGGGTTTGCGATATCTGCATGCCTGCAACAGTAATCTGTTCATTTTTCATGATGATCTCTCAAAACAGTATATTGCTATCAATTGGATGAATGGCTTTTCTCCGAGACCGGGATGCGGATTGATCGTTCAGGGGGCAAATAGTGGTTGTGATCCTGTGATCGGGTCAGCTAGCAGCATGTTTTAAAGGTCTGACATAATACCTGAAATATCCTACGATATTTGAACTGATGAAGATGATCTCCATCAATACAGCACCTGGAGATCCGGCAATAATATTGTGAATCAGCCATAGTATCGTGCCCATAAGCATGAGCTGGCGCAAAATTTTGTCATCTTTACAGAAACATGCCGAGGTACCGAAAATTGAACCGGCAAAACCCAGAATAGATAATAAGCCTTCATAGGTGAACACGGTAGCAATTATCGTGGCGCAAATAAAGATTCCCAAGAATATCCTGGATGTGGAGAAGATACTGACGGAAAATCGGGCCGCGGCAATTATTCCTAAACAGGCTGCCGTCCAGTGCCCCAAGCAGATAAAGTGGAGAGAAATCAAGATACAGGAAACAAACAGACAACTGACAATATGCACCCTTTTTTTGAACTGAAAAGAGATGATATCAGTGCAGATAGCGATGCCAACGAGAATCTGTGACAGAACAAAGAGAGACATGGTCTTTCGCCTTTTTATTTTTATTCAAACAGCCGTGCTAAGGCGAAAGAATATACCGATGTTGCGTTATGCTGTCTATAATGATTTTTCCTGACAATCATCAAACGTCCATGCTCGGGCCAGACCTGATACGAGGCAAAAAGAAACGTTGTCCAAGCCTGGAGTCGGCAATCTAAAATTCATTTCACTAGAGAGCCTCTTGCAAAAGGCACTATAATCCATCAATTTCTTGAAATTGATGGATTATGCGTGTTCGGGTGTGCCCTCCGGTGGCTGCCAGACAGGCAAAAAAACAAAGAAGCATGATTGTTTTCAGACAGACGGGACGCCAGGTGATGCACCCTCGTGCCCCTGAAGTTCAATCAGATCCGCGGACAGGACGTTCGAACCTGCATCGACAACAGCCTTCCCCGAAGTTGGAGCGCCCACCACCGTAGCCAGGACACTGAGAGGGCGTACGTTTTGTTTAACTACAGGACGTAAAAAAAAATGGTGAAATACTGGATGGTGCTGCCTGCTAAAACGCATAAATGCCATATTCCATGAAAGTGTTTGACTCGTTCATCATTGACATAAAAAAAGACCCCAATGGTATAAAACATGCCGCCCAGCAAGAGCAAACCAAAGCCTTGAATGCCTATTGCCTGAATTAATGGTTTGATGGCTATTATGATCACCCAGCCCATAATCAGGTAAAGAGCCAGCGATATGAGTCGATTGTTTTTATGCATCAGCAGTTCCAGGAATATCCCAAGCACGGCGAGCCCCCAGACAAGACCAAAAATGAGCCAGCCCCAGGTATCCCTCAGTGTGATTATGGCAAACGGAGTATAGGTGCCGGCAATAAGCAGATAAATGGCCAGAAAATCTAATTTCTGAAAAACATCTTTCGCTTTCCCCCGGAGACTGTGATTGAGCGTTGAGAAGAGATAGAGCAGAACGAGGGTGGAACCATAAACAATGACACTGAGAAGCGGCAGGACCTCTCCTCGGCGACTCGTGACAACGATGAGTGCAACAAGGCCAATAACAGCTGCTATCGACCCCAGCAGATGGGTGATAGAATTGAATCTCTCGCCTTTATACATGATACTGACTGTTATTCATACTGGTAGATCGTTGGTGGTGAAAACCTCCGATCATACTATATTCGAAGCCTTCCTGCCGTTGTTTTCAGATGATAAGATTGCTGATCTTTCTTTTCAGAGTTATATTTTTCACCAGGAATGAGCAGTGTTATTGCGGGTGATCGAGAGATGGTTGGCCACTTGATCAACTTTTATGCAGCTTAGAGGAGATACTCCCCTGATACAGCAAAGGTGCGGACCCTGATTCCAGAAGGCATTACAGGCAATGAGTGAGAGCAAAAGAGAAGCCGCCAGAGAAATTGCAGACAAACACCTCAGGTCGGGCAACCCGCTTGATTGGTTTGAGGAACTCTACGCAAAGGCGGATGGAGATAGCTCGATTATACCATGGGCGGATTTGAGAGTGAATCCCAGTCTCGCTGAATGGCTGAACCAGCCTGGATCCTGCCGTTCCGGCCAGGCCATTATTGTTGGCAGTGGCCTTGGAGATGATGCCGAGGAGTTGGCACGATTGGGGTTAAAAACAACCGCATTTGACATATCTGAAACAGCGATCGCCTGGAGCCGTAAGCGCTTCCCCGAGTCATCGGTGTCGTATGTCGTTGCAGACCTCTTTTCAGCGCCTGCGGAGTGGAAGGCACGGTTTGACTTGGTCATGGAAGCGTATACACTTCAGGTGCTCCCCACTCACCTTCGCAAGAGAGCGGCAGAACAACTCATCTCTTTTTTATCCCCTGACGGTATACTGCTTGTCATAGCCCGGGCAAAAAATCCCCACGACTCTGGCGGGACAATGGCATGGCCCCTCACAAGAGAAGACATGTCACTTTTTGAGACTGACGATCTCGAAACAATCGCTTTTGAGGAATTTATGGACAAGGAAGAACCCCCGGTCAGAAGATTCAGGGCGGTCTATCGTCGGAGACTATGACAGGCGAGCAGGAGAATTTTCAGAATTGATCCGCGAATACCTCAGATGCCTCCTGGCTGCGAGTCCCTGACACGTGCCATGTTTACAAGAAACTGTTCAGGAGTCATAAAATCGACAATGCGCAGATCGACAATCTCTTTTCCCTGTGCATCCAGAAATATAATGGTTGGCACACCTTTTACCCCGAACTCCTTTAATAGTTTTTTATTCAAAGGATCGCTGCCTTGAGTTACATCAACCTTGATCATGGTGAAATCCTTCTCTGCCTGGGCAACAATCTCGGGGTGGTGGAAGGTGATCTCGTCAAGTTCCCGACACGGAGTACACCAGTCTGCGTAAAAGTCGATGATTACCGGTTTACCTTCCTGCAGGAGGTGTTCTGAATACGTTTGCCAGAAGACTCCAGGACCGGTCAAGGCCCAGGTGGTGAGCCAGAAGGTAGCGAACACAAGGCATAGTGAGCCGGCAAACATCTTTATCCAGTCAAATGTTTTATTCCGCGCTTCACTTTTTTCGAGCCAGCCTAAGTGCAGACCCGCTGCCAGAACAGCACCAACCGGTACGATAATTCTGAAAGGTTCAGGGAACAATGGGCGAATAAAGTAAACGGCCATACCAACCAGGACCCAGCCCATCAGAGCACGGACCCAATTCATCCACCCGCCGGCACGGGGGAGACGCTGAAGTTGCGCTGAAAAAAGTGCCAGGATAAAAAGAGGCAGCCCCAGCCCCAGGCTGAGGGTAAAGAAAACAAGAAACCCGAACCCTGGATTTCCAATTCCACCAACCCAGGTGAGCAAACCGAGGACGAAGGGGCCAATACACGGTGCGGCGACAATCCCCAGGGTGAGCCCCATGAAAAAGCTGCCGAAATAGCCTGCGTATGATCTTCCTGCTGCCTGGCTCAGGACGCTTGGCAGGCGCAACTCCCAAAAGCCAAAAAGACTCGTCGCAAACAGGATCAATACAGCAGCGACAGCGGTCAGGACAATGGGGTTCTGCAGCAGGGCTCCCATCAACCCGCCGGTAAGAGCCGCTACGACACCAAGTGTTGCGTTTGTCAGCGCCAACCCCATAATGTAACAGATCCCGTGACCCACGAGAGTTATCTGACTTGGTTTTTTCTCAGATACACGCCCCCCAAAAAAAGAAACGGTGATTGGTATCATGGGATAGACGCACGGCGTCAGGTTCAGGGCAAGTCCACCGGCAAATACCCCAAACAAAGTCCAGACCAGCGCCCAGCCGTGAGGGGTATCAGGCGAATGTTTATCTGCGGCAGCGGCAGGTGGTGACAAACCTGCCGGTGAGCTGGCGGTGGGAAAACCTTCCTCCTGCCACTTGGGAAACCCGTATGGATCACGGTAGATGTTTTTATACCCAAGTGAGACAGCCACACGGGCTGCAGAGTCGCTGCGGACTCACGCCAGGCCTGCTCAGTAGAAGACGAATGGCCCATCCTTGTTGGGTCCTAAAAATGTTTCAAGTTCATCTGCCTTGCGCCAGCGGGACCATCGGGTGGGCTCCATGGGAAAATTGCGCGCACCTGCAATATGGCCGGTACGGTATTCCCACTCCTGCCTGGTATCTATCAGCAGGATGCTTTCTGGATCTTCACGGTAACGCTCAGCAAGTTCTTCCGTGGTGATGAGCTGGTAACCACCATCCCTGGCCTCGATTATGACGTCGTCCCAGGTTGCTGTCTTTGCAACGACCGGCCGATGAGCGTGCCAGACGAAGAGCGCGGTGAGTATGACAACACCTGAAGCAAAAAGAATGGAGACGACTTTATTCATGACGGTGACCCTGACATACTGATGATTATACCAGCAAACTGTCCGTTTCAATATGTCAATCACGGTGAATCTTCATATTCTTTGATCACCGGAGGTTTTGAAAGAGGTGGTCTTCGAACGATCAGACAGGAGATACTCCTTACTCGATACGCTCTCCCAACGCCGCATTAACGAGCAGTTTAACTGCCCAGCGCATAATCTCCCGGCCTCTCCCAGGTTCAATTTGACAGACGTCGGTCAAGGCAATAAATGGTTCCACACTCACCATTGCGCTTAATGCGTAGAGGAGCTTCTCGTAGGTCTTGTGGTCTAATTTTTTCCTGTAGGGTTTTAGGGCCAGCGCCAACATGGGGATTCGTCGGGCTCCACGAAGAGGAGTGTCCGGATCGGTTTTGAATTGCAGCCACTGTTCCATTGAAGCCTTCATAAATAACCGGAACTGCTGTTCATTTTCAGCAACAAGGTTGTGGAGAAAATCGTGAACAAGAGCTGCTCTTTCAGCCGCGTCGTTTTCATCGGCGTTTTCAAGAATTTGATCAGGAGTTGCTACTTTTCGATCCAGCGAGACTTCCAGCAGCAGAGCATCTAAATTTGGAAAGTAGCGATAGGCAGTTGCCCTGGAGACCAAGGCTTTTTCGGCCACTTCGGCAAGCGTTGGCCTGACTCTTTCGGCTACCAATTGATTCGCTGCATCCAGGAGCGCCTTTCTGGTGCGGAGTTTCTGTTTTGATCGGCCACTTTTTAAATTCACTCTTGACATGACAGTCTCATGATTATACATGTGTCTCATAAAGTCAACACAAATCTCTGCCCAAGGGCAGTTATCAGGAGGATACAATGAACAACAATAAAACGTTATGGGTGCTTGGACATAAAGTAACGTATGTGGAAACGATTGGCGATTATTCACTCCTGGAAGTTACCGTTACCTCCGGTATTCCCGGGCCGCCTCCTCATTACCATGTTGATGCCCCGGAGTTGTTCCATCTCATTGATGGGGAAATGGAAGTAATGCTCGATGGCACCTGGCACTCGCTGACGAAAGGTGAGAGCATGATGATTCCCAAAAACCATGTCCATTCATTCAGAGGCACAGGCGATGGTGTAAACAGATTTATTACCACCTGGTCGCCACGGGGATTCGAGGGTTTCTTTCTTGAATTTGGAGTACCGATTACTGAGGAAAACGGTTTTGAAAAATCAGTTTCCGATGAAATGATCCAGAAGGTCGTTGGCGGCTGCGCCAGGTACGGCATGATAGTCGTAGAGAATGAATAAGGTCTTCAACGTATGACAACAATGGAAATGATCGAAAACAGAAATGCGGGCCGAACAGAAGTGGTCCCGGAAATTTGCACAAGTCGTTAAGTGAAAAACCTGATACCTGCAGGAGCGGAAGCAAGAAGTTCAATCATGCAGTATCTTGACTGGTACAATCGGTCCAGACCGCACTCAAGCTTAAACAGAAAAACACCTGATGAAGCATATGGTATGATGCTGCCTGCGCTTACGCTGGCAGCACAGAACAGGCAGGGGTTCCACTTAAAAACGGCGGAATGCTGTTCAAAATCAGGGTTTGTTAGAGTTGGAGCTGTTACCCCTTGGTCTCTTCTTTGTGGGCTTGAGCAAACTCGGTCATACTGTTAAATCTGAAGGTCACTGAAGGCATTTCTGCCGGTTTCATCGTGGCGCCAAACCCCCCCTTATCGTGTCTGCGGTAAATATGACAGTTGGCCAAGCTATGTTTATTGGCAGGTGCATGGTCATGAAACATACTTTCTGCAACGTGCAGAATCTCGCTTTTTTTTATTCCTCTCATTTCAAGCGCTTCGAAACAATAGTCGAAATTTGTGTCTGCAGGCTTATATGATCCAATATCCTCCGCTGTAAAAACACCATCAAAAAATACGCCCAACTTTTCATTAGAACTCAAGAAAAGATCGTTGTCGACATTGGTGAGCACAACAAGTTTGAAGTGTTTTTTCAGGTACAGCAGCGCTTCTACTGTATCAGGAAATGCCCTCCACGATTTCACAGACTGACCATAGACAAGACATTCATTCCATGTTACTTCAATGCCCCATTCTTCAGCAAGCCTACGATATACTGTTGCAAGTATATCTTGATAACGTTTCCCGGGGGTATATTTCTGGTGAAAGGACTCCAGGCGAGCGTGTGCCTCAAGAATCTCATCTCGGCTCAAGTCACGTTTGACCTTCTCGGTCAGCATTTTGAGTCCTGAAATCATACCGCCTTCCCAGTCGATCAAGGTGCCATAAACATCAAAAGTGAGTACTCTAAAATCAGATAACTTCATGGTGCTGTTCCTTTTTTTGATTTCTGCTTTTGCGTTGTACGTGCGTTAACGAACAAGGAGTTATTCAATTAAAACTGTATAAATGGCCATTGTAAAATAATTCTGTGATTTACATGCCTCTATTTGATCTTTATGGCGCCATGGTTTATCAGTGGAATTATTTTCAATGATTTGCCCTCTTCCTACCGTCAGACTATACTGAGTTCTTTGGAATGCGGGTATGGTTTAAAACATCTCGTGTGGATTTTGACTCAATTAGGTACTTCAGCAGGAAGAGATGTCCATTGAAAATCCTCGGGAGGCAGGTTTGTTTTTTCAGGAGCTTTTCTCCTCATGTTACGAGATGAAAGGTGAATTATAGCTATGATAGAACTGGAATCTATACAAAAAAAATCTATGTCAACCCTGGACCTAACAGAGGATGGTAAAATTGAACGATGACCTTAAAAATACAAGTGTAAAAGGGTTTTGGTGGAAACGTTTTCTCTATTCAGCCACCGGGGCTAACGATGATTATGAGTTAGGTCCAAACTGGTTTGCTTCGGTTATGGGGACTGGCATTATTGCCAATGCCGCTGCCTCTCTACCACTATTTTCGGAAAGTCTTTACTCTTTCGCCCTGGTAATTTGGTGCCTTGCCTCCATCATGCTGATTGGGCTGGTGATCTGGACGTTCGTTCTTCTGATAACTGGCCATAGTGGTTGGAAAAAGCACTTTAGAGATCCTATGATGGCCCAGTTTTATGGAGCACCACCTATGGCTATGCTCACGGTAGCTGGGGGGACGCTATTAATTGGAGGAAGCGTGCTTGGTCAGCAAGTTGCCCTGAATATTGCCTGGGGCCTCTGGTTTTTAGGTACCATAACCGGGCTTGGTTCGGCTCTTGTGATTCCTTATCGCTTGTTTACCAAATTCAGGGTACGGCCTGACTCTGCCTTTGGGGGCTGGCTCATGCCGGTTGTTCCTCCCATGGTATCAGCTGCCATAGGCGCTATGCTTGTTCCGTATGCCCCGGAAGGGGTACTGAGAGAAACAATGTTCTTCCTCTGTTTTTCCATGTTTGGTCTCAGTCTGATAGCCGCGATGATTATTGTCGTTATGATATGGAGCCGCTTGGCTCATCATGGCACGTCAGGTACATCCCGGGTCCCCACACTCTGGATTGTCCTGGGGCCGTTTGGACAGTCAATGACCGCTGCAGGCATACTTGGTACCGTTGCCAAGGGCGCCGTAGCTCCGAAAATAGCTTACGGCTTTGAGCTGTTTGCGGTACTTTACAGCATCCCGGTTCTGGGGTTTGTGTTACTCTGGACCTGCATGGCAATGTTGTTATCAATTCGAGCCCATTACCGGCAAATGAGATTTGCCCTTACCTATTGGGCCTTTACATTTCCAGTCGGTACTTGCGTAACAGGTATCGCGCAGTTGGCAAACCACACAGGATTGCCGTTATTTGAGTGGACAAGTATTCTCTACTACATAGGATTACTTGGAGCATGGACCGTTGCCGCTTTTGGAACGACAAGGGGTATGATAACCGGGCACCTGTTTCGGCCACCACCGCCGGCAAAAGCTATTGTATCGATGAAAGAACCATATTCCCAGGGTGACATATTTGATGATATAGATGAAGAAAAATGAGATGTCTACCCAAGCAGTCTGCACTCAAAAGTGTCTTTTAATCTAAAAACTGTTTATTAACGACGTTGATAGCTCGACCAGAAATAAATGCTGTTATGTTCTCTGTTATTCCAGCCATCAAACGTTTACGAGCCGATAAGGTGCCCCAAGCCAGATGTGGCGTAATGAAAATGTTGGGTGCTTTGAGAAGTGGGTTGTCTGGGCGGATTGGCTCGACCGACACCGTGTCAACCACTGCACCTGCAAGATTTCCTTGAGAGAGGGCAGAAGCAAGATCTTTTTCATTTACTAACCCTCCTCTAGCAGCATTAATAAAAAATGAGGTGGGTTTCATTTTAGATAAAAGTGAATAGTTTACGAATCCATTATTGTCTTCAGTTAACGGACTGTGAATCGAAACGATGTCAGATTGTTCAAACAGTTCTTCTAATTGACTCCATCTAAAATTATCGTAGCCTGGAGATTCATCTGTATAAATATCATGGGCCAATACGTCCATTCCAAAGGTATTTGCAATCTCGCCTACTCGGCGCCCAATTCTCCCAAATCCGACTATGCCAATAGTCAACCCCTTTAATTCGATTAACCGCTGCTTCCAAAAACACCAATCTTTCGATTTTGACCATTCTCCTTTCCTCACCGCTTCTGCGTGAATAGAAATATTGTGTGCTAAATGCAGAATTGATGAAAAAACATATTGTGCTACCGTATCAGTACCATATACAGGAATGTTGGACACTGGAACACCAAGACTACCAGCGCTCTTGATATCGATACAGTCATAGCCTGTAGCCGCCATCGTGATAAATTTTAAATGGGGTAGTTTTGCCAATGTCTCAGCAATGAAAGGTGTTTTGTTAACGATGAGTATATCACCATTTTTGCAGCGCTCTATCAGCTCGTCAGGTAACGTTCTGTCATAGATTTCAAGCTCTCCAAGTGAAGCAACATCATCCCAAGGGTTGTCACCCGGATTGAGTGTATATCCATCTGTTACAACGATGTTCATATGATCACCATACGTTTGAGGATTTGAGATAAATAACTTTGGGGTAACGAGAAATGTATTATCTACACTGCCTGTAAAAGATACCATTTTGAAATCCCACGGCTGTGGACTTACAAAAAGGATATACGTTGGTTTCATAATTCCGCAAGAAATTATGGCTTTGCTAAAAACCGTACCTGTCAGCCGTATATCGTGTGGCGAAGGGTTAGTTCCCGTGTACGATCGTAAAGAGATTCAGACCCTTGACGTATTTCCATTCGGTGAAAAGAGAGGCTCGAATACCATCAGAGATCTGGCGATTCGTGCATGATCGAAAGGGTTTCGATGTATTCGCTCTGCCCCTGGTATAGCCGGGTCATCTCAATGGTGAGCCCAGCGATCTGTGCCAGGGCCTGCACGAAATTCACGTCATTCAGCGTGAACTCCCATTTTTCTGCCGTGTAAACCCGTACGGCGCCGATGGCCTTATCACCTACCAAGATGGGCACGGAGAGTATAGAAGCAATCCCCTCGGCTTTTGCTGCGTCAGGGTACTGGATACGGGGATCGTCGCTGACATCGTACACCGCGACCGGTTCCTCTTCAAGGGAATCAGTGATGGATCTCAGAACGCTGATGGCTCCCTTGTTAAGGTAATTTTTGCTCAAACCGCTTGATGCCGCGACTTCCAACTCATTCGAGTCACGATTGATCAGATACAGTGCACACCCTTTGATATCCAGCGTAGATCTAATGCTGTTTACCGTCATCTTGATGACCTCTTCCGACTTTCTCGATTTGGTAAGAGATCGGGTGATTTTGACCAGAGTTTCATAGTTAAGCCTTAGATTTTTCATTCGCAGCTCCTATTCTGTCGTGGTGATTTGTTTTGGTGCATGTAAACATTCTACTTCCGGTTCCGCTTTAAACTACTTTATTTAAAAGCAAAGCAATGATATGTTGGGGCTCCTCCATGTATCGGTCATTGAAACAACTTCAAGAGGTCTGAATGACCAGATGTCTGGAGTAGAAATCCTCCAAATCTTCTCTGTCGAGAACCAGCCGAGCTTTTTACAATTTCAGAAAAAGACCCCACCGGATTTTCTTGCCTAATGGCTCACTGAATCAAGCAGCTCTGGTTTGTATAGATTCCTCCTTGGGTCTTCAGGTGCGATACAATGCCCCATGTATCCATAGATATGTCAAAAGATTATGACACAGCGCAGTGCGTGTCAATAGTGTCTCAAATACATCAAAATGCTGGAGCCGACCGCATCGCTACTGAAAACCAAAGCACGCTTGCGCCCGAAGGTGTCTTGTTCCACAGGTCCCTTGAAATAGCGGCATCACTGCTCAGCAGACAACCTCAATAAGAATTGAGAAGCAAGTCAAATTAAAGAGTATGTCCCTAGAAAACAAGCATCCGCCCCTAACAATCAAATGCACAGTGTGTGGCGGTGGCAGAATTATTGATTGTTCCAGTAAATCAATACATTGTTATATGGGAAGGTAGTGGCCGCAGTCTTCCTGCCTGCAGTGGTGGTTTTGGTAATAGTTGGCAATGCGTTTACCATGAGGACAATAACAGGCCTGCCAGCCATGTTATCAGGCCGGCCAACACGAGACTCAGTGGTGATGAGAGAGAAATACCTTCTTCTCTGACCGCTTTATTAGCGTTTGCCCTCGCGGGTGTCTGAACTTTTCGAAAAAATATTTTAGGAGAATGCAGAGCACCGCTTGTTGAGCTGCTGAGCACGCTTGGAAGGAAAATCACTATCGGTATGGCTCCTAAAGCAAACAGGGTAAAATCCAAGGTGTCTGGGTTGCCGATTATATAGTGAGCAATCACAAACCCAGTGGCAATTAGAAAAACAGCGGCTGGGATGCTCCACAGTAGATATCCTATAGATTTTTTAACTATTTTCCCCTCTCCTTCAATTGACAAACTGGGTAAAGTAAAGTGCAATTTCGGGAAAAATGATCAACACCACAATCATGATGGCAATCATAAAAACAAAAGGAGCTGCGCCGATCATCACATCACTGATTGATCCCGACCGTCGTACCCCCTGAACGACATAAAGGTTCAATCCTACCGGCGGGGTTATCAGTGCCATTTCAATTAACAGGATCAGCATTATTCCGAACCATATGGCGTCGTATCCCAGGTTGACCAGGATAGGAGCCACAATTGGAACAGTAATCACCATGAGGGAAAGTGTTTCGATGAAAAACCCCAGAACGACATAGAGAGCAATGACGACCAGCAGCGTGTTCAACGCAGAAGTACCGAGATTCATAACGAAATTATTAAGCATCTCGGCCAGGCCGATGGAGTCCAGGATAAAGTTCAGGAAATTCGCCGATATGAGAATCAGCATAATCATGGAACTCGTACGCATTGTTCCCTCGAAGACCTTCTTGAAGAAACTGATACTGACTGTTTTGTAATAAAATGCCAACCCCAATGAAGCCAGCACTCCAAGTGCTGCGGATTCGGTTGGAGTGGCAAGCCCCGCATAGATGGAGCCGATAACCACGAAGAAAATGACAAATACCGGGATCAGGTCTTTCAATCCTTCAAATCGCTCCTGCCAGGTGGTGCTCTGTTCGTCGCCACTCAATTCCGGTTTTATCAGGCACGCCACAGCAATGCAGAGCATAAAGAGAATTGCGAGCAAAATGCCGGGAACAATACCTGCCAGAAACAGGCGAGGGATGGAGGTGTTTGTCAGGAAACCATAGACAATCAGGTTGATCGAGGGCGGAATGAGTATTCCGAGTGTTCCGCCTGCAGCGATCGAGCCGGCAAAGAGTTTTTCTGAATAATTGTAGCGCCGTCCCTGGGGTAATGCCACCGTGGTAATCGTTGCCGCTGTGGCTACCGAAGAGCCGGACGTTGCAGCAAAGAGTGCCGAGGTCCCGATATTTGCCTGCAGCAGTCCTCCGGGCAGCCAGGAGAGCCATTTATTCAGCGCGCTGTAGGTTCTTTTGGCGATACCCGCCCGCAGCAGGATCTCACCGAGCATGACAAAGAGCGGGATCGAAAGGAGGAGAAAGTCGGTACTGGCAGACCAGGTGATTTCTCCCATGACTCTGTGCAGGGGAAAGTCTGAAAAAATCTTACCGATGGAGAGACCGAGAACGATGAGCACCGCCGCGACCGGAACACTCAGTACCAGCAGGGCGAGCAGGATTGCCAGGGTAACGGTAATAATCATGTGTTTGCTCCGGCTTCAGTATCCAGATCAGCTGTTTCCTTGATTTCCTCATCCAGCGTGGATATTCCCGACAAGCGGTTCGCCTCATTATGTTCATTATTGAGTCGATGATAGATGGTGCCAGCCAGGATTATGAAAATGGTAAATCCAAACCACAACAAACCGATGAACCAGATGCCTTGCGGAATCCACAGCGGAGTTGCCAGCGGAGTGTTTGCTGCTGAGTGCTTGATAATAGAAGTTTTGACTACAAAAAAGGCATAATAGGAGAGGGTGACAATGTAGATGCCCAGCAGCAGGTGAGCAGTAATATCGAGAAAAGAACGCCCTGCAAGGGGAAGGTGGCTGTACATGATATCGATGCGGATATGTGACTTCCGCAGCAGGGTATAGCTGAAACCCCAGGTACAGCTTATCGCCAGTGCATAGCTGGAGAGTTCGTCTGCGCCTCCTATGGAGTAGGCAAAGACTTTTCTCATGATCACTTCAAAGGCAATCATGATCGCGGCCAGGAAAAGGAGCAATCCTGAACACCAGGTAGCCACTTGAGAAATCGTTTCAGTTTTTTTTATAAAGCCGGTCATGTCTTACCCGTTCCACTCTTGAAGAAAAACGGGTACGCGGTATCTGTCTAGTGAGGTAAAGAAACCGCGTACCGGTCTAGGATTACAGTTTTACTTTGCCTGGACTCCTACCACTTTGCCGATCGTCTCATTCCAGGTGGAAATGGTTTCAGGAGAAACTTTTTCTGCAAGAGCAGGGAGTACGCTGTCTACAAGAACCTCTTTAACTCTGGCCTTGGCCTCATCGGTCACCGGCACCTCTATAAGATTCTGAGGTTCTCCGTGTGGACAGGTTTTTCCGGTAAGGCAGTCAATACCTTCCTGGGTTTCTTTTGCGGTAACCGCCCAACCTGGTTCCTCGAGGTTTTCATTAATGAGTGTCTGAAGTTTGTCCTGCTGTTCCGTGGAAAAAGCGTTCCAGGTGCTCATGGACATGACGCCAACGACATAGTCCCAGCCACCGATGGGCAGGGGATAAATATATTTGGATACTTCGCCCCAGCCTGCCGAATATCCGGACAGGGATCCGGTGATAGCACAGTCTACAACACCGCGCTGAAGGGATTGCGGTACTTCACTGAAAGACATGGTTACACCTGTTGCTCCCAGGGCGGAAACAAACTCGGAAGTGGTCCAGCCAGACGCCCGGATTTTTTTACCTTTCAGGTCATCAAGCCCCTCGATCGGAACACGGCAGAAGAGAACCTGGGCCGGATAGGGGATGACACTGAGAAGCTTGACATCGAAATCTTTTTCCAGATAGCTCTCAAGTGCCGGTCGGTATGCCTGAACGGTCTTTTTTGCCGTTTCAATGTCGGTGGTTACGCCGGGGAGGTCAAGACCGGCCAGGTCAGGAGAATCAGAGACAATGTAGTCAGCAACCGTGTGAACCACGTCGAAAACTCCCATACTCATCTGCCGCACGACTGCCGGTCCTTTCAGGTTAACCTGGCCAAGAGAGGTCATGCTGGTTTTTATACCAAGCTCTTTGGGAACGGTTTCAGTCCAGAATGGTTCCTCAAAATTCTTGAACAGGGTGAGGCTGTTCCAGCTTCCCACCACGCGCAACTGGTCCTTATCGGCCATTGCCGCTGAGCAGGAGAAAAGAAACCCTATGCAAACGAGCGATGCTATTTTTTTACTAAAATTCATGCTACCACCTCCTGAAATTAAGTTAATAGTGAGTGTACCTTGCCTGGCAGCCCGGCAAGCAACCGTTTATGCGACTGCGTATTCACTGTTTCTGATATCGCTGACGAACATGAAGCCGGGAGCGTGCGTTATGGCAAGGGGTAATTTTGCACTGCGTAAGACATTTTGTGGTGTTACACCACAGGCCCAGAAAACGGGAACCTCGTCTTCTTGTATTTCGACGAATTCGCCATAATCCGGGACGTTGATGTTAATAATACCTAGTTTCTCCGGATCTGCAACATGTACAGGTGCGCCGTGCACATCAGGGAACATTCCGGTGATACGGCTGGCCAGTTCTACCTGGTGGCGGGGAATAGGGCGCATGGATACCACCATGAATCCCGAGAAAATCCCAACAGATGCAAGCGGAATAGTGGTGCGGTACATCGCCACATTTTTTTTCTGCTCAATATGTCTGAGACGAATACCGGCTTCAACCAAAGCCTCTTCAAAAGAGAAACTGCAACCGAGCAGAAAATAGACAAAACCCGTTGTGTCGATACCCCTCAGGTTTTGGAGAGTTTCTGTGCAGACTCCGTCACGCCAGATCTGGTATCGTGGAATAACATCGCGGATGTCGGCTCCTGGCGCCAGTTTCTGTGAAATACAGGTGTCCGGCCCGATAACCTCCAGCAACGGACACGGCTGGGGGTTGGCCCTGCAGAACGCTTCAAAATCCAGCGCATATTTTTGCGGAAAAGCTGCCAGGTTGGCCTGTACAAACCCGGGGCAGTAACCGGCTGTGGGTTTATCAAATGTACCGGCTGCAGATAACGCTCTAAATTCTTCAGGGGTCATGGCAGACATCTCCTCTGCTTGGCTGTGCGAAAAGAGATACGGTTTATCTCATCAGCGCATGGTTAATACAATTCTGGACGACGATCCTTGAATACCGGCACCGCAGTCCGGATCTGTTCTACTGCCAGCAGGTCAATACGGACGAGCTTAACACCTTCCTGAAACTCAAATTGGCACAGGGTACTGCCGTCAGGTCCATGGGCCACGGAGTGGCCTGCAAAGGGAGCTTCCCCCATGGCAACATTGTTGGCCGCCAGCACATAACATTGGTTTTCAATGGCCCTGGCCTTGAGCAGCGCCTGCCAGTGGCTGAGTCGAACCAGGGGCCATTCCGCCGGAACAACCAGGACCTGGGCACCACTCAGGGCAAGTTTTCGGATAAACTCGCAGAAGCGAATATCATAGCAGATTGCAATACCAAATGTGATGCCTTCGATCTCATGCACACAGACGCTGGAGCCTGCAACCAGGTACTTGTCTTCATTAAGCATCGGTACAAGATGGACTTTGTCGTAGCTGGCCTGGAGCAGTCCGTTGCGGTCTATTATCTGTGCCCGGTTGGTAATGCCTTGCCTTGTCTTTGCTGCTACTGATCCCCCTGCAAACCATACCTGGTGTTTTTTTGCCAGGGTGCCGAGAAATTCAGCTTCTTCATCCCCCTCGGAACTTGCAAGGCGATCAAGATCAGCAAGCGCATAGCCCGTTGACCAGAGTTCAGGCAACACGATCAGGTCAGGCTTCGGAGAGAGGGCTAGCGCCTGTTCAACTAAGCGGGTGATGCGGTCGTAGTTTTGCTGTTTGTTTCCGGCAGAGATTGCCTGCTGGATCAGTGCTATTTCCATAGTGTTCTTAACTCCGGTCCGGGAGGGCAACGATTTCGTACTGTTTTGTGATACTGCGATCGAGGACCGGGTCAGCCATCACTATTTCACAGGCTGATGTGAAGACTGGTTCGCCACCGATAACAGGTATCGTGCCGCTCAACAGAGAAGGGTGTTTGCCTGCAGGAGAATCGCGGCGAACCAGGTCCAGCAGGTCTGAATAGTGGAGAATCTGCGCCAGGGTTCCGGACTGATAAGGGATCCATTTGCCGTCTTTAAGGACCTTGGAGTGCAACTCAATTTCATCCCAGTGGTCTGCAATATCATCCACCTTCCAGAAAGAATCCCCGAGCACTTTGTCACAAACCTGCTTGGATTTTCCTACAGAAACAGCCTCAAGTTCCCGGTCCGTATGGTCACTTGCCACCGTCATATAAAAGGTTCCATTGGCGTCTTCTCCAAGGAAAAATTCGATTTCCGGGCTCGTCTGGTTTCCAACGACGTGTAATTCCTGACTGTTGGTTAAACGCGTCGGGCAGATCCAGTATAAGGCTGGAATGGCGTACGGGGTGGCAACGCCGAGTTCTTTGAGTTCATCTATGTGGGTTTGAACCATGTTCTGGTTTCGCCCTGTATATCCTGCCGCAACACAGCCATCCATCTGCAGATCAACAAATTCCTGAGCCTTCTTGAGATGTTCAATTTGTGCCCGGTGTGTAAACATCAGTCTCTTCCTTGTCATTCAAGTAGAAATAAAAAACACTGTGGTAGGTGAAATGATGGTGCCGATAGACTCCATTTCACGGTTTCAGAATCTTATATTTCACATTGGTTGATTATCTGGATTAAAGCGCTGAAGACGTCAGACAGTCGTAAAATGCCGATTACTTTTTTATCGTCATAAACCAATAGTGACTGATGATGCCCCATGACAAGCTGGTGGATGGCTTCGTCAAGGGTTGCTTCCTGGCTGACGTACTCCCCTTCAGCTGGAGTGTACATGATGTCACTGACATGGATCTCACTGGCTTTTTTGCAGATGTCTTTAAGAGGCTTCTGCCAGAGCTGCCGGTCTTTAAACATCGTCTCAAGGGTCTGTTGGCTGAATGCCCAGTTTCTGACCTTGGGAGTTGACGCAACATCTCGATAACCGGGCTCAAGCCCGCGAATGACATCAAGCTGGCTCAGTTTCCCAATAACCTGGTTTTCACTATCCAACACGAGAATTGCCCGATGTTTGTACCGTGCCTGATCGAACTCGGCCTGCGCATGTTCCAAAGCCATGATAGCTTCAGATAATGTCGCCTCCTGAGAAACGGTAGCATATTCGGCAATTGGCACCATGATATCTCTGACATTTAATGACTGTAATTTCAAACCTGCCTCCTGATAGCAATCGTTATCTATTCATTACCAACTGTTACAAACGTTCTCGTTCATATCTCTGTCGGATGACACATGTTGGAATGCCGTAAAAAATGAGTCCCTGAGCTGAACTGCAGGCAATTTGACCAGGAGTTGCAGCGACTAAAATTAAATCGGCATACCTGCGACGACAGGTGAAGAATTTTCATATTTATGCCAGATTTACACAATGCCGAAAGGTTGTCTATAAGAAAGTTAAGACGCACATATTTATAATGCGTTTGACCTCTAAGAGGACGGGACGAGTCAACAAAAAAAATCTCAAACTACTCTTTGAACTGATGAACAGGAGAAACACCCTTTCGTATCAATTATGGTGCTGCTTTGGATATGTGCCTTTTCTTATCATCGGGTGCTTTGACTGAGGGAACTCGATCTTCTGCTCCCTGTATAGATCCTGCCAGTTTGACGGAGGCTGGATGTAGACAGCGATCGAGCTGTACTGCCGGTTGATCAGGGTGCCATCTGCCAATCTTATGATGACACCTGAGTCTGTGATGTCTTGAACGACACCATACGAACGGATTATCTTGTTTGGCCTGCTATCCGGGTGCACAGCTATGACAGAGTCTCCTTTATGCATCTACTCTCCTCATTAAAGATCTACCAGTCAACATAAGCATTAATGGTCTGATTTTAAAGGTTACGATCTAAACGTCTATGATTGGAAACTGCAAGGACTTCAGTGGCGGGGCTTTGCCGTCCATATAGAATTCCGGGGACAGAATTCCGGGGACAGTATACCTAATTATGTCCCACGAATCACGAGATGTACCAAAAAAACAGGCTTTTTATTGCAGAACTCCAGAGCTATATCCAATTTTTACCAACGTGTTCCAGCCAGGTCAGACCGTCACCGGCCAGGTTTTCGCTGAGAGTTTTTCTCCCGCTCACAACTGGGCCCAGGTCACACCGAAGACAACCTCGAGTTGTGCGAGCAACGAAATTGAACTCAATTGTGTCCAGGAGAAAAGGTTTCACTTCATCGGCCCCGAAGCAGATTCCTGATGGTGTCGAAGGTCTGATAGACTCTTTTTACCATTTTCCTGCGTTCAAAATGGAGTTTAGCGTTGAGATGCTGAAACATTGTTTGGATGAGTTCGGTGACAATAAGCGTCGAATGCTTACCTTCGAAGGTGAGGAATCATCTCCATGCAGGCTGCTGTGTATGTATCAGGATGGAAGCGATGCCTTTATTTAGCCGGTGGCTGGCAGGCTCCTCTTCCTGCATATGAAAAAGATAGAATTCCGGACCGGCATCATGAAAATAGAGTGATCTGTTTTTTCCACACCGCGCCGGACCACCGGTCTATCGGTTAATTTTGAAATGATGTAATCAGAAAAACAACGGGAGATATAGAGATGAAAGCATATGTACTGGCAGAAGCCGGCGGGGTAGAAAACCTCGTCTTGAGCGAAATCGAAAAACCCGAACCGGGTGCAGGCGAAGTACTGGTTGAAACCAGGGCGATCAGCATCAACCCTGTTGATGTGAAGGTGAGACCGATTGAGGAAGTTCTCAATATGATCATTGGCGAGGAGCGCCCGGTCATTCTCGGCTGGGATATAGCCGGCACGGTTGCCGCCGTTGGCTCAGACGTTACAGGGTTTGAGGTCGGCGACAAGGTCTTCGGGATGGTTAATTTCCCGGGGCATGGGAAAGCCTATGCGGAGTACGTGGCGGCACCGGCCAGCCACCTTGCAAAAATGCCTGCAAATGCATCCTTTGAAGAAGCTGCCGCAGCAACACTGGCCGCGCTGACGGCTCTGCAGGTACTGCGGCCGCGTGTTAAAACAGGCGACCGTATTCTTATCCATGCCGGTTCCGGCGGCGTCGGTCATTTTGCGATCCAGATTGCCAAAAACCTCGGCGCAACGGTGGTGACCACCTCCTCGGCAAAGAACCGCGATTTCGTATTATCGCTTGGTGCAGATGAACACATTGACTACCGTGAACAGAAATTTGAAGAGGTTCTGAAAGATATTGACTTTGTCCTTGACGGTATGGGCGGAGCAGTCCTTGAAAACTCCCTGAAGGTGGTAAAAGACGGCGGTACAATCGTTTCGCTGCCCACGCATGAATTTCCGGAAGCGCTGAAGGCAGCGGCCGAACCACGCGATATCAAACTCGAGTTTGTTCTCGTTACCTCCAATGGCGAAGACATGAACACGCTGAAAGAGCAGATCGAAAGCGGAACATTGAAGCCGCATGTCTCCGTGACCTTCCCCTTCGACCAGATGGCAGAAGCCCATAGGCAGATCGAATCCGGCCGAACCGTGGGCAAAGCAGTGGTCAGGCTGTAAGACGCTCTTTTCAGTACCATCAAAAGTTGTTCGTGCGTCCCTTCATTACTCCAACACGGAAGATGAGGCCGACTTTTTTTTCTCGACGACCAGTAGTTTTAT
>CBDUGK010000052.1:0-26698 GCA_965366875.1 uncultured Desulfobulbaceae bacterium | reverse complement strand
CCAGCATGTGGTTTGAATAACCCGGGGGGGCGACATAGCGGACAATGTCATCGAAATCGCGTCCTTCCTGGAGCATTTTTTTATAGATCTTTTTCTGGTAGTGGGCGGAACGGTAGCCGGATTCTGCCTGGATCAGAAAACCATCTTCCTCGGCCTGCTCCAACATTTCCACCAGGTGTTTACGGGTTTCCGTTGTTACGTAGATCTTCCCCCCATCCTTGCAGAACCGGGGCGGGATCTGTCTGAAGTCTTCATAGGCTAATTTCGGTGCATCAACCCGGTTGCCTTTCCACGGGGCAGGCACCGGGTAGTGCACGGAGTCTATGGTTATTGTTTCTATGGTTTCATTGTCGGCGGGTGTCTGCGCCAGTTGACTCTCCGCTCTGTCTGGTTGTGTACTCCACCCGCATGCGGGAAGTAATGCCAGAAAAGAGACAATAATTACTGTTTTTATCAGATAGTGATTCATGGAGCGTTTGTTTTCTGTTATGGTCCTGCTTTCCTGCCTCGATGGTTGTCTGCATCTGAAGGAGTCGGCAGGGCCGTATTTCTGAAGCTGGAATATCCGGTTCATAGTGATAACAGACTCAACAGCCAGGAGCAAGGTCTGTTCGCAGTCACCTCGCTTATCTGGTGAACAGGTATTCTTGCGGATCTTGTTTTAAGGACTATTGATCGTCTGAAATAAACGAGGAGTGATTTTTTTAAAGAGATCGATCAGCTCATTTGGTATAGTAGTCAGGTTACGGATTATGATCAATGATAGAAACGCCTAACAGTATGTAACCAAAGCATTTTAACGATATGAACAGAGTTTTATCACTTCTATTACTTTTCTCTCTTGTACCGGGAATACTCGCTGCAAAAGAAGGAAAATACGACATTGCCTATATCTGGGACAAGAGTCTGGACCTGGTTCTGGATTATCAGCAGGAACTTGAATCCCTGTTTGAACCGGCCCAAAGCAGAAAACTGCTGATAGTTGGCAGAAAGGACGGCACCTACGGTATTGTCTACGATCTCGATGGCGACGCGTTGTCTTCCGCGCAGGAGATGGTGCGGCAGAGTGAGACACTGAGAAAGGCCGGGCTTTCAGAATGTTTTGCTGTTGAGGACCAGGGCTATTTCCGGCTTTTCAATGTCAGCTACGGACTGGGACCCAATTTCGAAGACCTGAAGAAGCTGTATGCCCGAATCTACAGTTATCTCGGGCAGGAGGTCGGAAAGAACCTTTTCATCGAGAAAACCAGTTCAGACAACTATACGCTCATCTACCGTCGCCGGGGTGATCGGGTTTCGACCTATGCTGTTGCCAGTAAGCACAGAAAGCTCCTGAAACGGCGAAAAATATATACATCGATAACACCGGAAAATAATAATCCGGTTATTTATGGCGAATCGAGTTATCTCGACGGCAGTGGCGGCTCCGAGCCTGTTTCAGTGGCGGCAGATAGTGCCGAGGATGCAGGACCTGAGCCCAAGGACCAATCAGAAGTTGCCGTCCGGGCTGTCGTAGATGCTGCGAAAGTCTCTGTACCTGAGCCCGAGAAACAACCAGAAGTTGTCACCGAGGCTGCGGAAGACATGGAGGTGGCCTCAGGGCCTGAACCCGCGAGACAACCAGAAGTTGTCGCTCATCTGCCATCCAGTGCGCCGGTCAAGTCGAAAATTGTCCATGCCCGGGTCAGCAGCAGTGTCGAGCGGGATATAGAAGAATATATACAGACGCTCAGAAAAAAAGGAATGCTGTCGAGTGATGAATCAACCGGCTGGATGGTTTTTGACCTGACAAAGGGTGAAAGCGTGGTCGATATTAATGCCGATCAGGTCTTTCAGGCAGCGAGCATGATAAAGCCCTTTGTTGCCCTGGCTTTTTTTCATCAGGCCAGAGAGGGTAAGTTCATCTACGGACCGAAAAGCCGCTCGAATATGGAGCAGATGATCCAGCGCAGTAACAATAGTGCAACAAACTGGGTCATGAAGGTTGCCGGCGGACCGGAAAAATGTGAAGAGATCCTGCGGCTCCACTACAGCCATATTTTCAAAGGCACGAAAATTGTTGAATATATACCCGCCGGCGGGAAAACCTACAGGAACAGTTCGATCCCTTCAGATTATGTCCGCTTTCTGCAGGCCCTCTGGAATGATGAACTGCCCTATGGAAAGGAGATGCGCCGCCTGATGTCTCTGCCGGGGCGGGATCGTCTCTATAACGGTACGCCGATACCACAGGGCACACTGGTTTACAACAAGACCGGATCAACTGCGCACCTCTGCGGTGACATGGGAATACTGGTTCCACGCGATAAACAGGGACGGCGTTACCCATACGCCCTTGTCGGCATAATCGAGAGAAGCTCACGGCCCCAGGATTACGGTAACTGGATGCTTTCCAGAGGAAACGTTATCAGGAAAGTATCGACGATCGTGTATGAAGAAATGAAGCGGCAGTATCGGTTGCTCTAGCATTTCAGATTCTGCAGGACAGGGCGTCATGTATTCTCGGAAGGGCAATGATTTCAGCCAAATTATATCGATATTCGATCGACACCTTTAACGGACGATTTGCCAACGGCTGGTGTTATCACCGGCTCTATAAGCGCAAACGCTTAACGCTCAGCATTTTCGGTGACGGCCGGCTCATCGGCAGAACAGAAACCGGTGAATTCAGGAAGGATCTGAAGAAACTGGGACTGCATGCCACCGGTCTGTGCGGGTTTGACTACAGTTTTCCTCCCGGCTTTGTCGCTGGTCACTTCCACAAGCTTGAACTGTTTGTCACCGGTCTGGATACGCCGCTCTTTACCATCCGGGGCACTGAGGTGGAAACATTGACTCCAGATCAAGCTCAGAACGTCTGTTTCATGCATATCCCCAAGACGGCCGGATCCTCTTTTAATGCCTTTCTCAGACGCTGTTATCCCCGGGACCTCTATGCTCCTCATCTGGAGCGGCTTTCGGCAGATACGCTTGAATCGGTTGTTGAGTCAAGCCGCTGCTTATCAGGCCATTTGCCCTGGTACAGGCTGCGGACGCTGCTGAAAAAAAAATCCTGCCAGCTTTATTCGATGATCAGGGAGCCGTACCGTCATCTCCATTCCCACCTCAATTATGTCAGACGGATTTGCACCGATGGCGGGGATGAAGCCCATTATGACTACCAGCACAACGAGGCAATACGGATTCTGGCTGAAAAACTGGTGCAGGTGGACTTCAAGGATAACCGGCAGACAAGGGACTTTGTAACTGATCTTACCGGTTATGAACTTGATTTTTTTGATAATATCCAGACGCGCTATTTCCTTGACTACCGGCCCGAGCGGGTGGGGCCGGAAGATTATACAAATGCCTTGGAAACTATCAAACGTTTCTCCCAGGTTGGACTTACCGAGCAGTACGAGCGCTTTGTCAACCGGTTTTGCCGGGACCTTGAGTTACCGCCCCAGGCTGAGCTGCAGCGTGCAAACATTGCCGAGAAATATCAGCTCTTTGACACCCTGAACGGTTCGGCACAGAGCCCGCTCGAAGACCTGATTGAATTTGACCGCCTCCTCTACCGCCATGTTGCCGAGAGTTTCTGGAGCGAAACAGGAAAACCATGAGTATAATCTGTGTGTGATGGGTCGTATGAGGAAATAAAGGCGATTGTTTAGCGACAGGATCTGAAATGCCGGTTTACGAATATGAAGCGCTGCTGAGCAACGGAAAGAAAGAATCCGGGGTAATGGATGCGGAGAGCGAGTCTGCAGCCAGGAACCGTTTGCGTTCAGCGGCTAAATATCCTGTCAAGATACGCCTCTCAAGGGAAAAATCACACTCGGACGACTCATCGGGGCTCGGCCGTATCTCGCTTTTTGAGCGGGTCAGGAGCGAGGAGATCAACATCGTCACCCGGCAGCTTGCCACTCTGCTGGGAGCCGGAATACCGCTTGACAGTGCACTTTCGAGTATCGTTGATCAGAGTAGTAATCCCGCCTTGAAAAAAATGACCGCCCAGCTCAAAGAATCGATCAGTGAAGGCGAGCCGCTCAGTCAGGCATTGCGAAGGTATCATCGCCTCTTTCCTAATATGTACACCAACATGATACGAGCCGGTGAAGCATCCGGCTCCCTGGATAAAGTGCTGGCGAGACTGGCTGACTTCGGTGAGAAGCGGGAGGCCTTGAAGGCCCGGCTGCGCGCGGCGCTCGTTTATCCTATCTTTATGGCAGTTGTCGGTACCGGCATTCTGTTTATTCTGATTACCTATATTGTTCCCAACATTGTCCAGGTTTTCGAGGATATGGAAAAAGCGCTGCCCCTGCCGACCATCATCCTGATCAATACCAGCAGTTTTTTACGGAGTTACTGGTGGCTGCTGCTGCTCGCCATCGGTGCGCTCATCATTTCCGGCCGTCTGCTGATACGGCAGAAAGCCGGCAGATATGCCTGGGATATGGTGAAACTGCGGACTCCCGTGATCGGCGGCGTTGTCCGCAAGGCGATGCTTGCCCGTTTTTCATCGACGCTGGAAAGCCTGCTTGGCAGTGGTGTGGAGATCATCGATTCACTCGAGATCGTCAAGCGGATCATTGATAACGTCCATATCTCCAGAGTAATCGATGAGGCTATCGAGCATATCAATAAAGGCAAAAGTATGGCGAGTGCTTTCTCGGGATCACGATGGTTTCCCCCGATGTTTGTGCAGATGGTTGCCGTTGGCGAGAGCAGCGGTCAGCTTGAGGAGATGCTTGGCAAGGTAACGATCTCGAGCGAAAGAGATGTCGAGTCGGCGCTCTTTGGAATGACCTCCCTGATCGAACCGATAATGATTGTCTCAATGGGGCTGGTGGTTGGAATGATTGTTTTGTCGATATTACTGCCGATTTTTGAGATGAATCAGATGATCGGCTGAAAAAGGCTCTCTGAGAAAAGAGTAATATCTGGTATAGTAGTTGCTTGTTGAAAAGACGGACTCTAACGATGTGTGTCACCTGCAGGTCTATCAAGAGGAAAATCGCCATGTATAAGCGGTTAACAGCTCTTTTATTAAGTATATTCTTCAGCGCAGCACCAGGCTTTGCTGCTGCAGAAGACGTTGCACTCGACAGTTCCTTTGGCGACGAAGGGGTGGTGACCACCAAACTTGGATCCAGCTTCGATCTGGCCACCGCAATTGGTGTTCAGGATGACGGCAGGATTGTCGTTGCCGGGTCAAGCGACAACGGTCTGGGAAGTAAGATGGCGGTTATCCGCTATCTCCCCGATGGCACCGTCGATCATGAATTCTCCTTCTCGATGGGCGGCTCCCTTGGGTCTGTCCATGCCGATGACGCCGTGCATGCGATTGCTCTTGGAGCTGATGGTTCTATTCTGCTTGGCGGCACGCTGACGGTTGACGGCGTTCGCGAGGCTGCGGTTGTTTCATTACTCCCCCAGGGCCAGCTTGACGTGAATTTCGGTACAAACGGCATCAGCTATATTGAAGCCGGCGCTGTCGATTCGGAGATACGGGATTTAGCCATCGATGAAAACGGTCGGATCGTGGTCACCGGTTTTGTCGATGACGGGACTAAGGAAAGCCCCCTGGTTGCGCGTTTCAGCGAGAATGGTGAAGCCGACCTGTCATTCAATGAAACTGGTGTTTTCGTCGACGATCTTATCGAGGGAAGGGGAACAGGGCTTGCTGAAGCCGCTGACGGCTCAGTGATTGTGGGCGGCTACAGCATCCGTGATGACAGCTGGAAAGGGCTTTACCTCGGGCGATTCTCGGAAAATGGTGAGCTGGACACTGGGTTTGGAGAAGACGGGCGAGCCGTCTGGTTTGACGACGTGGAACAGATTATCGTGCATGACATCGCCCTGTCCCCGGATGAGAAAATAATCCTGGCAGGCCAGGTGGAAATGGCCGACGGCCAGAATCGTATCATGCTGGCTCGATACGAATGGGAAGGGGAGCCGGACACCGGTTTTGGTGAAAATGGCATACTGGTTCACGATACCGGCCTGGACAGCGGTGTACAGAGTCTGGTCGTCAACCCGGATACAACAATTATTGCTGCCGGTTACCAGGCCTCATCAACCGGCAAGGATATGGTGATCATACGATATCTTCCCCCGGTAACGGAAGAGACGATTAGCGAAGCCCTGGAGCAGCTGACAGAGACCAGCGTGTCCGGAGATGAGCCGGTCGAGACAATCAGTATTTCCGCCCTGAGCATTGTCGAAGGGTCGATGAATATTCCCGTTGAAACCCCGGCAGCGCAGAATTATGAGGCTGACCTGATCACTACGGAACTGGCCGGAAGTGACGAAGTCAGTAACGCGATCCTGATGACTGAAGACGGAACCATCTATACGGCCGGATATTCAGGCGATGATGAGAACAGCTCTTTTATCGTGGCCCGCTATTCTGGCCTGGTCGGGGAAGGTACTCCGGTCGATTCAGGTGCGGCGGCGGTCACCGAGTACTACAGGATTGGAACCATGCCGGTCACCGGCGTCACCAGGGTTGGTGCCATGAGTGGCGGCAACATCGTTTTAAAGGGTGCGTTTGACAGCACCGATTGCACTGAAGGCTGCGAAGAGACCTGTCAGGATGCAGAAGACAGTGCATCCTGTACAAGCGAGTGCGAGGAAAGCTGTCAGATACCCACGGTTACCAGGCGGGGAGTCGTCTACTCGATTGAACCGAATCCGGATTATGAAGACGACACGGAAAGCGCTGCTGATGATGCCGCAATCGACAGCAGCGCGGATACTTCGACACTTGACGACACCAGCGACTCAGACGAAACTGATTCGATAGACTTTGGTGCATTTTTCGACTTAGGCGACTATTTCGTCAAGAAAGGGCAGACCGAGGATGGCTCAGGTGTCGGTGATTATACCAGTGAAATTGAAGGAATTAACCCCCAGACAGTCTACTATGTCAGGGCCTATGGCCTGCTTTCCGATGGCTCGATCATCTACGGCAATCAGTACCTTTTCAGGACAGAAGATTCCTGCTTTATCGCAACAGCAGCCTTCGGCTCGATCGATATGTTTGCCGTCAGGGCGCTCCGGGATTTCAGGGATCATTATCTGATTCCGTATGAGTGGGGACAACACATTGTAAATACATACTATTTTATATCGCCAATGATAGCTGAACTGATTGAGCAGTCTTTTTTCCTGCGGCTGTTGATCATCCTGCTGCTGACCCCTGCAGTGGCTGGAGCCGTTTTTCTGCTCTACACCACGGTGCTGGTGAAATGCGCGCTGATCATCGCGGCGCCGCTGGCCTGGTGTTTCATTGTCTTTCATAAAAAAGAATATGGGATCGTCAATGCCTAGGAACCAACAGGAAAAACAGCCCCCGATAGCTGTTCGGTCATGTTCTCAGCAACGTGGTTTTACCCTCATTGAACTGTTGGTTGTTTTGATTATTATCGGTATCCTTGCCGGCTATATCGGTCCCAGGATCATGGGACGCCCGGAAGAGGCGAGAAGAACTAAGGCCACGCTGCAGATCAGCGGAATTGAGACCGCCCTGAAACTCTATAAGCTGGACAATGGCATGTACCCTTCAACGGAGCAGGGCCTTCAGGCACTCATTGAACCTCCGGCCACCGGAAAACTGCCCCCCAGGTGGCGTGAGGGCGGCTACCTGGAAAACAGTAAATTACCCAGAGATCCGTGGGGGTATGACTTTGTTTATCTCAGTCCGGGAGTACACGGTGATTTTGATCTCAGCTCGTATGGCCCGGATGGGGAATCAGGCGGGACCGGCGAGGATGCCGATGTCAACAGCTGGGAAATTGAGTGATCGCTGTTGCCTCCAAGCAAGACTCATCACCGCCCCCGGTCAGCGGGTTTGGCGACCACTGAAAGGGGTTTCACCCTGCTGGAACTGCTGGTGGTTCTTACGCTGATTGCGATAATGCTTGCTCTCAGCGTTCCTGCTTTTCGAACCTCTCTCTTTACAGATCAGCTGCGGCAAAGTGCCAGATCCATTATCGGGACGATACATGCAGTGCGGCAGGCCGCCGCAGGAAGCAGAAACGGCTGTTATCTTGATATTGATCTGGGTGAAAATCAGCTCAGCTATACCTGTCCGAAACCGCCTGCCCAGGGCGAAGAAGTCGAGACCTCCGAAGATACACCGGCGCCTGTGGTGAAGCTGCCGTCTGCGGTCAGGGTTGCTTCTCTCTGGAGCGGCATTGATGAGCAGGTTACTTCGGGCACTGCGTCTCTGTGGGTTAACCAGAATGGCCGGATGGACCAGCTGATCATAAATCTCACGGATGGCGAGAAGGAACTGGCGCTCATCTGTTCGGTGTTCATTGCCGGGATAAGGCTGGAGGATAAAGCAATGACCCCGGCAGACCTTGAACAGGAATAGCACGTTTTATAACCCGCAGATGGTGCTTTCCGGCAGCGATTATCATGGTGATTATAAAAAGACACAACGGCTTTACACTCCTTGAGGTAATGGTTGCAATCTCAATTCTTGCCATTGCCCTGACCGTTCTGCTTGGCAACCAGGGGCAAAGCCTGCGCCTTGCCGAAGAGAGCAGGTTCGCTTTCACCGCATCCCTGCTGATAAAGGAAAAATATGCTGATTTTCAGATTTCAGGGGAAGAGCTGTACAGCACGGAAGGCGATTTTGGAGACGATTATCCCGGCTATTTCTGGGCGCTTGAAGTAGAAACCCCAGACTTTGAGGATTATCCGGCCCTGGCCGGGGCCGCACAGTTTATTCAGCAGATCGACCTGAAGGTGTTTACCGAAGGTGAGCAGCAGACACTCTATGTCAGAAGATTCAGGCTGGTCGGTACCAAGTGATGGCAGAACAACGCGCTCCTGAGGATAGTTCCGGGTTTACCCTGCTTGAAGTGGTGGTGGCCATAACCATATTCGGCCTTGTAATTTCACTCGTCTATGTTCTCTATGGTTCGGTAACATCGATTGTTGCAGCGGTTGAACAGCAGGCAAGCCGGGATGTATCGGCAAAAATAATCCTGGACCGTCTTTCCGAAGACCTGTCCGGCGTGTACATGGGGGAGCAGGGGTATGTCGCCGGCGGAGAAGCGAGTAGTTTCAGCAGGGAGGATCCGGTTCTTGCCGTTACCACAACAGCCCATCTTCGCCTGAACCCGAAAGCACCTCCGGTTGATGTAACCCTTGTCCGCTACTACCTCAGAGAGCTGCCTGATTCAGAAACATTCCGCCTGCTGCGATCTGATAGCCCTGTGGTGAACGATCTCGAACGCAGCTTCTCTGAGGAACAGCAGCAGCATCTGCTCTCTGATAGAGTGGTGGAATTGAAAATTCTCTATATCGGCCAGGATGGAGAAGAATATAAGGAATGGAACTCCGTTGATGATTTCGATGCGGAACAGGATGTTCATGAACGCTATCCAAAAGCCTATAAAATCCTCCTGCGTCTCGGCAGCGGTGGTGATGACCAGCAAGCATCAACGCGCTATCGGACAAGTGTGTCCATAGCCGCTGACCTGGTTGAGTTTGAAGGGGACCAATGATGTCTTCATCCAGGTTCTGCCTGCCGGGCAATAGAGGTGTGGCGCTGCTGCTCGTGGTTTCTGTGGTCAGCCTGCTGACCGTGATCATACTGCAGTTTAACAGGAACATGCGGCTTAATCTCGAGGAATCGTGGTCATTCAAGGACCGTGAGCAGTTGTCTTGGGTTGCCTCCTCCGGCATCGAAATGGCCCTTGCTGTTCTCCATGCAGACAGCAGCGACAACGATTATGACAGTCCGTACGACTCCTGGTCAGTAATCGGTGCTGAGCCAATACAGCTTTTTGAGCGCAGGGTCCAATTGAGCATTACGATAACGGATCTGTCCGGCCGCTTTCCGCTGAACAGCATGGTAAACAGCGTAGTTGAGGGGACCGGTCAGGGGGCTGAATCCGGTCTTACCCCGGAGATGGCCAGGGATATCTTTCGCCGCCTGCTGCTCTCGGATGAATTTGCTGTTGAAAATGACCTGCAGGTTGACGAAATTATTGATTCAATTATTGACTGGCTCGACAGTGACAGCGATGAATCGACATACGGGGCCGAGGAGGGTTACTATGAGTCTCTCGATCCTCCCTATGCTCCGCGGAACGATCTGATGAAGCTGCCTCATGAATTGTCGGCAATCAAAGGGGTTACGCCGGAGTTATTATATGGTAATGATGAAAAAAAAGCGCTGGTGGATTATATTAGTGTTATAGGGAACGACAAAACGATCAATATCAATACGGCAAGCCCGCTTCTTATCCAGTCTCTGGACGACAGAATAGATGCTGAGGCGGCAGCACTGCTGGTGGAATACAGGGAAGATGAGAATAATGGAGAAGCGCTCAGCGAGCCGTCATGGTATCGGGGTGTTTCGGGATGGCCCGGCGACATAGAACTGGACGATACCGTTGTGGTCACGACGAGCAGTTATTTCCTGATCAGGGCAGTGGCGGCGCTGGATAATGATGAGTTGACAATGAGCGCATACGTGCAGCGTTCAGGCAAAGAAAAAATGGAAATACTCTACCGAAGAATCAATTAATATATGGCTGAATCACTTGTTTCCATTGTCATCGCCGACAACCGGGTAAGCGCAGCGAAGTTCAGTGCCGAAAAACGTGATCTGAAGATCGAGGTCGGCGATACTGCCCGTTTTGAAAAGAACAGTGATTTTCCGGAATGCGTTGCCACGGTTCTTGAAAATTGCGCAGTTTCTTCGCCTGCCTGCAGGGTGGCCCTGGGGCCTGAGTTTCTGTTCTTTCGCTCTATTTCTCTGCCGTTTTCTGACAAGAAACAGATTGCAAGCATTATCCCCTTTGAAATACAGGACAATGTTTCCCTTCGGGAAGATGAATATATTTTCGATTATCTCTTTGTTGGTAACCGTAACGGCGGAACCCAGCTGCTTGCTGTCCTTCTCAAAAAGGAAATTATCCACAACCTGCTGACGGTACTGGGCAGCTATGATCTTGATCCTGAAATAATCACCATCTCAGGGATTCCGGCCTGCCACAATGTGTATCGAAGGAGTGAAAATGAGGTTGAGAGCGGTTATCTGCTCAATGTCGGCACACGGTACGCGGCCATTTACCTGATGAAAAGAGGATCTATCAGCCTGATACGATCTATCCCGATGGACCCAGGCCGAAACGCTGATTTTTACCTTGACGATGAGAACGGAGAACTTATCGCCCGCACTCCCGGGCATGTTAACGCTGTTTTGCGGGATCTTTGTCGAAACGTCCAGAATACCGTTGTTGCGCTGCGCGGGGAGACCAGTGAGATGATGAATATCTCCTGGCATATCGGCGGCCCGGTTGGGGGTGACCCGAAATTCAGTGCTGAAATACGAAAAAACCTCGCACTTGGCGATACTATTCAGGACAGGAAGCCATATTCAGCAATAGAGAGGTCAGACGAATTTCTGGCACTCTGGCCGGCCGGCCTTTTTAACGATGTTCTGGCGCTGGCAAGCTGTCCAAACAGGGACCTTCAGCAGATTAATTTCAGAAAAGATGAGTTTGCCCGCAGGTATGATAGAAAACGCTTGCATAAAATTGTCCGAATCGGCTCCGCTTCCTTGCTCATAGCTGTTTTACTGGCAGTTTCGGGCCTCTTCTTTGATTATCAGCGGATGAAGAACGAGCGGGATCGCCTGGCATCTGAGGTTGTCACTGTTTATAAAGAGACAATACCGGGGGGAGGCAGGATTGTAAACCCGCTGCAGCAGCTGCAGGTGAAGGTCAACGAGCTGAAGAATGTGACCTCAACGGGTGTTTCGGATGATCCGACACTCAATACCGTCGTTCTTCTCAGTGATATTTCCGGTCGAATTCCGGAGTCTTACCGTGTGACCTTCCAGCGATATATCTATGATCGGAAGACAATACGGATTAACGGGCTTACCGATAATTTCAATACGGTTGACCAGATGAAGCGATCTCTTGACAAATCTCCGTACTTCAGCGAGGTTGCAATTGTCTCCGCCAATGTGGCTGCCAAGGATGATGGGGTCAGGTTTGAACTCAAGCTGCAGCTGTAGAGGTGGATGTGAAACGGGCTAATCTGAAAAAGAAGATTGCAGCGCTGAGGAAAAAGCTCGGCATCGACCGGCTCGAAAAACGGGAACGATACATCCTGCTGTTTGGTGTTTTCTTTGTAACCGGATTTGTTGTCTTTCAGACCATGTTGATGCCTTACATGGAAGCGCGAAATACAATGAAACGATCATTGTCGAGAAATGAGAGTGAGTTAGCCGATATACAGGTGCTCAGGAAGGAATATCTTGAACTAAAATCCAGGCAGGGTGATATCGAAAAAAAACTCACCGTGAGAACACCGGGTTTCAGTCTTTTCAGTTTTCTCGAGGAACAGGCTGCAGTCACGAACGTCAAGGATCGAGTCACCTATATGAAACCCACGGCCAATGAGATTGATGAAGGATTTAACGAATCCATCGTGGAGATGAAGATGGAAAAAGTGACACTGGACCAACTCGTGTCATTTCTGTTACAGATAGAATCAGAAGAAAAAATTGTTTCTGTACAGAGGATATCGATCCAGGAAAACGGCCAGGAGGACGGTCTTCTTGACACCGTTTTAAGTATCAAGACATTTGAAACAAACCGATCATCATAAGGACAGTGCGCTCATAGTGCTCAGGCTACAGGGCTTTTGACAATGTCATCTTTCACCAGAACAGTTATTATCCCAATCCTGCTGATTACGATCCTCTGTATTTCAGTCGTTGAGGGATTTTACTTTTTTGGCGAGAAATACCTGCAGAGAAGTGACAGCAGCTCGAAACCGGCGTCGGCTGCAGTTTCTGCTGCCGACAGGGAACAGATCATAAAAGATGTAAAAAAACCAGCCGATTATTCGGTAATAACCAGACGAAATCTTTTCGCCTCACGAAAAGATGCCGGTATACAGAACCAGCAGGTTGAACCATTGACAACCCTGGAACAGTCTTCGATGGAGGTGGTGCTGATGGGCACCGTTTCCGGTGCAGGAGGCGGAGAAAGAGCCGTTATTTACGACAAGAAAGACAAGAAACAGGATCTGTTCCAGGTCGGCGATTATATCCAGCAGGCGATCATAAAACAGATATTGCGCGGCAAGGTAATACTGAATCTTAACGGCAAGGATGAGATGCTCGATATCAGCGAGGCCCGCAACGTAGCAGTTCCGCAGGTGGCAAAGATCAGTCCGGTCGTTCAGACCAGAAGAGTGATCGGTCGGCCCGTCGGACAGCCGGTGAACAGCAACGGGGGCATAATCGAGAACAATCTGCCTCCCGGTGTTCAGCTTGATAATGCACAAACGGCTGGACAAGGGGATGCACAAATGAATCAACCCAGGCAGCTGCGCACCTACAGAGGGGGAGTGATTGTCAGGGATAAGTCAGCTACTCCGTAATAATCAGGGGGAATAGAGCGGTATGAGACGTGCGCTTCGTTATGCAAAGGATTGTTTACTCTTTTTTCTGTGTGCAGGTCTGCTCATTTCCACGGGCGAGCTCCCCGCAGCCTTCGGTCAGACTGCTGATAATAAACCGTCCAACGAGCGATATATAACTATTGATTTCGACAATGTGGAAATCAATCTGCTGATCAAATATATCAGTGAACTGACTGGTAAAAATTTTATCGTCGATCCTGCTGTCAGGGGCAATGTAACCATTATTTCACCAACCAGGATTTCAGAAGATGACGCCTACCGGGTATTTGAATCGGTTCTTGAAATTCACGGCTTCACAACCGTCCCCTCGGGCTCGGTGATCAAAATACTACCCTCTGCTGAGGCCAGGTCACGCTCCATTGACACGATTCAGGCAGGAACCGTCACCCAGTCCGAAGACCGGGTGGTCACCCAGCTTGTTCCTCTGCAGTATACGACCCCGGTGGAGATGCAGAAAGTCCTGCAGCCTCTGGTTTCCAAAACCTCGGTGGTGATTCCGCACACCCAGTCCGGCATGCTCATCATAACCGAAACACTCTCCAATATTAAACGCCTGTTGTCGATTGTCGAGACCCTTGATGTGGAATATTCCCGGGAGGAGGTGGCGGTTATCCCGCTGAACTATGCCAACGCAGAAAAGATTTCCACCATTCTCAATACGATCTTCCAAAAGGCCGCAGCAGCCGCCGGCGCCAAAGGGGCAGCGGATACGGCCTCAATAAAAGTTGTGCCCTATGAGCGCATCAATGCACTGATCGTCCTGGCGGAATCGGCTGAGGTCGGCAGGGTGAAGCGGCTGGTTGATAAACTTGATACCGAGGCTGAACGGGGCGAAGGCAACATCCATGTTTTTTACCTGCAGAATGCAACGGCCAGTGAGCTGGCCAAAGTCCTCAACGCGCTGCCCGAGCAGCAGGCAGAGGAGGAGCAGACCGACGGCAAGGCGCCGGCCATATCCAAGAATGTCAATATCATGGCCGATGAGGAGACCAACGCCCTGATAATTACCGCCTCGCGATCGGAATATGCGGTAATGGAAGATGTCATTAAAAAGCTTGATATCCCCCGCCGCATGGTCTATCTCGAGGCCCTGATCATGGAGGTCGATACCGATAAAACCTTTGACGTCGGGGTGCAGTGGGTTGCCGGAGGGGTCTTTGCCGACGAAACCGGGCGGCTGGTCAGCGGTTTCAGCGGAGAATCGGGTTATAACCTGATCGAGGGAATAACCAACACCGATGACCCGGGTCTTGCCAGCGGTTTCTCCCTCGGCGTCCTCAAGGAGGGGATTGAAATCGGGGGGATTACCTTTCCCAATGTGGCGGCAATTCTCAGGGCGTACAAGTCCGACTCGGATATCAATATCATCTCGACCCCGCAGATCCTGACCACTGACAACAAGAAGGCCGAGATCTCGGTTGGCGAGAACGTTCCCTACATTACCAGCCAGAACACGACGGCGAGTGAACAGGATTACACCAATTACGAATACAAGGACGTGGCCACGAAACTCAGCATTACCCCGCATATAAACCAGGCGGATACGCTGAGGCTCGAGATCGAAACGGAAGTGGTCAAGCTGAAAGGAGCGACCACATCTTTAACCCCGACAACGTTCAAGCGGACCGCGACCACAACGGTGCTGGTCAATGACGCAGATACCATCGTCATCGGCGGTATTATCGGCCATGACGCCACTGAAAGCGAATACAAGGTTCCGCTTCTCGGAGATATTCCCGTTCTTGGCTGGCTTTTCAAGACCCGTGCAACGGAAAGCAAGAAAACCAATATGTTCATCTTTGTCACCCCGCATATCATTCGAAACCCGGCCGATATTGCCCGGGTCACCTTGACCAAGGAGGACCAGCTCGGCTATGTTATGCCCCAGGTCAGTGAGCAGCTTCACCAGAAGACTAATCCCGAAAATTCGGTGAAACTTGCCGATATCGGCTACGAACTGCTGAGCAGCGGCAGGAACCAGGAGGCAAAGCAGTATTTCCAGCAAGCGCTGTCGATCAGCCCTGATAATCCCTTTGCCCTGATCAACCTCGGCGTGGTTTTTGAGAAGGAAAAAGCCTACCCGCAGGCCCTCCAGATGTATCAGCGGGTTATAGACAGCGGCACGAATGAGATCGCCAGAAGCCCGGAGGGCTATCAGGGTGTTGACCTGTCCCTGGTGCAGCTCGCCCGAGAAAATATTGATCACCTGAAGAAACTGATGACAAATCAGTAGCAATCGTAATTATTAACAGACGCAGCAATTTTTACCGGCAGACATTAACTGACCCCGAACCTGAGGCAATCCGAATGGGTCGATGGTCTGCCCGGCTGACCCGCTTTATCGCCTCTTTATCTCTTCTTATCCGTATTTCCGAGCGTCTCCCGTAACGGTTTTTATCGGAGAGACTGTCCTGAATCTCCCCTTGTAATTTATCATGCTGTTTTACTGCGCTTATTTTTGTTTTTATACCATATGTTGTAGTTAATGGTTGTCGGTGTTACAAATGTAGTGTATAAGCTGTTGTGTCTCCTTGGCCTAAAGAGAGGCCGGAGGAGTGTGTTTTCCAGGTAATGACCCAGCAATTATACCGTGCGTCTAAGCAGGGACATACAGAGCCAATATATACACAGAGGAAGAACCATCTCATGACACCTGACGTAAAAAAACAGGAATTGACCGATACCGCCGAAACTGTATTGAAAAGACGATACTATCTGAAAGACGCCGAAGGGCAGCCGCTTGAGAGCTGGGAATCCCTTTGTCGCCGGGTCGCAGATGCGGTTGCCAAAGGCCAGGGCATGCCGGATAATTACCACGAACTTCGCGACCGGTTCTTTGAGATGATTTACCATATGGATTTTCTGCCCAACTCTCCGTGTCTGATGAACGCCGGTACTGATCTCGGCCAGCTTTCCGCCTGTTTCGTGCTTCCGGTCGAGGATTCGATGGACGGAATTTTCACGGCTATCAGGAATGGAGCTCTTGTCCATAAAACCGGGGGCGGCACCGGATATTCATTTTCGCGGCTTCGCTCCAAAAACGCCTCTGTCCGCTCTACCCAGGGGGTGGCTTCAGGCCCCCTGTCGTTTGCCGCAGTGTTTGATGCCGCCACCGAGACCATAAAGCAGGGAGGAAAGCGACGCGGTGCCAACATGGGGGTACTGCGTGTTGATCATCCCGATATCATGGATTTTATTTCCGCCAAGCAGGATCAGGAACAATTCAATAATTTTAACTTCAGTGTGGCAATTACCGATGCTTTCATGACCGCCCTTGAAGAGGACCGTGACTATGACCTGCTCGAACCATCCACCAAAATTGTGGTCAACAGTTTGAATTCCCGCGAGGTGTTTGAGAAAATAGTCGATCTTGCCTGGCATAACGGCGAACCCGGCGTGCTGTTTATCGATGCCGCCAACAGGGATAATCCAACGCCGAATCTCGGTCTGTTTGAGGCGACCAACCCCTGCGGTGAACAGTGGCTGCTTCCCTACGAGAGCTGCAACCTGGGCTCCATTAATCTGGCAAATTATGTAAAGAACGGCTCGGTCGATTATCCGCGCCTGGAAAAGACGGTGCAGACAGCCACGGTCTTTCTGGACAATGTTATTGACTGCAATCGTTTCCCTATCCCCGAGATCGGTGAGATGACCCTTAAAACCCGTAAAATAGGACTGGGGATTATGGGCATGCACGATCTGTTGATTCAGCTTGAAACACCATATGCAAGCGATGAGGGACGGCAGCTGGCGTCCGACATCATGAACTTTATTCATCAGTCCGCCATGACCGAGTCCGAACGACTCGCCGAGGAAAAGGGGCCGTTTCCAGCCTATGACGCCGAGGTAAGTGATTACAAACCCAGGCGCAATGCGGCCCTCACATCGATCCAGCCAACCGGGACCGTCTCAATGATCGCCGACTGTGCGTCCGGGTGTGAGCCGTACTTCTCGATCGTGATGATCAAGCATGTCATGGATGGCGACCGGCTCATCCTGATCAACAAGTATTTTGAGGACGTTGCCAAGGCGGAAGGGTTTTATTCAGAAGAGCTGATGAGCAAGGTGGCTGACAGCGGAACGGTAATCGGGCATGGTGAGATTCCCGAAAAATGGCAGGAGGTGTTCCGGACCGCCCAGGATATCAGCCCGGAAGACCATATCAAGATGCAGGGAATACTGCAGCAGAGCGGTGTTGACAGCTCGATATCAAAAACCATAAACCTGCCCAACAATGCCACCCGCGACGATGTAAAACTTGCCTATATCCTCGGCTATAATCTCGGCTGCAAGGGGCTGACCGTATACCGCGACGGTTCCAGGGACGCGCAGGTTCTTAACACCAAAGAGCACTCGGAAAAATCCGGGCAGACAGCGGTGGTCGGAGAAAGCGGCAGCTTCAAGCGCAACCTGCCGGACATGCTCAACGCCAAGCGCTACCGGGTCAAGGATCAGGATAGGAAGTCCGTCTACATCATTGTCTGCTTTGACGAGGAAGAGAAACCGATGGAGGTTTTTGCAAAGTTTCCGTTTGATAACCGAATTGATCTCAAGGATAAATCGACCATGTGGACGACCACCTGTCGTCTGGTGTCTCTGGCGCTTCGCTTCAACGTTCCGATGGGTGAAATCATCAAGCAGCTGGATCGTTCAAGCGGGCATATGCTTGACCTGCCCGCTCAATTAAGTAAACTGTTCAAGTCGTTCATGGCGGGTACCCAGTACGGGTTCGCCTCGACCTGTCCGGAATGTTCAGGACAGCTGGTGTTTGAAGAAGGATGTGAGACGTGTAAAAGTTGTGGTTACAGCAAGTGCTCATAAGGTGCTAAACTGAAGATTCGGGGCTGAGAGAACAAGGATGGCTAAAATCGGCAGAAATGAGAAATGTCCCTGCGGCAGCGGCAAAAAATATAAACATTGCTGTGCCGGCAATCCTCTGGTCCAGGAGCGTTTAGCCACGCCGGAGGAGCAGATGAAGATATCCCTGATGTCTGCGGTTGAATCCATTTCGATGGCGGCACGCGAGGGAAAACCGGCACTGAAGGAACTTGGCGTCTTTGTCCTGTTTGCCACCGCTGCCGGCAACAGCTGGCTCTTTGAAGTTACTCAATCCGACTGTGTGCAGCTGGTAAGGGATAAAGAGATGTTAACAGTGCCAATTGACGAGGACAGCCATACTATCGAGATTGAATGGAGTCATACCTTTGAGATTGTCAATAAAGAAGTTCTGCTGACGGGGTATCGTGACCGACGTACCGAAACCTTGGCGGATTGTCCGGTCAAAGAGCTTTCAGCATCCATCAGGCGGATCAAAAAGAAGATACCTCCGGAGATGCTCAAGGCCATCCACATCAGTCCTCCTAATAATAGTTAGGAAGTTGTGGGGCAGACCGTAATCCGGATCATCCCGGCAGCTGTTGCCATGGGGGGTATTTTTCTGCTGTCGCACCAGCCGGGAGATCGATTCGATCCCTATCTGTTCCGCTGGGCTGATAAACTGGCCCACCTGGGCGTCTATGCGGTGCTCGCTTTCACCCTGATCTATGCATTTCCGGCACGCTACCGCTGTTCTGCAAGAAAAATGGTTGCCGCCGTGTCGCTGCTGCTCTGCCTGCTTTACGGGATAAGCGATGAATTTCATCAGTCGTTCATTCCGGGACGCTATCCGAGCCCTGCAGATATTGTTGCAGATTTCATCGGTGCCGCGCTCGCCTGCATGTTCTGGCTGTGGATGAACAGGACAGAATATGCAGGGAGCCCTTAAGGCGAAGGAAGCACTGTTCTCAGCCCGCCAGCAGCCGGGCCATATCTTTGGCAAAATAGGTGAGGATAATGTCGGCGCCGGCCCGCTTGATGGAGATCAGCGTTTCCTGCATGACCCGCTCACCGTCGATCCATCCCCGCGCCTCTGCGGCCTTGATCATCGCGTACTCTCCACTGACATGATAGGCGGCGATCGGTAGATCAAATTCGTCCCGGAGTTTTGAGATGATGTCGAGATAGGCAACTGCCGGTTTGACCATCAGAAAGTCCGCCCCTTCATCCACATCCAGGGTTGCTTCCCTCAGCGCCTCTCTACTGTTGGCAGGATCCATCTGGTAGCTCCTGCGGTCTCCGAACTGAGGCGCGCAGTCAGCTGCATCGCGAAACGGACCGTAAAAAGCGGAGGCGTATTTAACCGCATATGACATGATGGGGATCATATCGAAATTGTTTTCATCAAGTGCTGCCCTGATTTCAGCAACCCGGCCGTCCATCATATCCGACGGGGCAACGATATCGGCGCCGGCCTGAGCATGGGAAAGAGCAGTTTTTGCAAGAATTTCAAGCGTGGCATCATTATCAACCTCTTTGTTTATCAGAGCGCCGCAATGACCGTGATCGGTATATTCGCAGAGGCAGACATCGGTAATGACCGTCAGGGCCGGTGCTTTGTTTTTCATCTCCTTGATCGCCCTCTGGATAATTCCGTCCCTGGCATGGGCTCCGGAACCCATGCTGTCTTTTTTTTCAGGCAGACCGAATAGAATGACGCTGTTTATGCCAAGCTGCAGCAGCTCTGCTGCCTCTCCGCCAAGTTGATCGACACTGATTCGATAGACGCCGGGCATTGAGGGGATTTCCTGCCTGACATTTTTACCCGGCATGATAAAAAGGGGATAGACAAGCTGCGCCGCATTCAGGTGCGTCTCCCTGACCAGTGAGCGCAGTGCCTCATTTTTTCGTAGACGGCGGGGACGATATTCCGGAAAAACCATAGTAGTGCTCCTGTAGGTGTGAGAGTTTCAAAAGATACTGGTGTGCTCAGGAAATGATTCCCAGGCTTTTCAGCTTCTTGTGGAGATGGCTGCGTTCCAGTCCAACCGTTTCGGCTGTCCGGGAAATGTTTCCATCATGTTCTGTTAGCTTGAACTGCAGAAATTCTTTTTCAAAGCGCTTGCGTGCCTCCTTGAAGTCGTCGGCCCGATAGGGTGCGAGGGTGTCTTTTTCCAATGCCGCCGGGAGATTGGTGTTCTGCGGCAGGAAGGTTTTGATCTGCCGGGCGGTAATTTCCTGCTCCGGGCACATGATTGCCAGCCGCTCGACGAAATTTCTCAATTCCCTTACATTTCCAGGCCAGGAATGAGACATTAATTCATCCAGGGCGTCCCGGCTGAAAACTTTCTTTTTGAGTCCTTTGCCGACAAGCGATTCCATCAGATCGTCCACGAGCAGCGGAATATCTTCGAGCCGGTCATGCAGGCACGGCACCTGGATTGGAACGACATTGAGGCGCCAGAAGAGATCAGCCCTGAACGTACCGTTTTCAATTTCCTCTTCCAGGTTCTTGTTTGTCGCGGCAAGTACTCTGACATTGACGGATATCGTCTTGTTGCCTCCCACCCGTTCAAATTTCTGCTCCTGAAGAATGCGAAGAATCTTGGCCTGAGTTTTCATGCTCATGTCGCCGATTTCGTCGAGAAACAGGATGCCGCCGTTAGCCTGGTCAAATTTGCCGCGCTTGTTTGCATGGGCGCCGGTGAAAGAGCCTTTTTCATGACCGAAGAGCTCTGATTCAATCAGTTCTTCCGGTATTGCCGCGCAGTTGACTTCAATCATCGGTTGCCCGGCACTGGCCGACAACTGGTGAATTGACTGGGCGACCAGTTCTTTGCCGGTACCGTGGTCTCCACGTATCAGCACCCAGGCATCGGTCGGGGCGACCATGTCAATCTGTTCCTGCAGTGTAGAAATGGCTTTTGATGTTCCGGTAATGGTAGCTTTGCGTTGGGTATGTTCCCGCAGAAGTCGATTTTCAAGCTCGAGCTGGGCAAAGCGCAGGCCGTTGGTGATTGAAAGGACAATCTTGTCGTATGAGAGCGGCTTTTCGATGAAATCATAGGCACCACTGTGGGTCGCCTGTACTGCCGTCTCGATGGTGCCGTGCCCGGAGATCATGATGACCGGAATATCATGCAGTTCCTTGATCTTAGCAAGTGCCGTCAGGCCGTCCATCCCGTCTCCAAGCCAGATATCAAGCAGCACGAGATCCGTTGTGCCGGCCTCGAGAAGCTCGAGGCCCTTCTCGGCGGATGGTGCCATGGCGGCGGAAAAGCCTTCATCTTCGAGTATTTCTGCAAGAGACTCCCTGATGCTTGCCTCATCATCAATGATCAGTATCTGTTTGCTCATTCCGCTGTAAACCGCTTCCTATGGGTTATATCAGTATTCACTGTGGCTGTGGTCATGGCTGTGATCATGACTTGAGATGGGAAGTTCGATCACGAAAACAGATCCATGGGGATCATTATCAAGAATCCTGATATAGCCGCCATGATCTGAAACAATGGTTGAGACGATGGCCAGTCCAAGGCCGGTGCCGCTTTTTTTGGTCGAGAAATATGGTTCGAACAGCTTCAGCTTGTTTTCTTTTGAAATACCGGGCCCGTTATCGGCAACTTTTATTACCACATGCGAGGATTCAGGCTGGACCGACAAATCAACTATTATTTTACCGTTGTCTGACAAAACTGCAACCGCATTGTCCAGCAGGTTGATGAGCGAGCGTTTTATCTGTTCTGCATCAAAATTGAAAGGCGGCACCTCTGTGCTGGTCCTGCAGCTGAAAGATATCTGTTTGTGTGCTTCCTGGTACAGGACAAGGGTTTCTTCAGTCAGGGCGACCAGGTCGGCAGGACTTTTACTGATTTTCGGCATCCTGGCAAATTGCGAAAACTCGCTGACCAGTCTTTTTAACTCTTCAACCTGGTTGATGATTGTCTTGGTGCAGCGGTCAAAGACAGAATCCTCTTCTTCAAGAATTTCCGGATATCGCCTGCGCAGCCGCTGTGCAGAAAGCTGGATAGGGGTCAACGGGTTCTTGATTTCGTGGGCGATGCGTTTGGCAACTTCGCGCCAGGCAGCCATTCTCTGCATCTTCTCGAGTTTGGTCAGGTTGTCAAAAACCAGAACAAACCCGATTGACGTGCCGTCATCGTCTTCAAGCCGGGTAAAGTTGACCAGCAACGACAAGGTGTTGCGGCTGATGGTCACTTTGAGGTGCTGCTCAACGGAGGTTTTTTTCGTAATATAGAGCTCTTCCATAAAACGATCGAGAATGAGGGTGTATTGCAGCGGAAGAGCCTGGCGATAACTCATCCCGATGTATTGACTACTCTTGATGCGCAGCAGCCTCTCGGCAAACCGGTTGATGGTGGTGATCCGGCCATGGTCATCCAGGGATATGACGCCGGCGGAAACGTTTTGCAGTATTATTTCGGTATAACGGCGTCTTCGATCAGCTTCAACAGAGCTTTCTTCCAGTGCTTTGTGGGTCTCGGCAAGTTTCTGATTGGAGCTGTTGATGTTTGCCGTCATCGTATTGAAGGAATTTACCAGAATACCGATTTCATCATTTGAATCCTCATTGTCCAGGGTAAAGTCAAATTCTCCCTGGGCGACCCTTCTTGTTGCTCCGGCGAGTTTGTCAACCGGTTCGGTGATGCTCCGGGCGATTCGAATTCCGAACCAGATAGCAGCGAAAATGATCAGCAGCGTCACAATAAACAGGATAAGCAGAAGCCAGAACTTGAATGGACCTTTCAAATATTTCAGCTGCCGGTAGTCTTCGATCCCTTTTGAGATCCTGGTCATCCTCTCCAGTTTTTCCTGGCTGATCAGCAGAGAAATTATCAGCACAGCATGATTGCCGTCTCCCGGACCGATGTTTATCTGTCTGATATTGCGAACAAGATCGCCTCGTGAGGTTTCCTGGATGATCGATCTGCTGATGTCCTCTGCTTTTACCTGCTGCATGAGATCAACAGGAATCCTGGGCAGCAGGATAGACTGCAGTCCGGGAGTGGATTCGTATATTTCAAGGTCCCTGAGTTCTGTAATTACCGTGAATCCGGCCTGCATTCCCGAAGGAGTTCGCGCCGCCATTTCTTTTAAAAAAGCTGACAGTGCTTCAGCATCAAGCGTACCGTTTGGCTCCTTTGATAAACGAATGCTGATGTCATTTCCGGTTATTTCAGCCTGTTTACGGTAATCTTCAATGATATCCTGGGCGATAACCAGAGACTCCTGCAATGAATCTTCAATGCTGGCGTTAAACCAGTAATCAACACTGGAAGATATAAATTGAAGGGCTACAAAGAAGAGCAGAATCGTCGGTATCAGTGACAGGGAAAGAAAGGATATGACCAGTTTGGTGCGCAGCCGGCTGCCGAGCAGATTCAGTTTGCGTTCAAAAAGGAGTTCAGCAAGATTTCTCAGGATCAGAAAGAGGACAATGAGCAGCAGGATGACATTTATATTGATCAGCGCGAATATCAGGATGTTGCTGTTTACCGGCAGTTCAAGATTCTGTTTGAAGAGTCTTCCCTGCAACCAGCCGAACAGCGGGATAAGGCAGAGGCAGAAAATAATTACCCGCCTGATCAGTTTCTTTTTCTGCTGTCGCTGTGCCTCTGTTATCGACTGTTTTTGCGGAAGAAACCCGGAAGAACCGTGTGTTTCCTGGAGTGTGGTTTTATCTGCCATTGCTGCTGATTATCAATAGGTAAATTCGACGGTGTACCAGTCGGTACTGAGATCCCACCAGGAGATGAATGGAATGATATTGTGGAGGCTCATGGGCAGGTTCTTTTTAAAAAGATCCGCCTTTACCTGTAATCTGTATGCGCCTTCCGGTTTGAGCCTGCTCAACTCGATTATTTTCAGACCATTGATTTCGTTGAGTATCGCTGCTGCTTCATCGAGCGATGCTGCACTCCTTTTTTTATTGTTGTTTTCTTCGATTTCAACCACGTACAAATTTTTAAGCGTATCAAAGGCAAGACTGTGCGAAAAAGAAAGGGCGGCAAGCTGCTCGTCCGGCCAGTTTGGTTCATTTTTCTCGAGTTCCACAAAAAAAGTGAATTTAATTGGTATGCCGCTGTGCAGTCCGTCTATCATCTCTTTTGTCAGGCTGTTGCGCAGCTCTCCGAAGAGCAGCAGATGGGTGTCGGAGGTGGTAACGATAATATCGTTAACGTGTGGACCGGAAATTTCTGCATTCTGACAGAGTACCGTCTGTGCGGCTGTTAAATAAAGAATGATACCAAAAAGAAGGTGATAATATCGTAAACGCATACCTTGAAAATACTCACTTTGAATCCCGATGATGCACGGCTGTCAGGCTTGAGATGGATACTATATACACTGTCTGGCGCACACGGCAATTAACCGGGTTGACATGGTTAATGTACCTGATATTAAATATCATGTCTATTGCTTGTTATGGATTGCAGGGATCGGGCTCCGTTGGCAATCATTACTGATCTGATTGATTTTTTAGCCGTCTCTCTGTATATAGAGACTTATAAATTTTACTGGTTTAGGCTGGGCCTCATCTTACAACCACATTACCTGCAGGAAAGACATGACACCTCGACCTAAAAAGCTGAGACGTTGCGAAGGAAAATTTCGTGGAAAAGCCTTTAAGCCAACCGGAACCCCGCTGATGGAGCTGGAGCAGGTTGAGCTGCACCGGGACGAGTTGGAGGCACTCAGGCTCTGTGATTTCATCGGTTTGACCCAGGAAGAGGCGGGGTTAAAGATGGGAGTTTCCCGGGGGACGATTCAGCGTATTATTGCCGGTGCGCGGAAAAAGACAGCCCAGGCGCTCTCCGAAGGGCAGGCGCTTGTTTTCATTGACAGTGGACGTTGACGCAGGTTCCAGCAAATCACCGCAGGCAGCAGGTTTCTTCTCTCTGCTGAATGGCAGGATGATCTCATAGCAGCGGTTATATATTTTCTCTGGTCTTGTGGAATTCAATATCCGGCCATTTTTCCATAAAATATTTCAACATCCAATCATTTTCAGCCAGATAGGTAAGAAAACCCTCTGAATCAAGGGCAAGCGCAGCCTGGTTCGCACGCTCGAACTCTGCCATCTTCTTTTTATCAGGCGAACGGACCCAGCGTGCCGACTGAAAGTTGATTGGTTCATAAACGGCGTCAACGCTGTATTCATTTTTTAACCGCGCCATGGTCACTTCAAACTGCAGCACGCCGACGGCCCCCATGATGTAATCGGCGCCGATCATTGGTCGGAAAACCTGTATGGCCCCTTCTTCGGCCAGCTGAACCAGTCCCTTTTGCAGCTGCTTCATTTTCAGCGGATTTTTAAGGATCACCCTGCGGAAATGTTCGGGTGCAAAGTTTGGTATTCCGGTGAATTTCAATGGTTCTTTCGGGGTGAAGGTGTCTCCGATTTTTATCGTGCCATGATTGTGAAGGCCGATTATGTCGCCCGGCCACGCCTCTTCGACGTTCGCCCTGTCCTGGGCCATGAATATGGTAGCGTTGGCCAGGTTTATATCCTTGCCGATCCGGTGATGTTTTACCTTCATCCCTTTTGTAAAGGTGCCGGAGCAGATTCTTAAAAAAGCGATGCGGTCCCGGTGGGCCGGGTTCATATTTGCCTGGATTTTGAAGACAAACCCCGAAAAATCCTTTTCCGACGGCTCGACTGTCCGGGTGAGCGCTTTACGGCTGCCGGGCGGCGGAGCCATTTCAACGAATGTGTCGAGCATCTCACGCACGCCAAAATTGTTTATGGCACTTCCAAAAAAAACAGGTGTCTGGCCGCCGTTGAGATAGTGATCAAGCTCCAGCGGGTTGGCAGCCCCCTCCAGCAGTTCGATGTCCTCGCGCAGTTCGTCAGCCTGCCTGCCGAGCAGGTCATCGAGCTGCGGATCTGCCAGGTCGTGTATAGTGACGCTTTTCTGCTCCCGCGTATCGGCTCCCGGGGTGAAAAGCTGGAGTTCACTGCGGAATATATTGTAAACACCTCTGAAGCGTTTTCCCATGCCGATCGGCCAGGAGAGCGGCGTGCACTCGATCTGGAGTTTATCTTCAATCTCGTCGAGCAGTTCGAGCGGAGACCTGCCCTCACGATCGAGCTTGTTGATGAAAGTTATCAGCGGAGTGTTCCGCATCCGGCAGACTTCCATCAGTTTTTCCGTCTGTGTCTCCACTCCCTTGGCGCTGTCGATGACCATTACGGCAGAATCCACAGCGGTGAGAACCCGGTAGGTGTCTTCCGAAAAATCCTGGTGACCAGGAGTGTCCAGAAGGTTGACCTCGTATCCCCTGTAACTGAATTTCATTACCGAAGTGGTGACCGAAATGCCCCGTTCCCGTTCGATTGCCATCCAGTCGCTTGTTTCATGCCGTTCGGCCTTGCGCGACTTGACGGCGCCAGCCATGTTTATCGCACCCC
>CBDUGK010000051.1:0-26723 GCA_965366875.1 uncultured Desulfobulbaceae bacterium | reverse complement strand
CCGTTCCAATCGCCTGCATTATCGGTTGTTAAACCCGCATCGACACTGATCGAGTCCAGGCTTACAATGGCAAGACCGCTATCAAGCGTGTCAGTGAGTATGAAATCCTGCACTTCTCCTTCAGGAACAGTGATGGTAACCGTGTATTCTACTGTTTCGCCAACGACGACATTAACGAGACCGGGAGTCGACAATTCGCTGGTGTCGGTGACCGCCTTTACCACAGATGGCTGCACGGAGACAACGGTTGCATCATCGGTGATATCCTGCGTGGTATGGTCGGTTGCGCCTTCGGCTCCGGCGTAGTTGGTTATTGTTGCAATGTTGGTCATGGACTGACCGGGTTGGATGGTATCCGCTGCCACTAAGGTATACGAAATTATGATGGATTCGTCTGCAGCTAGTGCTCCGCTTCCGCCAATATCCACGAGTTCAATCCCGCCGGAGTTGCCGTCATCTGCAGTGCCATAAATACCGTCTAATCCGGGATCGGCAAAGAAGTTATCATTGTTTGTAAGCAAATCATCGTCAATACCGCCACCAGACCAGATGTAGTCGGTTCCGGCAACCAAGGTTGTTCCTCCTCTGGTGACGGTAAACGTTGTAGCAGCGGCAAGCGGATCAAAACCATCCGGAAGGGTATCTTTGATAATGGTATCAAACGAAGGGGAGCTGCCTGTGTTTTCCACCTCCACGGTAAAATCAACAGTGTCCCCTGCATCTACTCCTGTCAGCGGGACTGCTGTTTTGGTAATCTCCAGCACCGGTTCGTCAAGCACAATCTGAATAATGGCGTCAGTGTTCGAGGACACGAGCGGCGTGCCGTCTTCGGTGCCGCGTACCTGGTTGGTCAGGTACAGTCCATCGGCAAAGGGATCATCGCTTACCGTAAGGGTAAAGAGGATATCGATCCAGGTTTCCTGGGCGGTGGTATCGTCATGTTCAGCGTAGATGAAACTGACCCTGTTCTCACCGTTGACAATATTTGTCTGAAGAACAGGGAGTTCACCGCTAAAAGTCTCTGAGAAGGAGTCATTGGTATGTAAATGATAGTGACCGGCGTCTGGGGCATCATCTGATTCGCCGCTGTCAAAGGTCATAATTTCCGCGGCGTTGAAGACGGGCAGGGGGAGGTAATCATCGAGCCGGAACGATTCGAACTCGCTGGTGGGCATGCGATACTGCAGGCGGTAGGTTACCGTGTCGTCCGGCTGTACATGGATATTTCCCTGGGCGTCGGTGAAACTGCTCAGGTCCGTGTTGCCGTTAATGGCGTACATTTCTTTGTAGACTTGACCAACCTCGATCTGGAATGTGGCGCTGGAATCATCCACGTCACGATCAAAGCCGGTGGTTGTCAGGGTACCGGTACCTGTGCCGTCATCACCGTATATCTGTCCATCGATCGTGACGTCGTTGGTAAAAAAATCACCCTGGTCGACAGAAATGTCTCCGGGACCGGAACTGTCACCCACTCCGGTACTCACGTACTCGTCTTTTATCAGGGCGTAATAGGTAATGGTACCGGTTGCCGGATTATCCAGGTCGGAGTTGCCGTAGAGATCACCCTGGAGAATACCGTCCGGTCCACCTGCAGCAATGATTGCTGCTGAAACGTCAAAATGGAGTTCGGTATCGTGATCAGTCTGGGTAAAGGGGGTCAGATTACTGCCAATCGACCAATTTCCAGACCATGAATCGGTTTCATCCTGAATTGAAAAGGTTGGAGTATAGGCTCCATTGGTATTGTCAGTCTGAAGTTCCAGACCGTCAGGGAGGACATCATCAATCCGGATATCACCGAAGTTGAAATAGTCCGAGACCTGGAAGGTGAGGGTATATTGAACGATATCACCGGGATTGTACCCCCCGATGATTCCCGTGTCGCCTCCTGCTGCCAGCCCCACCGTCTTCTGGATGGCAATGGCCTCGGCGTCAATTATCTCATCGATACTCGGCGTGGGCGAAATGATGCCATCGCCGTCCACCTCCGCATCCATACTGATGCGGATCGGAGTGCCGTCGGAAGGCCTGTCACGTAAATCGGTCGGCATCCATTCGCCCTCGACCTGAACATCGTTGATAACTGCCCGGTCTTCGTTGTCGTCGGCATCATCGCCGGTGGCTGGAAGGAGAATCGGAGTTACTCCGTCGGCATAGTATTGGGGCACATAAAAATCAAAGGTCACAACGACATCGTTTGCTGCCGCGGTGCCGGTAATTGGGTTGGTGAGTGCCACCGTCAGGATGCCATCGGTAAAAATACCGCCGGCACTATTGGGGGACGTTACACTGAAAGGCCCGCCACCACTGACCGAAACCGTCGCATCGCCCATGTAGTAAATTTCATTGGGCAGGTGCTCTGTAAGAGTTAGATTGCTAATTTCCTGGCCATCAGCGATGTCAACAGTGATCTGGTACTGCCTGGCGTAATTGGGTCCAGTCGCGGTCTCCTGCTCAGGACCGATGTATTCCTTTTCAAAGCGGATGACCTCGGGCCGGAAGGTCTGGGTACTCACCAGCGTCGGGTCAACCGGTGCGTCGGTGCCGGGATTGTCCAGAGCGTCACTCCCGTAGCGATAGCCGTTGTAGATCTCGATGACAAAATCCTGGGAGCTTCCGCCTCCATCGTCAACCTGCCTGTTTTCGCTGATGAGCGCCGTTATTTCAACCTCGGCTGCGGGTTGGTCAGGCGTGAACGAGCCAAACGGCATCTCCAGGGTGACATAGGTATCACCCACAATGCCGTTTATGGTAATTGGAGTGCCGGTGGCGTCTACCGCATAGGGATGGACGACTTCACCGGCGCTGTCGAAGGTCTGAACTGTTGCATTCACCGGCGTGCCAAGATAGGTGGCGCGCTCAAAGGAGACACCATCATCACCGTCATCGCCACTCGTGGGCATATAGATGTCGATATACGGCCCGTACAGTGTGGTGCCGGTGGTATTATCAAGGACAGCCGTAAAGGTAAATTCCTCCCCGATCATCGGGTCGATTGCCTCGACCGCTGCCGCTTCACTGCCTTGATTTTCCTCGGTATCTGCGCTGAAGTCACTGTCCGCATCGGCCAGTGGGGCGTCTTCTGCAGCCGCGTCATCAGGGCCGTCAGCCTCGGCTACTGGTACTTCGTCCTGGGGATTCTGCTGTTCCGCCCCGCTCTGCAGCGAATTTTCTTCAGTATCAATTGATTCGCTATCTGCTGCCGATACAGCCGCAACGATTTCCTGGGACTCACCTTCTGCACCAGCAACGGCACCAGCGGCGGGATCATCATTCGTTGTCTCTTCAGGCAGGTCCTGTTCGGATTCTGCTTCCCGGGCGGTGCTGTCTGAATCGGAACCTTCGGGTGCTGCAGAAACATCAGGCTGCGGGGGCAGGACGGGTTGGTCCGTAATCAGTTCAGCTGCAGGATCAATGGTCGAATCAAGCGGATCGACGGAATCGAGCGCCGCGACAGGATTGGCATCAAGAAAGATACGTTCTTCCAGTTGTTCGAGAAGCAGATATTTTTTGAAAGATTTTTTCATGATGTGATACCCTTGCTTGATTTAGCAGGCTGTGCATAACACGCCAGCGCAGTGAAGACCAGAACTGCTTGAATTGATTACTGTCTTTTTGAGTAGATTAAAACCATATAATTTTAACAACACTATGAAAAAGTTACAACTGAATTGGGAATTATTATCAACTATTTCACTTATCCATATCGGTGCCTGGAACAGGAATCTGAATAGCTCGTTCTGTTTTTATTTTTTCATGTTCATTTTTAACAGGACTTCAGGACAGGGAAAACGGTCATGACAGCGGTGTCTCACCGTGACCTTTTTCTGCATGCGGGAAGTGCCGGGTTCAAACCTTAATCAGTTGCGCCGCGAATTTTTGTATTCATTATACTTCATATTGTTTACTCTTTCCAGGCAGTTCTCTACAGCATCATTATCGGGATGCTTATAGCACTGCTGCCGCTCTCTCATCTTGAATCCTTCGTACCAGGCCTGATAGCTGCAGCCCTGGAGACAGAGGATCGCAGTAGCCAGGATAAAACTGAGAGCGGCTCCATAACTGTTTGTTTTTTTCGCTGCCAACGGAATTTTCTTATAGTGTGGACACCGAAAGGATTACAGAATCTGGCTGAGAAACAGTTTGGTCCGTTCATGCTGCGGGTGATCGAAGAATTCGTTTGGTTTATTTTCCTCAACGATTTCACCAAAATCCATAAAGATGACACGGTCGGCGACGGTCTTGGCAAACCCCATTTCGTGGGTGACTACGATCATCGTCATGCCTTCCCGGGCGAGATCGACCATGACATCAAGCACTTCTTTTATCATTTCAGGATCAAGGGCTGAGGTCGGCTCATCAAAGAGCATGATCTTGGGCTTCATGCAGAGACTGCGGGCTATCGCCACACGCTGCTGCTGGCCGCCGGAAATCTGGCCGGGATATTTGAGTGCCTGCTCCGGAATCTTGACGATCTCCAGGTAGTGCATGGCAAGCTCTTCGGCCTCTTTTTTGGGTGTTTTTCTCACCCAGATGGGGCCGACCGTCAGGTTTTCCAGGATCGTCAGGTGGGGAAAGAGGTTGAAGTGCTGGAAGACCATGCCGACTTCGGTTCGCACCTTCTCGATGTTTTTCAGGTCGGTGGTGAGTTCAATGCCGTTGACGATGATCTGGCCGCGCTGGTGCTCCTCCAGCCGGTTGATGCAGCGGATCATTGTCGATTTGCCCGAACCCGACGGGCCGCAGACCACAATCCGTTCCTGGGGGTGAACCGCAAGATTGATGTCTATCAGCACGTGAAAGTCGTCGAACCACTTGTGCATCTTGATTATTTCTATGATCGGTTGACCTGTGGCGCTGTTGTTTCTGGCCGGCTCACTATTCATGTTGATTTTCTCACCTCGATTCAAGAGATTTTGTTATCCCTTTGTTTATACTCAAGTTCTTTTTCTATTTTGCGGCTGTATTGAGACATGGAAAAACAGCAGAAGTAATAGATTACGGCAATAAAGATGTATGCCTCGGTGCTGAATCCGGTCCATTCAGGTTCGGATAATATTGATTTGGTGGTGTTGAGAATGTCGTAGAGGGCGATGATGACGACCAGTGAGGTGTCCTTGAAAGCCGAGATCAGGATACCAACGGTTGGTGGAATGACGATCTTCAGCGCCTGGGGCAGGATGATGAGACGCATCATCTGGTAATAATTCAAGCCCAGGGACTCGGCTGCCTCGTACTGTCCCTTGTCCATCGCCTGCAGGCCACCGCGCACTACTTCGGCAATATAGGCGGCGGTAAACAAAATGATCGCCGCCTGGGCCCGCAGCACTTTATCAACGGTTACGCCCTCGGGTAAAAACAGCGGGAACATGACCGAGGACATGAACAGCATGGTGATCAGCGGAACGCCGCGGATCATTTCAATATAGACGACGCAGATTGATTTTATGATCGGCAGTGTCGATTGACGGCCAAGCGCCAGCACCACTCCGAGCGGATATGAGGCAAGGATTCCGAAAAAGGAGAGCAGCAGGGTGAGCGGCAGGCCGCTCCATTTTGTGCTCTCGACCGACACCAGGCCGAAAAGCCCCCCCTTCATCAGCAATCCCATGACAAAGAGGGCAGCCAGCCAGAGATAACCCAGTTTTCTGTTCCACTTGTTCCAGTCGCGGCTGTAGATGAGCATGCACACCAGGATGATCATTGCCGCCAGCGGCCGCCACTGGTGTTCGTAGGGATAGTATCCAAAAATATTGAAGCGGATATTCTGGGTTACAACCGACCAGCAGGCACCGCTTGCGGCATGACATTCTTCGCCCGAGGAGAACCAGACACTGTCTATAAATGCCCACTGGATGAACTGCGGAACAAACTTGAGCAGCAGGCCGAGGATGACAAGTGTTGCAATTGAATTGAATAAACCATTAAATAGGTGGTGCTTCAGCCAGCCGAGAATTCCCACGTCCGTTGCCGGCGGCCTGATTTCTTCTCGATGCGATGTTGTTGTCGTGCTCATAGGTGACCTAGCGCTCAATGATAGCTATTTTTTTGTTGTACCAGTTCATAAAAGCAGACGTGGTGAGACTGAACGTCAGGTAGACAAGCATCATCAGGGCAACTCCCTCAACGGCCTGGCCGGTCTGGTTGATCGTTGTGCCGGCGACCTGGACAAAGTCAGGATAGCCGATGGCAACGGCAAGGGAACTGTTCTTGGTCAGGTTCAGGAGCTGGGAGGTCAAGGGCGGCACGATCACCCGCAGCGCCTGGGGAAAGATGACGATTTTAAGAACAAACCGGGGCCTGAGGCCGATTGACATGGCTGCCTCGGTCTGGCCATGGCTGATCGACTGGATACCCGCCCTGACGATCTGGGCGATGAACGATGCCGTGTAGAGTACGAGCCCGACCAGCAGTGCGGTAAACTCGGGGCTGATATTTCTGCCGCCCTGGAAATTGAACCCTTTCAATTCCGGGATGTCCATCTGGACAGGAGCACCGCTGAAAAGCCAGGCAAGAGCGGGCAGTCCGGTAAGCACGGCGAGACCGACCCAGAACGTGGGAAACTGCTGCCCGGTATTCTCCTGTCGTTTTGTTGCCCAGCGATTGATAAAATAGACAAGAACGCAGGCTGCCAGAAAGGTAATACCCATATGTCCCCAGGCGGGATGACTGGCAGGAACGGCGAAATCTACCCCCCTGTTGGTTAAATAGATTCCGGTCAGCGGATTAAGAGCCTGCCGGGGGCTGGGAAACATTTCGTAAAAAAGGGCGTAAAAGAAAAAAAGCTGGAGCAGGACGGGAATATTCTGGAATATCTCCACATAAGTCCTCCCGAGTTTTGCTATAAGCCAGTTTGAGGAAAGGGTAGAGACCCCGACGATCGTGCCGAGCATCGTGGTGAGTATCATGCCGACAAGAGAGACCTTCAGCGTGTTGAGAACCCCGACAAACAGGGCCCTGCCATAACTGTCTGCAGCGGAATAGTCGATCAGGCTCTCGCCGATCTCGAATGCTGCCTCCTTGTCAATAAACCCGAAACCACTGGCAATTGATTGTTTTGCCATGTTTTCCTGGACATTGGAGATCAGGTAGTAACCCAGGAAGGCAACAAATGCGGCGGTGAAGACCTGGTAGAGAATAGCCCGTGTCTTCTGGTCATTCCAGAAGTATGTTTTTCCCGAAATTCTATTTTCGGAGGCCATAGACAGCGTCTCTGCAGAAATGGATAAGAGAGGCGGAGCGCCAACCGCCCTGCGGTGAAAGCCCGGATGCGCATTGTGGTCATTCGGCAGGAAAAACCGTACGCACCATATATTATTCCTTCACGCTGCAAACCTGCTGACCAGGTTTGCAGCGTGAGAGGTCAAGGGGTTATGTCCTGCTGTTCTGCAGACTTATTTGAATGGCGCTGAATACATGAGGCCGCCGTTGGTCCACAGTGCATTGAGTCCACGTTCGATACCAAGCGGTGTGTTGACACCGACGTTGCGCTCAAATATCTCTCCGTAATTGCCGACCTGCTTGATGATATTGTAGGCGAATTTCTCGTCAAGGCCAAGTGCTGCGCCATTGCCTGGGGAGACACCCAGGAATCTCTGGATTACCGGATTAGTAGAGTTGAGCATTTCATCGACGTTTTTGGAATCAATGCCGAGCTCTTCAGCATTGATCATCGCCAGGACGGCATAGTTGACGATGTCTTTCCACTGGTTGTCACCGTGCCGCACTGCAGGGGCCAGAGGCTCTTTGGAGATGATGTCGGGGAGAATCATGTAGTCGCCTGGGCTCGGTGCACTTGCGCGCAGACCGGCGAGCTGGGAGGCATCAGAGGTCAGGACATCGCAGCGGCCGGCATAAAACGCCTGTGAAAGTTCTGCGGTGTTCTCGATGGTGACGGTTTTCCATTCCATGTTGTTGGAACGAAAGAAGTCGGCGGCATTCTGTTCCGTTGTCGTACCGGGGAGAACACAGACGGTGGCGCCGTTGAGCTCTTTTGCACTTTTCACCCCGAGTGCCTTGGGAACCATGAAACCCTGGCCATCGTAGTAGTTGACCTGGACAAAATCAAGGCCAAGAGAGGTATCCCGTCCCAGCGTCTGGGTGGCATTCCTGGTCAGCAGATCAATTTCCTTGGACTGAAGAGCGGTGAAACGGGTCTTGGCTGTCAGCGGTACGAAGCGCAGACGGTCGTTGAGATCACCGAATACGGCAACCGCAACTGCTCGTGCGGTATCAACGTCGAGCCCTTTCCATTCACCTTTCTGGTCGGCCTTGCCAAACCCGAAAAGATCTCCATTCACACCCACCTGGATATATCCTTTTTCCTTGACGGATTTCAGCGTGTCACCATTTTCGGCGAAGGCTAATCCGGTAGAAACCATGAGCAGTGCACATCCGACAAACAAACTCTTCCAATGTTTCATAGACTCCCTCCATAGAGACGGTTTTAATTTTGGGATACACTTCCCAGTTTGCTGCGTGATACTCCACGTTATCAATGTTTGACAACTGCTTTTCCCACCATCATTTGATACCACAGTCTCACACATATTGGCAACAAGTTAGGCGAGCACGAGGTAAATGATCAAGAAAAAATGGAAAACCTGTGTAGAAATTTGAGATTAGAGCTGACACTCAAAAGCTTCAAGGTTCTTATTAATTTTGACAGATTTCCAGAGAGAAGCTAACCGGGGTTTCAGGAAGAATGTAAACCAACCTGATCGGCAGAGCGGTTTAGGTTGCCAATGGTTCGACAAATAGCATAGACTGAATGATATCCGGCTTCTGGATAATAACTTTTTAGCATGAAATAGAAAGAGGGGAGAGAATGAAGACCACTCGACTGATTATTTTCGCACTGGTTGGTTTGGTCAGTGTAACACATGCAGGTGAAGTGGGCTCGTCAATCACAGCGACGCCGGAGTTGACTCAAATCGTCGGATCAGCTCGGTCACCGCAGGGTCGGGTGAAGAAGATCACTTTGATCGGGGAGAGCGGTGGACGGGTCAGTTGGTCCGGCGACGGCGAGTACATCCTGATGGACCGGAAGGGTAAAGACGGCTACTACGATATCTACCGGATTCGCACTGACGGGAGCGATGAAATCTGCCTCACCTGCGACCTGCCGGCGGTGCTAGGCAGCGGGCATATTGGCCAGCCGGAATGGCATCCGTCCGGCAAGTACATGGTCTTTCAGGCCCAGAAGAAGTTTAGGCAAGGGAGGTGGGGGCGGGACCTGGCTGCCACGCCTGGATTCGGGAGACATTCCGATTTGTGGCTGATGGAGCTGGCGACACGACGCTGCTTTCGCCTGACTGACACGCCGGAAGATGACACCAGTGGCGTCTTGCACCCTCACTTCTCCGATGATGGCAGCAAGCTGACTTGGGGCCAGATGTACAGAGCGCCGAAGTTCCTTAATGGTTTCGGCGAGTGGCAGATTCTCGTTGGGGACTTCATCTTCGAGAAGGGCAGACCGGTTTTGTCCAATGTGACGTCGTATGTTCCCGGTCAGCCGGGGTGGTACGAGAATCATGGCCTGTCCCGGGACAACCGCACGCTGTTGTTCACCTCGACCTTTGAGAACGACAAGGCGTTTCATTCGAACTTGTATCGTTACAACATCGACGAGGCCCGGCTGGATTGTCTGGCTGACAAAAAATGGAACGAGCACGCAATGTACTCACCCAGCTGGAAGCGGATTGTGTGGATGACCGGCCGGGACAACCCAAATGGGGGCACCGATTACTGGAGTATGAATCTTGACGGAAGCGACAAGGTGCGGCTCACAGATTTTAACAATCCCGATCTACCGACCTATAAGAACAAGTCGATAGTGGCGGCTGACGCCAGTTTGAGTCCGGACGGGAAGTTCCTGGTAGCGTACCTGCAGGTGAACCTGGTGACTCAGGATGGTGTGACGATTCTGATAGAATTGGAAGATGACTGGGAGCGGCGGGGCAAGAAGTGATGTGGGAATCACGTTAGTGCTTCCCACAGCGGTATGTTTCCTTTATTGAAAGCGAGCTATATGAGGCAGTTAGAAAACAAATCCCACACCAAGGGAGATGACATGGTTTCCATCACTGCTATTATCCTCTATGTCGCTATAGTCGAGTTCATCAAAGAACCATTCATAACGGTATTTCGCCACGATATAGGTGCTGTCATTGACGAATGATTTGAAGCCGAACTGTGGCCCGATGGTACCGGTTATGTCATCTTCATTATAGCTCGCACCAATGAAGGCGCCTATAAATGGCTGAAAGCGCTCTTGGGCTCGGAAATTGTAGTTGACATAGGGAATGGTCGAGGCCCCCCACAAATCATCATCGTCCTCAATAAAGCTGTATCCCAGAGTCTGAAGAACGCCGAGTTCCCAATTCTCGGTGAGAAAATAGCCGTACCCCATATCAGCATTCAGGGTCCCCACATCCGTGCCCTGGGCATGGAAAAAACCACCTCCAAGCTGCAGTGTGCTGTTCCCCTCGCTCTGGAAGGCCTGCACTGGGGAAGCCATCCCAGTAATCAGCAGGGAAGTTCCGATCACTGCAACGATAATACTATAATTTTTTTTCATCACGTTTTCTCCTCTCAGGTCGTTCGACCTTTTTGATTTTTTAAGCAGCAATTACTAAGACTTCTTTCTGCTGCGTCGTTAAGACAACGTTAGGAAGTAATTAAGCAAGAAAAATGGATGAAATATGAAAGTTATCACCTGGACTAGAAAAATTAAAAGGTTCTCAACGTGCTAGAGAAAATGGCAAGGTTCCCGGTACGGAAAAGGTGGGAGAGAGAAGGGGAGGAAGACAATTCTTCCCCAAAAGCGACTGCCGTCTATTACATGTTAACTGTTGGAAATCGGACTCAAGAACGTCATGTTCCTCGAAGGCGTTTTTAAATACAAAACCCTCAGACCTTGTTTCGCCAAATTTCAAGCAGGGTCAGGTCGTCGCTTTGTTCTGCTTTGCCCTGCCAGGCTTTCACTCTATCGAGGATTCCAGCACTCCATGGCGGGTGTGATACGGTTTGAATACAGGTGAGCAGCCGTTTTTCACCAAACAATTCATGTCGATCGTTTTCCGCCTCAGTGATTCCGTCAGATATGAAGAGAATAGATTCTCCAGGCGAAATATGAATCTGTTCTTTTTTATATTTCACCTGCCTGTCGATGCCCAGTGGGATGCCAGTGAGTATCGGTATCTTCTTGACTCTGCCGCTGTTAATCCACAATGGATTGGGGTGTCCTCCGCGAACGAGATTCAGTTTACCGTCTTCAGGCCAGTATCTGCCGAGTATGATAGTGGCGAAAAATCCTTCAGCGGATAAAAGGTCATGCATTGAATCGTTGACTGCCTCCAGGAGTTCTTCGATATTTCCATGCAGTGAAACTTCGGAGCGAATTTTCGACCACAAAGCGACCATGACCATCGCTGCCGGCAGCCCTTTATCGGCCACATCGGCCACATACATTACCCAGCTGCCGTCTCTCAACGGCAAAAAATCATAGAGATCGCCGCCAACAAAAGAGGCCGGCCGAGACGTGGACCAAACGTGACTGCCATATCCAAGCTCGGGTGCTTTCGGGCAGAACATTGACTGAATTTTAGCAGCTGTGGTGAGCTGTATCTCAAGACGCTGCTGGTTCATACGAGTCTGAATGAGTTTCGATCGTATAATCGCAGCTGAGGCTAGATGGGCATAGCTGAGCAGAATTTCCTGGTCCTCTTCATCAAAGAGTTTTTTTGTTTTCGAATTGAGCACATTGAGCACACCCAGAAGGTTATCACGATAAATGAGCGGGACAGAAATGAGATTTCGGGTGGTAAGGCCGCTTTTTTTGTCGGCAAGTTTCAAAAATCTGGGATCGTTTTGAACGTCATTGACGATGAGTGGTTTCCTCTTCTTGGCCACCCAGCCGGAAATACCTTTACCAAGTTTGATTTTTATTGAGTTTTTTAGTGATTCTATCTGCTCCTGATCCAGGACTTCATCAGCGATTGATTCAAACTCAAGGACCTTTTGCTGAGGATTATAGAGCAGCAACGAGGCCGCTTCTGCTTCAGTGATATTCTTGGCAAGTTCCAACATGATTGGAAATAAGTCTTCCAAAGATTCTATCCTGGTAAAGTATTGATTGGCGCTGATCAGATTTTTCAGGCGCTTGGCAACTTTTGTCTCCTGCATTGCCTTTTCGTTATCTTTCATAGTGCCATGCTTGTATCGTTTACCTTTAGGAATCGTCAAAGGCCAGGTTTCTCCTGAGGTGGGTTTCCAATGCTTTCCAGCGAACCACCGGAATATCCTTGATATGTATGGCCGCTATTGTATAGCCCTGAACCGAGGTGGCGGGCCTGAATTGGAATTGCCTGTCAACGGAAAAGAGACAGCAATCCTCCCCAAAAAAATCAGACGGTCCAAGAATTTCGAGTACCCGACCCTGGTAGCTGCGCTCAATCGTTCCTCTGGCGATAATGAAGAGGACATCGCCGGCAGTCATGTCTATATCTGTACCAGCTTCGCCAAGAGAAAATGGCTGTAAATATTCGGCGATATGCATCTGCATACTGGGTGACAATGCTTCACCAAAGAGCCATGACGTGCGCATCAATTCTCTTCGCGCTGCAAGGCCCTGCAGTTTCTTGCCGGCAGCGCTTTGCGCCAATAGACGATAATAGACATCTATAGGAATTTTAAGTGCATGGACGAAATTGATGGTGCGACAGGTTGCACTCATACCCTTGCTGTCTGACTGAAACCTTTCTCCGATCAAGGTGCCGGAGGAGAAATGATGATTTTCTCCAGTGAGCTGGTTTATGCTCTCGACAATGCCGGTTACAATCAGGTAGAGATGATCGCTTGGGACACCGCGCCTGAGGATTATTGTCCCCGGAGAGATGGTGAAAATTGCCGAGGTGAGAAGCTCTCGAAGCCTCTTTTCCGGTATATCTTTGAATATGTCGGCCAGCTGGAGATAGGCCTTTTCTGCATAATAATCAGTGTGGCTTACGACGAGTATATCGGTCGTCCCGAATGGGGCGCTGGAGCCAATTTCTTTTTGCCGGGTGGTCAATGGATCTTTCGTGTGGGCAAGGATGAGCCGATCTGACTGGTCCTGCACGAAATCGTCAGCATTGCCATGAATCTCGCTTTTGCCGATATCGATCTTCTTGATGTCTACTGCACGAAAATATTGCTCCCTGATATCATCGATATGATCATGCTCGGTTAAAGAGAGTCTGTCTGATAGGGACTGCAGCCTTTCTTTGGACACAAGGTCTGCCAAATGCGCATAGGTATAATTTTTCCCCTGGTAACGCGTGCGAAATTGAAACGTCGTGGTTTCAACCGGATGAGGGGAGATTACCGGTCTGACTTCCAGGCCATTGAGGTTGTTCCAGTCGTTCACTTTGATATCGCGCACCTCGAACAGGGCGTAAAAATCTTCTTCGGGTCGTGAAAGAAGAGCAGCAAATTTCTTCACTGCAGAAGCACGCACGAATGGTGTTGCATAATATTTAAGGCGTTGGTGGCGATCCATCAGGGCAGAGAGACCGGCAAAATGGTCGTCATGGCAATGGGTTTGAAAAATACCTTCAATCTCATTTACACCAATGCCCAAAGCGATCAGGCTATAGGCAAGATTGGGACCTGCATCGATGAGATATATTTTCCCCTGGTAGATTAAAATGGACGCCATAGCCGGCCGATTGATATCCCAGCCGTCGCCTTGACCTGAATGGACGATGGCGAAATACTCACGGGGAACATCATGGAAACCAAGCGGGTAGGGAGCCGGATAACGGCCTGTTGATGGTATGGTCAAATCTACCTGAACGGAATCTTCCCGGAAGCGGATCGTAAAACGGTTGACTGCATCTCGTCTGATGCTGATGCCATCGCGGATCTCAGCTTCCTGGTCGGCAACAACAACACAATCAAGCAGCTGCTCTATTTGTTTGATTGCTCCTGAGGCAAATTCCATCTTCAGCTTCCAGTGAAACGCAGCATCCTCTTCACTCATGCCAGTCGCCAGCAGCTCTTCTTGAGAGCGCAAGCCGTATTTCCCCCGGTGGATATAATTAAACTGTGCCTCAACTTGTTTGGAGCTGCCAATCAGGAGAGGTTTGCGGCCGCAATTATTGGGATGGCCCGGTAATCCTTTGCCTTGGTGAAAGTACATATGGGCAACCGGAAATTCTGCCAGATTGGAAAAATGTCCGCCCTGCAGGGGGGTGTCTGAAAGAAGAACCGCATTAGGCCCCGTTTCATAGGTGAGTCCATGCTTCTCCAGGCGCTCTATGCAGCCGCGTTGGATAAGATATTTTGCGGAATCCTCCATACAGCCGCATTGCAGAAAAAAATCAACCTCTGGAATACTAACGTAGTAGAGGCCTGCCGCTACCTGGGTTACCTGTATATGCTTCATCATGCTAGTATGATTCTCACGAGATGCTATATTTCTCAGGTCAATGGCCGATTTGTCCAGCCTCTCCCGCAAACATACATCCTAACAATCTAACGGGCTGTCGCACTTATATCAATGGGAGATTCGAGGTTTTAAAGTAAAATGACCAAATCTCAGCCAAACCAAGAACTATGGTGAAGAGATCTGGCAGAAGTTGGCTTTTGCAACCCCAGGATATCGTCTGCTGCTGCGGTGCACAGCAAAGATCGTGGCGAAAACTCTCGGCTAGCTTATTGCTGCGCACCTGAACCTCAAATATTGTAAAAGCAATTGCCTAAAGTTATCGAAGTTGTTATATGTTGTGTAACTACTCCTAACAGACAATATGCATAGACGTTAAAACGCTGTAATTTGCCGGTTTCGGGAATAATTTCGGCGAGTTTTGTGGAGAGTTCAAAAGAGCAACTATCTCAAATACACAAGCAATCAAAGAGCGGGGACATTAGACAGTAAAGCAATACTTTAATAATTAAAATACTTTGGGAGAAGACTTTGCGCTATTTGCCAATCACGACTCTTATCCAAGGATTTGTTATTTTTGCTTTCATGCAATTTTCAGTGTCAATCGGCTGGGCAGATGACAACTGCACTGAAGGGATTGGCAAACTGGTCTCCATCCAAGGTACGGCGCAGGTTCTTCGCGACGGACAAACAACCTGGAATATCAGTCACATGGGTGATATTTTCTGTTCTGGTGACAGACTGAGGGTAAACGCAAACGCCCGCGCTGCCGTAGTATTGAACAACGATACCATTCTCCGAATTAACCAGAAAAGCACCATTAGTTTTGGCAAAGACAAGGGTGAACAGTTCTTCCTGCTCAATCTGCTGGAAGGAATGCTTCATATTTTCAGCCACCGGCCCCGTGCACTGCAGGTAAATACCCCGTATGTCAATGGGGCGGTCGAAGGAACGGAGTTTCTGGTGCAGACCGAACCTGGCAGTTCCGTCATTACCGTTTTCGAGGGGTTGGTCATAGCAGCCAACGAGCAGGGACAAGTTGAGTTGTCCAGCGGCCAGGCCGCGATTGCGAAAAGCAACACCGCCCCTCAATACATGACCGTTGTCAAACCTCGAGATGCGGTACAGTGGACACTCTATTATCCGACCATTTTTAATGCTTCTCGTCAGGCAGCAATGGGTGAAACGGAGAAATTGCTCTTCGAAGCTTCCCAAAGCCTCAGCCTGGGACAGGTGGCAGAAGCGCAAGGCTACATCTCCCGTGTACTTCAAAACGATCCAAAAAACAGTGACGGATTATCCCTCCAGGCTATTATTGCCGTTGTTAACAACAACAGGGAGCAGGCATTAGAGCTCGCCTCGAAAGCCCTCCAGTCGGCACCTGACTCTGCCGCGGCGGGCCTGGCACTTTCCTATGCGCAACAGGCTCATTTTGATATCGAGGGCGCACTTGCAACCCTGGAGAAAACAGCCGAGTTCAACCCAGGCAATGGTGAAGTCAAGGCACGTTTGTCCGAGATGCTTCTCTCGGTTGGACAGTCTGCCGAAGCGCTTTCAACGGCTCAGGAGGCAGTGGCCCTTGACTCAGTTTCGGGGAGGGCTCAGACCGTTCTAGGATTTGCGCTGCTCACCCGCATCGAAATTGAACAGGCGGAACAAGCGTTCAGGCAGGCGATCTCCCTGGACCCGGTACTGCCCCTGGCACGACTTGGCTTGGGGTTGGCGCTGATCCGCAGCGGTGAGCTGGCAGAAGGCAGGGCTGAGATTGAAATTGCAGCGGCCCTCGATCCCGGTAAATCACTGATCCGCTCGTATCTTGGCAAGGCCTACTTTGATGAAAAACGGGATGCCCAATCCCGGCGGCAGTATGACATCGCCAAGCAGCTCGACTCGTCGGACCCGACTCCCTGGTTTTATGATGCCATCCGTAAGCAGACGATAAACCGACCGGTCGAGGCGCTTCACGACCTGCAAAAATCGATAGAACTCAATGACAACAGGGCCGTTTACCGCTCCCGCCTGCTCCTCGACTCAGACCTTGCCGCCCGCAGTGCCAGTCTGGCAAGTATCTATTCGGATCTTGGTTTCCAGCAGCGGGCCGTGGTTGAAGGGTTGAAATCGGTAAATACCGATCCGACAAACTACTCTGCACACCGCTTCCTCGCCGACAGTTACAGCGCACTGCCGCGCCACGAGATTGCCAGGGTCAGCGAACTCCTCCAATCCCAGTTGCTTCAACCGCTCAATGTCACGCCGGTGCAACCACAGCTGGCTGAAAGCAACCTGTTTATCCAGGAAGGTGCGGGCCCCTCGCAAGCCTCATTCAACGAATTCAACCCACTTTTCCTCAGGAACCGTTTTGCATTTCAGGCAAGTGGAGTTGCCGGCAGCAATGATATTCTCGGGGACGAGCTTGTCCTGTCGGGCGTTCAGGACAAGATATCCTACAGCCTTGGCCAGTTTTACTATCGAAACGACGGCTTCCGTGACAATAATGACCAGCAGCAACATATCTATAATGGCTTCTTCCAGGGGATGCTTTCTCCTGAAACCAGTATCATGGCAGAATTCCGCTACCGGGACGACTCCTATGGTGATCTGACACTCCGTTTTGATCCTACTGATTTCAGTGACACGCTCCGTCTGGACGAAGAAACGAAAAGTTTCAGGATTGGAGCACGGCATGATTTTAACCCCAATTCAAAATTAATAAGCACGGCTATTATAAGCTCTGATGACAGTCGAGGTACTTCAGCAGGAGATTTCCTTTCAGTCGATATTGAAAACAAGGCAGACAACATTATGGTTGAAGTTCAGCATCTTTACCGGGGAAACAGGTACAGCCTGCAGAGCGGGGCCGGCTTCCTGTATTCAGATGAAAAAGAAACGGTTAAAATATCTTCACCATTTGAGAGTATCACTGAGAAGGATGGTCGAACACAACATGCCAACATATACGGCTACGCCCTCATGGATCTGCCACAAAATATCACCACAACTATCGGGCTCAGTGGTGATGTGGCGGAAAGCCCGATCAGGGACAATAATTCGTTGAATCCCAAACTGGGGATTACCTGGCAGCCTCAGAGATCTACTGTTGTGAAAGGTGCTGTATTCAGGAACATGACTCGAAGAAATATCTATGCCCAGACCATTGAGCCCACCCAGGTTGCCGGTTTTAACCAGTTCTTTGATGATTTTGAAACCTCAACCGCCTGGACCTATGCGATCGGGGTGGATCATGAATTCTCAGACTCCTGGTGTGGAGGAATTCAATTTTTTCATCGAGATCTTGAAGTACCTTATACTGAAATTGACATAATGGATATTCATCAAACAGCAGAGGATGACTGGCAGGAGGACATTGGCTCCGCTTATCTTTATTGGGCAGCTGGTGCTTGGCTGACTCTCGGGGTCGATTATTATTATGAGGATTTTTCCCATGACACAGATGGCGGTCCCAAAGGAATTCTGAACCTTAAAACTCATCGTTTAACGCCCAAACTATTCTTTTTCCATCCATCAGGGTTCAGTGCCCGGATTCAGGCATCATATATAGATCAAAAGGGAGACTTCTTGTCAGGTCCTTTCGGAACAACACCTGACAGCGACCAGTTCTGGGTCACTGATCTTTCACTGAGCTACCGGTTACCTAAAAGGTACGGCATCCTAAGTCTTGAGGTAAGAAACCTGTTTGACGAACAATTCAACTATCTGGATACGGATATAGCGAGTCCGAGATATATCCCAGACCAGCAGGTAATTGCACGTTTTACGGTCGCATTCTGACTTCGACGTAAAGACCAACTCTCAAAGGGCTGGTTTTTCCATTCAACCCAAAATTTTCTAGGAGGAGATAAAATGAAAACAACGAAAATAGAGTTTAATATGAATTATATAGGTCCTCACCCTAAGAAGTGGGTTCCGCATAAAATTGCCGGTGGCCCGTATAGAGAAGACTTCAGTGGAGATGGAGAGGATAAGCCAGTTGTGGCAGAATTTGAGATCTACAACGAGTGTGTTGTGGTAGTGGGCGGCGAATGTTACTCACTCGAAGATAAAAACCATTTTTTTATGAAATTCGATAACGTTAGCAATAAATGGATTCCATACAAAAACCAAAATGATAAATTGCCTATTGCCGACCCGTGTTCTCAACAAGGGACGAAAACTACTATGGATATCCGCATCGGTTCACAGTGGGTTAGAATTGGTGGCCGATGGTACAAAATCGGATAATCTACATAGATAGTTCTTCATAATGGATTAGATTTTAACTTAAATCAACACGAAATCTACTGAGTGTTGATGATGTAGAATAAGCTGGAAGGGGATTATTTTTTAACCGCGACAATCCCTTTCCAGTCTTCAGGTGGTTGATTCTCTAGATACGTTTCACATTGACGTCGATAAAAAGCCGAAGGACCGTCATTACCGGCAAATGCCTCACAGTCTTGAAATGCAATAATGGCCTTATCCCATTTCTGTTTCATAAATAAATCCAGAGCTTCGGGAAATAACTCATAATATAATCTATTGTTTTGAGTTGTTTCTTCTCCCGGAAGCAATAACTCATGAATTACCAACGGCTGGGATTTTCCGGCCAGTAGGAAGCTTCCAAGTTTTCTGGTTAGTATACCTGTCGTACCCTTGATCAGCTCATCCGAGGCGAGCAGCTTCGTTCCCAATTTCTTGTTGAGCGCCTCCACCCGCTGGGTGGCATTGACAATATCACCCACTGGGGCATATTCAAAATGACCCTCGGCACCCACATTACCCATTAACATCTGGCCAAAATGAAGACCAATCCGGGTCGGCAGAGGCCGTTCCGGGTATTTTTGGTTAAACTGCTCAATCGATTCAAAGATCTGCAGCGCCGCCCGGCAGGCATTTTCCCTATGCGCAACCTGCGGTTCAGTTGACGGCCAGAGGGCCAGCATGCAGTCACCGATGACGTTACAAACCTCCCCCTTCCATTCCTGTACCGGCTTAAACAGGTACTGAAAATACTCGTTCATATGCTCCCCCAGCTCCTGGGGGGAAATACTCTCCGACAGGGTGGTGTAGTTCTCGGCGTCAGTCATCAAACAGGCACTGTAGACCATGCGATCGCCTTTCTGGACATAGGAAAGGTCTCGCGAGAGTTCCCCGACCACCTGCTCGGGAAGATACAGGCCAAGGGCCTTGCGGATATGTGATCGTTCCCTGCGAGCTCTCAGGTAGCGATACATCAGGGAGACAAAAAGTACGGCCGCTGGTAATACAACCGCTGGCGTTATGACCGGAATCCAGATGCCATTGCCTGAAAAAAGCGCTCTTGCAGCAAAGAGGTAGCCGACCGAGGTGAGCGCAATTGCAATGATGGCCGTAACGGGTGTAAAAAGCGTCGCCATGAGTGCGATAGCCACAGCACAGACAGATAGGACAACCAGGCTCTGGGCTGAGGACAGGATTTTTATCGAGCTGTCTTCCAACAGGTTGGCAAACACCGTGGCGGCAATCTCAACACCGTTCAGATCAAGCCCGTCCGGCTGTGAATAGACCGTATAAAACCCATCTTTCTGATCCGACGAGGGCGAACGTGCCGCCCCGATAAAGACGGCTTTGCCCCTGATCTGCCCGGCAAGCGAGGCAGACGAACCATCTACCGGTGACATTAGTTCATGATAGGATATGGTGGGGAAGCTTTCCGGTGGACCATAGAAATTAATACAGATGCTGCTGTCACCTGCATACATGGTAACGAGAGTTCGAAGCATCTGTAGTTCTGAGTTTGATAGGGTTGACGTTTTATTTCCCTGCAGATTCGATAATAGATGCTCTATTGGCCACGGCTGTTCCTGAAACAATTCTCTGGTGGTCTGCATCGTTTTCACCAGGCCGCCGAATTGTGCAATATGATCGGAAGTTAAAGGTAATCTGCCCTCCACTCGCGTACCTGCTCTTTGAAGCAGGAGAGGCACCTGGTCATACCTTTTCAGCGCCATGGCCTGCAAAGCAACCGCCGGAAAGGTTGGGGTGTCGCCGGCGGAGTCTTTAAACAGCCATGCCTGGCTGACCCGCACCGGTTTTTTGGGCAGAGGAAAGGGTGCTATGGCGAGGGCAGCCTCGGCCAGGTTGAGCACCGGTGGAATATGTATATCAACTTCGACACTATCGAGAGTTCCAGCTCCTTCTCCTGTGTCAAATGACTGCCGCCTGAGTTTCTCATAAAGAATCACGTTACCGGCTTCTCTGATGGCATCAGCGAACGCAATGTCTTCGGCCAAATCTCCACTCTCGGCAAAATGAACATCAAAAGCTATCAGTGCAGCACCATAATTATGCAGCTTTTTGACCAGTTCTCCATGAACTGCGCGTGGCCACTTACTGAAGTTTTCCGAAAAACCAAGTCGCGCTGCAGACTCCTGGTCGAGGCTGACGATTAGCACCTCATCTGGTGGTTTCATCGGACCCCGTAATTTGAACAAGAATGGCAGACCGATGCCCTCTTCTAATTTATGCCCCCAGGGTGAAAAGAAAAGACCCGTTCCCGCAATGGCTCCAAGCAACCCAATAAGGATTGTTTGGCGGAATACATTCCTGCCCGGAGATCGGTTTGAGTTACTTCTGAACATGGTAGGCGGCAATTTTGTTGAGCAGACCTTGCCTCGACAGACCCAGTAATTTTGCGGCTTTTGAGCGATTGCCCGCTGTTTTTTCCAGCGCTTCACGAATCATCTGTTCTTCCACCTGCCGCAGCGTATCTTTCAGGGGCCCGTAGGCGGTCTCAGGCTTGCTGGGGTAAGGTTTTGCTCCCGTTTCGATGATTTTCTCTGATAGGAACTCCGTGGCAAGATCGCTGGCTCCTGACGCCATCGCTAATGCCCGTTCCATTTCGTTCTCAAGCTCCCGGACATTTCCAGGCCAGTTGAACCTCATTAACAGGTTCAATACCTCGGCTGGCAGACGAGGTACCGGCTGGTCATTCTTCCTGGCATATTTGGTTAGGAAATGGTTGGCCAGAAGAGCAATATCCTCTTTTCTCTCTCTGAGAGGAGGAGGGGTAATCTGAAAAACATTTATCCGGTAATAGAGATCTTCTCTGAAATTCCCTTTCTCAATTTCTTCAACCAGATTTCTATTGGTTGAGGCAATCAGTCTTACGCTCACCTGCAGGGTTTCACTGCTGCCAACAGGTCGGAACTGACCCTCCTGTAGGACTCTGAGCAGTTTTACCTGCATGGACAGGGGCATCTCGCCTATTTCGTCCAGGAAAATCGTACCGCCATCGGCAATTTCAAACAGCCCTTTTTTGTTCGCTATTGCGCCGGTAAAGGCGCCTTTGACATGACCAAAGAGTTCACTCTCGAGAAGATTTTCTGGCAGGGCCGCGCAGTTTTCTGCAACAAAAGGTTTGTCTTTCAGAGGCCCATTGAAGTGTATTACCCTGGCAATCAGTTCCTTCCCGGTTCCGGTTTCGCCTTGGATGAGTACCGATGTCTGGTTGTCAATTATTTTATTGATAAGCTCAAACATCCGCCTCATGGCAGGGCTCGAACCAATGATTTCCTTGAAACCTGATTCACCGCGTACTTGAGAGAGAAGCAGACGTTTTTCTCGCTCAAGTGCATATAGATGGTCTTTAAGTTCTCCATAAAACCTGGCATTTTCAAGAGAAACAGCAATCGTACCAGATAATATCTCAAGAATATTGGCATCTCTTTCGGAAAACACACCACTTCGTTTATTAAGAGCGTAGAGGACTCCCATGAACCCTTTTCGCGTCCGTAGAGGAGCACATATCATTGATTTTGTGACGAAATCATTATTTGTATCCATTCCGTCAAAAAAACGTGGATCCTTGGAGACATCATTAATGAAAACGGTACGGTTTTGTTCCATCACCCAGCCAGCGACACCTTTATGGTCTGGGAAGCGGTATTGATGATCGCCGACGCTTGTCATTTTATGAACGTCTTCGACAGTTCGTATAAAATAAAACTCTTTCCTGCTCGGATCGTGCAAAGCGAGAGAGGCACCATCGATATTGAAAATTGAGCTGATTTTCTGGAAAATAACCAGCAACATCTCCTCTGTATCGCGAATTGTATGAAATGAGGTAAGCACTTCGCAAAACAGGGAGAATTCTTTTTCAGTGAGTTGAAATTTTCCTTCCATGTGCTCTGGCCCGCCGGAATGGCTTTAAATGAAAAAAAGGAGTCATTTGGCTAACAGGTAAAACTGCCAAAACATTGTACACTTAACCATTGCAAATGTCTACTTGGTAGACATTTGCGAACATCACTCTCTAACAAATAAATAAACCTTAATCGTCCTTCTTGCTATAACTAAATAATTTCATGAACTTGTGACGTGTTAAAGCAATCCGCCACAGACAAAGTAATTCAGGCACGCCTTTCGCTAGTAAAGAACTAAAAGATAGAAAAACTGCAGTTCTTCGAGGCAAAGACGCAAAGGCAAAAACAATTTCCAGCATATTTAAATGATCCATCCATCCAGGTGGGTAGGCATTTCTCATCAAACGAAGCGATTTCTTACCCACTGCAGTTCAGAAAAGGGGGTATTACAATGACTGGAATTACTGAGATTATCTTTGGTATGTGGTTGCTTCCTGTAACGCTGTTCATCATCCTTCCTCTGGTAATGTTCGCCGTCTGGCACCTCGGGCTTAGATGGGCATGCGGAAAGAGTTTCATCAGCATGTTTTATAAAAATCGGGGGAAACGAACTGGCAAGCCTCATTTGTCTTCAACGGCATGAACCTGATTCACGGTTCGAAATGAGGCTGAATTGCAAGGTTCTCAATTCTTTCGGCTGATTATTAACGGGAGAATTGAGACACCTTTATTCGAAAATTGACTCAAAGACATGGGCAGGTGTATTTCATAATTCATTACGCCATATTATGAAAATAAAAAAAACATCACTTTGTTCTGCAGCGGCCTGCCGTCAAATTCGGAAGTGAACGATCTAAGATGGAAACATCTGGGATCTCCGATGTGGTGGATTTATCTCTGCACAACGGTAACAATAACGATGCTAACCAATACATTGATAAATGCCTGTCATTGGATGTCAAATACATCGTCTCGTTTTTGTCATTGGAAAATTTTATTGTTTGCTCTATATAATCGTGAGGGATAGATATGGATTCTGAAACAATTAAAGCTGTAAAACATCGATGGGAAAAGACTGTGGTTCCTCAGCAAAGGGTTTTGGTTGTGCAATTCACTGAACTCCATGGACCTATTCATACTATTATAGATTGGTATCTTTTCCTTGCCATGAAGTTTAACATCAAAGAGGCCGATTTCTCTGATCTTAATCATTCTTATCATTATAATTATTGATTTTCCGAGTTGTTTAGCACCAAGCGTTCCAATGCTTTTTGGAAAAACTATAAATGAGAAAATCGTAACAGCAGCTATATGACATATCGACTACGTATAGTGCTCCACCTCCATTAAAGCGTCTACATCACTACTACGAGGTAATCCGCCCCTGTGCTCCGCATTGGCACTTATATCCTCATGGGTCTTCCACTTGGATTCTTCCCTTAACACCGGAACGACAGGTTCCCACGTTCCACACGAAAGCCAAGACCCTGTTCACGCCACCTTTATGCCGGCCGCCGCTCGGGCAGTAAACAGGTTTCCCCTGAACTTATCCTGGGATAGAATCGGGTCCCAGTTTTGGCGACAGCCATGCACTTTGGACACCTCATCAGTGGTTCACTTGCGTTCGTCTCCATGGTCCGCATCTGACCGCGTCTTATGCCGAAACTTTTCCTTAACACTGACAACCATGGCTCTTTACCACAGCTGCTTAAGGTGTTTTGAAGCCTGCTCCTGCACGCCGACTCCGAGGGGCCTACCCTCATCTTTCGTGCAGCATGGCTACACTGGATGCAAAGAACCCGTGCGTGCCTTCGTGGCACACCTATTCCTGTACACCCTTGAATCGGAGATTCTTCCAGACCATCAATAAAAGAGATTCTGGAAACATCTTTCTCCGCACTCAAATCTGAGACGATTCATTCGCAGTGTTGCCTAAATCTGTCCAAATGGTTATAAAATTCTATATACACCCTAACACACAGTTAGTGACGTTTATAAGTGATTTCTAGTTAATCTTGATCGAGCTGATACAGATTTCAAAATAATATGTCTATGGATAAATTCAGCTTTTGATTGCCTACATATTAACCCTTAATCTGAGGACATCAAATGGAAGACGAAGGGTTCAAGCGAAAGCTGTCAGCTATCCTCATTGCAGACGTAAAAGGTTATAGTCGCCTTATGGGCAATGATGAAGAGGCAACTGTCCGCACGCTCACTACTTATCGCACCGCAATATCTGATCTTGTTCAGCAATTCCGAGGCCGTGTCGTAGACTCTCCTGGTGATAATATATTGGCAGAATTTCCCAGCATAGTTGATGCCGTAAATTGTGCCGTTGAAATTCAGCGAGAACTTACCGAGCGTAACTCCGAACTGCCAGATAATCGAAAAATGGAGTTTCGCATTGGTATAAATCTCGGCGATGTAATCGAAGAAGATGGTCGAATTTATGGTGATGGTGTCAATATCGCTGCTCGAGTGGAATCACTGGCTGCCCCTGGAGGAATATGCATTTCCAGCCAAGCCCATGATCAAATTGCAAACAAACTGGGGCTGGCATACGAAGATCTCGGGGAACATACTGTAAAGAACATAAGCACACCGATTAGAGTGTATAGAGTGCTGTCTTATCGAGGCGCAGCAGCTCATAGGGTAATCGCAGCGAAAAAGACCTTAACGGGACAGAAGAATAGGATTTTGGCAATATGTGTTGCTTCGGTATTCTTGATAGTTGCAATAATTGCTGGAGTTTGGAAGTTTTCTGGTGAATCTTCATCTCTGGAGCCAGCCTCAGTTGAGAAAATGGCTTTCGACTTGCCTGAAAAACCCTCAATAGCGGTATTGCCCTTCGCTAGTTTAGGTGAAGACCCTGATAGAGAAATGATCAGCGATGCACTGACTCAAGACATAATCAGCGCACTTTCGCACCAACCTGAACTGTTTGTTATCGACAGGCATTCATCATCTACCTACAAGGGAAAGCCTGTGATGGTGCAGACGGTTGCTGAAGAACTTGGTGTTCGTTACGTGCTTGAGGGAAGTGTTCAAAAATCCGGTGATCAGATTCGTATTTCCACACAACTCATAGATGCAATCAATGGCGACCATATATGGACTGAACGATATGACAGACCATTTACTGATCTTTTTGTGTTGGAAGATGATATTACTCTCAACATTTTGAAAGGTCTGCAAGGTAAATTTTTTAGTAAGATCTATGGGGAGTCAACTGGGATAGCGCAAACAGATAGTCTTGAAGCGTGGCTTCTGCTGAACAAGGCTCGGGAATGTGGTGGTACACAAACGAAAGAGGGGACTTTATGTGCTTTAGAGTTGTCTGAAAAAGCTCTAGAACATGATCCTAATTATGTCGCTGCAATAGTAATGCTTGGATGGAAACATTGGCAGATGGGGTTAAAAGGTTATTCCGACTCACCCGAAGAGTCTGCCCAGAAAGCGATAGAAATAGCTCACCGTGCACTTGAAATGGCTCCAGACAGTGCTGAAGCAAATGGATTGATGGTCGGTATCCACATGACCAACAGAGAGTTCTCACAAGCGCTGACCTTAGCCCAGAAAAATATTACACTCGACCCCAATAACTCTGAATTATATGCGGTTCTCGGATGGGTTTTGCTTTCCAACATGCGACCAGAGGAAACCATCCAAGAATTTACAAAAGCGATCCGATTAAGCCCTCATTTTCCTAGATGGTATTATAATATTTTGATTCGAGCACATGTACTGGCTGGTAAATATGATGAGGCTCTCAGTATTATACAAAAACAGTTGGATCGTAAGCCAGGTAACTTTTTCTCAGGCCAGGCATATCTGAATCGTGCAGTTGTCTATAGCAATCTCGGTCAACAAGAAAAGGCAAAGGCAGATATGGCGAAAGCTCTTGAAGTATTTCCAAACATGACACTCAGTTTTATCCGTCGTGAAGTTGATTGTACTGATGAAACTTTTGTTGCCCACTATTTTGAAACGCTGGAGAAACTAGGAGTGCCAGAGTAGCTTCACTTTTACCAGTAGTAAATCATGTCTATTGGTAATCCTTATTTCAGAACACCGTCTACGATTTAAGACTATTACTGTGCAGAGCAAAATTTGATAGGCAGGAAAAGAGAGCTCACCACACCTGGCGTGAAACCGTGGATGAACAGGAA
>CBDUGK010000050.1:0-27724 GCA_965366875.1 uncultured Desulfobulbaceae bacterium | reverse complement strand
ACCCAGCACTAATATTATCAGCGCCACAACACCCCATGGTTTCAGGACGGTGCTCGTGATCATCTTCATATCCAGGCGGCCGACCTTCTCGATTTTCCCACCTATCTTAGGCTTCAATGTTACCATGAGCCAGATGCCTGCAATCAAAACTCCGGTAACCATGAGCCCTGGTATGATCCCGGCAATGAAGAGCCTGCCAATGGATTCCTCGGTCAGAACACCGTAGACAATCATCAAAATTGATGGCGGAATGAGCATGCCTAAAATAGCGCTGCCGGCAACGATCCCAAGACTGAATCTTCTGTCATACTCTAACCGCTCCATTTCCGGGATGGCGATCTTGGAAAAAACCGCTGCTGATGCGACAGAGACACCGGTGATTGCTGCGAATACGGCATTGGCAAACACCGTGGCGATGCCAAGACCGCCGCGGACACGACCAAGAAATACCTGTGCTGAAGTGAACAGTTCAGTAGTGGAACCAGACAAACTCGCGAGAAGTCCCATCAGGACGAAAAGAGGTATAACGGCAAAAATATAGTCCATGACAGCACTGTAGGCTGTTGTTTCCAGGAGGCTTATGGCAATCCTGAGTTTGCCGGTGATTCCCCAGATACCCATCACGCTGACAGATGCGAGGGCAACACCAATATGGACTCCCATTAAGATCAAAATAAATAAAACAACGATACTGATTGAGGCGATAGTGAGCGGATCAATCATTACACTCACCCCCGCTGCTACTCTCTGTGTGATCTTCTGGGAAAAGAAATCTCTTGCTGCTATCGATCAAAAGGAAAAAAAATTGGATCGCGGTGAGTAAAGCACCAATTAACAGGATGCTCCGGATGGGATAAGTCGGCACCCTGACCGGCGCTTCTCCTTCAAACTCTCCTCCTACCCATGATTCTATCATCGTATCCCAGCCGGAATAGATGATCAAAAGGAAGATAACAAGTCCTAACAAATAGGCAAAGCTGTGGAAAAGCTCGCGAGCCCGAGGGTTTATCCTGTCAAGGATCACATGTGAACGCAGGTGACCATTGATTTTAAGGGTGTAGGACATCTGCAGCCAGACGATTCCGACAACGCTGATTTTTACGATTTCCGGTACCCCGAAAATGGGGGAATTAAAAAAAGCACGCCCGGTTACATCGGCAGTAATCAATATCGTGATTGCCACTATCCATAACGTACCCAGAACATTGAGAGACGCCATTAAGAAGTGGAACGGTACCTTTGTTTTTTCTAACACGATCTCCTCGTTACAATGTTCTGTGCAGGCAAGACAAGGAAGGAAACCCTTGTCTTGCCTAAAGGTTCAGCACGACTAGATGATAATAATGCTAATTATTTTTCCGCGGCCCAATCCCTGGGAAAGGTGAAGCCGCCATCTTTCAGATTGTTGATATAGGCATATATAACCTCACCCGGCATTCCTGTTTCGCTGATCTCAGCTGCTCTTTCCTTGGGGATGTTGGGGAGCGCTTTGGCCCATTTGACTTTTTCGTCCCAGTTCAGGCTGCGAACAGCAACACCCGCCTCCTCCATTGTTTTGACACTTCTTGTTCCTTTCTCGTTTGCAGCTTTGGATTCTACAGCAGTGTATTCTTTACCAACCTCGAGAATAATATTCTGGACCTCTTCAGGCATGCTCTTCCAGGTATCCTTATTTATTGTAATCAGAACATTGGGGATGGCTCCGAAATCGGTAAAGGTATAAAATTTAGCGACCTCATGAAGCTTGAAGGAAACAGTTGCATCCGGGAACATAATCCAGCCATTATAAACGCCTGTCTGAAATGACGTATATGCTTCATTCAGATTGGACTGCACGGGCACTGCTCCTACTGGAGACAGCCACGGTAAATTGGGACCGGCTGCTGCGACCTTCTGTTTTTCAAGCTCTTCAACTTTGTCCCAGGGAAAGGTTGTTACCAGGTTGTAATTGCCGACAGAGCCGGTGGCGATATAGATTTGATTATATCTTTTCTCCAGATTTTCACGAAGTTGGGGAAAATCATCATAAACCTTACGAGCCGCGGCGGCAGCTTTTTCCGGGTCAGGCTGGCCGAAAGGTACAAAGTACGGGAAGTTATAAGCCATCAGCTTAGAGGGTTCAAAAGGAACATGCAGGTCGGCAATATCCAGCAGACCGCTTTCAACAGCCTCCAGGCACTCGCCAAGCTTGGCGACGGACCCGCCATAGCCCTCCACCCACTGGATTGTATGTTCGGTATTTGCTTCTACCCGCTTCTTTACTTCCACCTGGAAAAAATCTCGCATTGTGGTAATCCAGATGGCAGCATCAGCAGGATGTCCGGCACCGATGGAGAGACGGAAATCTTTTGCTTGAACCGAGACATTACTGATAAAAATCAAGCTAACTCCAATAAATAGAACGATAATTTTTTTCATCTTCTTTTACCTCCGTTGGTAGAGAAGTGTTTTTAGGAGGATGTGCGTCTGACGCTTTAACTAAATATCTCCTCCGCCTGTTGCCCCTGAGATTTTGTCTACATTACGAATACCCAGGTTCGTTTTTAAAAACGCTGAACACCGGCAGTGAGTTCCCGTTACTCCGCAAGAGTGCTAAAGATTGACCTGTGTACCAGCTGTATTCAATAAAAAAGCCTCTGGCATCTCCCGTTGGACTGCTGCAAGAGTTGTAAATCCACTGCAATGCATCGGAGAAACGAACGAGGGTTCTAATTTTTTTAATTCATCAATGGTGCTGACCCCTTTTTCTTCCGGGATTCCAGGGAAACCAAGATGAAAACCGCCAAAGAGTGCATGAATTTTGTTTATTCCGGTAACTTTCTGGGCCTGCCGAATTGAATTGATTACACCGGCATGAGCACACCCTGTTATAACAACCAAACCTTTGTCCTTCAAATTTACAACCAGGGCCAGATCATCAAGGGTTGGATCCTCCTCGAAATTGCCGTCACGAACGCACCATAAACTTGTCGGTGTTCCCCGGGGAGGTCCCGGAGGTTCGAACGACACATCGAGCGGTATTTCTCCGGTTGTCGTGGCGGCAGGGCAAACCGGTACAGGTCCCCTGGCAATGACGAATCTCGCACCTTCAGCTTCAAGTTCATCACGCCTCAAGGTCTGGTTGTAATAGGGAATTACCATCCCTCCGCCCGTCATGACATGGCGGACGAGAAAGGCATCCGGATGCAATGTTACGGTCAGAGGAAACTCTCTTGCTTTCAGCAAACCGAGAAGGCCTCCATAATGATCGGGGTGGCCATGGCTGATGATAACATGATCGATTTCGTCAGGTGCGATCTTCAGCGCCTTCATGTTGTGAAGGATAACGTCCTCAGTAAGCCCGGTGTCTAAGAGAATTCTGTAACGTTGGTTATTAAAGTAGACGTCAACCAGCAGGGCGAGTCCGTTTTCTGCCCTGATCTTCAAATTCCGTGTATCGAAATGATAAGCCAGGCCAGGCCGTTTGACGTTTTGTGTATCTGGAATAAGCATGTCAACATAATTTTCAACCAGGGTTGTGATAACAACTCTTTCAGCAGCGATCATTGTTCCCTCCGCAGTGTAACTCGTGAATAATTTCCAATAGCTTAAGAAGACGACACTTTTGTTTGGGCCAGTTCTTCGAGTATTCTCAGGACGCAGCAGGAATCCAGGTCACCATCTCCTCTTGACCTGGCAGCCCGAAGGATATCCCAGGAAGTGCTGGTGGCGGGGAGAGAGACACCGGCTTCGTCTGCAAGTTTCATGACACTTGTCAAATCCTTGTACATATTGTTGGTTGAGAAACCTGGAGCAAAATCACCGCGAATCATTCTTTCGCCGCGGGTTTCCATCGCGCCGGTTCTCGCTCCTCCGACCGATGTAATCTCTATTACTTTCCGGGGATCGATAGAAACTTTTGCTGCCAGAACCATGGCCTCAGAAACTGCTTCGATGGCAACCCCCAGGATGAGATTGTTAATCAGCTTCAAGGTTGTTCCTGTGCCGTTCGCTTCACCAACATAGACGATTTTTGCTGCCAGAATTTCAAATATCGGCAGGCATGCTTCGTAGGTCTCTTTGGGACCGCCGATCATTATTCCAAGCTTTCCAGCCTCTGCTACCTTAGGATTTCCAGTTACCGGAGCATCGAGCATTGCGACTCCCTTCTCTTTTGCCCTCCCGGCGATCGACCTGGACATCTCCGGAGCAATACTTCCCATATCAATGAGTATCAAGCCATCATGAGCTCCTTCGAGAATTCCATCCGCGCCGCAGGAAACCGCTTCCGAAGCGGTAGAGTCAGTGACCATGGTAATGACGACATCCGAAGCCGTTGCTACCATCTTGGGCGAGTCGGCCCATTTGGCGCCGGCAGCCAGCAGGTCGTCTGCTTTTTCTCTGCTCCTGTTCCAGATTGTCAGTGGGTGACCTGCTTCCAGAAGGTGCCTGGCCATGTGTTTTCCCATCAAACCGATACCTATGAATCCTATTCGTTGCATACGCTCACCTTGAAAGTGTTTATCCGTTTATTTTTGAGCAATTCAACCTGGCGGTTTGTTGCCTTTATCTCAGTTTCTCGCAGCCATCAGCTCTTTTCGATGGCCGAGGTAGGCCGGCAGCCAGCCGGCTGCAAGAGTAATCAGGCCTATCATGTTAATCCATCGGGGTATCGGGAGGAGGAGCAGCAGGGCGGATAAGGTAAAAAGAATACGTGCCTGCAGGCTGATCCGGGAATGTATGAAGTTGGCTCCTTGCAGGACCATGGCCAGTGACATGAATCCCAACAGAAGGGTAATAACGGTATAGACGATATCAAATGTTGAGCCGCCCAGCAGTAAGGGGGGCAGGTAGACAAAACCAAAGGGAAGCAGGATCAGGACAGCGCCGTATTTCAGGGCGGAAAAACCGGTCTGCATCGGATCCGCCTTGGCGAGCGCCGCGGCGGCAAACGCCGACACGCAAACCGGCGGCGTAATATTGGAAAGACATGCCGCATAGAAAACAACCAGATGCGCTGCCACCGGAACAACTCCGAGGTGGATCAAGGCCGGTGCCGCTACCACCGAGAGGATAATATACGAGCCGGTCGTACTGCTGCCCATGCCGATTATGATGGAAATGATCATGACCATTATCACGCAGAGCAGCAGTGATCCGGCTGCCAGTTCGACCAGGATTGCTGAAAATTTCAAACCAAGCCCTGACAGCACGATGCCGCCTATGATGATCCCCAGTGCGCCTATTGCTGCACCGGCTGAATTATTGGCCGAAGATCCGGCGCGCAGGGCGACCAGGACGTCAGCAACCTTCATCCGGGTGTCCGTGCGCCGCCACGACAGTAAAAACGCCGAGAAGGTTCCCCAGAATGCTCCCACTTCAGGAGAAAAACCATTGAAGAGAAGACCGAGAACGACCACTATCGGCAGGAAAAAGTGCCAGCCATTTCTGAGGATTGTCGAAACCTTCGGTATCTCCTTTGCAGGAAGCCCTTTCAGCCCTGAGCGCAGTGCCTCCAGATCAACCATCATGATGACGAAAACAAAATAAAGCAGTGCCGGAATGACGTTCATCAGCGCGATTTTCAGGTAGCTGACTTGAATCAGCGTGGCCAGTATAAAGACCCCCGCACCCATGATCGGCGGCATGAATTGCCCGCCGGTTGAGGCAATTGCCTCAATGGCACCGGCGATTTTCGGTTTGAAACCGATTCGTTTCATCATCGGAATAGTAAAGGTGCCGGTGGCAACGACATTTGCAACCGAGGAGCCGGAGATCGAGCCGAATAAGGCTGACGTTACAACGGCAATCTTGGCCGGCCCGCCCCGCCACTTTCCGGTTAATGACTTGGCCAGTTCCATGAAAAAAGTACCGGCGCCGCTCCTTTCCAGGAATGCCCCGAAAATCATGAAGGGAAAGACAAAGGTTGCAAAGGTGGCGGTGATAACACCGAACATCGCTTCCTGGGTATTGAAGGTAAACTCGATAATGCGCCCCGGCGGCATGCCCGCATGGCTCAACTTGCCCGGCAGGTAAGGACCGAAATAAATCTGGCCGATAAAGATAATCGCCAGGATCATCATGATTGGACCAAGCGCTCGTCTGGCGGTTTCGAGAATCATGCAGATGGCGATGACACCCATGACCAGATCCCAGGTGTTTGGCTCGGTTACCCGGAACATGGCATAGTCCATATACTGGTTGATCCAGTAACCTATTGAAACCGAGATGAGCAGGACGCAGGCCATATCAAAGACACTTGGACGATCCTTTGGCGCCCAGCGGGATGCCGGGAAGAGCAGATAGACAAGAACGGAGGTAAACAGGAGATAGAAACCTCTATTGGTTTCCGTCGATATAAGACCGAAGCCCGAGGTGTACATATACCAGGCTCCCATGAAGATGGCTGCGCACGAGTAGAGGAGAGCCCAGAACCCGGTCAGTGTGCGATCCCTGCCCTTTACTTCAGTCAGCCAACCCAACCTTGTCATGCCCGTTGCCCCACGAGATAGAAGACGAAATTAAAAAAAACGCTGCCACAGCAACGACTGTGGCAGCGCAATCATTATAATACTTACTCTTCCCAGAGGCCGGCTTCCTTGTAATACTTCTCTGCCCCTGGGTGCATCGGCGCACCCAGATTGATAAAGCGTTTGGTGTCCGGCGCCAGCTGCAGCCAGCTCTTGTGTGCTTCCCCTAACTGTTTCATGATTTCCGGCTGGAATGCCAGTTTGGTAATATCATAGATAGCCTGTTCCGGAACCCGCTCATGGGCTACCCAGTAGACGGTCAGGTACGGCATCTGGGTGGCGGGAACATCCTTGTAGACACCCTCCTTCATCACGGCGGAATAGTAGAACGGATAGTCTTTGACGATTTTTGCCATTTCCTCATCACTGAACGGAATGACGTAGGCGCCTTTGGTTTCGGCAAGTTGCGTAACCGCTCCGGCCGGTGCCGAGGATTGAAAGAAGGCGTCTATCTGCCTGTTTTCAACGGCACGTCCCGCGTCGGCAAAAGACATCATGGATGGTTTGATTTTATCGAGCAGCCCCAGTGCCCGCAAGACGTTCTCGCTGTTAAAAACGGTTCCGGATCCCGGGGGACCGAGTGCAACCTTCTTCCCGATCAGGTCGTTCATCGTTTTGATGCCGGAATCGGCGAGCGTTACAGCGTAGGATGCCCCCTCGTAGGCCTTGGCGACCCCGCGAAGCATGGTTCCTGTCGGGTCGTTCTTGAATGGTCCCTGGTTGTTCAGTGCCATGTAGACATGCGGTCCGTAGACAATGCCCATATCGAGCTCACCCTTCAGCAGCCGCTTGCAGTTTTCCGTTGAGCCGCCGGTCGTAACCTGGGTGATATTGTACTCGGGAAGATCTCTGGAGATGATATTTCCGGCAGCACCGACCAGGTAATACATTACGCCGCCTGGAGCCGAACCGCCAAAAGAGATGTTCATCTTTGCCCGGGACATGGACGGAAAGACCATACCGATGGCCAAGGCTATGAACATGGCAGGCATTAACCAACGCAACTTTTTGCTGATATTGTGTGTCCGCTTCATGAAACTACCTCCTTTGACTTGAGTTTTTGCAAAACAGCCGATATTCAGAGAGTCAACAACCAACGTTTACCCTGACGCCGGCAGCGCTGCTGGTGTGCCGTGTTACCTGGTGCATCTCGATGAAATGCTAGATAACAACATTTTCCAGTACCCCTATGTGGTCTATCTCAATAACTACCTTGTCGCCTGGCTGCAGGAACTTCGGTGGTGTAAAACCAATGCCGACACCTGCCGGAGTTCCGGTGGCAATGATATCACCTGGAAGAATCGTTAACAGCGAAGATACGGTTTCAATAATCGTCGGAATATCAAAAATCAGGTCTTTAACGCATGCCTGCTGACGCAGCTCGTCGTTGACCCGGGTTCTGACATTGAGCTCTGTCACATCTTCGATCTCGTCAGCGGTTACAAGAAACGGACCCATGGGGCAGAAACCGTCCAGGCTTTTTCCTAAAAACCACTGTTTGTGGCGTTGTTGGAGATTTCTTGCCGTGACATCATTTATGATGGTGTAACCGAAAATATAGCCAGAGACCTCGCTTTTGGGAATATTTCGACCTTGCCGGCCGATTACAACTCCGAGTTCTCCCTCGTAATCGGTAGATTTGGACGGGTCCGAGCTTGCTGGAATAGGATCGCCGGGACCGGTTATACTGGTCGTTGCCTTAGTGAAGATCACTGGCGCATCAGGAATTGCCTGACCTCCCGAGGTAGAATCAAATCCGCTCTTTTCGAATTCCTTGGAATGTTCGAAATAGTTCTTGCCGACACACATCACATTGCGCCGGGGGCGTGGAAAGGGTGCCATGATTGTAATTTCTGAGATCGGGATTTGCACTCCTTCCTGAATCGCTGTCTGGGCCATGCGCCGGCCCTCTTCTCCCATTTCGATAAGTGACGTCAGATCCGGGGAAAAGCCATGCTTGGTTAGATCAATAACTGTTTTTTGGCTGGGGGCAAGAACACCAATAGCGATGTGGTTATTCTTTTTGAATGACACAAAACGCATAAGGACCTCCATGGTGATGGTTTGCTATTAAATTAGTCCAATTTGGTATTGGTGTCAACGAATCAGTTGGCGTTGGTCATGAAAATGATTTGTTGTGTGCATGAAGTTGAAAATATAATTAATTTTCAATACTATATGTTGCGCCAGGAGGTTCTTGGCATGCGGTTGCCACAAGGACGTGTTGAAACCAATTGGGCAATTGGTCATTCCGGTTGGGCTGTGGGGATGATGGCTTTTGTGAACCTCACGCGCCCAGCGGCCAGGATTTCAAAGCGGCGGGGTGTGCAGCGTGTCCTTCAGCAGATCGCAAATAATGAGCGCAGTTTGAAATAATTAGATGTTTGGCATGGCAATCGTAAATGTGTCAGTAAGAAGACTATTACGTTGTCTCAATCTTGGCTTAGGCCTGTGACCTCTCTATTGTTGCTCAGAACAGGATGAAGAAGCACTTGTAGGTTTGTCAGCTTTTATGTTGTAGAGAAGATTCTGTTGCCATTGGGGCTCTGCCATCTAAATTATACAAGCCGAGTAATTTCTGCAGTTTTGAACAGACTTAACTATCGTTCAAGTTTTGCGATTTTTCAAACCAAAGCGGTAATCTCATGTCTCAATAGGCCGAAAGATAAGCACTATTGCCATTACGACGTAAACCATAGCATCGGATGCCGGTCCCCAGAATCTCCCGGTAATAGCCATTACCAAACCCAGGCCATAGGCAGCCAGTGCTGTTCCAGTAAGGTTTCCCATGCCACCGACAATTACAACGGCGAAACAAAGGATAAGTATATGAAATCCCATATAGGGATGCAAGGTGCTGATCGGAGCATAGAGCACCCCGCCGAGAGCGGCCAGTGCGCTGCCCAGAACAAAAATCAAGGCAAAGTATTTTTCAACACTTATCCCCAGGCTCTTCACGGCCTCCTGGTCCTGGAGGCCGGCTATAACAATCTTACCGACCATGGTTTTCTTAAAAAACAGGGTCAGCCCAACAAATATACAGAAGGAAAGGCCAATTATGATCAGCCGGTAGACGGGCATTTCCACCGTCAGGAAACTGACGGAGATACCAAGTGGGTCACTGATGGGTAGGGGATTGGGGCCATAAATCCATTTAATCAAATCGACGCCGATAAGCAAAACAGCATAGGTGGCGATGATAGCATAATCAATTGATTCGCCATACAGTCTTCTTATAATGTATCTCTCTATCAGATAACTGATAGGGATCGACACCAGTACCGCAAGAAGGGCTCCAACGATGAAGTTCAGACCCAACTGGGTGAGCATGGTATAGAGAACATATGCGCCTATGGTATAGATCAATCCATGAGCGAAATTTACAATTCCCATAGCACCGAAGGTGAGCGAAAGACCGATGGCAATTATATACAGGATGCCGCCAATTGTCAGGCCGAACAGGATTGATTGAAGCATGTCTCAGATATCCGTTTAGAGTTTGCAGTGACTCCTGCCGAACAACACGAAGAAACATCAGTCGTGAAGTAGTTCAATTGCCAATAGTGTCCATCATAATATAGACCAGCTAACTGCTTACGCTTTTGCGATATATCCCCATATCCCCTTCCTGAACTTGAAGGCGAAAATGAGAAGGGCAATTCCCAGGAACATCTCCCATCGAATGATGTAACGCGCGAGGTAATTGCTGATGGTCATGTAAGCCGTGCCTCCAATTACAGCACCGATAACATTGCCGGCTCCGCCCATGAGAGCGGCAAAAATCACCTCCACATTCCTGGTAGGATCGATTAAACTTGGATTGGTGTAAGACAGGTTAATGGTGTTCAAGGCCCCGGCGAACCCTGCAATTACGCACGACAAAACAAAGGTAGCAAGTTTGTAGATGTAGGTGTTGTAGCCCAAAAATTTAACCCGGATCTCATTCTCTTTTGTCGCTTTGAGAAAAATTCCATATGGAGATCGGACAAAACGGATAATGAGATAACAGACAAGCAGCAATGATCCCAGACAGAAGCAGAACCAGAATTTCGGGTTATTGACATTGATCAACCCGTAGCTTTCAAAATACATGGACAGTCCGTCTTCTCCCCCGGTATATTGCGGAAAGGGCACGAGTACCATGAACGCGCCTACCTCGTTCAATGCAAGGTTTAATAGTGCAAAAGCTGCACCCGAGGTCTTCACAACAACCGATCCCAGGATGAGACCGAGGACACCTGCAGTCATAATCCCGCAGCCAATAGCCAAAAAGGGATTGGGACTGACGAAAGAAGCAAATATCGCAGCACCGTATGATCCCGCGCCAAGGTAAAGCATGTGGCCGAAAGAGAGATGCCCCATATGCCCGTAGATAAGATCAAACCCGAGCACAAAAATACAAAAAATCATAAAATCGGTTATCTTGGGAAAGGATGTGGAAAAGGCGAAAATGGTAAAACCAATCGCTAAGACAGCAAGGGTTAAAGCAGGGCTCTTCTCAATTTTACTTATCATGTATACACCCTGTGACTATTAAAGATCCTCTTCATACGATGCAGGTTGTTGTATCAATTCTCTATCAGTGATCTCGCGCAGAATTTTGCCCTCTTTCATGATATAGACCCGATCTGCAAGGCGAGAAACCGTTGATAGATTCTGCTCAACAACCACCATGGAAATTGTTGTTTTCATTTTCAAAAGTATGCCTATAATCTCGCCAATTATCTTGGCCGCCAATCCTTCTGTAGGTTCATCGACCAGCAGCAGCTGCGGTTCTCCGACGAGTGCTCGGCCTATAAGCAGAATCTGCCGTTCACCCCCGCTTAGACCTTTGGCCTTGGAACCCAGCAGTTTTTCCATATTCGGATGAATACTCATTACCTTTTCAATGGCGCCAGAGAGGCTTTCATGCGTGGGGTGAGCGGCCAGTTCAATATTTTCTCTTACGGTAAGTTCACCAAAAACCCTTTTGTCCTGGAAGACATATTTTATGCCTTTCATTGCCACCTGTTCAAGTGGAACTCCTTCTAAGTTGTCCCCCCGAAAGGTGATACTGCCAGAGGCAGGCTTCATGAATCCACCGATGGTTTTCAGCAGCGTTGTTTTGCCGGCCCCATTTCTTCCTACGATACAGACAAGTTCGCCTTCATTGACATGAATAGTAATGTCGTGAAGGACCTGTGCGGGCCCGTAATACACATCCAGATTGTTTACTTTCAATAACATTGCATATCTTCCTTGCCCCAGTAACATTCTCTGACCCGGGGGTCATTGATCACTTCGTCTGGCAGGCCATTGGCAATCAGGCTTCCCTCGTTAATGACGCTCAATCGATCGATCAACTCCATCAACTTGGATATCTTGTGCTCGACGATGGCAATGGTGAACTTCCCCTTCAATCCGCTGATCACATTGCTTATATGAAGGATTTCCACTTGACTTAAACCGGCAAAGGGCTCGTCCAGCAGCAGTATCCTCGGTTTCAAGGAAAGTGCTATGGCAATTTCGAGCTCTCTTTTCTCCCCATAAGAAAGATCAGAGGTCTTGACTCCGGCCTTTTCTGCAATGCCCATGGTATCGAGTGACTGCAAACAGTCGTCTATTAACTCTTTATGATTGACGTCCTTGAAGAAAAACCTGATTTTGGAACGATAGTTCCGCCCCAGCCTGATGCGGGCCAACATCATATTTTCCATTACCGTCATACTGTCGAAGACGGATACGAGCTGAAAGGTCCGGGCGATTCCCTGGGTCACACGCTCATAAGAAGGGGTCTTGGTAATCTCATTGCCCTGATAGAAGACCTGTCCCTCGTCAGGTATAAAATAGCCCGTCAGCAGGTTGAAAAAGGTGGACTTTCCTGCCCCGTTCGGACCGATGATCCCGGCTGATTCCCCATCGTAAAGTTCGTAGGTGATGTTATTGACGGCTACCAGTCCATCAAATCGTTTTGTGGCACTTTTCGTCGACAGGAGAGGTTCAGGCATCGCTTTCCATTATGAATAGGCTTTAGGATCCTTAGACTTCCGCCCAGGTCGAGCCTTCTTTCACAGCAGTGGCACCAGGACTTCGATGCAGCGCTCTGTGAGTATTCTCTCAACCTGGGCTCTGTTTAAATTTCAGGATATGCAGGTAGTTTGATTAATAGCCTTCACTCTCCAGGCTTGGTAAATAATCGTCTCCAGTATATGCACCGATGACCTCAACCAGGTCCCATTTTCCTTTTCTGTCAGCGGGGCTTTTACCTCTTACCACAAAGGCACCATATTTAAACACGGGCTGCTGATCGACCCGCCAGGTACCAGGTCCTTTCATTGAAGGAAATCCGGGATTGGATCGAATCGCCTCGGCTACTTCCAGGGGGTCTGTCGATTGCGCGATTTCAATACCACGCACCAGTTCTTTCGTTCCGACATAGGCCATTCCTGCATAAGGATCAGGCGGTTCACCATAGGCTGCCTGATATTTCTCAACAAACGCCTTGCCGGCCGCGACCACTTCCGGATCTTCAAAGCCTTCCATGTTCCAGTACCAGGACATGAGTGAATAAACTCCCTCCAGCGCTTCAGCGGGGACACCGCTGCCGAAAACGTTGGTCATCCAGTTGAACCAGATCTGGGTTTTTTTGTTAAGACCAAGCTCATAGGCCTGCTTCAGTACTGTTATCGCGCCGGTTCCCCATTGAGCCATCATGACTATCTCAGGCTTGGCCTCGGCTATCTTGTTGATATACGGCGTGTAGTCGGTAGTATTAACAGGTGCTTCATCATATTCGACTTCGACTCCATATTTGTCAAATGCGTCTTTGGCACCTTTGAACTGATCGTGGCCAAAAGAATAGGCGGGTGCAAGAAAAAACACCTTTTTAAGTTTCAATTGTGTGGCAATATAGGCAGCCCCGGAATATCCAATAGAATATGCTGTCCCGTGGATGCCAAATGTTGTCGGCGCAAGCTGGCCTTTCTCGAACATATCCATCGGAGCAACACAGGCTGCAACATACGGTAACGGCTGACGCAGCATCTGGGTGTTGAGCGCCTTGGCTATGCCGGCAAAGGTGGAGCCCACAAGGCCATGCACCTTGTCTTCATCCCTCAACTCTTTAAAGCGTCGAACGGCAACATCACCTTTCGTCTCATCGTCTTTGATCACCGCGACAAGGGGGAGATTGTTCCCTTTATATTTTACCCCGCCGGCATCATTAATTTCTTTGATTGCCATTTCAGCCCCTTTCATCTGCACAGGTCCGATGGGGGAAGCTGCACCGGTCATGCCGAACATGAGCCCGATCTTTATTTCCTTCGGGTCTTCGGCAATGACGTTCCCGCAGAACCCAAAACCTATCAGCACAATCAGCAAGGTGAGAGAAAACAGGTTTTTCCTTTTCATGATGCCATCCTCCATCTGAGTCGGGTTATTAGTTTGCCCTAGAAAGTGATGCCTGCCACTTCGTAAGGCTGAAGCTATCCATAATTACGCGCGCTTTACTCCTTTTCGTTTTTCAGCCCCTGCATCCTTCAGTGCCCAGAAGACACCCTCGGGGTCAGCCGGCAATGAGCGAACTCTGGCGCCGCAGGCATTGGCTATGGCGTTCAAAATTGCCGGTGTTGCAGGAATATTCGGCATTTCACCGATACCTTTGGCGCCATATGGGCCGTATTTGTTTTTCACCTCCAGAATAATTGATTTAATATTGGGGACATCAAGCGAAGTCGGAATCAGATAGTTTTCCAGTCCCAGGTTCCGGATATACCCTTTATCGATAACAACATTTTCCATCAATGCATAACCAAGCCCCATTGCCACACCACCTTCAATCTGCCCTTCAACCAGTTTGGGATTGATTGCCCGGCCGATATCAAATGCCGCCACAAAGTCAGTAATCTCTACTACTCCGGTTTCGATATCAACGATGATTTCTGCCATGTGTGTTGAAAATGTATAAACATGATAGGGACTGCCCTGGCCGGTCTCTGGATCAAGGCTTGACTTCGGCGGCGTCCACCATCCCTGCCCGATCAAGCGCCGACCCGTCTTGTAACATTTCATGGCCGCATCTCGGAACATGATCGAGGAGACCGGGTTGTCTTTATCAAATATCAGACGGTTCCTGCACTCCAGCCTGTCAATCGGAACATCCAGCATTTCCGCAGCGGCATCAAGAATGGATTCTTTGATCTGCCGCGCTGCCAGTATGATGGCGTTTCCTGCTACAGTGGTTGAACGGCTGCCGACTGTTGGACCTGATTCCGGTACGATGTCGGTATCGGGGACAACATAGCGAACGTCTTCCAGTTTTACCCCGAGTTCCTCAGCGCAGATTTGCGGTAGAACGGTGTAGGACCCTTGCCCCATTTCAGTAATACCGGTAAAGAGCAGGACTGATCCGTCTTCGTGCACATGCACATGAGCGCCGCAGCCATCACCACTGATGCCGATGCTGGTACGATACCAGCCCATACCAATCCCCACCCCTTTGCGCTTGGTCTTCTCTTTATCGACAAACCCTGTTTCCTTGTATTTCTGGTCCCAATTAAATTCCTTTGCACAGGCTTCCAGGGTATCTATCAGACCAACACTCTGGTCCAGGACCTGCCCGGTTGCCGTGATCGAGCCTACTTTGAAGCCATTTATGCGCCGGATATCCAAAGGGGATATGTTAAGTTCTTCGGCTAACTCATCGATCATCTGCTCATGGGCGATGTGGACCTGCGGTGCACCGAAGCCACGCATTGCACCCCCATAAGGATGGTTCGTATAGCAGAGGAAGGCATCCACCTTGGCATTTGGTATATCATAGGGGCCGGGCATCATGATCATCGAATGAACATGCGACCCTCCGGCTGGCGGAATAATCGGGCCGAGGCTTGCATAAGCTCCCTGTTCATCGTAAATAACGCCCTCAAACGCCAACAGTGTGCCATCACTCTTGGCGCCGATCTTAATCTGCATGACCATCGGATGACGTTTGCAGGTCTGTAACATGACCTCTTCTCGCTCGAGAGCCATACGTACCGGTTTGCCGGTATGTCTGGCGAGGACAGCAGCCCTGCAGCCCAGATCTATGGGAGAGTCTTCTTTGCCGCCAAAACCTCCTCCCATGGTAACCTGTCGGACTCTGACCTGGTTGATCGGCACACCCAGGACCTCGTTTATGTTTCGCCTTGTTGTGAAAGGCGCCTGCATGGGTCCCTCCACGAGCATGGTCCCATCCGGCTGTGGAACAGCCAGGACAACATCTGGCTCCATGTAGGCGTGATCCAGAAACGGCACCCGATACGTCCTCTCCAATATCACATCGGCTTCGGCAAAGCCTTTCTCGACGTCACCCTTGCGCAGTTTGTTCTTGGAGAGAAGGTTGCCTCCCTCATGAATTTGCGGAGCATCTTTTTCAAGAGCCTCGCGAGGGTCGAAAACCGCGGGGAGGACTTCGTATTCAACCTTGATAAGCGCGAGAGCCTGTTGCGCTGCCCTTTCAGTCTCGGCCGCAACAAGGGCAACCCCATCCCCCACAAAACGCACCTTGTCCCCGCAGATTACCGGCTGATCCGGGATGATGGCACCGAATCCATTCCTTCCGGGAACGTCTTTGGCCGTCAACACCGCCACAACTCCGGGCTGCGACTCGGCCTCTTTGCTGTCGATTGACTTGATGAGGGCATGCGGGTGAGGACTTCGCAATATTTTCCCGTGTAAATAGCCCTCCACGGCAAAATCGCCGCAGAATTTCAGGGCGCCGGTAACTTTCTGGAGGGCATCGGTTCGGACAAAAGACTGGCCTGCAACGCTAAGCTCAGCATCAGGGACACTGAACAGCTGCTGAAACTCAACATTCTCTTTTGTCATCACTTTGACTTCTCTTTTTGCCTTGGTATCTTCCTTCATATCATGTTCCTCTCAAGCCAAACTGAAAGATGGTTTTTTGACCTTTTTCTCATTTACTTTTTAGCCTGACTTGCTGCTTTTACGGCATGAACAATCTTGTTATAGCCGGTGCAACGGCATAAAACTCCAGAGATCGCGTTCTTGATTTCATGCTCGGTCGGGTTTGCCTTTCTGTCCAGAAGATCTTTGGCGTTGATGATCATTCCGGGAGTGCAGAATCCGCACTGCACAGCACCCTCATTCATGAAACTCTCCTGGAGTGCATCGAGTTGACCATCTGCTTTTACCAGCCCCTCGATTGTCTTGACCGATCGTCCTGTCGCCTTTAATGCTGGCAGAAGACAGGCATTTACCGGAATGCCATCCAATAAAATTGTACAGACGCCACACTCTCCCGCACGGCATCCAATCTTGGTACCAGTAAGACCAAGTGTCTCCCTGAGGACATCGACCAGTAAGGCATCGGGCAAGACCTGTATTGATGTATGTTGACCATTTAGTTGGAAAGAAAGTTCGACATAATCCATAACCACCTCTTAATTGACCGTAATTTCAATCTGTTTTAAAGCGCGCTTGAGACCGCGTTTTGTGAATGTCTTTATTATTTCCTTTTTGTATTCGGCAGACCCCCAAACCGGATCAGATAAAGGGTTGGACTCCAGGCAAACGCTTTCTGCCGCCCGCTCAAGGGTTTCGACCGTTATGGGTGCATCACGCAGAAATTCTTCAGTCTTGGATGCGCGCAGCGGAACTGCAGCCACAGGCCCCAGAGCAATACGGGCATCTCGGAAAACATTTTCTTTTTTATCCGCTTCAACCACCACCGCAAGGATCAGCACAGCGATCGTTAGGGAACCGCGCTTGCTCAGCCTGAGGAAACTGTTCCCCTGCTTTTCCGTGGGAGCAGTAAAGTGGATCTGAGTTAGTATCTCCTTCCGGGGATCAACAGCTGTTTTACCCTTGCCATTGAAAAATTCCGAAAGCGGCACGACCCTTTCACCACTCAGTGAAGCAATCGTAACAGAACCATTGAAGGTCAACAGTGGCATTGCCGTATCTGCCGCCGGATGGCCATTAACGAGATTACCGGCTACGGTACCGATATTGCGAATCTGGGGTGACCCGATAATTGCCGCGGCCTCTGCAAGGGCTGAAGCCTTCTCTTTTATCAAAGAAGATTGAGCAACCTGGCTGTGAGTGACCAGACCTCCCAGAATAATCTTCCCCTTATTCTCGCGGATACCGCTGATATCGGGCAAACGTGAAATATCTATCAGCGTTTCGACACGCAGACTCCCATGGCGCAATTGAGGGATAACATCCGTCCCCCCTGCAATAACCTGGGCCTTGCCGTCATGCTCTGCCAGTAATTCCAAGGCTTCTGCCAGCGTCGTCGGCATCAGGTACCTCTTGATGTTGATTTCCCTGGACCAGTGAAAATCCTTAAATGCATAAGACATCGATACACCCCTTCTGTGATAGGCTGAATTTCGCTAGAGAAACACGGATATTCAACGGGCTAATCATTTATTTTTTCCCCTCGATTGTTCGAGAAGTTTACACATTTTTTCATTGTGCCTGGAAATCACTTTTTCGGCACACCCAGGGTCACGTTTTTTAAAACAGTCAACGAGGTTTACATGATCTTTAAAAAGATCTGTGAGAATGGGGGTTATATCGCAGACAAACGGGCGTGACCGAGCCTTGATATTTTCCAGAAGCTCCTTGAGAAGCCAGTTACCGCAGGAATCGTAAATTATCGAATGAAAGTTAAAATCAGAATTTGAATAGGCCAATACATCTTCATTTTGAACGATCTCTTTCTGTTTTTCAAGAATAGCGTCCAGGCGCCTGATTGATATCTCGTCTATCCCCACTGCAGCCAGCCGGCCGGCCATCCCTTCGAGCAAGCCTCTAACCCGATAAAGATCGTGCGCCATATCTATCGTCATACTTGCCATTCGTATGCCCTGGTTCGGGACATGGGTAACAAGCCCCTCGCTTTCCAGCTTCTTCAAAGCTTGCGCAACCGGTGTCCGGCTCACCCCAAGATTTTTTGCCAACCGCTCGATGTTGATCCATTTGCCAGGAGCAAAGCGATAGGAACGAATCATCTCCCGTAAGGTTTCTTCGGCCTGGATTTTGAGAGGCAGTTTTTCGAGTTTTCCAGACATCTTGGTCAACTCCGGCTGGGGGATTCACAAGAAGATCAACTGAGAGATCGTATCGTTACAGAAGTGAATCAAAAAGGCAATAAAATATTACAAAAAATCAGATTTGTATAAAATTTTCGCTTACCACTCAAACCCGGTTGACAATGGAGCGGAAGGGTGAGAGCTGGGAGAGGGTTTCTCGCAAAGGCCCGTCAGGGCAGTGATATCTTTAAGCCAGGCAAGCTGATTGTTGTTTTGAAACTAAAATCTAGCGTTCTGACCTGGCTTTAACCAGTTCAGCGACGATACTCAAAGCGATTTCGTTCGGCGTATCAGCTCCAATCGATAAGCCTATCGGACTGTGAACACGTTTTAAATCAAGGTCACTGAAACCGTCTTCTCTCAACGAATCATATATCACATTGCGCTTCTTCCTGCTGCCTATCATGCCGATATATCCGGCCTTTGTGCGGAGAGCCTGGGCCAGGACATCACGATCATGTATATGCCCACGCGTCACGATTACGACATAGTCATTAGATGACAGGCCCTGGAGACAGTCATCAAACGAAGGCAAGACGAGTACGTTTTGAGCTTCTGGAAAACGATCTTCACTGGCATACTCGGCCCGGTCATCCATTATCACAACGTCAAAACCTGCAAAAGATGCAAGATGTGCTGTTGCCAGGGCTACATGACCAGCCCCCATCAAATAGACAACACCCGGTGAGACGAGGGATTCGACGAACATTTCATGCTCGCCGGATTTTATCAGAAAAGGGGCTCGCCTGCTTTTCTGAGATAGATGCTGTTTTAATTCCGGGCTTATTTCGTTATCGCCGTCTTTGTCCACATATACCAATCGAGGGGGTGTCTGGCCGGAGGGCAATATGGTCAGTAATAGGGGAATTTCATCGCTCTGGTAAGCCTTTCTTATCAGCTGCATGGTCTCCAGCAAATCCGGGTCAACCATCTGCAGGAGCACAGAAGCTGTGCCGCCACAGACCATACCCCCATCTGCAAGCGTAGAAGCAGTCATAGAGAAATTCACTTCGGCATACGAGCTGGAGAGGTCAAAAAGTTCCTCTGCCTTTTTTTGACAGGCAGCCTCGATTGCCCCCCCGCCGATTGTCCCGGTCAGGGTTCCATCTGATTGTATAAGCATCCGTGCCCCTGACGTTCTGGGTGTTGAGCCACTGCTGCGAACAATTGTGCCAAGCACCACTGATTCACCTCTTGCTAGCACTTCGATTAACGTATCAAGAATAAATCTCATAGATCACACCTACTGTTGAAGTCACCCTTACAATTACCATTGCAAAAACAAGCCTGAAAAATGGTTCTGTTCGCTTTTGAAATAATTTTTCTCAATGATTCTAGCACATAACTGTAAAACTGCCGACTAGACCTTACGCTGGATAGTAACCATTCTTTCCGGCAGTGGCAGAATCTCTGCCAATTACTCCTCTAACCTCAATAAAAATAAATCGTTAATAGCATTTGTCTTGAAAAAATAGCAATTGAATGTATTCGTATGTGAAGGTAGCTGTCACGGATTTTACTTATTGAACTTCTTTTTAAGTTGTTTCATTGCCGACTTAGCCCTTTGTAGATACAGGATATAATTCATGGTTTTACACAAAATCAAGTTTGTCATAAAGGGCGCAGGAGAAATGGGTTCAGGTATTGCCTGGCGCCTCCATCGGGCAGGATTCAAGCGCCTCGTGATGCTGGACACGGAAAATCCAATGGCAGTGCGCAGATCTGTTTGTTTCTGTGAGGCTGTCTATGATGGCAAGAAAATTGTCGATGGAATTGCCGGCGTAGCGGTACAAACCATACTCGAAATTGAACAGACGATAAAGAAATCCCAGATTCCGGTGGTGGTTGATCCCTCGTGGCTGACTATTGCCCAGTGGAGGCCTGAGGTGGTGATCGATGCAATTATAGCAAAAAAAAATATTGGTACTCGAATAGATGAAGCTGAACTTGTAATCGGTTTAGGCCCCGGATTCTGTGCCGGTGTCGACACCCATATTGTTATTGAAACGAACCGGGGACCTAACTGCGGACGATTAATTCACAAGGGCTGTGCGGAAAAAAACACCGGGATCCCCGGCTCCGTGATGGGTCACGATGTAGCTCGTGTTGTGCGGGCACCGGCGACAGGTATTTTCGCTGCTGCCGTTTTCCTAAATGACAGGGTAAAAGCCGGCGATACCCTCGGCACTGTCGATAACAAAGTCGTCAAAGCGCAAATTGACGGGCATGTTCGCGGGCTGATTCGGGATGGAATCTTCGTCAAGACAGGAGTCAAAATTGGAGATATTGAACCAAGGGAGCAGGTGAATAATGACTTGGTTTCCGACAAGAGTCTGGCGATCGCCGGCGCAGTGTTGGAGGCAGTTCTCTTTCAGTATAACGCATAAGCTTACGTGACTATATCAAACATGAAACTCTGGGCTCAAGTCGCCCAAAAAAGTAAACGAGCTGTATATCGTCTGACTGAATGAAGAAGCATCTTGAATTTGCAGCTGTAATCCTAGCCGCTGGAATGTCTTCCCGTATGGGCAGACCTAAACAATTGCTGGAAGTGATGGGCAGGAGCATGTTGGAGCATGCGATAACTGCAGCCAGAGGTGCGGGAATTGTATCCCCAACACTCGTCATTGGAGCTTTTGCAGATGATATAGTGAGGGATGTCAAATTAGTGAGGAAATGTGAGATAATCTTCAATAAAAATTTTATGGAAGGTCAGGCCGCATCTTTAAGGGCAGGAGTTAGAGCAGTTAAGGGAAAATGCGAGGCGGCAATTTTTATGCTTACCGATCAACCGCTGATAGATGCCGCCCTTATTACAGAGTTGATGGAGCAGTTCAGTCATTACAAACCCGACATACTTTACCCCGTTTATAACAGGCAACGGGGCAATCCGGTTATAATCAGTGCCCGTCTTTTCCCCAGATTGATGAATTCAACAGGGGATCAGGGTGCTCGATTTCTGTTCAGCGACAAATCATTAACGGTACGTGCACATGAAGTTGAAAACAAAGCGGTGATTACCGATATTGATACATGGCACGAGTATCTCCAGATTCTGCAATCAACAAATGATTCAAGCCACAAAAGGGGGTAAATCAGAGAATTAAAATAGCGCTATTTTGAAGAAACGTGGTCAGCTGAAGACTCTACATGTGTGGATCACCGGCTCTTCCTTTAACCTACCCACGATGACCCGGTGGAAACAGTCCCTGCCTCTTTCCTCAATGAGAACTGCAATCTCGTTGCCTGCTTTTTGTAACGGAATAGTATCTGCTTTGTTAAGAAAAGCAATTTTAATAACATCCTGTTTTAAAGCCTTAATAGAGGCTATATCATGAATCAGCATTTCTGCAATTTCGGCTTCTGTGATCTTGTGCGAAAGTGGCAGTTTTGTGATGTTTGAAAAAATATCTGCCCTGAAAACCCATTGTTCATCCAACAGTTTCCCCACAACATCAAGACCTGCTAAAGACACTAAACAGTCTGTAAATACAGGAACAACAGGTTCATTAAAAGCGCAAGCCTTCAGGGATTTTTGTGCGGCACCATCAGCCTCAATGATTATGTAATCGAAAAGATCAGATTCCAGGATGTCTGCCAAAATATCAGGATTCACCCCTATATATTTACCACGGAGAGGTTCATACTCAGCTCCCAGAGTAATGTGAGAACAATCTTGCATGAGAATACGCGCCTTTTCAATAATTTCGTCGGATCTTTTTGATAAAATGGTGACAGGACATTCTTCAGGGGTTGGCTTGAAAATTTTTGTAGTCGTTGTCGTCAGCACTCTTTTTCCTGCAGAGACAAGCTCATTTGCAAGAGAGTACATCAGAGTGGTTTTACCCCCAGCACCGACAATACTTACGACTCCTTTGCCACCAAGAGACAATGCTTGTTTAATATTCATATAAATCGTTCAACAATTCTTTATTAGGTTCAAGAGAGATTAATTGGCCGGCCCAGGTATATAGTAAAACTGCTAACGAAATTTCCTTCCAGAGAACCTCAGCAAGCAAGCTTTTTCGCTATAACAGTTCGATATGGTTCAGAAAAACGATTGATCTGCCTGTCAATGGCTACCTGCACGGAAAAAAATTGCTTAACGATCCTTATATTTCCTGAGAACATCGATTACATAATCAATGTCAGCCTCTTTGTGATCCGCATTGATCTGAAAACGGATTTCTTCATCACCTTTTGGAACCACTGGAAAGTTCAGACCTGTCGCAAGTACACCGTGGTCTGTAAGGAACTGGACCAGCTCCGCTGTTTGAGTGGTATCCCGTACCATGAGGGGAACAACGGGGTGGTCACCTTCAATCGTCTCATAGCCGCAGGCAAGCAGGCCTGCTGCAAAGCGTTTTGTCATTGCCTGCAGGTGATGCAGAATTTCAAGACCTCTGGGACTGTCCAGCAGCTCCAATGCGGCGCTGGCTGCCCTGGCTTCAGATACGGTGATCGGGTTGGAATAAATGTACATGGGGGCCGTCTGGCGCAGATAGTCGACAATTTCCTGCGAGGTGACAACATAGCCGCCGTTAACGCCAAAAGCCTTGCCCAGTGTACCGATGATCAGGTCAACCTTTGTTTCGCAGTACTCCTCTGTGCCCCGGCCTGTCGGACCGAACCCACCAACTCCGTGAGAGTCATCGATGATGGTGATCAGTCCTTCTTCAAACTGATTTTCATATCTTGAACAGATCTGGGCGAATTCCTTCAAGGGCGCATTGTCGCCGCGCATGCTGAAGACACCATCGGTGACAACAAGGGCTCTTTTTGCTTTTCCGGACCATTCTTTTAGCTTGGCTTCCAGGTCTTCCATGTCATTGTGCCGATAGATGGCCTTGCCTTGCGGGCGTGACAGGCGCATGGCCTGGATGATGCAGTTATGGTTCAGCTCATCACTGACGTAGACCGTTTTTTCGGAGGCCAGGGGCATGAGCACGCCCAGGCTGGTCACATAGGCGGACGAGAAGAGCATGGCGGCTTCTTTTTCATGGAACCTGGCCAGTTTCTTCTCCAGGTCAGTATGTGCTTTATAGGTGCCGCTGATGAAGCGAACCGCTCCCGGTCCCGTTCCGAATTCTCTGACAGCTGCTTCTTCAGCCTCAATCACTTCGGGTCTCATGGACATTCCCAGGTAGGAATTTGAATTCATCCTGATGAATTCTCTATCGCCGTATCCTTCAATAAAATATCGGGGACCAGCAGTTTCCGTGGCAGGCTTGATACCGGTGACCACCATCTCCTTTCCTTTGGCTGTTCCCCTGGCTTTGAGTTCATCAACAGCGGTCTTGAGGACAGCATTTAATCTGTCGATAGACATCAGCTACTCCTTCCATTGGAGTTTTTTTGAGAGTACTTCAAGCATATCTCTGGTCATCGTATCCAGGTCATAATCCGGTGTCCAGCCCCATTCTTCCCGGGCGGCGGAATCATCCATGCTGTTTGGCCAGGAAGCGGCAATCTTTTCTTTAACTCTATCCACCTTGTAATCCATGGTGAATTCGGAGATGTATTTGCGAATGGATTGAGCAATGATCTCTGGATCGAAGTTCATCGCCGTAATATTAAAGGCATTACGATGAACCAACTTGGCCGGATCTGCCTCCATGAGATTAATGGCGGCTTTTATCGCATCAGGCATATACATCATCTCAAGAAATGTACCTGCGGGCAGATCGCAGGTGTACTTTTTATGCTTAATGGCTTCATAATATATCGCCACCGCATAATCTGTGGTTCCGCCTCCCGGAAGTGTCTCATTGGAGATAATGCCAGGATAACGAACACCGCGAGTGTCAATCCCGAAGCGGGTGAAGTAGTAATCGCATAACAGCTCGCCGGTAACTTTTGTTACGCCATACATGGTCGATGGTCGCTGGATGGTCTCCTGTGGTGTATTGTCAAGTGGTGTTGTGGCGCCGAATGCTCCGATAGAGCTGGGAACGAAAACAGCACAATTGTGTTCACGGGCCACTTCAAGCACGTTGTAGAGGCCATTGATATTCACATTCCAGGCCAGGGAAGGGTTGGCCTCGGCAACTGCTGACAGAATGGCTGCCAGATGATAGATGGTATCAACCTTGTATTTCTTAACAACATTTGCAACCGCTTCAGCATTCAAGCAGTCAACAACTTCAAAGGGACCCGAATTCAGGAGTTTTTCACCTGGTTTTGTTTTTCTTCCTCCGGCAACCACATTAGCTTCGCCGTAGCGCTCGCGCAGTGCCATCGTGAGCTCGGATCCAATCTGGCCTGCAGCCCCTGTTACGAGTATTGTTTTCATATGCCCCTCCGAGTGTATCCCTCAGGCAGCCATGACCAATTTTTTTGATAATGGATTAACTTATCTGAGTAATTCCGGAATTTCTTCGCAATAGCAATATCAAAATAACGTATTCCGAAGCATTTGACGAAGAGGAAGGCTCTTCTGTCTGATTCGCGTGCAAACCGGAATAGCTTCGTACAGGTGATAGGTAAGTCAATGACCAGTTATCGAGATTAGGTTTTCAGGAACAAGCAGTGTGCTTGTGTTCACAGCTTAAACGCACCAATACACTACCAACCCGCTATTTTAAAACTGAACCGAACTGGGGACATCCAGTATGCGCATTCCTGTTTCAGGTACGCGTCATCCGGGTAGGCTTAATGCACTCAGCTAATCCAGCCTTCCACTTCAGACTGTTTAGGGATATTCCCCACCGACTTTACCTGGCCGTCGACAATGACGGCAGGGGTGGAAAAGATGCCCAGCTGAGCAATTTCCTGAAAATCTGTGATCTTAATGATAGCGGCATCGACATTTTTTGCCGTAACAGCTGCCTTGACAATTTCTTCTGTCTTGTCACATGAAGCACAACCTGGCCCACATATCTTGATTTCCATACTATTTCTCGATTGTTTGGTTTGAATTAAACTTCATCAGTATACGTTAGTCTTCGAATTTATAGACAGAACATATTCAAATAATAAGGTTGAATAAAAATCCGGTGAATACTATTCCGCTGCCGACAACTGCGATAAAGGCAGCAATCAGCTTTGGTTTGAGTACCTTTCTGAGAATTACCATTTCCGGCAGTGACAGGGCGATTACACTCATCATAAAGGCCAGCACCGTACCCAGTGCAGCACCCTTGCCAAGAAGTGCTTCGATTATCGGCACAATACCTGCTGCATTCGAGTACATGGGGATACCGACTACAACGGCGGCGGGTACAGACCACCAGGCATCTTTGCCCATGATCGAAGCCATAAAGGCCTCCGGCACATAGCCGTGGATGGCGGCACCCACACCAATTCCAGCAACGACATAGATCCACACCTTGCCAACGATATCCCGCACAGCCTCTCGCCCTCGGGCAATGCGATCGGGCCAGGTGAGTTTCTCTTCGATGATCACAGCTTCAGCCGCCCGTAATGATTGTACCCAGTCTTCAATCCAATGCTCCAGCTTGAGGCGGCCAATTACCCAGCCTGAAACTATTGCAATCAGGAGACCTGTGACGAGGTAGATGGCAGCGACTTTCCAGCCAAGCAGGCCATAGAGCAGAATCAGGGCGATTTCATTCACCATTGGAGCTGCAATGAGAAAGGAGAAGGTCACGCCCAGAGGAATTCCGGCCTGAACAAAGCCAAGAAAAAGGGGTACTGCAGAACATGAGCAAAAAGGAGTGACAACGCCAAGCATCGCAGCCATCACGTTTCCTGCTGACTCTCTTTTTCCCGCCAGATATTTACGGGTCCGGTCCTGGGTGAAAAATGATCGAAGTATGCCAATAGCAAACACAATAAGTGTCAGCAGCATCATAACCTTGGGAGTGTCATAGACGAAAAACTGGATGGACTCACCAAGATGGCTGCCTTTTTCAAGACCGACCAGTGAGTAGGTGAAAAAATATGAAAAGGGTTCCAGCTGTTTGTAGACGGCATACCAGATAGCAAAGCCGAGCAAGCTCACGAGGATTATTTTGCTCATGTTGCGGTCTGGGGACGCCTGTTTCTGGTCAACAGTTTCCCTCTTGCTGTCACAACCACACTCAGTGGTAATGGGTTGAATTGCCTTCATATGCCTATCCCTTCACTTGTTGGCGCGCAATTGCGCAGCATGGACGCCGCCGGCAAAGCCTCACGCATTCTTTTCAATTCATTATCATTTTCCAGCCAGGCACTGATCGTCTTCAGCATCGTCTCCGCATAGGCTGACTCGCTGCCATCTGCCAGGCTGTAAATCATCCAGGTTCCCTGTCGTTCCTTCTCGACCAGCCCCGCATCTTCCAGTATTTTCAAGTGTTTGGAGACGGTTGACTGGGCCAGGCCCAGGACCGCTTGAATCTCACAGACACAGAGCTCCTGGGTCTGCAGGAGTTTAACGACCCGTACCCTGTTCGGGTCGGATAACGCTTTCATTACTCGTATGAATGTTTTCATTGTAAATGCACCCCATATTCACATATCGCCATTTAACGATTAATATAGCCTCGAAATTTTGATTGTCAATGGTTTATACACAGAGGCAAATTATTAATGGTTTTTGTTCCAGCCACGAGTCCTGCAATGTTTAACTATCCAGATATATAGCAAAAGAAGGTGCTACGGAAGAACTTCGCTTTGCGGGCCTGAGCAGCCGTCTACTCCTGGCTGTTCTCATCTCAACATAAAATTACAAGCTGCTGCGGTGCAATTTCTTCTCCCCGTAGGGCGGACTGCCACAACACGTGGCAAAGTAGTCGATAAAAACGCTGACTTTGGGAGCCACCAGTCGTGAGCTGGGATAGACAGCCCAGATGGCTGCCTCTGGATTTGAGTATAACTGCTCGCTCTCGATGGTATACATTTTGTACACGGGTTACGTGTTAATCAGTCTCCTTCACGCGTAATTACAGATCATCCAGCCCATAGATGTTATGTTATTTTCAATTTACTTTGACCGATTCGTCAATAGAAAACAGATCACTGAGCGCTCCCCGGAAGGTTAGAGCAACGGCACGCCCTGCCTGTGAGATAACCTCCATTTCCATGCCAACGAGGGTGTGGGTGACTTGTTTGTTATCTTATTTTTGTCAAACGGGTTCGCTAAAGAGGGTATCGTAGAGGGGTAATGCAACGCTCTTTCTGAGCAGCTCTTTTCTG
>CBDUGK010000049.1:0-27757 GCA_965366875.1 uncultured Desulfobulbaceae bacterium | reverse complement strand
CTGCGGGCGTTGTCCGAGCGTGATGACACAGAGGTTGATGCTATTGTCTACCCTGAAGGTGAGGACATCGAGTTGCCCGGTACAACGCTTTATCGAGTGCCCTACGCGAAAAACGTTACGGGTATTCGTCCCGGGTTTTCCCTGAAAAAATTGTGGATCGATTTTCTGATGTTTTTTTTCACCTGGAGAATGGTGCATAAAAACAGGTACGACGTGCTGCATGCGGGCGAGGAATCGGTGTTTATCGCCATGGTCATGAAACGGTTGTATAAGATTCCCTATGTCTATGATATTGACTCTTCCATTGCCCAGCAGATGGTGGAAAAGCATCCCCGGTTGGGTGTGGTGTCAGGTTTTTTAAACTGGATGGAAGGCTGCGCAATCCGCGGGGCGATAGCCAATGGTCCGGTATGTCATGCGCTCAGAGAACTGTGTGAAAAAAACGGGTCGGGAAAAACCGTTACCCTGCACGATATATCGCAACTGCAGAATCCTGACCTGGAGCGAAACGGCCTGATCAAAAACGAGATACAATCTGATGGAATGATCCTGCTGTACTGCGGCAACCTTGAGCCTTACCAGGGGGTTGACCTGCTGGTGGAAAGCTTTCCCTATGTGGTACAGGAAAATGACGGGGTGGAGCTGGTCATCATTGGCGGGGTCGACGAAGATATTGATTATTACACCAAAAAAGCAGCGTCGCTTGGTGTGGCGGAACATGTTCATTTTTTAGGTCCCAGGCCGTTTGACCAGCTCGATCACTATTTGGCCGACGCCGATATTCTCGTGGCTCCCCGCACCAGGGGGGTGAACACCCCGATGAAGATTTTTCCCTATCTGCACTCCGGCAAACCGGTGCTGTTGACCAAGCTGTATACCCACACACAGATTGTTACCGATAATGAAGCATATCTCGCCGATGCCGAGCCGGAGGCGTTCGGCAGGGGGATTCTGGAGTTGGCCGGGGATGCTGCCTTACGAGAGCGGCTCGGTAAAAACGGCAGAGCCTTTGTGGAAAAAGAACATGTCTACTCTGCCCATAAAAGAAGAGTGGATGAGTTGTACGACTGGGTTCAGGAGGAACTGGTTTCGCTTTGAAAAAAGGAATCTGTCTCTGACCCCTCATACGGTCTTTTTACGAGTCCATCAGGTGTAAAAAAAATTGCTAGGAACGTCATGGAAAACCAGATAGCGGCTGGCAGTGTTGTCCTTGTTACCGGAGCCACTGGCTACACGGGCACTGTCCTCGTCAGGAAATTGCTCGATATCGGTGCGCATGTTCGCGCGGTGGCGAGAAAATCATCCAATCTTACCCCGCTGGAGAACTTACCGGTCACCTGGCTGAGGGGGGAGGTCTTTGATGAGCAGACCATCCGGTCGGCGATGGAGGGCGTGCACTACGTCTTTCATGTGGCTGCCGCGTTCCGCGATCCAAAGAGTACAGAGCAGGATTATAGAAACGTTCACCTGAAGTCAACCCAGCTGATCGTGGAAGAGGCGCTCCGTAATCCCGACTTTAAACGGCTGGTCCATGTATCGACCATGGGGGTGCATGGACATATTGAGAGTCCTCCCGGGGATGAGACATCCCCGTTCAAACCGGGCGATGGCTACCAGCGGACAAAGGCTGAAGCGGAGATCTGGCTTAAGGATTTCGCTCAAGACAATGATTTCCCCTACACCATCATTCGCCCCTGCGCAATTTATGGGCCCGGAGAAAAGCGCTTGCTGAAGCTCTATAAAATGGCCACCAGGAAATTCTTCCCCATTCTTGGACGGGGAAAGTGCTGGTATCATCTCGTCCATGTAGAGGACCTGGTAGGTGCCATGATCCTGGCGGCAACGGAGCCGCGGGCACTGGGGGAGGCTTTCATCATTGGCAGCTCGGAACCGATCCAACTTGAGGAGATGGCCGCAATTATTGCCCGTGAATACCACCACAAACTGCGTATCGTCCGGTTGCCGATCACTCCATTTTTTCTTCTCGGGGACATCTGTGAAGCAATCTGTAAACCGCTGAAGATAAATCCGCCAATCTATCGAAGACGGGTTGCGTTCTATTCCAAGGACCGTAATTTCTCGACAGAAAAGATGCGCGAAGTCCTTGGTTATCAGCCACTTTATGAAAATGAGCGGGGTATTGTCGAGTCAGCTCATTGGTATCGTGATAATAAATGGTTGGAGGTATCTGAATAAACAAACCGTCAAGGTCCGAGAAGTGATCAGAATTCGATGATAATTTGCAGGGCCGGATGAAAATGATGAAAGACCTTCAACTGAGGAACATTGCCCTGTTTATTCACAGCTTCTCGTCCCTCACTTCTAAACGCTTGAATTTCTCCTAGTCTTTGGCGGGCATAAAAAGATACACGAAATATCCTATAACCCCAAGGGACAGCATCCTAACCCGCAGCAGGAGCCCCATCGCCAGTGTTTCAGCCCCGGGGATACCTATCATCAGAAAATAAAAAACAAAAACCGATTCGAGGTAGCCAAGATTGCCGAGCAATGTAACAGGAACATGGGCTGCGAAAAGAATCGTTGGCACCAGGGCGCAGACATCTAAAAAATCCGGTTGTACACCGAATGCACGAAAGGCCACATAAACATTAACCCAGGTCAATATATAAAAAATTATAGTCAAGAGAACAATTTTGAAAACATACATCCTGTCTTCCCGTAAAGCACCCGCGAAGAAACGAAATTCTTCTCGTACTTTGCCCAGTCGTTTAAGAACCGAATAGCAATTTGTCTCTAAACGCTTTACCCATGTATGCAGTAGTGCAGGAACAGGGGGCGATGTAAGGCGATAGAGCGACCGAAAGAGAAAGGCTAGAATTTTTTCAGGCAGGGCCAGTGGATTTTTCACCATCCACATCCATACTGTCAGGCAAATAAGAGAGAAACCAACGCAGGCCGGCATGTAAATAAAAGGGCTTCGGAAAAGGCCTGGGATCAGAAGAGGTGCGAAAATGACGAGGAAAAATAGAAAAAAAATGCCAGTAAATCTCTCTACAAAGATACTGATCGCAGCAAATGTCTGGTTCCCAAGAAGCCGTCCGGAATAGTATGACCTGACCACATCTCCCCCCACGGTGGAGGGGAGCAGGTTAGAGAAAAAATACCCCACTATGTAGATGCGCAGCAGTTGCCAAAATGATACGCTCCTGCCTTTGCCGTCGAGGATGACTTTCCATTTCATGCAGCTTGCTGAAAGTGTTATCGGGATTAACGCGAACGAGACAGATAAAAACAGCCAATCGATACGCTCGAACATCTTCAGGAGTTCATTTCCCTGAACGAACGAAAGTAGAATTGAAAAAAAGACACAGCTGATACAGACTTTAAAAGCTGTGGTCAAATATCCTTTTTTTAGTCGCATGTGATTAAAATGATATGCAATATCTTTGTCTGTTGTTCAAAATTGACGAGTTCTGCATGAATTCACGTTGTTGACGGTGAGCATTGAGCTGTCTTTTCAGAATTAGGAGACATTGCGTCATTTTGCTCATATCCTGCCGAATCTCTAATAACTAATCGTTTTACTCAATACTGGTGTAAAATTTTGTTTTCTTACAAAGAAACGTTTCAGTGATTGAGGAGCACAAATGGTTTTAGAAATGTGGGGTCAACAGATGTTTACAATGTGTCCAGAATAGTGCAAACATCGTCAACACTATTGCGAGCTTTTTGTTTTTCAGTATCTACGATGGGGTTCATACGGTCCCGCAGTTCACTGCGGTTCTCCCAGGACTTTATCATTAATGAGAAAAGGGTATCGATAGAAAGGGTGTCGATGCTGATCGTCCAGTCGCCCATGCCTATAGTTTTCAAGAACGCATCACTCTTTGGATAGGCGCTGATGTTTACCATCGGAGTCCCTACAGCTGAGCAGAAAATCAGTGTGTGCGTCCTGAGTCCTGCGTGTATTTCGACTTTGCTCAGCAGACCGGTGAGTTCCTTGTAGCTGTAGTCGCAGTTGCCAACAATTTTGATCCGATCCTGGAAACGACTTAATGCTACGCATTCTTTTGTTATCTTCATATCCATGGTCTGGCTGACAGTGAACATGATATCAACCCCAAGGCTCTCAATGAGCCTGTCAGCGGTACCTGCTATAATCTGACAGAATTTCTGGCGGTTCATTGTGCCCTTTTGGTTGAAATCATCGATATAGGCGTTGACGTTAAGGCCGATAGTTCCCTTGGGGTTGGTGAACAGGCCTTCCTTCTGTATTATTGCATCAAGTTCGCTGTTCGACGGTATGGGTGTGTTGAGTGCACAGTCGGCGTGCACTTTGATCTCGGGATGTCGCAGACCAAGCTTCTCTATCAACGCTTTCGTGCTCAGGTCACGGGTAATAACCAGTGGGGTGGAATCCAGCACTTTCTGTAATGCTTTGACGCCGGCATCTCGAGCCACCGGCCCGACACTCGCATTGTACAGGATAATCGGTATGCCTTTCTTTTTACAGAATGGAGCAAACAGTGAGATGGGGTTCAGGTAATTGACGAATGGATTGTAAAATTTTCGATCAAATAATATATTATCAGTGATCAGTACCATCTGCGTATCAGTCATGGCTCTATACAGTGGCCATCCGAGATTTTTAAATGCGAGGTTCCATGGCAGCATGCCAATGGGCTGGACTCGGTGTTGGCCAAAAGCGTTTTTCACGAAATTCGTGTTAAGGGTAGGTATCTTGAACAAGATATCAGATCGTTTGAGGGCAAAATCGTCGAGCAGGTTGCCCAGGATCGCATTATCACCTGCATTTCGTCCCGAATTATTCCCAAGTACAGTTATGGTTTTCATGAAATCCTCAATTTATTGTTATTCTACAGGAAAAAGCTCTTCAGAGAACGACAAAACACAGATCGATCGATTAAAATTTCCTGTTAATTTCTAAACTTAAGAACCCTTGCAGGTTGTCCTGCGGCAATGGCCCACGATGGGATCTCGCCCTCTACAACAGCATGTGCTCCCACGATAGATTCTTTACAGACACGAGCGCCTGATTTCAATAGAACCCTGACACCGAGCCAGCACCCGTGTTCAACGACTGTCTCGACACGGTGAGTACTATCAGTTTGTTTTTTTTGCTCGTGCCCGGCTCCGTTATCCATAGCTTCACCGATAGTGCAGTATGCAGCAAGAAGCACATTGGGACCTATGGTGACAGGAAAATGGTCTTCAATTTTACAGCTGCTGCCTATGTTGGTTCCTGATAGCAACGCTATTTTGCTCTTTCTCGCACGCAGATGTGTTGCGGTACCAAGGAAGACATCTGCCTCGATTACAATGGCATGAATATCATTGCCCTCGTAACAGCTGGCATCTAATACTACGTAATTACTGATGATGACTCGGTCTCCGAGGCTGATTCGCTGTGGTTGGCCGAGATCTACAAAGCGGCCAAACAGCACACCGCGGCCACAGTTACCGAGCAGACGAGGGTAAATCTTCTGGCGCAACAGCAAACCGAGTGCCCCTGGGCACCAGCGCAGAAACCTGTAGAATAGGTGAGGCACGAAATTCACTCCCCGCTTTGTCTGCAAATTCTGGCGGGAATGCCCTTCACATGAGAATAGGCTGGAATATCTCTGTTAACCAGAGAGTCAGCAGCAATTGTGACGTTATTACCGATGATAACTCCATCTAAAATCGTAGCCCGTTCTCCGATTACAACGTGATCTCCTATAATGGTCTGTCCTTTCGAAATTATAGGTTGTTCAATGATCGGACGAGCTAAATCTGAGATCGCATGCCCTGCTCCTGAAATGCAGGTGTATCGACCTACAGTACAGAACTCACCCAGGGTAAGACCTTTCAGGGAGCCCAGGCGGCAATCGTTATCTATACTGGTTCCTTTGCCAACGGTTATTGTCCCGCCTAAACAATTGAAGTTGGTACGATCGCCAATCTTCACATGTTCTTTCAGAATAATTCCGTCGCCTGTATTTTTAATACCAAGGGTGACAGCATTTCCAATCTCCACCTTATCTTCGATGCGCAGCTTTTTTGGTTGTAATATAAAGATATTAATACCAATTTTCACCATTTTGCCAATGTGTGCAGTGACCAGTGATAATCCCCAGCGACGTATGCGGCCCCCGATTCTTCCGGGGAGAGAAACGCAGGCCAGGTTGACACATTCGTATAAAATGAGATGGAGTATGCCGAAATCACCAACCGTTGATTGTTGGTATTGCTTGAAGGAACTCCCGGGTTGCGCCAGTCGCTTCTGGACTGCCCCATTTATTTCTTCAGACATGTGGTGCCTTACTCCTGAAACCATGCCTCAATAGCCAAGAAAATATTTTTCTGATACAGGTATTCTCCTCAAGGGGAATTGAAAAGAATTTCATGGTATTTCCTTTTTCGTGTGAATCACCTTGGTTCTTTGAATCATCTTTTCAGGACAAGAACATCAAGGGCCGTGAAATTGTTTACATAATCTTCCATCTCTATATGAGTGCTGGTGGCCGGTCCTTTGAATGTTGTCCAGTCTTCGCCAGTCGTTTGATCATACAGAGTCATGTGTCCGTTTGACCGGATGGTCCCTCTGAAAACGTGTCCATATCTCTGCGTGGTAGATGTCGTTATCGTGACTTGTGACCCGTTTTGTGTCACCGTAGCTGTAATCGGCTCCCGGAACCCGTCAACTAACAGCAGGATGCCTCTCCAGTCATCACCGGCAAGGTTTGCTCCAACGGGAGGAACCGAGGGAGTTGTAACTGTTGCTGCGGTGTCATCACTACCACCGTCACCACCGCCGCTTGAACTCGAGCCGATCGCAATAGCACCTAACGCAACGGCACCGGCGCCGACAAATAACAATGTTTTCGAACCTCCGGTTGTGGTTTTGGTTGTTTTCGGAGAAGCTGACTCCCGGGCAGGATCAGCGGCAACTGCATTTGTTTCACCTGACGCATTGTCATCTTCATTTGGGGACTGCTTTTTATCCTCAGGAAGAATAACAGTCGGGCTTGATTCCACAGATTCGGCATATGTTTCATATATGCCGATATTGCAGATACTCAGGCATGTAACCAGCGTTGCAACGCAGCCAACTCTTAATCTCCGATACATTCCACATTTCGTTTCCATACTCTCTCTCCCTCTCTCTCCCAATCTTGTTAGTGCTATACAGCGCTCAAAGCCTTGATGGGATCCATCTGTGCTGCCTTGACAGCCGGATAGAGTCCAAAAAAGACGCCAGTTAAAACTGCAAGTAAAAAAGGGCATGCAATCGTAACCAGCGTTATTCGAATAGGCCAGCCAGTGACACCCTCTACAAGGACGATAATTATCAATCCCAGGCAGATTCCTAAAATACCACCGCTCAATGTCAACAGCACTGATTCAGTGAGAAACTGGTTCGTCACGTCTCTTCTCGTTGCGCCAATGGCACGCCGTAACCCAATTTCGTGTTTCCGTTCAGTGACTGTAGCAAGCATGATATTCATAATCCCAATTCCTCCAACAAGCAAAGAAATTCCACCAATTACCGCAAGGACAATGTTGAAAAGACGCTGAGTTCGCATGGACTGCTTGAGCAGCTCCTGGGGTACGACCACCAGATAATCACTTACCCCATTATGGGCAACTTCCAGCAATCGGTGAATGAATTGAGTCGTTTCAGGAACCAGCTTTCCACTCTTTACCTCAACAATTATTCGTGAGAGGCCGTCTTTTTCACCTGCTGCTCCTGGGCCTGTCGTCCGCTCATGCCTGGAGAAGGGGAGAAAAAGAGTCTCGTTATAATTGTCGTGTATTATTTTTGCTGTGTCATTCTCGCCCACTGACTGCTCGGTCAGTATTCCGACAACTCGATACAGGGTGTCACCAATTCGCAGATTAGTGCCAACGTGTCCATCTCTACCCAGCTCTCTGGCCAGGCCCGCACCAAGAACACACACCAGATTATTCTCTTGTTCGTCCACCGGTAGAAGAAAACGTCCCTGAGCCACCGTGATCCCGATAACCTGTAAATAGTTTGGTGTGCTCTGGATAATGTTGGGGGTAACCGAGGTTTTTGTCGCCAGTATTCCAGCTGAAATTTCGCGAAAGGCCGCTACATTTTTTATATACCTTTTATCAAACCGCAACTTTTCAACATCTGACCAGGACACTCCGTAGGAACGCTGTGCAGAGGCTTCAAGCAGCTGTTTGTCCGTCAGGGAAATTTTATTGATATAGATATTTTTCAAGCCAAGGCCTTCGATGTCTTGCAACACCTTCTCTTTTGCACCCTCCCCGATTGATATCATGGACATAACAGCCATCACCCCACATACCACTCCAAGAATGCTCAGGAGTGAGCGGAGTTTGTGTCTAACCAGGGAGGCAAAAGCCATCTGGATGTACCGTCGTATTTTACGCATATTACTCAGGAACAAGGAGACCGTCTCTCATGTGCAGCATTCTTCCGGCAACCTTTGCCACCAGAGGGTCATGAGTGACCATTATGATGGTTGCCCCCCCCCTGTTCAATTCAACAAAGAGTTTGAGGATGTCATTGCTGTTCCCGCTGTCAAGATTCCCCGTGGGCTCATCAGCCAGAATTAACAGAGGGTCAACGACCAGTGCCCGGGCTATGGCTACGCGCTGCATCTCCCCGCCGGAGAGTTCGGACGGTCTGTGTCTTATCCTGTGCATGAGTCCAACACGCCGAATAGCGCCAATAACTTTTTGCTCTTTTTCCTCATCCGCAAATGCTCTGTACAGAAACGGCAGTGAAACATTGTCGACAACGGTCAATTCAGGCAGAAGATTGAATGTCTGAAAAACAAAACCAATCCAGTTTGCACGAACCCAGGACTGTTCGGTATCATTGAGGGTGAGCATGTCTTTTCCGTTAAGAGAATACAGCCCGCTGTCCACCTGGGTTAAACCGCCAAGGATATGGAGCAACGTTGATTTTCCCGACCCGGATGCTCCCATTACAGCAACAAAGTCACCATGATCAATAGACAGTGTTATGCCGTTGACAACACAGATGGTTTCTCCGCCAAGGTCAAAGCTTTTTCTGAGGTCCTGGGCTTTTAGAAGCATCTTTGTTTTGCTGGTTTGAAGGCGTCCGGGCCAATCATTCATTGGGGTTCACCAAACTGACCTGTTCTCCAACCGCTAAGCCGGTAATAATTTCAGCCAGGTTCTCGTTCTGAGCTCCTACCGTTATTTCGCGTATGGTCAGTTCCCCAAAGTCGTTCAGGACGTAACAGTAATTCTGGTTACCGTTTTGGAACACTGCCTGTACAGGTACTGCAAGTACCTGCTGCCGTGACAGGGCAGATATCGCTACACGGCATGTCATGCCTGGTCGCAGTCTTTTATCCTCCCCCGTCAGGGCAAAGGTCACCTGGAAATATTTTTCTTGCCCGGGTTCTGCGGTTTCCGCGGTTGCCAGGGCACCAATGAACGTGAGTTCTCCCTCAAAGGCAGTATCAGGATAGGCATCGACCATTACCCTGCCTCGCTGGCCGAGGGCAAGTTTGTATAAATCTATCTCGCGCGCCTTGCTCTTGACAACCATGCGGGAGATATCAGGAAGATATAATATCGGTTGGTTCATAAAGACGGTATCACCCTCTCGAGGCTTGCGTTTTTCGCCGTCCCTGAATGTTTCATAATGTATTACAATACCGTCAAAGGGCGCATGGATTTCAGTCTTTTGCAGTTCCCTGGCCGCCTGTTGCAAGGCAGCCCGCTGAGCCGTTAATTTACTTTCTATCTGGTTTAATGTCGCCAGGGCTTTGGCAATTTTATGAACTCCCCCTTGGGTGGTTTGTTCGAGCACCAGCTCGGCGTTTAATCTTTTTGCACTGGCACTTTCCTTCAATGTCGGCAACACATGTTGTATGTATGTTTCAGAACGGCTGGCTGCTGTGGCAAATTGCTTTTGCAGTACCGAAACTTTCTCCTTGATAATCTCAATTTCTGAAGCATTGTTGAAGCCTTCTTTCTTCAGGTCAAGAAGGTCCTGGTAATATCGTTCATGGCGCTGCAGTTCCAGCATAGCTTTCTGTTGCTCTTCCTGAAGTTGTGAAATCTGCAGTGGTCCATCTCCCTCTTCGAGTCTCTTGAGTTCAAGGAGTGAAACATTCAACATGTATTCGGCGTTTGCGATTTCTCTGTCGACCTGGTTCCGCTCAAAAGCCACCCCCTGTTCAGCGGCCTTGACAGCAGCTTCATACCCGGTAACCTCAGTCTCCAGCTTTTCAACTTCCTTTTGAAAAGGAACCGGGTCAAGTTGGACCAGGAGTTCCCCTTTTCTTACCCTGCTGCCGTCATCAATGAGATAGAGTATTTTACCCTCAGGTCCCTGCAATTCGGAGGCAATCATATGTGATTGAGCTGCATCAAGCACCCCAACAACATTGAGTTCGACTGAAATATCCTGTCGCGTAACTGATGCCGTCAGGTTGCGTTGTTCAGGAGGAGACTTTAGTCCACTTAAAAAAAGAAAGGCTGCAGATCCCAAACCGGCTATGATCAGAGCAATGATAAAAGATTTTTGCATGGGTTTTAATTGACTGCTCTTCTTTCCAGCATAGTGCCAAGTACTGAGCGTAATCTATACATTCCTGTTATATAGCCGATCCTTTCAACCAGAGAATCTGTCTGGGCTTTTTGAAGCTGGGTTTGAGCCTCGATGAGATCGAAGTTGCTCGCCATTCCATACCGAAATTTACTCTCGGCGAGCCGCAGTTTGCCAATGGTTTGGTCAACCTGTTCCTCACGAATACTTATTCGCTGTAGTTGCTTTTCCAGGCTGTTTAATTCGGCACGAACCTGCTGGTTGATACTCTCTTCAGTGGCTAGTAAGTCAAGCTGAGATTGCCTGTAGCTGAGTCTCTGCTGCTGGTATGCATTTTTTTCAACCGTCCGGAATACGTCTGTATCACTACTTAATGTCAGCGTCCAGCTTTCATCGGCGAGATCAAATGTCTCATTATCAGAAAGATTATATCCAAGCTGAAGATCGAGCTTGGGTAAGGTTTTGTTTTTGGCAACGCGAACTTGACGTCTACTCTCTTCCACGTTGCGTTTTGATTGCTCCAGTTCGATCCTGTTCGCCTGGGCAATTTGCAGAGCATCCTCTAAATCTATGCTGATCGGTGCATAGTCTACTGGTGCCGTAAGAGTAATTTCTCCACTCTGGGGGATGGCGAGGACCTTCTTAACCGCATCAATATTGTTGGCATATTGCTCACGAAATAATGTTAATTCGTCCTGTACATTTGTTATCTCTATTTCAGCACGGTAGAGATCTATCGTATCGATAATTCCTGATCGTTCCTTGATTTTAACCAGCGCAAGGTGTTCTTTCAGTTTGCCCAGCTGTTTCTCCAGTAATTCAATTTGCAGGCTGCTTCTGATTGCTGCGTAGACAGCGGTTACCGTCTGTAAGACAGTGTTCACCTGCTGGGAATAGAAAGCGAGTTGTGCCACCTGGTAGGCATGCAGGCCGGCAAACACTCCATCCATGGTAAATTCCTTGCCGACCCCCTGCAGCAGGGGCACATCGAGCGCAAACGCGATATTCGTATTCCCCTCAATGGTTTCACCCACCGTTGAGTTGACTGAAATAGTTGGGCCAAACATTAATTTTTTGTTAAATCCGGCGCCTGCCTGCCATGAGTTGCTTTCGTCGGAACTGACTCCAATACCTGCAATCGGCACAATTTTCAAGTCGAATTCCGCCTCCGTCGAGTGTAAAGACAATTCAGTTGAAGATAAACCCAATTCTGATCTTTTCAGGGATCGGTTGTGCAGCAGGGCATATTCGATAGCTTCTTCTAACGTGAGATGTTTTTGAAACAGCGGCGTCGTGGCTTCACTGCATACGCCCTCAACTCTGGAGAAAAAAGTACAGAGCAGGAAAATCTTCACAAATAAAGAAATCTGATTTCTGGGGTACATAATAGTTTCAAGATGCTGGTAGTTTCAGGATGCAGAGGGGGTAATCGTCTTATTGTCTTCAATGAAGACCTGGTTGACCGGTACTTGTCTCCCATCCGAAGATGCATTAGTTTACCAGTTTGATAAATAATTTCACGAGGAGACTCCTCGAGAATCGGAATTTTGTTCAAAACGGTACTATTTTGGGCATAGAAGAGCCTTATCGTTTTAGGGGGCAGGTGTATATGCCTGTCTGGCTTGCAGTGTTTCCTTTCCGGGGGTCTGTTGAGGATTTTCGGAGCTATTTAAGCTTCGTTTCAGAGAAGAACTGAATAGCGGGGGAGAAAAACGTAATGCAGCTTGTTGCTTCCAGGGAGCAGGGGAAATGTTTGCAAACATTTCTTGTTCTTTTCTTGTTGATTTCACCTTTGTCTGCTTTTTCCGATACTGCTAGTTTCGTGGACCGGATCGGTCAATGGAGTGGTAAACATGCGCGGCTGGTGTGGGTCCAGGATCACGGTACTGGGGCCGATACTTTTGCCCGGGGTAATGACCTGATGCTCTACGGTTATGATTCCAAGGACGGCAGGGGAGAAAGACCTCTGGTACCTGTGACTGGTAATTTCTTCAAACCGTTGTTTACTCCTGATGGCACCCATGTAATCGTCAGCAACATTAAAACACGACAGATGTATCTTGTTGAATGGGAGACCGGCTCCGTGAAGGAACTTGGGTCCGGTATCGCTGTGGCGATATGGCAGGATCCTAAGCCCAGCCTCTTCCTGCGAAAAACGACGACGTGGGTTTACTGCTTTTTTGGGCCTGAACCGGCAAACAGATACAAAACGGCACAGCCCCTTTACAGGTTTCCTCTGGGACAGCCGGAGAACAAGGAGTTGGTTTGGAATAAGACGCAGTTGACCTGGAACAGTATTCAATTGTCGCGGGATGGCCAGGTCCTCGGCGGGCTCTTTCCTTGGCCTGACGGAGGCGTACTGTGGATGAAGGATACGCGTTGGCAGCGGTTTGGCCGCGGCTGCTGGACTTCTCTTAGTCCGGATAATTCTAAACTGTTGTGGATATTCGACGGCCTTCATAGAAATGTGCAGATTTACGATGTTGTTGGCGGTGATAACTGGAAAGTGAATATAAACGGTGCACCGGGGATAGATGGGTATGAAGTGTACCATCCGCGCTGGAGTAACCACCCCAGGTACTTTGTCATCACCGGTCCATACGTGAAAGGCGATGGCGGCAACAAGCTTACGGGAGGAGGGGAGGCGGTTGAAATCTACATCGGTCGCTTTGATGAACAAGCGCGAAAGGTTGAGGGCTGGATAAAGGCAACGAACAACAGCAGGGCAGACTTTTATCCGGATTTATGGTTGGACGGGGGCGGTGAAAGCCGACTCGCCGACAGTGTCGCCCGGCAAAAGGATGGAGCCGTTTCGAAGAGTTGGCCTGTGGACAGAGACCGGCTGGTTTTCGTCTGGGAGAACATGAAGGCGGCGAACCAATTGGGCGAGCAAAGCCCCGTGGGTTTCTTTCAGTGTAACATTGAATTGCGGGGCAAGGCTCTTCACACCTCTAAATTCCAGCTGGCAACAGCTGGTGGCTGGGGTGATACCGGTGATGCAGGCAAAAAGATAGGTCAAGCGCTTACCCGTTCGGGGAAGGCTGGTGTGGAATTTGCGCTGACTCCTGCAGACAACCAGAAGGGCACGATTATGTCTTTTGCCAGTGGTGTTAGAACACAGATTCTGTTCGAGCAGGATAGAGACCGTTTGGTGGTGAATGACCCCGAAAGAGAAAAAACGGCTACCTGGTCGAAAATTTTTGAGTCCGGCAAAAAACAGCATCTCGTGCTGAGTTATGACGGAGTGAAACTTGAGCTTTTCAAGAATGGACGCAGTGCTGGAGTCCGGCCTTTCTCCATTGATCTGGTCACCGCTGCTATCGATACCTTTGTCATTGGCGATCAAGCTGGAGACTGGCAAGGAATCCTGGAAAACATTGCTGTATACACGGAACCGCTCTCTCCAGAGGCGATTGCAAAGAACAGCCAGGTTGTCAGTGAAAACATCGCAGATCGTTCGGGCGAGGATGTGATCGTTGCCGAAGCCAGGCTTGTTGATGTTACAGAAATCCCCACTCCGGATTCAATCGGAGCCTACAGGAGGGCGCTGGTTGTTAATATCTATTCGGTTGATAAAGTGTTGGAGGGGCGATACGAAAAGGATCGGATACTGGTTGCTGAATGGGCAGTACTTGACCGGGAAATTATCAAGGAATATATTTTTCCGGCAAAACCGGAGCAGCTTGTTCTGGAAAAATTTGATCATCACCCCGAATTAGAAGGGGAACGCCAGATGATGGATGTTTTTGAACCCGATCTTGAAATGTATTACCGGTTGCCTTTTGGGGTTAGGTACTAAACAAATCGGTTCATCCGGAAAGAGAGTGTTTGGAACCCTATACATTATAGAACCCCAGCTTGAAATACTCCTTATCTCTAAACCCGTTAGCTTGTCGTTTCAAGATATGGGAGGTTGATCCACAGACGTGCCCTAAATGCGCAGGCGAAATGAAGCTTAAAGCTTCATCTACAAGAAGATGGTGATAAAGAAGATACTCACCTATCTGAATATATTTGAAGAGAAAAAGAACCAGCGAGCGCCACCGAGGGCCGCACCCGTTTATGCCGAGTCGATGATTGTGCCATATGATGACGGCTGTGTGGCAGATTTTTAGGCAAAAGGTAGGACGGTCTTAAAAAGCGATGACGTATCACCGCATGGGAAGATTCTTGATGAATGTCATGCTTGCCAGTGGTGGTTATCCCTGGACTGTTCTTCCACTGGAAACTCGGGCCGAGTATATGACTTCATTTGAGGACGCAAGCTTTCGAAGGAACATAGAACCCTTTGCCAGGTTTATCGCAGCACTGGTTGAAAAAGGGATGACCCGCAAATGAAAAGCTTTCCCAAACGAAAAAAGGACTTACGGCAAATAAGCCATAAGTCCTTGATATATATTGGTAGCGGGGGCAGGATTTGAACCTGCGACCTTCGGGTTATGAGCCCGACGAGCTACCAAACTGCTCCACCCCGCGTTGCGAATGTGCACTATACCACCCGATGGCGATCTGTCAATCTAATTTCAAATTCGGGGATGGAATTTCAGCGCCTGTAAAAAGATCCTGGAGCTTTTTCATGATCTCTTCCGGAAGCCGGGTGAGCTGGCCCTCCCTGGTGACGGCGGCGTGTATCGTGTATCCTTTGACGATCAGCGTCGGCTTTGAACGATGATCATCTTTTCTGGTAATTCTGTAGTTGAAACGGCAGGAAAATTTTCTCAGTTCGGCAATCGATGTTTCGATATCGAGCAGGTCGTCGTAGAATGCCGGTGATTTGTAGCGGGCGAAACATTCGGTAACCGGCAGGACCAGCCCCCGCGCCTCTATTTCCCGGTAGGAGCAGACCCAGTCACGCATCATTTCAGTGCGCCCTTTTTCAAAATAGCGCAGGAAGTTGGCGTTATAGACAACACCGCCAGCGTCGGTATCACCATAGATAACCCGGTGTGTCAAACGGTAAACAGGGCTGTTTGTAAATGACATCTCAGTTGTCTTCAAATTGCTGCAGCAGCGTGTTGATCAGTTTGTATCCTTCAATCTTCTCGATGGTCCCATCATTTGAGTCCAGAACGGTCTCGTCAAACGAACGGCCTGAACCGGCCGTCTGTTCCCTTGAATCATAGAGGATAACCGGAACCGGCTGGGAGGTGTGGGTCTGCAGGGCCAGCGGGGTGAAATGATCCATGGTGACAATTGCCCTGAATTGCTCTTCTCTTTCCCTCAGCTCTCTGACAATCCGGGCAACGATCCTGGAATCAAAATCCTCGATTGCCTGGATCTTATAGTCCAGACGCCCCTGGTGGCCGGCTTCATCCGGTGCCTCGAGGTGAACAAAAACGAAATCCTGCGTTTCAAGAGCTGTAAGAGCCGCCTGCGCTTTACCTTCATAGTTGGTATCGATATAGCCGGTCGCCCCTTCTACCTCTGCCACATGAAGATTTGCATAGACGCCGAGCCCTTTCAGCAGGTCGACGGCAGAAATCATTGTGCCGCTGATATCAAAACGCTCATTCAGCGTCGGCATCGACGGAATTTTGCCGCTCCCCCAGGGCCAGATGCCAGACGCCGGCCGCTTGCCGTTTAGGATCCGGTCTTGATTAACCGGGTGGTCGGATAGTACCTTTCTGGCTTCCAGCACAAGCTCCTTCCAGCCTGGTGTGTCCAGATAGGCCTGAAAATGAGGAGTAACGTCTTTGCCGATAAAGTCATGAGGCGGTACTGTCGCCACTGCAGGGAGCGGATCTCTAACCACCAGCAGGTGACGGTAGCTGATACCCGCATGGAAGGTAAATGTCTCGCTTCCGCAGCGTTGCTGCAGGGCGGTTATCAGCTGCGAGGCTTCCCCATTGCTGATATGGTCCGCCGAAAAATCAACCATCGTTGTACGCCTGTTATCGTGATAATCAAGCGTTACCAGGTTGCAGCGAAATGCCGTTTGATCAGGAGCCAGCGCAATCCCCATGCTCGCTGCCTCAAGGGGTGCCCTGCCGGTGTAATACTGCTGCGGCGCATAGCCGAGCAGCGACATGTTGGCCACATCGCTTCCCGGCGGAAAACCATCAGGTACGGTCGCAGCCTCGAGCAGTCTGCCTTTTCTGCAGAGTTCGTCCATAGCCGGAGTTCGCGCTGCCTGCAGCACTGTTTTTCCATCAAGCTCAGGGATTGGGTGGTCTCCCATTCCGTCACCGATCAGAATCAGATATTTCATTGGGTCAATTCACTCCAGCCCAATCAGTCGTCTTCCATCAGCACGCGAATCCTGACAGTCGGCTCCGTGCAGTAATCAAGCGCATCGATCTCGGCAACTGCTTTTTCCACCGAGGCCTCGGAGGATTGGTGAACCCTGAGCACGACATGAACAGGTTCGCCGATACGATGCCCCTTCTGGATGACTGATTTGATCGAGATATCGTACTTGCCGAGGATACCCGATATGGCGGAAAGGACGCCGGGTTGATCGAGGACGGTAACCCGGAAATAATACGGGCAGGTAAGTTCGTTCATCGGGGTGATATGCGGTTCGGTAAAGTGTTCCGGCAGGTAGGAAAGTGCTGGCACCCGGTTGATTGATCCGGCGAGAATATTCCTGCTGATGTCGACAACATCGGCCGCAACCGCACTGCCAGTTGGCATCTTTCCGGCACCATGGCCGTAAAACAGGACATCATCGACCCCGTCGCCATTGAACTGAATGGCATTGAAGGTGCCGTTGATATTGGCAAAGAGATTCGTTTCCGGAACCATGGTAGGATGTACCCGCGCCTCCACGCTGTCGCCGTGATTTCTGCTGATGGCAAGGAGCTTGATCCGGTAGCCGAATTCCCTGGCAAAGTCTATGTCAATGGGCTTGATGGTGCTGATACCTTCAACCGATATGTGATCGAGGTGAACATGCTGGCCATAGGCAATGGTCATCAGGATCGCCAGTTTATGGGCGGTATCAATCCCTTCAACGTCATAGGTGGGGTCGGCTTCGGCAAATCCCTTTTGCTGGGCATCTTTGAGTACTTCATCAAATGGAGTGGAGTGTTCGGTCATGGCGGTAAGAATGTAATTCGCGGTACCGTTCATAATTCCTTTAATGGAATTGATACGATTGGCCACCAGGCCTTCCTTGAGTCCCTTTATAACCGGAATGCCGCCGCCGACACTGGCTTCAAAACCAACCTCGACATTGTTGGTAATGGCCGCTTCAAAAATTTCTTTGCCGTGGATGGAGAGCAGTGCCTTGTTAGCGGTGATAACATGTTTGCCTTTACTGATGGCTTCAAGCATAAATGTTCTTGCCGGCTCAATACCGCCGATAAGTTCGACAATGATGCTGATCTCCGGGTCGTTGAACAGGTCATCGGCATCCCTGCTCAACCGTGTTCCCGAGAACTGTTCGGGAAGCGTATCCATATTGATATCGGCAACGCGGCTGAGGATGATCCGGGCGCCGACCTTTTTGATCAGCCGCTCCTGCTGGTTGATCAGTGTCTGGGCCAGTCCGCTCCCGACCGTACCGAATCCGATCATACCTATACGTATTTCTTTCATGTTTTATGCACGCTTTGAGATTGATGTGATAGTGGCAGGGAAGACCGGTCTGCCGGGCTGTATAATCCGGAAAACCTACTCATTTTCCAGATGAAAGTCAAAAAAATACCAGGATATTTTACTGGCTCCGGATTTGCAATTAGGCTATAGTATCTCCTTGCTCGCGGTTCGCCGCAAAGAGTAGCGACGCTGACATGTTTTTTCAGGGATGCCGCGGACGCGGTAATCCTCTCACGTTTATTATCCAATTATCTTGCAGGACGACCTAAACACAACAAAAAGGAGAGAAGTCATGGGAATGAATATTCTGGCGTTTGGACCAAACGGGAGCGGGAAGGGGACCCAGGGAGCGATTGTCAAGGAAAAATATAATATCCCGCATATCGAGTCCGGCGCCATTTTCAGGGAACATATCGGTGGTGGCACCGAACTAGGAAAGAAGGCCAAAAAATATATTGAAAGAGGCGATCTGGTTCCCGATGAGATTACCATTCCGATGATGATCGAGCGCCTGAAAAAAGATGATTGCAAGGATGGTTGGGTGCTTGACGGCTTTCCGCGCTCCAAGGACCAGGCAGTTACTCTGGCGAACAACCTCAAGGATGCAGGCCTTGAACTGGACTATGTGATTGAGATTGTCCTTGATCGTGAGATCGCCAAAGAACGCATCATGGGACGCAGGCTCTGCGTCAATGACAACAATCACCCCAACCATATTGCTTTTGATGCGATCAAGCCGGTAGAAAAAGACGGAAAACTGGTATGCCGTGTCTGCGGGGGCGAGCTGAAAACCCGCGCTGATGATCAGGACGAAGAGGCCATCAATAAGCGCCACAACATCTACTATGATGAAACCACCGGAACCATGGCTGCCGTAAATTACTTCAAGAAAGCGGGTGGCCCGAAAGTAATATCGGTTGACGGTTCAAAATCCATCAAGGAAGTGACCGACGCGATTATGGCTGAGCTGTAGAGCAAACCGGCAGGCTCGTTCTTTGCTGCGTGCACTGCAAAAAGGGAGATTCGTTACGCGGCGAATCTCCCTTTTCCTGTTGGCAGGCTCCGTGTATCAAAGGAAACCCGACTTGAGCAGTGTCTTTGGATCATCCGGATGAAGCGAACTCTGCGGATTTTGAGGGGGTAGAACCGGCGAAGCACATCGCCTCCGGATGCTGCCCTTCGGCCTTGTCGCCGTTCTACCACGGCTGACAGACAGGCCGTCCATGGCCTGCTGTCAGTTGCGGACCTCCTGTCCGCAACCCTTCGGGCCTGATGTGGTGCCACGGCGGGCCTACGCGATGCATCCTCCAGCAATGCCTCTCGCCTTCTCGGTCGCAGGTGAGTTCGCTTCATCCGGACGATCCGTGTTCTTGACAAATCGTGATGCGGCTGCCAACAGCAGTGTCTCGCGCCTCTCTTGTGTTTCCCTGAGTACTGAATTAAGTACCTGAATTTAATAAGCATAAAGGCCTTTTGGTGTCTGCTTGCTTGCTGAATCGTATTAAAACTGTTAAAACTCCTGTGGCAGTGGTAAACTCATATAAAACTGTTGAACGAGGAGCGGCCAGTCCGGATTATCCGGGACGGCCCTTTTTACTTATGGAAGAGCAGACGGTTAAAAAGCAAATCGGCAAGGTTTATCTTGTTGGGGCAGGTCCAGGCGATCCCGGCTTGATCACGGTGCGGGGCCAATATCTGCTGGAGCGCGCTGAGGTTGTTGTCTACGACTATCTGGCCAGCAGAAGACTGCTCAGGTTCATCCCCAAAGATGCCGAGCTTGTCTACGCCGGTAAACGCGGGGGCGGTGAACATGTTCATACTCAGGAAGAAATCAACCGGATGCTGGTTGACTTTGCACTCAAAGGCAAGACGGTTATCCGGCTGAAGGGAGGAGACCCCTTTATCTTTGGGCGCGGCGGTGAAGAGCTGGAAACCCTGGCTGCTGAAGGCATCCCGTTCGAAGTGGTTCCCGGGGTCACATCCGCAACGGCGGCAGCAACCTATGCCGGGATTCCGATTACCCATCGTGACTATACCGCAACGGTGGCCTTTCTTACCGGACACGAAGACCCCACAAAAGCAGATTCCAATATAGACTGGTCGAAGATTGCAACAGGTATCGGTACCATCGTTGTGTATATGGGTATCAAGAATCTGCCGGTCATTGTCAGCAACCTGATTGACAACGGACGCTCTCCGGATACGCCTGTTGCCGTTGTCCGCTGGGCGTCCACGCCTGAACAGCGTTCGGTTGTCGGTACGCTGGCGACGATTACCGATATTGTCAAGCGGGAAGACATTAAGCCGCCGGCCCTGATCGTTATTGGAGAGGTTGTCAGGTTAAGGGAAACCCTCAACTGGTATGAAAAGCGGCCGTTATTTGGCAAACGCGTTATTGTCACCAGAACCCGGGAGCAGGCAAGCGAGCTCGTGGCCAAACTGGAAGAGGCGGGCGCCAGCTGCTACGAGTGCTCGACGATTCATATCGAACCTGTTGAGTCCTATGAAATACTCGATGACGAACTGGAGAGAATCGATGAATACCACTGGATCCTTTTTACTTCACTGAACGGGGTCATCTATTTCTTCAAACGGCTCTTTGCCAACGGCATGGATGCTCGGGACCTGAAAGGGCCGGATATCGCCGTTGTTGGGAAAAGTACCGCAGATTTGTTGTTGTCCTACGGTATCAATGCGGATCTCATTCCACCGACGTTCACCGGAGAAGGACTTGCTGAAAGCCTTCTGGACCAGGGTGTGGGAGGGAGAAATATCCTGATACCCCGGGCCAGGGAGGGACGGGAAATCCTGCCCGAGATGTTGCGGGGGGGAGGGGCACAGGTGATGGTTGCACCGGTTTATCAAAATGTTCCACCGCAGGGAAGAAAAGATGAGCTGCGGGCTGAGCTTGAAAGCGGCGAAGTCGACATGGTAACGTTCACCTCGTCGTCGACGGTGAGAAATTTTCTGACCATGGTTGATGCTGAGAACCAGGATGAACTCCTCAAATTGATGGCCAACGTGAAAATTGCCGCTATAGGACCGATTACCGCAAAAACCGTGACGGACAGCGGCCTGCATGTCGATGTTCAGCCGGAAAAATATACGATTGAGGCGATGGTCCAGGAAATTACAGACTATTTCAAGCCATAGCAAGAGACGGGATATGATCGCTTACGACCCGGGGCGAGACCTCAGCGTCAGCGGGGAAGGATTTTCTTCAGCTCCGCTGGAATTCAGGGAAAAAAGTGGAACTCCTGAGGTTGTCTCCTCGATCCTGACGCAAAACGACGAGGAAGACGAGAAAAAAGCAGAGAAAGTGCTGCGTTGCAAGCAGTGTGACGCAGCCATTACCAAGGCAAAAGACCGTATCAGCAGGGCTGAAAAACACCTGCACACATTTTTTAATCCGGCAGGGATAGTTTATGAGATCGGCTGTTTTCGCCGGGCGCCGGGCTGCAGTGTGGACGGGCCGCGAAGCACTGAATTCTCCTGGTTTTCCGACTACAGTTGGCAGATTTCTTTCTGCTCCTCCTGTTCAAAACACCTTGGCTGGTTCTTCTCCGGCGGAGATGACACGTTTTTCGGCCTTGTCGTTGATCATCTCAGGGAATCTTAATTTTCAAGTGCCCTTGATCAGATTGATGAGTTCTGCGGAGCTGAGCCGGCCGCTCATATCTGTCCCCTCCAGCAGACTGTCTGCCAAATCCCGCTTTTCCTGGTGAAGGGTAACGATTTTTTCTTCAATGGTGTTTTTGCAAACCAGCCGATAGATGGTCACTGGCCTTGTTTGACCGATACGGTGAGCCCGATCCGAAGCCTGGTCTTCAACCGCTGGATTCCACCAGGGATCCATGTGGATCACGTAGTCGGCGGCGGTCAGATTCAGTCCCAGCCCGCCAGCCTTCAGGCTGATCAGGAAAAGATCGCCCTTGCCTGCCTGGAAGGCTTCGACACGCTCCTTGCGCTGCCTGCTGCTGGTGCTTCCGTCAAGATATTGATAGGTGATTTTCTGCCGGTCCAGATATTCTCTGATGATGTCGAGATGACCGATAAATTGACTGAAGACCAGTGCTTTATGGCGGCTGGCGATAAGTTCTTCGATGACCGAAGAGAATATTTCCAGTTTTGAGCTGGCAATGCTGGTGTCCTTGGAGATCAATCGGGGGTTGCAGCAGGCCTGTCTCAGTTTCATGATTTCCGTCAGTATCTGCAGATGCCGGCCCTTGGTGTTGTCGCCCGCCCGTTCAAGGATTTCCAGGGCATTCTGGCGCAGCGCCTCGTAAAAGTGCATCTCTTCGGCACTCATGACTACCTCAAGCGTTACTTCTGTTCGCGGCGGAAGTTCCTCTAAAACCTGGGATTTGATTCGTCGCAGAATGAACGGGCGGATCAGTTTTTTGAGCTTTAGCCGGGCTTCGCGATTGTTGTACCGTTCAATAGGGATTGCGTATCGTTCATTAAACTGGTGATGGGTGCCGAGCAGGCCGGGATTGATAAAATTAAACAGATTCCAGAGCTCGCCGAGATGGTTTTCGATCGGGGTACCGGTTGTTATCAGCTTGAAAGCGCCGTTCAGCGCCATGGCCGCCTGCGACCGCTTTGTGGCGGCATTCTTGATTGCCTGCGCCTCATCGAGGATGATGGTCTGCCAGTTGATTTTGGCGAGATTTTCCACCTCCTGCTGGAGCAGGGTGTAGGTTGTAATCATCAGATCGAATTTATCGAGTTTGGCAATCGTTTCGACTCGATCCTTGGAGGTGAGCTGGACGATATTGAGCGTCGGGGTGAAACGGCTCACCTCGGAGAGCCAGTTGGTGGAAACAGAGGTCGGTGCCACCACAAGGGACGGACCTTTGAGCGCTCGCTGCAGTATGATTGCCAGGGACTGAATGGTTTTGCCAAGGCCCATATCGTCTGCCAGGCAGCCACCGACTCCCCAGTGCGCAAGGCGGGAGAGCCAGTAGTAACCTTCGAGCTGGTAATCGCGCAACTCTGCCTGCAGGGTTGATGGCAGTTCCGGTTTGAAGAGCTGGGATTCTTTGATCTTTTCAAGCTGAAAATTCCAGCCCTTGTCTACCCTGGTTTGCGCCTCTTCCACAAGTTTCTCAAGCGGCAGGGCGGCAAGCGGATGGATGAGAATCTCGTTATCTTTGTCGCCGGGTTGATCACTTGAAAAACTGTTCAATTCTTCAAGACGCTTCTTAAACTCCTGGGTCAGGGCAATGAACTGCCCCTCGCCGACCTGGATAAAGCGCCCGCCGGTGTTTTCGAGTCGGGTGAGGAGATCCTTGAGATCAATCACCCGCTCCTGGTCAAGCACAAGCTCTCCGCTGATTCCAAACCAGTTTTGCCGGTTGGTTCGAATTTTCAGATTGAGATTCTTGAATGTCGGCTTGTGCGTAACCGTTAATTTCTCTCCTTCCGGCCATTCAATAATGACCCGGTCGCTGATCTCCTGCAGTTCCATGAGGGCCTGGAGACAGTCATCGGGATCATACAGGTGCCATTCCCGGTCGTTTTCCTGTTCCATGTCGATGGCGAGATCAAGAATCGGGCACAGTTCCTCTATGTCCTGGGCCTTCCGTTCTTCCTCCGCCAGGTTTCGGCGGGTCTGGAGCCGTTTGCCGCCGACTTCAGCCATCATATTTTCGACACCCTGACCGGGCTTGAGATAATGATTGCCTTCATTGAACGGTTTGACAAACATCTCTAATCGAAAGCCTGAGCCATAGGGCAGCATGTGCATGTAGATCGTTGAATCTGCTTCAACAAAAGTGATATCCTGGCCGTTAGCGACGGAAGCATCGGCTGCAATTGCAGAATGTACCGTCATGAATGAGGAAATGTTGCCGATTGCCGTGAGAACCTGTTCGCTTGCCTCGATGGGGACCGAGAGTCCTTCCTGGCCGGTAATCTGTGCGATTCTCCGGTGATTTTCATTGATCCGGACTACCTTGAATCGTGTTGGCGTCTCCTGTTGGAGCGTTACCTTGTCACCGGTGATCGGCAGAGAGAAACGAACGTTGAGATACTCGTTACGCTCCTCAACGAGCAGTTCCGGCTCCCCGGATACAAATTCAACCGGTATTGACGGTGATTGAGCGAGAAACAGGAATGGATGGCCGACAAGAGCGGGCAGAAGCTTTTCAGGCTCAAACGAGTAGTGTGGCTGAGAGTCTCCGGAGTCTTCTTTGCTGATGGCCCTGCAGATTTTTCGATCCTGCAGGGTCAAAAACGGAAGTTTTGATGAGCCATGCAGGCGGGCAAGCGATATCGGCCGGCCCTTGCTCCACTGGTCATCCGCTGAGCGCTTCTGCTCGCGCGGATTGACGGAAAGAGTCCCATTCTCATAGGAGACCAGCCAGCTCATCCGGCTGTCAGGCTCAGGATTTTCCTGGATGGCGGTGGAAGAGATGCTGATCAGCGCCTGCAGGCTGCGCTTCCAAGGTTCTTCGGGTTCGAGGATGTCGAGAAAAGGGGCGAGCCCGGTTGATGAAGACAGTTCTTTCAGGTGCTCCTGATACTCCCCGGGATCAGCACTGATGCGGGCAAGAACTTCGGCCAGGTAAAATGAGAAGAACAGATAGTTGTTCCGTTGCGCTTTTTTGAAACAGTTTCTGGCCAGCGGCTCGATAGATGGTTCGAGTGAAGCGTTGAGCCAATACTGCACGAGGCTTCCGAAAAGAATCGTCAGGCTGTGGGGGGGCTGTTTGCCGGAAAGCTCGATACTGAGGTCACTGCCGTGTTGCAGGGCCTGGCTGTTGACCAGTGATGCCAGATATCCGTATGCCTCATTTTCCTCACTATCTTCAAACTGGCTCAGGGCAACACTGATCTGATGGGCTACCTCGTGAAGCGCTGAGCGGTCTCTGTTTCTTATTTCGGCAAGAACATGGAAAAGCCCGTGAATTCCAAAGAAGGCGACGTCGTCACTGCCGGCAATTTCTTTTAAATGAGCCAGATCGCGGTGAAACAGTTCAAGAGAATATTTGAAATCACCTCTTAAAAAGGCGATGGTTCCTTCTGCGCCGGTAGCGGTGAAGCTGTCTCTGCTGCGCTGCAGTATTGTTTCCGCATGGCTGATGCGCCCCTGCAGGATGTGGTGGTTAAACAGCAATCGTTGAAACGGCAGATTTTCATCTTCGCTCAGGTGGCTGAATTCTTCCTCGTTCTGGAGATAGCTGGTGATCTCCGGAAAGCAGACAAGTTGCGCCTGGCCGTAGCGCAGGACATGGTTGAGCAGGAAAAACTGAAACGAAGCGGGAAGTTTCCGAAACCAGCCGGGGTCAAACGGGGAGGTTACAACCTGCACCGCAGGGGGAAGCGGTGTTATTATTTCCCTGCACTGGGCGTCCAGAAATTGCAGGGCGCTGTCGATCATGTCAAAATTCTGGGAGTAGATGCCGATGCGCATCTCCCGCATTGCCCGCCAGCAGCGGGTGGTCCATTTGCCATAATAGTAGGAAACAGGTGCCTCTTTTTGAATCGCTTCGGCAAAACGCGGGAACGTTCCGTCAGCAATGGCCTCTCTGCTGAGAAATTCAACAAAGTCGGGTTCACATTGGCGTGCGCTGGTCAGGAAGCCGGTAGTTTGAAATTTTTCGATGTAATGGCTGATGCTTGCAGCTGTCGGCCTGCTGCCCCTGGGGCTTTTCAGCTCAAGCTTGCGGAGGCAGCTGACAATCAGCGTTGTATGAGCAGGTTCATAGACCACCGAAAGGAGCTGAAGAAGCGTCTTTTCAAATGAGTTTAGTTTGCGATAAGGCTCAATATACTGGTCTATGTCTGACATGAAGATTTATAATTATCGAAAGAATTATAATTGTTCCGTTATTTGTCCGGAATCAGACAAGAGGAAAAATGTACAAGGCCGAACAGTCACTATATCATTGTCCAGGCCTGATATAAACGAAAAAAATGGTATTTCAGCTGACGCGGTTAGATGCGGCCGCGCTTCGGCAGAGCTTTTTGACCGGGGAGAAATGTCTGCCGGCAGTCCCAGCCGGGAACAGCCGGCAGAATGAGGGGAGCTAATTCTGCAGACTTCTGTGAATGAAAATATCTGCTGATTCCTGCTGGTTTTTCAGCCAACCGTCGACGATCTGCTGCTGCTTGAATTGTTGCAGCATTTCCGTGTAACGTTCGCGGTCATCTTCACTGATTGGTGTTTCAGGTAGCTTGCGTTCTGAAAACGAATAGACATAAAAGTCGTTTTCAACCGCGGCCGGTTCTTCAGGCAGCGGCTCTGCTGCTGAAATCCTGAAGGCTGGCTGGATCAATGATTGAGGAAATGAGGAGTTCTCTGCGGTTCCCGATTTTGTCAATAGACCTGAATGGCTGACTTCAAGCCCGCCAGCCTGGGCGAGCTCTTCGAAGGACTCGCTTCCACCCTTGACATCGCTGATGAATTTTTCAGCTGCTGCCCGCGCAGCCTCCCCTGCTTTTTCGCTTATATAGTCTTCACTCACCTTCTCTTGTATCGTCTCAAGTTGTGGAACTTCCGGAGGCATGATTGCTGCGGCGGAAATAATTACATAGCCGCTGGGGGTCTCAACTATTGAACTTAACTCGTTTTCTTTGAGCAGAAAAGCACGTTCAAGAAACTCGGGGTCGGCGCTCATACCGGCCGGCGGGTCTGTGCGACTGAAAAATTGCGTTTCTACAACCGTTGCATCCGGGGTTGCCGACAAATAGGCAGCCAGGCTTCCGGCACCGATAATCTTTTCGTAGGCTTCATTGACAATCTGGAAGGCCAGTGGGCGAGCCTGTTCCATTTTTAAGGCGGAAACGATCTCTTCCCGCACCTCTTCAAGGGAACGGACTTTTGCATCCTGGATTTCTTCCAGCAGGATAATATGATAGCCAAAATCGGTTCTTACAACGTCACTGATTTCTCCAGGCTGCAGAGAAAAGACGGCATCCTCGAAAGGCTTTATCATCTGCCCCCGGCTGAACAGTCCAAGGTTGCCGCCGTCGGGGCCTGAAGGTCCTTCGGAATACTCTCTGGCAAGTGTACTGAAATCTTCACCGGCCCGGGCCCGTGAGAGAATTTCTTCCGCCTTCAGCCTCTGGGCTTCGTGCACATCCGTCGAATCTTCAGGGGTTGCTTGGAAAAGGATATGCCTGGCGCCTCTTTTTTCAGGAAGCTGATACTCAGGCAGGTGCTGATCGTAGTATTCCTGTATGGCTGAATCCTCTATTGTTATTTTGTCTCCGATGTCTTTGAAGGCAAAAGGCAGGTAGGTAAGCTGAATCTTGGGTTCAGTCAGGTATCTGTTGCTGTTCTCCTGGTACCAGGAAGCAAGATCTGTATCACTGATTTCTATATCGTCAATGAAGGTGTCCGGTGAAAAGACGACATATGAAACTGAAACGGTTTCTTTTTCCAGGTTGTAAAGATCCTCGATCTCAAAGTCCGTTGGCGATTGGGCAAAATCTGACAGGCTGTCAATCGATTTCTGGCTTAACAGGTCAAAACGCATGGACTGTTCAAATTTTGTCGGGGACAACCTGTTGGAGGCAAGAATTGTTTTGTAGCGTTCGAGATTGAACATGCCGTTCTGCTGAAACTGCGGCATGGTTTCAATTTCTTTTTGTATTTCATGCCCGCTGACCATCAGGCCCATTTTGCTGCCACCCTGTCTCAGCAGGGCCTGCTGGGTGAGCTGGTTT
>CBDUGK010000048.1:0-27918 GCA_965366875.1 uncultured Desulfobulbaceae bacterium | reverse complement strand
CTATAAAAATAGCAGTTATTTGAAATGAATGGAAGGTTTCAGCGGAAAAAATCATAATTTTCCAAACCCTGTTCCGACTGCCGGAGCGTGCTTGATGATATGGTTCTTCCGATCAATCACGTCGGGAGTACGATAAATGCAGTACATTTATAGCTCATCACCCACCAGCGCTATTATTTTATTTATCTGTTCAGCACTCATGGTATATAGTAAGAAATCTGGTTTTTTATCCGGAGCGTGCTGTTTTGCCTGCCAGGGAGATTCAATTGAAGAGCAAGCTGTTGAAGGTGACAATACTATGCGGGGTCGTTCTGGTAGGCACTCTGGTTGCCGTCTGCGGGATTGGTCTGAGCATGGGGTTTAAGAAGATGAGTACTATCGGTTTTTTCGGGGCCCTGGCTGTTCTTGTCCTGCTTCGTATCATCGGCTGGTTCAGTTCAACTCCGCGCTGAAGATGAGCGGTCCGGTGGTCACCGGGCTGACGGCAAACGACTCATTCTCGCAGAATGAGAACAACCTGGATCAGTGTTACCCATGATCAGCGCTTTCCTCAATCCTATTTTTCCTGTCTTTGCCATCATGCTGGTCGGCATTGTTTTTGCCAGAAGAAACCTCTTTGACGATGCTGCCGCCCATGTCGTCAACCGCTTTGTTTTTTATGCTGCTGTACCGGCACTGCTCTTCCTGCTGCTTGCCCGTGCAGACCTCGGAAATGTCGATCTTCGTCTGCTTGTTTTATATTTTTTCTCGGAAGTGCTCGTGTTTGGAGGAGGTGCGGTAATAGCCCGACTGCTGTTCAGGTGTGCTCCGGCAGAGGCGATTTTGCTGGGAATGGCGTCATGTTTTGTCAATCACGTGTTTTTCGTACTGCCCATCGCGACAATTCTCTATGGAGAGCAGGCGACCGCCCCGATAAGTGCGATCATCGCCATTGATACCACCGTTATCTTTGCCGGGACGATAATGGGGCTTGAATTTGCCTCGCATCGGGCGGAACCGGTCTGGAGAATCCTGCGCTCTTTCCTGAGCAATCCGGTACTCGCCTCTATCGGTGCGGGGCTTGCGGTTAATGTCTCAGGAATTGCATTACACCCGGGCATCGTTACGTTTTCGAGCTTTGCAGGAGCGGCTGCTGCTCCTGCCGCCCTATTCTCACTGGGGATCATCCTGGCGAAAACCCGCTTTTTATCGCTGGACTATGGAGCGGTGACGGTCACCGGGCTAAAAATAATTATCCACCCGCTTCTCGCCTGGTACCTGTTTACCGGGTTTGTTGAGATTGATCCGCTCTGGCGGAACCCGGCATTGCTTGTTGCGGCCGGTCCCTGCGGGGCCATGCCCTTTGTCCTGGCAATGCAGTACCAGGTCCGGGCAGAATCCATCGGGCTTGCTATTATTTACTCAACGGTGGCGTCCCTGTTCTCCCTGTCGCTGCTCGCTTGACCGGCAGGGTCATTTCTCTTTATTATCCGGATCAAGCAGGTCGGTACTCAGGTAACGCTCACCGGTATCGGGAAGTATGAAAACAATCGATTTACCATTGTTCTCAGCCCTGTTGGCCACCTGCAACGCGGCCCATGCTGCCGCCCCCGATGATATCCCGCAGAGAATACCTTCACTTTTGGCCAGCAGACGCGCTGTCTCGATCGCATTGTCGTTGCTGACCTGAATAATTTCGTCGATAATCTCCGTATTGAGGATCTCCGGTACAAAACCAGCCCCGATTCCCTGGATCTTATGGGGTCCCGGCTTACCTCCTGAAAGAATCGGCGAGTCTTCCGGCTCGACTGCGATTGTCTTTACCGCACTGTTCTTAGCCTTTAATACCTCGGAAACACCGGTTATGGTTCCCCCGGTGCCGACACCGGCGACAAAAAAATCCACCACGCCTTTGGTATCATACAATATTTCCTCGGCGGTGGTCCTCCGGTGGACCTCAGGGTTTGCCGGATTGGCAAACTGATTCGGCATGAAACTGTTATCCCTGTCCCGGGTGATTTTTTCAGCCGCCGCGATAGCACCTTTCATCCCTTCTGCGGCGGGGGTAAGGACGAGTTCTGCGCCGAGGTGCCTGAGCAGCATTCTCCGCTCGATACTCATGCTTTCGGGCATGGTAAGTATCAGGTGCAGCCCTTTGGCTGCGCAGACAAAGGCAAGCCCGAGACCGGTGTTGCCGCTGGTCGGCTCGACGACAACCGTCTCTTCATTGATCAAACCGTCCTCAATCCCACGCGCAATCATCGCTACGGCAATTCGGCATTTGACGCTGCCCATCGGGTTTCTTGATTCCTGTTTTGCAAGGAGCAGTGCGCCGCTTTCCTTCCCGAAGCGCTGTAGGGTAAGCAGCGGGGTGCATCCATAGCTATCGGTTAGTTGAAGTGTCATAGTTTCCTCCTGACTCCGTCAACACGGAGTTGTGATAGATCAGTTCAGGCTTCTTGAGAAGTACTTTGGTTCCGGTATGGACACTCTCGGTGAGCCAGATATTGCCGCCGATAATCGAGTCTGCGCCAATTACCGTATCGCCTCCGAGAATGGTCGTATTTGAGTAGATGATCACATTGTCCTCAATGGTCGGGTGACGCTTCTTGTTGCGCAGCTTCCTGCCGGCATCGCGGGGGAGGCTGAGGGCGCCAAGCGTCACTCCCTGGTAAAGGCGCACATTCTTTCCGATAATTGTTGTTTCGCCGATGACCACGCCGGTCCCATGGTCAATGAAAAGGCCGGGGCCAATCGTGGCACCAGGATTTATATCGATACCGGTTTCGCCGTGGGCCCATTCCGTCATGATCCTCGGAATTGTTGGCACCCCCAGCAGGTGAAGTTCGTGGGCCAGCCGGTAAACGGTGATTGCCTTCAACCCCGGATAACTGAAAATAACTTCGTCGGGACTTTTGCTTGCAGGATCGCCTTCCAGTGTTGCCCTGATATCCTGTGACAGTGTGGAGGCAACTTTTGGCAATATTTCCAGGAAGCGAAAGGCCATGTCACTGCTGCGCGTTTCACAATTCGTGCAAAGCTGATTGTTGCGCCGGCAATCATGACGGATTGCCATGGTCAACTGCTCGGTGAGTTTATCGTAGAGTTCAGTCGTCTCCTTGCCGATGTAATATTCAAGGTTTGCAGCGTGAAGTTTGGCGCTGGTAAAATAACCTGGAAATAAAATTCTCCGAGCCTGTTCAATGATGTCGATAATGGCGCGGTGCGAGGGGATTGCGACCGGGCTGACATGGTCATAACACTCTTTGGTTGACCAGGACTGCATCAGTTTCTTGACCACACCGGGAATCAGGTGATGTTTGCTCGCCAGGCTGACCTCGAGGTGGTCACATACTTCGCCGGTCAGCTGGATAACTTCGTTTTTTGGGGAGGAGATTTTATCATTCATGGCTTTCTCAAGGGGGTGTCTGTTTCTCGATGATAAATATGCCATAGGTGGCACGCCAGTTGGTGAGCCGGTTGATGACTCTTCCTTCGTCGCTTTTGTAGTCGGTTATGATGGCTATTTCCTCGACAATCCGGTAGCCGACGTCATGGGAAAATTTCCTGAAATCCTTCAGAGTGATTACCCTGATATTGGGGCTATCATACCAGTTGTAGGGTAATTCGTCACTCTTGGGCGCAACACCTTTGAGCAGTAACTGCAGCCTGATGGAATAATGACTGAAATTGGGAAAACTGACGATGAAACGTTTACCGATTCGAGACAGCGAATAGAGCAGCCGCGCAGGTTCATACACCTGCTGAAGGGTCTGACTGAGGATGACGTAATCAAAACTTTTGTCCGGGTAATCATCAACTTCTTCGCTCATTTCTCCCTGGAGCACGCTTAATCCTCTGCCGATACAGTGTGCGGCCTTTTCCTTGTCCTGTTCTATCCCCGTACCCGACACCTGTTTGTTGGTTTCCAGCCAGGCGAGAAGATCCCCGTTTCCACAGCCGAGATCGAGCACTCGCGTGCCCGGCTCGATCCGGGAGGATATGACGCGTAAGTCAAAACGCATGTCATCAGTTCCGAGGGGTACCATCGAGGAATCCTCCAACAAGTTTTCCAAGCCGCTCGTCCGGGAGCAGGAAGGCATCATGGCCGCAATCGGCTTCAATTTCGCAGAAACTGACGTTCTGCCCGGCGCGTTTGAGCGCCTGGACCAGTTCTTTCGCCTGATAGGTCGGGTACAGCCAGTCTGATGAATAGCTGATTACCAGAAATTTGGTTTTTGATCCACTGATGGTTTGCAGCGAGTATGGCCTGTTGCTGCGCTCTACCAGGTCGTAGTAGTCCGAGGCTTTTGTTATGTAGAGCAGCGAGTTGGCATCAAAACGTTTTACAAACTTGGAGCCTTGGTAGCGAAGATAGCTTTCCACCTGAAAATCAACATCAAAGCCATAGGAAAAGTTGTCTTTATTCTGCAGCCGCCGCCCGAACTTGCGTCGCATCGCCTCATCTGAGAGATAGGTGACGTGGCCGATCATCCTGGCGATGGCAAGGCCAAGATCCGGAGGCTCCGAATCGTAGTAATCTCCATGGTTCCAGCTTGGGTCGGCCATAATTGCCTGACGGGCCACCTCGTTAAAGGCAATTGCCAGTGCCGAGTGGCGCATGGTGGTTGCAATCGGGATCGCAGAGCGCACTATTCCCGGATAGCGAACACACCATTCGAGGACCTGCATCCCGCCCACTGAACCGCCGATGACCGAGTGAAGGGATGGTATGTCAAGGTGATCAAGCAGTCTTTTCTGGACTTCGATCATGTCTCCGATGGTCATCATCGGAAAACTCAGCCCGTAGGGCTTCCCTGTTGCCGGATTGATCGAGGAGGGGCCGGTTGAGCCCATACAGCCGCCAAGGATGTTCGCGCAGATAACAAAATATTTGTCGGTATCAAGTCCCTTGCCGGGACCGATCATGCTGTCCCACCAGCCCGGTTTGGCCTCAGGCGATTCTCCTGGATAATAGCCTGCCGCGTGTGAATCACCTGAGAACGCATGGGTTACCAGGACTGCATTGTCCCGTTTGGGGGAGAGTGCTCCCCAGGTTTCATAGGCAGTGGTAACCGGCCCGAGCCTGGCCCCGTTTTCAAGGGTCAGTTCATCGGGAGGCCCGGCAAAGGTGAAGTATTCTTTTTCAACCAGTCCGGCAGAACCGAGCTGGTTGTCAGTATGATCCATATAATTACTATCTACCTGTTATCCGGCGGCCTGCCTGAGCGCCTGGTCAATGTCACTTTTAATATCATCGATATGCTCGATACCGATAGAGAGCCGCACCAGCGAATCCTTGATACCAGATTCCCGGAGCTGTTCTGCGGAAAGTTGGGAATGGGTGGTTGTCGCGGGATGGATGGCAAGAGATTTGGCATCACCGACATTGGCGACATGCGACAGCAGCTTCAGGCTGTCAATGAACATCCGGCCGGCTTCCAGGCCGCCTCTTATGCCAAATGTCACCATGCCCCCAAAGCCGTTTTTCAGATATTTTGCTGCCTGATCGCTTCCGGGGGAGCCGGTAAGACCCGGATAGAAGACCCAGTCGACACATTCATGATGGGTCAGAAAATCGGCAATGGCAGCCGCGTTTTCACAGTGGCGCTGCATGCGAAGGGAGAGCGTTTCGATTCCCTGGAGGAAAATCCAGCAGTTGTCCGGAGAGATGCATGCTCCCAGGTTGCGAAGCGGCACCAGCCTCATCCGCAAAATGTAGGCAACCGGGTTCAATTCCCCGAGATCATGAGCATAGCGGAGTCCGTGGTAAGAGGCATCCGGTTCGTTGTAGAGGGTGAATTTGGGATCGGTCCAGTCGAATTTCCCGGCATCAACAACAATTCCGCCGATACCAGTGCCATGCCCGCCCATCCACTTTGTCAGGGAGTGGATAACGACATCGGCTCCGTGATCGATCGGGCGCAGCAGACAGGGGGGAGTGAATGTCGAATCAACGACAAGGGGCAGCTTGTGGTCATGGGCGATGTTTGCAATGGCTTCCAGATCCGCAACATTGAGGGCCGGATTACCGATTGTTTCGCAGAAAACGGCACGGGTTCTCTCGTTGATGGCACGGCTGAAATTATCAGGATCGGTCGGGTCCACGAAGCGGACCTTGATGCCCAGCTGTGGCAGGATGGAGTCAAACTGGATGTAGGTCCCACCGTAAAGATTGTTGGCAGCAACGATTTCATCCCCCTGTGCACATATATTAATGATTGCATAGAAAATTGCCGATGTCCCCGATGCCAGTGCAAGTGCTGCTGCACCACCCTCCATAGCGGCGACACGCTGTTCAAGTATGTCCTGGGTAGGGTTGCCGAGGCGAGTGTAAATATTGCCGAGTTCCTTCAGTGCAAACAGGTTGGCGGCATGCTCGGTGTCTCTGAACAGATAGGCACTGGTCCTGTATATCGGGGCGGCGTGCGAGTGGGTGGTTTTATCGATGACCTGCCCGCCGTGTAGAGCAAGTGTTTCAAGTTTCATTATCGTCTCCTTGGTTGTGTGATCGGCAATCAGCTGCCGCTGTTCGATTTTTGTTTTTCCCTGACCTGGTCAATAAAGTCATGGAGATGGGTGCCGTTTGCCATAACCGCTTCGGGATTAATTGTCAGAACCGTTTCCCAGGCGGCGATCGCTTCGTCTGTTTTGTTGAAATCATAATAGAGAACGATCCCCTTGTTGAGTCGGGAAGGTTCATGGGTGCTGTTCATTGCCATGGCTTTGTCAAAGCATTCGATTGCCTTGGTCGAATCTCCAGTCCGCCGGTACATGACACCGAGATCGGTCCAGAGGTTTGCATCCCCGGAATGGAGTTCAAGGGATTTGTTGTAGGCAGCGATGGCTTTGTCATATTGATCGGTATCAAAATAAAGGTGCCCTAACTGAGTCCAGCTGTTGTAATTTTCAGGGTTGGCGGTTACTTCTGCCTCAAGGTTCAGTATCGCCTGGTTCTGCTGCTCGGAAATGGGCTGCTTGGCAGCGCTCTGAGGAGAGGCGATGTCAGCTGTTGAGTCCATTTTATAGACAGTGAAACCAATGCCTGAGAGAAAGCCGGCAATAAAGACGATGAATATTGTTGTATAAAACGTCTGCTTGTTTACGCTCTGGTGCTCAGTGGCCATAATTTTTCCTGGATTGTTTGTCCTTGATGATTATCCTAAACTGTGTTTATGTTAAAAATAAGGTCGACATTTCCATACAATAGACATGAAATAGTGTTTGTGTATACGACATTGCAGTAATATTTCAGGACAGCTGTTCAATCGGCCTGTAAAGGTCTGAAAAACAATATGAAAACAGCCTGGTAACCTGTCATGAAGCGTGCCGTGGTATCATCGGTCTTTCAATGAGCTATCTGCAAAAAAAACGCAGGACTTGTTTTTCGATCCATTGTGAGCCCCGGTCAGAGGCGAAACTGCACTATATTCACAGCCCTGAACTTATCAATCATCTGGAGGTTTGAGCCATGAGCAAAGCGGCCCCCGGCCCATCAACGGGCCTGGCTGGAAAAGATAAAGCCCGCGTCCATTTTTCAACATCTGCCAAATCCATACAGGACAACATCATTCACCATCTGATGAGTTTTCAGGGAAGGGACCCGGAACGTTCAGGGGCATCTGATATCTATAAAGCCCTGGCCTACACATTGCGGGACATCATGGTGGAAAAATGGATAAAGACCCAGAAGACATTTTATGCCAAGGAAAAGAAACGGGTTTACTACCTCTCGCTTGAATTTTTGATCGGCCGATCTCTCGGGAATGCCGTCACAAACCTTGGCCTTTACGATCATGTCAAGGAAGCTATCGAAGGGCTTGGCTTTACAATGGAGGAAATTCGTGAGCAGGAAGAAGATGCGGCCCTGGGTAACGGAGGTCTCGGCAGGCTTGCGGCCTGTTTCATGGATTCCATCGCAACTCTGAAAATCCCTGCCTACGGCTATGGGATCATGTATGAATACGGCTTGTTCTATCAGGAGCTGATAAATGGCTACCAGGTAGAGCGCCCCGATAACTGGCTGAAATTTGGCTCTCCCTGGGGGTTTGAGCGCCGTATGCCGATGTTCAAGGTTCAATTTTACGGCAAGGTGACCACCTTTCAGGATAAAAAAGGGAGTTACCGGTCGAGGTGGATTGATACCCAGGATGTGATGGCTCTTCCGTACGATATGCTCGTTCCCGGATACAAGAATGACCATGTCATCAATATGCGGCTCTGGACCGCAAAAGCCTCCAGGGAGCTTGACCTGACCCATTTCGGAGAGGGCGACTATATTGCAGCGGTACAGCAGAAGGTCATCTCGGAGACAATCTCCAAAGTTCTCTATCCACCGGATCATAACTATGCGGGGCAGGAGCTTCGCCTGAGGCAGCAGTACTTCTTCGTCGCTGCGACCTTTCAGGATATCATGCGCCGCTACAAGAAGAAAAACAAGACATTTGGTAAATTCCATGACCGGGTAGCCGTTCAGCTCAACGATACACATCCGGCCATAGCCATTCCCGAACTGATGAGACTGCTCCTCGATAACGAGGGACTTGGCTGGGAAAAGGCCTGGGACATCTGTGTCAAAACCTTTGCCTACACCAACCACACCCTGATGCCGGAGGCACTGGAGCGCTGGACGGTTGATATGATGGGCAAGGTGCTGCCCCGGCATCTCCAGATCATTTATGAAATCAACCAGCGCTTTCTCGACCTGGTGGCCGCAGAATACCCCGGGGACAGCGAAAAGTTGCGGCAGATGTCGATTATCGAGGAAGGTGAGCCGAAAAAAATCCGCATGGCACACCTGGCAATTGTCGGCAGCCATTCTGTCAACGGTGTTGCCGCGCTCCATACGCAACTGTTGAAGGATCGGATATTCCATGATTTCCACACCTTTTACCCGGGAAGATTCAACTCCAAGACAAACGGTATTACCCCACGTCGCTGGCTGCTTGAGGTAAATCGTGAGCTGGCTGAGCTGATCAATTCCAAAATCGGGCCTGGCTGGGAAGTTGACCTCGACAAATTGCGCGAACTTGAGCCGCTGGTGGAAGACGCTGAGTTCCGCAGACAGTTCATGCAGATCAAATACAATAACAAGAAACGCCTCGCTGATTACGTGAACCTGTCCACCGGAATCGTGGTGAGTCCGGAGACCATGTTTGATATCCAGGTTAAGCGGATACACGAATACAAGCGCCAGCTGCTCAACGCGCTGTATGTGATTTATCTCTACCAGGAGATGATCAGGGAGCCGGGTGCCGCTATTGCGCCACGGACAGTACTCTTTGCGGGGAAGGCGGCGCCGTCCTACTGGCGGGCTAAATTGATCATAAAACTGATCAATTCTATCGGCCAGGTGGTGAACCATGATCCGCGGATCGGGGACAGGCTGCGGGTTGCATTTCTGCCTAATTACAATGTCAGCCAGGCGGAGCTGATCATGCCGGCAGCCGACCTGTCTGAACAGATATCAACTGCCGGGACCGAAGCCTCCGGTACCGGGAACATGAAATTTGCCCTCAACGGCGCCCTGACCATCGGCACCCTGGATGGGGCCAATATAGAAATAAGGGAGGAAGTCGGCGAAGAGAATATTTTCATATTCGGGCTGAACGCCGATGAGGCTGAATTCGAGCGGATTCAGAACAGCAAGACCCCCGAACAGATCTGTGAGCAGAATCCGCTGGTTGCCAATGTAATAGAAGCAATCAACAGCGGCGGCTTCAGCAGGGGCGATACTGAGCTGTTCAAACCGTTGGTGGATTCGCTGATGAGTCCGCATGACCAGTATCTGTTGATTCGGGATTTCGAATCATATATTGCCTGTCAGCAGCGGGTAAACGATGTTTACCTGGATGTGGAGCGCTGGACGAAGATGGCCATATTAAATGTTGCCCGCATGGGGAAATTTTCAACGGACAGAACCATCAGGCAGTATTCCAACGAGATTTGGGGTATCCCGGTTTAGCGGGCTGGCAATCAAGAATCATCTGGCTGGCGGAGCAGTTCACCAGCTGATAAGAACAGAAAAATCCGAGAGGTAAAAAGAGTGCCTGATCTTGAAACATTCAAAGCCGCCTACGACAGGTGGGTAGAGGAAAGCCTGCCGGACTACCAGGCGGGTAAAATGGAGGAAATCGTAAAGAAGTATCCTTTCATTGTCCCGGATGACATACCCTGGACGCCCTACAAAGGTGAACCCTCTGCGCAGACGTTCGCTGTTGTTACCAGCGGTGGTCTCTATATCAAGAAGAGCCAGCCCCCCTTCGAAACCGCCTCGATTCACGGGGATACCTCATTTCGGGAGCTCCCCAGGACGGTGAGACAGGAAGAGCTCGGAATCGCCCATCCACACTACGATCACCGGTTGGCCGAAGAGGACATCAATATCATTTTTCCCCTCCAGCGCTTCATCGAGCTGGAAAAAGAAAAAATTATCGGCAGACTGGCGGAAATCAACTACAGCTTCGGCTATGTCAACGATGCGGTTTCCCTGGTTAAAAAGACGGTTCCCGAGCTCATTTCGAGGCTAAAAGGTCAGGCGATCGACGTCCTTTTCCTTGTGCCGGTCTGACCGAAGTGCCATCAGACCGTGGGTCTGATTCAACGGTCGGTCGAGGAAGCAGGGATACCTACCATCTCAATGGGCAATGCCGCCGACCGGATGGCCCGCATCAAACCCCCTCGTGCCCTGCTCGTCAAGTTTGCCCGAGGCAGTATGTTCGGTGAACCCGGCAATGTGAGCCGCCAGAGGCGGATCATTCTGGATGCTCTCGCGGCCCTCAAAACAATGACGGTGCCGGGAACCATCAAGGAGCTGCCCTATCGATGGAAACGGCCAGATCCAGCATAGGGGCTGAAGGAGTTTTTGGGGGCGGCCGGGAGGGGGATGCGTTTGGCATCATCACCGGTAATGAGATTGCCAGCGATCTGGGTGATCAAGCTAAATAGCTGGTTTCGGAATTAAGACATGTGCAGAAAAACAGGTCTGAACATGGCGTTCCACCGGACCGCACCCTCCGCCATTTATCTCTTTCTTACATTTTTTAGCGTATTTTCATATTCTTACACCTTTTCCCTCCAGTACTGTGATACAATGCTGCATACACGGCTCAAGCATGCTCGCTATCTATCCATCTATCTATTATTCTGGACAATTCGGTTTTCAAAACAATCAAACGACAGGAGTGAGCACCAATCCGGTAGACCGAAGTTTTCAGAATAACATCGAGAGGAAAGTATATGGCAGGAAAATTATCAGAAAGAGATACAAAAACACTGACGCTCTTTCGATTTCGCAACAGACTGCTGACAGCGATCAGAGAGCACAGTCTTAATGATCTTGAAGAACAAAACCAATCGTTTATTTTTCAGTATTGCTGCGACATTCTCAATGCGGCCTTTGACTGCACGTATGTGTGGGCCGGAGGATTTGATAGGGAAGAGAAGAAGCTTATCCTTCTGGCTGCCACCCCACCTGCTACTTTTGAGAACTCTTCTGCACATCTTTATCTTGCACGGATTCTTAGCCAACGATTTGCCTCCGACCTGGAGTCTTTTATCGAACCACTCTGTTTGTATCTCGATGCTGAAACATTTGACCAGATTGATTCTTTAGACCGTCATTGCGTGGTTTGGCCGGTGAGGTATGAGCATCGAGCCTATGGGTTCGTAACCATGCACTGCAGGAAAGAAATCAGTTTCCCTGAACTGGAAAATGAATTTATTTCAGATGTAATTGACGATATTGCTCTGGCTTTATTTTCACATGAAACAGCACTGAAATTGAAAGTCGAGCGAGATTTCAATCAGGAGATAATCGATACCATCCAGGCACTTTTGGTATCTATCAGCCCATGCGGCATGATTGTATCTTTTAATAAAAGAGCAGAAGAATTAACGGGGTATAAGGAACATGATGTTCTTGGCAAGTACTGGGTTGATGTCCTGGTCAATCCACACAGCCGAAAAGAATTTCAGAACTATTTTACCCAAATGCTCAAAATAACCGAGGCTGACATTAATTTTAAGGCATCGTTGCTCGCCAAGGATGGTACAGAACGACATATTATGTGGCATGGGTCTATTCGACATGACATAGAAAAAAGTACGGTTGGCCTTGTTATGCTTGGAATTGATGAAACGGAGAATCTGGCAGCAGATAATCAAATCCATAAACTGACAGCTCAGTGGGAACAAATATTCATCGCAATCCAGGATCCAGTGCTGCTTGTAGCCAATGACAACACCATTATTGATGCCAATCCGGCAACCTGTGCGACTGCCAAAAAAAAGCGGCATGAAGTGATTGGCAGGAACGTTTGTGACATTCTCCACCATGCTCATGGTGACAACAGTCAAGGGCCTCTGGAACAATTCATCGGTACCAGGAAAACACGAATTTTGGAGGCTGAACTGCAAGGCTTGCAGGGGAGATATATGATAACGATCAGTCCTCTGCTGGGGTCAGACGGAAAAACAAACGCAACACTGCTGATTGCTCGTAACCTCACCGAAGAGGAAGTCCTCAGAGCCGAAACTATGCGTGCGGCCCAGTTGGCAGCAATCGGAGAATTGGCGTCCGGAGTTGCTCATGAAATCAACAACCCGATAAACACCATTATCAATTATGCGCAGATTATCTTTGATGAACCAGACGACCCGGATTCACAGGACAACCTGCAAAACATTATCAGCGAAGGCAAACGAATCGCCAGTATCGTGTCGAATCTACTCGATTTTGCTCGCCGAAGAGAAGAAGTCTTCACGCCGGCATACATCGAAAAAATTGTCTCAAACAGTCTGCAGCTTGTTGCCCACCTCCTTGAAAAAGATGGTATTATCTGCTCAATTACTATTGCAGATTCGCTGCCGCCTCTGTTCTGCAACGAACAGCAATTGCAGCAAGTCTTTCTGAACCTGATCAGCAACGCCCGCTATGCCCTGAATAAACGATATCCGCAGCCGTGTCCAAATAAACAGTTGCACATTCTCGGTGATCTTTTTAATCAAAACAAGACGCCTTCTATCAGGTTGACGTTCGCGGACCACGGTGTTGGTATCCCGGCTGAGATACAGGAGAAAATTTTCGATCCGTTCTTTTCCACAAAACCAAAAGGGGAAGGGACCGGGCTCGGATTAAGTATCAGCCATGGATTGATAAAAGACCATGGAGGAACGATGAAAGTTCAAAGTAAATTAGGTGAATGGACTCGGGTTACAATTGAACTGCCGGTCAAACCATGATGAAAAAGATCAAGAGAAAACAGCTCATGGCCGGTTTTCTGATACTTGCTGAATTTATAGTATTCACTGGTCTGGTAACGCTGCTGCAGAGCCTCGGGGGGTATGCAGAGAAGAGCAAATTTATCATTCTCTGTATTCTGATAGCACTCCTGCTGGCGGCAGTGTGGTTGACAGTGCAGCGTTTTTTTCAACAAATTGAAGAAACCTTTGACAGCCTGACAGAAGAGATCAACGTCAAAAATAACACCATTGACACCGTTCAGGCCCAATTTGAAGAGACCATTGAAAAGCGGGTCTATGAATTACAGGCAGTAAACGGAGCACTCAACAGGGAGGTTGCCGAGCGAACACAGGCGGAGGGAGAGATTCGTGAACTGCAAAAAAAGTTAAGCCTGATCCTTGACTCTGCCGGAGAAGGTATTTTCGGTCTTGATAACCAGGGCAATGTGACTTTTATGAATCAGGCAGCTTCTCTGATGCTCGGCTGGGAGGTAGATGAACTGCTCGGGAAAAACCATCACAAACTGATTCATCACACCCATCCGGACGGCAGTGCCCATCCCGAGGAGGCCTGTCCCATCTACATGGCCTACCGTGATGGGCTGGTTCATTACAAATCAAATGATGTTTTCTGGTGCAGGGATGGAACACATTTTCCGATAGAATACAGCAGTACTCCTATCAGAGACCGCGGAATGCTGACCGGCGCCGTCGTCGTTTTCAGGGATATGAATAATTACGTGTAACGTCGCGGAAATGAGTGATAACCTCAACGATGGAAAAATCAATATGCCACATGCAGAAACTGCATCCACATCGATTCTGGTTGTTGACGATGAAACCAGCCTGCGCAACACATTCCGTATTTTCCTGGAACGTGCCGGGTATGAAACGGTGCTGGCTGTCGGTTCATTCGACGAAGCGGTTGCTGCAATATCATCTACAATCTTTGATCTCATTGTTACCGATATTGTCCTGGGAAGTCACTCCGGTATCGATTTACTGAGAAAAGTCAGAGAATTGGGGATTACCTGCCCGGTTGTAATCGTAACCGGTTATCCACATGTCGATACCGCATCGGAGGCTGTGCGGCTCGGTGCTTTCGATTATATTCCCAAACCGGTAGAAAAAGAAACCCTTCTCAAAGCGGCTCGCCTGGCTATTACACAGTACCGCCTCGAGCAGGCAAAACAGGAAGCTGAAAAAGCCAGGGAACGGTATCGCTACCTTCTGGAAATTATCTTCAAGAGTGTCTCTGACAGTATCATTTCCGTTGATAGAGACCATAATATTCTGCAAATGAACTTGGCAGCCACTCGTTTTTTTCAAGAAACACATCCTGATCTACGGGAGGGCAGCAAGCTTGGAGATATGTGCCCAAACAGGGATCTCTGTCAAATCACTGACAACATCACAAAGGTCATGAAGACCGGAATCGAGATAAAAGACCACCGGGTGGAATGTATCCTGGAAAGCCCTTGTAGATTAATGAGTATTTGTATTTCTCCTCTGGACGATGGTGCGGGTGCTATCATAGGCGCCGTGCTGGTGTTTAGAGATATGAGCTGGAAAATGAAGCCGCGCCTGGAGGGAAGAACACAATTTCACAAAATGATTGGCGCCAGCGCAGTGATGCAGAATATCTACATGATGATTGAGAACATCGGCAAAGTAGATACTTCCCTATTGATAACCGGAGCCAGCGGTACAGGGAAGGAACTGGCAGTACATGCCCTTCATCAGGAAAGCGAGCGGCGTGATCAGCCTCTGGTCATGATTGACTGCACGGCAATACCTGAAAATCTGCTTGAGAGCGAACTGTTCGGACATAAGAAGGGCTCTTTTACCGGAGCCGATGAAAACAGGGGTGGAAGAATCCTCCAGGCAGACGGGGGCACCCTGTTTCTTGATGAAATCGGTAACATATCCATGTCAGTGCAACTCCGGCTGCTCCGCTTTTTACAGGAAAAAACATTTTATCCTGTTGGCAGTGACAAAGCGATTCAGGTCGATGTCCGGGTCATTGCCGCGACCAATGTCCCACTCAAAGAAAAAGTTACCCAGGGCAGTTTTCGCGAAGATCTCTATTTCCGCCTGCGAATTATTGATATTCATCTGCCTCTGCTGCGAGAACGTGACGGTGATATTGCTCTGCTCGCCAATCATTTCCTCCAACATTTTACTGAAAAATTGGGAAAAAAATTCACTGGAATTTCAGAACAAGCACTGGCTCTTCTCTGTCAATACAGCTGGCCAGGGAATGTACGTGAACTCGAGCATGTCATAGAACGAGCGTGCGTACTCTCCCAGGGTACGACTATTTTTACAGAAAATCTGCCGACTGAGATCGTGCATCAATCCCACAAAATAGAGTCTCAGACACGACCATTTGTGATCGAGGACAGGAAGGCAGTCAGTCCTCTCGCTAAAAATTCTTCACTTACAGAGCAGAAGCAGCGAGCAAAAGAGCAGATAGTGGAATCATTAAAAAAAGCAGGCGGAAACAAGGCCAAAGCTGCTCGTATGTTGAAAATTGATCGATCAACGCTGTATCGCAAAATGCATGAGCTCCATATAGACATGGATCTTTTTGACAGCTGATCCCATCCTACACAACTGTTGCCACACACCTGCCACACATCCCACACAAGTGTTGTATTTCCTCATTCTCTTACCGTGATCGCACGCACATTCGTGCTCACAATTGTTCGCTATAGCTTGTTTTCAAAATAACATATTCCACTCGCTGAGTATTCCTGCCAGCTTCTGATAACTTCCGGCGTTTACCTGTACAGCTGGCGTTTGCGCTTCAAAGCTGTACAGGTATACGCAGCTAATCATCCGTTCCAGTCCTTCCCTTGAACCTGTTTTTTTGCATCCAGGCAAAGAATATTCAGCCACAATCAAACTTGGCATTGCATCTGCATATGAGATACCGAACTGGATAGGCACCAACCATAAGCAGGAGAGTGGAAAGGATGAATAGGGTTCAAGACCAGATAGTCGATACAGTGTTTAGCAACGAACAGGCCTGCGTCTCGTATCTGTTCAAAAAGCGCTGGCCGCTGGGGTTCAGATGCCCCTTCTGCGGCAGGGAGCAGAGGGAGATGGCGCCTGCGTATACGGTGGTCTGTCGATATTGCCGGAAGCAGACATCCATTACAGCTCATACCCTGATGCACGGAACAAAAAAGAACCTGCTCGCCTGGATGCAGATTTCCTGGCAATTCTGTTTTCGAGACAAGGGCCTCAGCGCACGAGAGGTCCAGCGTCTGATGAACCTTGCCAGCTATCAGACAGCCTGGCGATGGCTGCAGAAAATCAGGCATGGTGCTGCCCTGGCAGAATCAAGCCCTGTCGGTGATACTGTTGTCTTTGACTATGGCTCCTTGTCTGCGTCTCAATTTTCTGAGTACGTTGTACCGGAAATCGCTATCGCTCTTGAATGTAACCATCACCCGGCACAGCAGAGCAGAGTTCGATTCGCACTGCTTGTTTCACCCTCGTTTGAGGCGATTGAGACCGCCATCACCAAGCTGGTTTTTAAAAATTCGACTTTGTTAATCAGGGACCAGGAGTATATGGCAAATAGCCGTCTGGCGGAAAAGTATATTCTTAAAAAAGCAACTAGAAAACAACTCATGCAGATACAAATCCTGATTCAGCAGACCAAAGACTGGTTAAACTCAATGTATCGGGGAGCCGTTGATATTCGGTACATGCAAGCCTACCTGGAAGAATTCAGTTTTCGTCACAACACAGCTTCCTGGTCTGACCGAATGTCTATCTTTGATCATCTGATGAATGGACTCATTTCCTCTGCCCAAGACAGACCCTTCACCATGAAAAATAAAACGTCATCGACAAGGAAATTCTCATGAAAAACAAGGTTCAGGCTGGGTTACTGATGATTTTTCTGACATTTCTTGGCGTTCTCGGGTACAACGCCTGGCTTCGGGAGACGACACCTCCGGAGCGGACATATAGCGAGTTCCTTTCCGATCTCGAAAGTGGCCGCCTGGCTTCGGTTCATTTGCTGGGAACTGAAATTCGGGGCAAAGACACCTATGACAGGGAATTCATAACATTCTCCCCCGATATTCCAGCGCTGATGCCGCTGTTACTCTCAACGGATGTCATCATCAGTGCCGAAAAACCTGCGACCCTGTATGAGAGGACCATACGCATGACTATGCTGGTCATGGTAATGCTCGGCTTGTGGTTCGTTTTTTCAAAGCGTCTGTCGAGCGGGAACCCGATTTGGAAGAAAAGTCGGTTTCAGTCCAAACTGATCCCGGGAGAAATCAAGACATTTGCAGATGTCGCCGGTATCGACGAAGCAAGAGCCGAACTTGTTGAAATTGTAGATTTTTTACGTAATCACGAAAAGTACAATTCCCTCGGCGGACGCATCCCCAAGGGTGTGTTGTTGCAAGGTCCCCCGGGAACAGGAAAGACGCTTCTGGCCAGGGCTATCGCTGGAGAAGCATCTGTTCCATTTTATTCAATGGGCGGTGCGGATTTCGTGGAAATGTTTGCCGGAGTTGGCGCTTCAAGGGTAAGAGAGCTCTTTAACACAGCTAAAAAAAATGCTCCCTGCATCATTTTCATAGATGAAATTGATGCAATAGGCAGCAAAAGAAGCAATGGCAGCAGCGGTTCTCACGAAGAACGCGAACAGACACTCAACGCCCTTCTGGTTGAAATGGATGGTTTCTCCAGCAACCAGACCATTATCGTCATCGGAGCGACTAACCGGCCAGACGTCCTCGACCCGGCCTTGCTGCGTCCAGGCAGGCTTGATCGGCAAGTAACAATTTCTCTTCCGAATCTCCATGGCAGGATCAAGGTTCTCGAAGTTCACACCCGGCAGATCACCATGTCACCGGCAGTGAATTTGACAGCTGTCGCCCAGGGAATACCGGGGTTCAGTGGTGCAGACATTGCCAATCTGGTCAATGAAGCCGCCCTGACAGCTGCGCGGCATCAAAAACGGTTTGTGGAAATGATCGATTTTGAAGAAGCGAAAGACAAAATTGTTATGGGGCTGGAGCGGAGGAATGCGGCTATAAATGAAAAGGAGCGAAGAATCATTGCCTACCACGAGGCCGGTCATGCCATAGTCGCCAAGCTTTTGCCAGAATCAGATCAGCTGCATAAAATCACCATAATTCCGAGAGGCTCGGCATTGGGCCTTACCCAGCAGGTTCCTATTGGAGAGCGATACACCTACTCCCTGGATTATCTTTTAAACCGGATAAAAATTCTGCTTGGCGGGAGAATAGCGGAAAAAATAGTTTTTAATCATCTTTCTACCGGGGCGGCCAACGATATTGCTTCAGCCACTGATTTTGCCGTCAGACTCGTCTGTGAATGGGGCATGAGCAGCGTTATCGGGTCCACTGTGTACCATCGCCAGCGCGGAGGATTTCTTGGAAATAATATAAGGAGTGGACAATACAGCGAAGAAACCGCCCGGGAAATCGATCTTGAGGTTCGCAGGATCATTAATTTCTGTTACGCGGAGACGGAGAAACTGCTCCGGGATCATAATCGGCTCATCCATGAACTCGCTGAAATACTGCTTATAAACGAAACCATTGACGCGGAAGAAATTGATATTGTGATGGAATGTTACGAAAACAAAAAAAGAGGGCAGCGGATTCCGGAAGATCAGGACATTTCCTGCAAACTCGATAGTGATGCGGAAGAAACAGAGGAGAGACAAGGATGAAAAGGATTGGAAGAACTGCAATGATATTGTTATTTGCCGTCTGGCTGGTCAGTATCGCACTACCGGTTTCAGCCATGGATGTGGATGATGCTCCTGAAAACGTGACCATTGATTATCTTCAGGAGCTCTATGAAACCGTGGAATTTGATCATACGATGCATACAGACATGTTTGGTTGTTCTGCCTGTCATCATCATACAACCGGTGATAGTCCAGCCAACGACTCCTGCAGCAGATGTCATGCCAACCCTGAACCTGCCGACGACGTGTCCTGCTCCGGATGCCATGAAACGAAACAGTCCGGAACAACTCCTGGCAGCGACAGCAACAGTGATCTGTACCATATCGATAAACCGAGCTTGAAAGGCGCTCTGCATCTGCAATGTGTGGGGTGTCATCAATCCGAGAGCGGGCCTACCGGCTGCCTTGACTGCCATGGCTTCACTCCGGCTGGAGAGAAACGTTTTAAAATCAGAGAATAGAATGAATGGTAAAAGGAGACGCTAATGTCAAACAAAATAACTCGAAGATCACTTCTCAAAAGTGGCGCAGCCGGTTCAATAGCAGCCCTGTTGCTTCACCCAAAACCCAGCAAAGCGCACCAGATAAAAAAATATCAGAATTCCATGGGGGTGCTGGTTGATCTGACTCGCTGCGTCGGATGCAGGAGCTGTGAGGCCGCCTGCAATGCTGAGCAGAACATGCCGGTTCCGGTCAAACCATTCACGGATCAGTCTGTTTTTGACGAGGGCGTGCATGGTCATAAAAGACGCACAGATGAAAACAGTTTAACCGTGGTTAACCGCTATGATGTCCCCGGTCTTGACCATCCGCTCTTTCGAAAGGTTCAGTGCAATCACTGCCAGGAACCCGCCTGTCTCACTTCTTGTTTTGTCGCGGCTTATACGAAAACACCCGAGGGAGCCGTCATCTATAACAAGGATGTCTGTGTCGGCTGCAGAACCTGTATGATTGCCTGTCCTTTTTATATCCCGACATTCAGATATTCAAGTGCATTTGATCCCAGTATCGTGAAGTGCATTTTCTGTTACGACACCAGGCTTAAACACGGGAGACCTCCAGCCTGCGTGGAAGCATGCCCTCAAGATGCTCTGACTTTTGGTAAACGTAAAGATATCATCAAAATCGGCCGGAGGAGAATAGAGGAAAACAAAGGCCAATATGAGGACCATATCTATGGGGAATATGAGGCCGGAGGGACATCATGGCTGTATCTGTCTAGTGTGCCCTTCGATAAAGTCGGCTTCGATACCTCAATTTCCCATGTTCCAATAATTGATCATGTAAAGAATTTTTTAGGTATCGTGCCAATGGTACTCACTATCTGGCCGGCGCTTTTTACCGGTTTTCACCTGCTGGCAACCCGTAAAGATCGACGCGCAAAAGATAAAAGTACAAATAGGCAGGAGGTGGGATAATGAATATAATAACTTCCCAAAATGAATATGTACCGGTCACCGGATCAAATAAAAAAGACGGCACCAGATGGGGTTTGAAAGAGCGACTGCTGCTTGGCCTCAGTTTTACTCAATACCGGCAACAGTTTCAGCGAAACCCATTAAACTGGCTGTTGTTACTGATTTTTATTGTAGGCGTTCCTCTGCTCCTCCAGCGCTACCTGTTCGGCATCGCTTCAGTAACCCATAGCTCTAACGATTATCCCTGGGGAATTATTATCGGTTTTGGCCTTTTTGGCATGGTACCGTTATCCGCATCCGGGTTTCTCCTCGGTACCACGGTGAGTCTCTTCGGTCGAGAAGATTTCCACCCTATTGAACGATTGGCGCTGCTTAACGGTTTACTCGGCTATTTTTTTGCGGTTGTTTACCTGGAGGTGGACCTTGGTATGCCCTGGCGGCTGCCGTACCCCATGATTGTCTCCTATGGTACGGGAGCGGTACTTTTTCTTGTCGCCTGGCATGTCGCCACCTACCTCTCTGTACAGATTGCCGAAGTACTGCCGGCTCTCTTTGAGTGGCTCGATAAACCGAATTGGAAATATTACATCAAGCGAATCACCCTGGGACTGACGGTCTCTGGTATTATTCTTTCTACCTTGCATCAGGGGGCACTCGGTGCACTTTTTACCTATGCTCCCACCAAAATACATCCTCTCTGGATATCCACTGACTTTCAATGGATTCATTTTCTCTGTTCTGCCGTATTTGCCGGGCTCTCCATGGTAATCGTCAGTTCAACATTGATTAATAAATACATGCATTGGCGCTGCGGTAGAGCCTTCAGGGAAAACCTCGACAAAATGACCCTTGGTATGGCCAAAGGAGCCTCCTATGCGATGTTCACCTACCTGGTCATAAAACTGGTGGCAATAGCTCACGGAAGAGATTGGGAATATCTCCTTACCGGCTGGGGGCTCTACTATCTCCTGGAAATAGGCGTCGGGGTGGTTTTACCTATGATGATGTTTGCCAAAGGGGCACGCGACGGCTGGGTCGGGTTGGTCAGGGTCGCTGCCTTTATCACGGTTATCGGAATAATCTGGAATCGCCTGAACACCTCCCTTGTCTGTTTCAACTGGCAAATGTATCAAGAAATACCCCGTTGGAAGGAGGTCTGGCTGACAGTAACCCTCTATGCACTGTACTTTATTACCTATCGATTTATTGTCTACCGGCTGCCGATTGTCTACGACTGGAAGGAACCCGAAGCACAATGAAGAGCGTGAGAACGAAGACAAAGCCTGGACACACTATTACACGCTTTCGCAATGGCTGACATCATGAAAAAAGACGATAAAAATCGAGGAATTTTGGTGCGGCTGCCCTTGAAAAAACTCATTCAAATCGCTCTGCTGTCAGCAGTCTTCATACTGATGGCAGTTTTCACCCTGGCTGTCCGGGAATGGTATATTCATGCTCACAACTACAGACTCCTTGAACAGAGCAGAATCATCAGGGCCCATTCCGGGGAGTTCAGTGAATTCATCATTGAACAGCTTCTCAGCAATCAGATAATCAATATGGAGGAAATGGAACGTGAGGCTTCCATAATAGGAGAAAAAGGTTCAAATCTGGCTGCCCAGAAGTTAATCCCGGAAGAGTATAAATTACTGTTGGTCAGTCGTAACGATATGACAAAACTGATGGCTCGAGTCCGTTTACTCAGAGCAGATTCTGATGGAGAGCAAAGACATCTGGCCATTTACCGAATGTTGCGTGACATCAACCACAGGATCGCAAAATTTGATGAGGGTTTCGACAGATACGTCCAGCAGCAATGGCAGGCTGTACAAAACCTTCTTCGTGGCTTCCTTGCACTGGCAACGATGTTCTTGACAATGCTGCTCTTTTTCCTGCATGTTTCCGTGACTCGACCTTTTTTTGAGCTGATCAGCGATATGGGAGAAGCTCTTGGCAAAAAAGGTTCAGATCATCAGACTGATGATTCACTTCTCGCAATAACAGACTTCGGCCAGAGGTTTCGAACCGAACTTGCTGTCTGCACGCTGTATAAAAACATCCTCAAAACAATACCTGATCCTGATCCAACTGCATGCCTTCAGGATAAAACGGGAGGAACGGTCTGGAAACTTGCTGTTCCACTGCTAAAGCAACATCCGCGCTACAAGCAGGTATCACTATCTTTCTTTAATGATGGTGAAATGAGCAAAAATATACCAGATTATCTGCGTGAAGACGTAGAGCGTCGAGGAGTTCTTGTCTTTCGCGAAACAGATGATCTGACGTTCTCACGGATCAGGAAAAGTTTTCTCTATTCAGGCGAAATACATGCCGGAATCTGTTTTTCCATATCTTCTGCTTCCGGCCTGGCCGGTATAGTAACGATCCTCAGTGATGACCCCGAATCATTTTCTGACCAGGAAATGGGTGCGCTGAGCACCTTGCTTCGATTTCTCGAGTGCCTTGATTCCCATAGAGCTCTGGAAAACACTGGCGAGATCGGCTTAGGACTCGAGGAGCTTCGTGTAGCAAGTCTCTCCTTGTTGAATGAGCTTCCACCGCATCGAGGATGTCATGATATTATGAATCATGCCAACGGCATCATCAACTGCGCTCAAATTCTGCGGGATCAGGAGAGCAACCTCGATCTGCAGGAAAGTGAAAACCTTAAGGTTGTGAGAGATCTCTGGGAAAGTGGGCAGAAGATTGCAGCTACGGTAAACCGCCTCAGGTCGCTGCAGCAATTGTACTCTAAGCCTGCTGCTACTGTAGAAGATGCTATTACACTTCTGGTTTCCTGGCTTGCACTACAGTTCCCTGAAATTTCTCAAATTTTGGAGACAAATACGCTACTACCGCTTCCCCCTGTCACTATTACCGGAAGAGATCTTTTTCTCGCCATGGCCCTCCAGGCGGAACAAGTCATCCCCCAGCCCGGTCGTGATATTGGCTCCTGCATATTCAGGAAAGTGTACATACAAGCAGGCATACAATCAGAAGCAGAGGTAATCATAAAAATGATCTTACAACCAAAACCAGGGGAACTGTCTGCTTCCGGCCGGGATGCAGCAGCGCATATGCGCGAGCGTATCTGTAAAGGGTTATTAGGCTGCTACGACAGCGATTTTGAAGTCTCAAGGGCAGAAGATCAAAAACTTACCTATCGTTTCATCCTCAGACAGGCTGATAAGTAACATTCGCAGCCTATTACACACGAGAATGCTGCTCTGTGGGACCTTGTTCTGGAGAAGCTCTTCATACACTCAGATCCATTCCGAAACCACCTTCCCCTGATCCCTATCCACAACGATATACAACAGTAGTGTATAAGTGTTGCACAGCATTCCCTGCTTTATGCAACACTTATGATCGCGACACCACCGTTGCTTTTCCTCATGATCAGCAAAAATAACAGATTAATATAATATTATCAATATGTTAGTTAATATATTGTTTTCTGGCACATGGCCTGCAAATAAAAAGACAAACAAGGATCAAAAGATCACATCAATCAACCCACTGACCAGGAGGACATTATGAAATCCAAAACCGCCATAAACGACAATATCACTGTAGATGTTACTGAAGAAATAATGGGTTTTAGTTTTAAGGTTGGCGCTGTGTTGAGTGCACTGATTGGAATCTGGGGACTTACCTGTTTAGTTGCCGCACTGGTAAATTTCGGGCCTCTCAAAATGATAAAAGGATATTTTACTGCAATTACTGGTTTCTAGTATTGATAGCATTAACGACGTGTGATTGATACCTGTCGATTCAAGACGAGCCAAAGGGTAATGTCGGCGACTCAAACAAGGCATCAAAGGAGAAAGACATGATAGGAAAAAGCATGAAGATGGTTGGAATAGTAATGGCTGGAACAGGAATCACGTTTGGTGTATGGGCAGTTGCCGCTTTGATAGGCGGACTCCAGCAGGCAAATTGGCAGGTCACTGAATTGGCGAGGCAATATCTGGTTGCCAGTGGCATGATCAATCCTATACACACGCTCGTTGATTTTTATACCCAGATCAAGGGAGTTGAATACATTATATGCGTAGCGTTCTTTGTTGCGTTCCCTCTTTTTTACCGTTATGTAAACAAGGAGAAGAAAACAGTCAAAGTGAGCAACTTATCATAAGATCATGATTCTTTTAACAAGCTATGAGCGGAAATAATGTATCTGTGAATTTCATTCCTGTATCTGTGTTCAATGAATGAAATTCACAGGAGTGTATCTTTGCAGGTATTTTTCTACAAGGTGATGTCACTGTCAGCGATGGCGGTCCAGCTGGTATCACTGCGGTTTTGACTGTAAAGATGTCTAATCTGACAAATAACTCGTATCACCAAGAAAATAGGTGATGCTGGGTTTATTCCCTGCTCTATTCCTTACAATTCCAATAATTCACCACGCCCGTTGTTGACATCGGCACCGACGGTGTATCCAGTAGTTCAGGCAGTGTACCGGGAGCCTGTGCTGTAGATCAGTCCCAGGAAATCAGGTTCCATCGACTCCGGCAAAATGTGCTCGGTGACAGGTTTGGCAGGCAACTCTGTGCACATGTTTTTTACGGGTTGTTGCCGTTGGATACCATCAATGCGGGTTTTCACCGTGACAATCGGTGCGATCCATTGTTGAATTGACTCCGGGAGAAACGCAAAGTAAGATCAGAGTCAGGCTCTCTTTGGGACAACAGCTGGGGAGAATATACCTGGAGCATCGTTTCAGCCAACGCAAAAAATCTTACGGCTCATGAGTAACATTACAATTAAAATAATTGAAATTACGATGAAAAATAACTTTTTCTGGCTTGCAATACTCTTCACGTTTCTTGTTTCATCAGCATTTGCCGGAGAGGCTGATGTTTTACATGTGAAGGTCTCCAGGAGCACAGATACGACCTATATTTTTGACGCAACCGTTGAACATGCAGATACAGGCTGGGATCATTATGCAGACAAATGGGAAATTCTTGATGAGAAAGGTGTGATTCTGGGAACAAGGATCCTTCATCACCCTCATGTCAACGAACAGCCCTTCACAAGAAGTCTTACAGGGGTTGAAATTCCTGAAAACATAGAAAAGGTTACAATCCGTGCACACGATTCGGTGCATGAATATGGCGGAAGAGTTGTCAGTGTGGATCTGACCCAACAATGAGCTGACCACTTCAATCAAAATAATTATTCATTCCAGAGGCTTGCGCGGATTCGCTTTGCAGATCGCTGAATTTTACGTTACATTTCAGCCAACGTCTGTTTTTTCTTGAGCACTTCAATTTGACCTCGAAGTAAATATAAAGTACATACAGGCACAAATGGATACAGTACGTTCGTGATTGCGCTGGACACTTATACCATCTGCCGAAGGCGGAGAATGAAGAGACTGCGGCAAAATGGGAGCAGCTCTCTTTTCAACCGGCAGCAGTTTGGTATCAAATAGAAAAGGGGTTACAAGTCGCTGACCTGTAACCCCTTACTATTATTGGAGGCGGCGAGCGGATTCGAACCGCTGAATAATGGTTTTGCAGACCACTGCCTTAGCCACTTGGCTACGCCGCCGTACGCTTGGCTATGAGACCGTTCTTTATACCATAGCTGGACCATTTGACAAGAGGAAATGTGGCCGATGGGCTTAAACATAGACATTCTGGTAAATGATAACAAGCAGGATCTGACAGAACTCGAGCAGCGTATCGGCTATCGCTTTACCGATCTGCGTTTGCTGCAGAAAGCCCTGGTTCACTCATCCTATGCCTTTGAACAGGACCAGGGAGTTAACAGTAACGAAATTCTCGAATTTGTCGGCGATGCGGTTCTTGATCTGGTTATCGGTTACACCCTGAGCAAGCGCTATCCCCTGCTGCGCGAGGGAGAGTTGACCAGGATCAGGGCATCGCTTGTAAATGAGACTCATCTGGCAGGAATGGCGCGCTCTATCGATCTCGGCAGATTTCTATGCCTTGGCAAAGGTGAAGATGCCTCCAGCGGAAGAAACAAATCGTCAATTCTCTCCTGTGCTTTTGAGGCGGTTATCGGAGCAGTGTTTGAAGACAGCAGCTACGAGCAGACAGCTGATCTGGTCGAGCATCTTTTTGCTCCCGAAATAGAGAGCAAGAAAAAAGAACTGCTTATTGCAGATGCCAAGAGCAGGTTACAGGAAGAACTGCAGGAAAAGTTCAACGAGGCTCCGACCTATCGCCTTGATCACGAGGAAGGACCGTCCCATAAAAAACGCTTCAGTGTGTCTGTTCTCTTCCGGGATGAAGTGCTGGGTGCCGGCAGCGCCCGTTCGAAGAAAGAGGCTGAACAACGGGCGGCGGCGGCGGCACTTGAACAAATGGAAGCGCAAGCGCTGGACTGAGAATGGCTGCCATCATTCCTTTTTTCATCGAACATTTCGGTTGTCCCCATCGCTGCCTGTTTTGCAACCAGAATGCCATTGCGGGGGCAGAAAAGAGTACGTATGCCGGGCAGCAGAAGCGGCTCCGTGAAACCATTGAGCTCTGGCTCAGCCGTTTTGAAGGGGCGAGCCGGATCCAGCTTGCTTTTTACGGCGGATCGTTTACCTGTCTTCCCGAAGAGGTTCAGATAACACTTCTTGATGGTGCAAAACCGTATCTGGACAGGGGGGATATTTCCTCGCTTCGTCTCTCCACGAGACCGGATTGTATCACTGATGAGATCGGCGAGCTTTTATGGAATTTCGGGGTAAGGACGGTGGAGCTCGGTGTTCAGTCAATGAACGACAAGGTGCTTGAGCTCTCGGAGCGTGGACATAGCGCCGCTGATGTGCGATTGGCCGCAGCCCGGTTAAAAGCGCGTCCATTCTCACTGGGCGTTCAGTTGATGCCGGGTCTTCCGGGTGAAACAACCAGGATCTTTATGCAGACGGTTCATCAGGTGATTCGACTTGCACCCGATTTTGTCCGCATCTACCCGGCTCTGGTTATCAGCAACACCGGTCTGGAGCGCTTATACAACGCATCAGCCTATCAGCCGCTGAGCATGAACCGGGCAATTGCACTTACTGCACGGGCCCGCAGTCTTTTCGTTAAAGAGGGAATAGAGGTAATACGCATGGGGCTGCAGCCTTCAGAGACATTGGAAACAAGGGTGATCGCCGGTCCCTATCACCAGGCGTTCGGGGAGCTGGTGGTGAGCAGGATCTGGCTTCAAAGGATGAGGAAGATAGTCAGCACGATGGGCGGGGAGGGGAGGATCAGCGTTACCATTTCAGAGCGGGACCTTTCTTCGTTTGTCGGTATGAAGAGGTCCAATATGAAACGGCTCGAGCAGCTCTTTCCCGGCTGCAGTATTGAGCTGAACACTGAGAAAGCCATGGCGCGGGGAGAGATCAGGCATGCTCTCGGTTAATCATCTCGATATTAGATACGGCCGCAAGCACCTGTTTAAAGACGTATCAGTTGTCGTCTATCCCGGAGATCGCATCGGTCTCGTCGGTGTAAACGGCACCGGCAAGTCGACACTGATGAAAATCATGGCAGGTGAAACCGCCAG